>DATGEI010000068.1:0-143148 GCA_035310365.1 Candidatus Acidiferrum sp.
TTCGAACTGCATCAGGACGAATCCGCGCTCCTCCATCTTTTGGCCGCGGAAAAATTCGGCATCGTCAAAGACGAACAGATCCGAAAAGTTGCCGTTTTTCATTTGGGTTTGCTCCAACTCCGCGCCCGCAAATTTGGCGCAGCGACGGAAACGCTTCAGGATTTGGCGAAAGATCGTTTGGAAACCAAGGAACTCTTCGTCGCGCTCGGCCAGGCTGCCCTTTTGATTCGCCCGCAAGACACTCCATCCGAGAACGAGCCTGGGCAACAAATCGTTGAGCGAGTCGGACGAGCCGAGTCTCTCTTCGCACAAAAGCGTTTTGATGATGCCCGAAAAATATTCGCCGATCTGGTGATCGAATATCCGAACTATCCCAACCTGCACGTGGCCTACGGACGATTCCTTCTCGAGATGCAAGAGATCGACGCGGCGGTCGCGGAATTTCAAGCCGAAATCAAAAACAACCCCCAAAATGTTCCCGCGCGCTTGCAAATTGCAGCCGCCCGGTACCGACTCGATTCCGCCGATGGCGTGAAGTATGCCAAGGAGGCCATCGAATTGGACGGCAAGAATCCACTCGGACATTACTTGCTCGGATTGCTTTATATAGACACGCAGAAGTACGCGGAGGCAATCGCGGAGCTCGAAACGGCGCGGCGCACTGGCTATCAGAAATTGCCGGAGGTTTATTTCGCCCTCGCCAGCGCCTATTCACGCGCCGGCCGTAACGCGGATGCGGCGCGCGCGCGTGCGGTCTTCTCAAAGCTTAAAGCGGAAAATGCCGGAGAAAATGGCGATCTTAAATCAAGCGGTTTGGCAAACAAGTAGAGGTCGGGTGAGCGGCTTGCGGGTTGAATTCTTCTCGCATCGGATCTCCCTTGTTTTGTGGGGACACTGCGGATGATCGTCAGAAATTTCATTCTAGGTCTATCGCTTGCGTTCGCGCCGGCATTGTTTCCGCAAACATTTGCTCCTTCCGTTCTGCACGAGCAATCGAACACTCGGAAAAATATCGAAAGCCAATTGGCCACGGAAGAGCGGCTCCGCGAGCCGGGCTGGTGGCCCACTCGACGCGACGCCTCGCGGAACGATTTCATCGGTTCTGCCGCCTGTATCAATTGCCATCGCGCAATCGGCGAATCGCAGGCGGCAACTCCCATGGCCCAAGCTGCTGCGACGGCTGTCCATTCGCGCGTTCTTCGCCAACGAGGCAACGTTGCAACCGATGCTGGAGCATACTCTTATTCCATCGTCAGCAGCGGCGCGGAATCGCGATATTCGGTCCGTGCCGGCGCTGCGGCGTTGACGGTGCCACTTTCTTGGGCATTCGGGCTCGGGAACAAAGGCCAGACCTTCGTTTACAAACGCGGCGATCGGTTTTTTGAAAGCCGCATGAGTTTCTATGCCAGTTTGCAAAACTTGGCCTTGACCACGGGGCACAGCCTCAATCCACCAGCCGACCTCGAAGCTGCGCTCGGACAGCCGATTTCTGTTGAGCCATTGCGTAAATGTTTTGGATGCCACACGACCGGATCGGATGCCGCCGAAGGATTTGATCCCGATCAAGCCACGCCAGGTGTAGGCTGTGAATCCTGCCATGGTCCCGGAGGCCGGCACGCAACTTTGATGAGCGAACAAAATCTCGAAGAGGGTCGCCAGGCAATTTTTAACCCTGTTCGTCTAGGTCCAGTCGCACTTGTCGATTTTTGCGGCGCGTGCCACCGCACGTGGAGCGACGTGAACGAAATGAATCTCAGCGGCGTTGCAAACGTGCGATTTCAGCCGTATCGCCTAGAAAATAGTCGTTGTTGGGGCAATGGCGATGCGCGTCTTTCCTGCCTCGCCTGTCACGATCCGCACAAACAGGTCGTAAAGGATTCCTCGTTTTACGATGCGAAGTGTTTAGCTTGCCACGCCTCGGGACGGCAGGAGAAACCGCGGCCTGATCGTCCGGGCAAGGCATGTCCGGTCAAACAAAAAGGTTGTGCCAACTGCCACATGCCGAAAGTTCTTCTCCCCAGCATGTATTCAACTTTTGTCGATCACGAAATCCGAGTCGTGAAGCCGCATGCGAATTATCCGGATTGACGTCACGATGACACTGGCATTTGGCAAATCTTCCAGCTTGCGATGTGAGAAAATTGGCTGAGCCATTGACCAAATTTTCCAGACGCGAACTTCTGTGGATGCTCGCATCGTCGCCCGCTCTGCGGGCCGGATTGCCGGCGATATTTCTGCCGGTAAGCGAACGCTTGAGCCAGTCTCTTCCCGAAGATGCTTCTTCGGCCGTATTGTTCGAACAAGTCGCCGCGGCCCAAAGCGGCATCTCCTTCACGCATGTCAACGGGCGCTCGCCCGAATATTACTTGCCGGAGACGACTGGCGCGGGCTGCGCGTTTTTCGACTACGACAACGACGGCTGGATGGACATTTATCTCGTGAACAGCGGCAAGTGCGACTTTTTCAATCCGAATCCGCCGCTGCGCGACGCGCTTTATCGCAACAATCGCGACGGCACGTTCACCGACGTCACCGAAAAGGCCGGTGTGGCGGGCGGTGGGTACGGAATGGGCGTCGCCGTGGGCGATTACAACGGCGACGGTTTGCCGGATCTCTACGTCACTCAGTACGGCCGCAACATTCTTTATCGCAACAATGGAGACGGCACGTTCACCGACGTCACCGAAAAGGCGGGCCTCGCCGCGCCGGGCTGGTCTTCCAGCGCAGTGTGGTTTGACTACGACAACGACGGCAAACTCGATTTGTTCGTCTGCCGGTTCGTCGATTTCAGCAAATCCAAGAACAAATTTTGCGGCAATGAACGCACCGGCGAGCGTTTTTACTGTATCCCCAGCATCTACCCGCCCACGCGCAGCTTGCTTTTTCACAACAACGGGGACGGCACGTTCACGGACGTCACCATGGAATCGGGCATCGGAAAAGTTCTCGGCAAAGCTTGGGGCGTCGTGGCGACGGACGTCGACAATGACGGCTGGATGGATCTCTTCGTCGCCAACGACACCGTGCAGAATTTTCTCTTTCGCAACCGCGGCCACGGCAAGTTCGAAGAAATTGGCCTCGCCTCCGGTGTTGCATTCAGTCAAGACGGCCGCGCGCGATCCGGCATGGGTGTAGACTCCGCCGATTTCGATCAAGACGGCTGGCAAGGCCTCTTCGTGACCAACGTCGATCAGGAAATGTATGCCATGTACCGCAACCGCCACGACAAATCGTTCGACGACGTGGCCGGCGCAACCGGCATCGGGCGCACAACTCGGCTCATGAGCGGCTGGGGCGTAAAGTTTTTCGACTACGACAACGACGGAAATACGGATCTTTTTATCGCGAACGGGCATCCGGACGACAAGATCGAATCGCACTCTTCTCACGTCATGTACAAAGAGCCGCTTCTGTTATTTCACAATAACGGGCGCGGCTTCGACAACGTCAGCGCCGCCGCCGGACCCGCGTTTGCGCAAAGCTTCGCCGCGCGCGGCATGGCCGTCGGAGACTTCGATAACGACGGCGCCGTGGACGTTCTCGTCGCGGTCAACAATGGATCGCCGGTGCTGTTGAGAAATCTCGCCGCACGGGGCAATCATTGGCTTGGCGTCACATTGGTCGGCAAAAAAGCAAATCCGGACGCCGTTGGTGCGCGAATCGTGTGGCAGGCTGGCGATCTCAAGCGCAGCCGGCTGAAAACCGCCGGCGGCAGTTATCTCGCATCGCACGATCCGCGTGAAGTTTTGGGCATTGGCACGCGCGCCAAAATCGATCGCCTCGAGATTCACTGGCCGCAACCGAGCGCCCGCGTGGAGGTTTTTACGGAAGTTCCCATCGATCGATACGCGCGCATCGTGGAAGGCGAGGGCATTAAAACCCAAGTCTGATTTTTGCCGCGAATTATCCGAACGCAACCCTATTCCGGTTGGAATCCCGCGAGTCGCATCGCGTTTTGCACCTCGGTGTTTTTCATGAACGTGTTCCAAACGAATTGCGTTCGTTTGTTTTCCGCCATCAACATGGAGATTCCCAAATCGATTCCGAGCACGTCGCCATCGAACCAGCCGGTCAACGGATTGAAGGCGTCGACGAATCCATATTTCGTCCAGGCGCGTTGCGCATACCGCCCGCGTATCGTTCGCAAAACCTTCATGCAATCCTCAAATAAAAATGGCAGCGAACCGCCCGTGGCGCACGGTACGATCGTGCCGTCAATCGGACCTTGCGCCGGAGGCCCTCCCCAGGCCGTATAACCTTTCACATAATCGGATGCACTGATTCCCCAAAGCGCCTCGCTGTAATCCGGAAAGCGGTTTCGCAACGACAGGCAAAACAATTTATGCGCCCGCGTCGCCTTCACCGAGTTTTCAAAATAGTTGGCGTAAGCGTCTCGTTTCTTTCGGAAGTCAAACCATGCCTGTGAATATTGATGCGTAAAAATCGGATCGTTTCCGGAAATGAATTCGAGTCCTTGGTAGCGAATTACAGGCCGCGTCCACGCGTTCCAGGAACTCGGCGGCACCGGATGCGTCGGCGAACCGATCCCCAGCAAATAAATCATCATCAGCTCGCAGAAATGCTCCCAACGCGCATCCAGAAAGCCGGAATCCGGCTTCCAGCCCATCGAAAACGTCTTGCCTTCATTCAGCATCCACGGCCAGTCGACGCGCTCGTAAATCTTCGTCGCCAGATCTTTGATTTCCTGATCCGCGAAATATTGGCGCGCCGTCAGCACGCCGCATAACAGCAGGGAAGTATCGATCGACGAGAGTTCCGTGTCTTCCCATCGCGCTCCCGTTTCCATGTGGATGAAGTGATAGAAAAACCCGTGCACATGGGGAAGTTCGTTTGCCAGAAAGCGAAGCGTCGCGAGGACGCGTTCGCGGATTTCATTCTCGTTTCGATAGCCGCGTCGATCGCCGATGCAAAGCGCCGTCAATCCGAAGCCCGTCGCCGCGATGCTGGCCATCTTGCGCGTTTCGATTCCATTCGTCACCGCGCGGTCTTTGGTCTGGCCGGTCTTCGCGCTCGATTCGGTCCAGAAAAACTCGAAAGCCCGTTGCTGAATGTCGTCTAAAATTTGCTCGTCGGTGCCTTGATAGGGCTCGCCCGTCGGCGGCGCGAAATTGCCGCTTGCGTGTTCCGTGAAAAAGTCCAGGTTACGAAAAGACAATCCGGCCACGCCGAGTCCCGCCTGCTTCAATAATTCTCGCCGAGTTTTCACGAAATTAGCTTACTCCTCACGGTCGCGTCCGGCCTTGAATTCAATTCACTCTCAGCAATCCTATTCGAGAAGCCTCCGCGCGGTGTGGCCCGTTTCGATTCCGTTTGTCCGCGCGCGGAAACTAATAGTAAATCGCTTTACTTGAGCCTTCAAGCCGCTTCCATCCTTCACTCGATTGCGAACCACCGTCGCCCCGCAATGCTTGCTCCCGTTTTGTCGCTGTGTCAGACTACGCCTCGGCCACCCATGTCTCGCAACAAACCAGGGGCAACCCATCGCGCACCCGCATCTCGCTCTTCCGTCAGCCTCAAGTCGCTGGCTGAACACCTCGGCCTGTCTCAAGCCGCCGTTTCGTTTGTCATGAACCGTTCGCCCAATGCTAAATCAATTCCTCAGCACACGCAGGATTTGATTCGAAAAGCGGCCCGCGAGCTGAATTATCGCCCAAATCATCTGGCGCGTTCGCTTCGCCAGCAGCGAAGCTTTACCATTGGCGTGCTCGTGCCGGAAATCAGCGAAGGATATGCCGCGCTGGTCATGTCGGGAATTGAAGATCATCTTTTGCAGGAGGGCTATTTTTATTTTGTGGTAAGCCACCGCCATCGTGCGGACCTCCTCGAGGAATATCCGCTGCTTTTGCAGCAACGCGCCGTCGAAGGTCTCATCGCGGTCGATACGGCCATCGCCGAAGGATTGCAAATTCCATCCATCGCCGTCTCGGGCCATCGAGAAGTGCCGGGCGTTACCAACATCGTTCTTAACCACGCGCGCGGCGCAATGCTTGCGCTTGAACATTTGTACAAACTCGGCCACCGCCGCATCGCGTTCATCAAAGGCCAGGAATTCAGTTCCGACACGGCCATCCGTTGGCAATCGATTCAGGATTCCGCCGCCGCGCTTGGAATTGAAATCGACGATCGTCTTGTCGTCCAACTCAAAGGCGAATCGTCTTCGCCTGAGCTTGGCTACAACGTCACCCAGCAACTCCTCGGCTCGGGCGCTCCGTTCACCGCACTCTTTTCCTTTAATGACGTGTCGGCGATCGGCGCAATTCAGGCGCTGCGCGAGTCGGGCCGCCGTGTTCCCGATAACGTTTCTGTCGTCGGATTCGACGACATTCAAAGCGCCGCCTTTCAAAATCCCGCACTCACTACCGTTCGCCAGCCTCTCCGTCAGATGGGCATGACCGCTGCGGAAACGCTTCTGCAGCGAATCACCAACGCTGGACAAGACTCCTACCCGAAAGAGATCGTGGTAGAGCCGACGCTGGTCGTTCGCGCCAGTACCGCCCCAATTCCTTAAGAACCCCTAATAAATCGGTTTACCAATAGGTTCGGCGCAGTTATAGTTCCTTGTGTTCCATGATCGCCTTTCCCCACTTCATTTCCATGCTTCGTCAAATCGTTCTGCCATTCAGCCGCCGGTCATTTTATTCTCGATTTCAATTTGTTGCGGCAAGCGCGCTCCTTCTTTCCCTCTTCGCGCCGAGCCAGGTTCATGGCGACGGCCGCTACTATGAGCACGTCATTTTCGATAACAGTCTGACTCGCGACTACTATTTTTACGGTTACGGCCATGCCGCGGCGCCCAGCACTCTCGCCCTTCAAAACGAAAAGCTTCCCGTCGAATCCAAAATTACTCTTTCGCCGCCAACCGCTCTTCGTCTCGAGTGGAGATCCGCGCCCGACGGCGGTTGGACGGCCCAGATCGACGTCGTGAAATTCCGCGGTCGCCCCATTCGCTTCGTTGGCTCGGCTCTTTTCTTCTGGTGCTATGCGCCGGACGGCCTCACCGCGGCCGATTTGCCTCGCGTCAGCCTCATCGACTCACTCGGTCAATTTTCTGCCAAACTGGATCTGGCTTCCGTCGCAAAAGATATCCCTGCCGCAAAATGGGTTCAGGTCAAGATTCCTCTCGCGGCCTTTCCCTCCGCGTCCATCTATCCCGTCGATCCAAATGCGCTCCAATCGGTCGTTTTTTCGCAAGGCAAAGCCGATGGCAAGGCGCACCTTTTGATCGTCGACGAATTGAAAATAGACTTCGATGATTCTGCGGCGAGCGCCGCTTCCATTCCTTCCGCCCCACAAATTCTCGAGGCCAAAGGATACGAGCGCCACATCGACGTCGCATGGCAGCCCGTGCCGCAACCGAATTTGCAGTATTACCGCATCGACCGTTCTCTCGATGGCGCGCCTTTCGCGCCCGTGGGAATCCAAATTCCCGGCACCGCGCGTTTCACCGATTTCATCGGAAAAGTTGGCGCAACTGCCGAATATCGAATCGTCGCCGTCGATCGCGCTTATCGAGAGTCAAGTCCTTCACCGGCCGCGCGGGCATCCACTCACCCAATGACCGACGACGAATTGCTCACCATGCTGCAGGAAGCGTGCTTTCGTTATTACTGGGACGGCGCTCATCCCGATTCCGGCACTGCGCTCGAAAGTATTCCCGGCGACGATCGAATCGTTGCCACGGGTGCGAGCGGCTTCGGCATCATGGCGCTTCTCGTCGGCACGGAGCGCGGCTTCATCACTCGTGCGCAATCTCTCGATCGTTTTCAGCGCATCGTCAGTTTCCTTGAAAGGGCGACCAAGTATCACGGCGCCTGGCCGCACTTCATGGACGGCCGCTCCGCCGAGACGCTCGCCGTGTTCGGCATTTACGACGACGGCGGCGATCTCGTCGAGACCGCGTTCCTCGCGCAAGGCCTGCTCGCCGCGCGCCAATATTTCAGCGCCGCAACCGCCGCGGAACGTGACCTCCGCTCTCGCATCACGAAATTGTGGGAAGGAATCGAATGGGATTGGTACCGTCGCGGGCCCGAAAGCGACGCGCTTTACTGGCATTGGTCTTCCCATTGGGCGGGCCAGATCAAACATCGCCTCACCGGATTTAACGAAACGATGATTGTCTATCTCCTCGCCGTCGCATCGCCGACTCACCCTGTTCCTCCCGATCTCTATTACTCCGGCTGGGCCGGTCAATCGCAAACGGCAATCGACTATCGCCGCGGCTGGGGTGGAACGTCGGACGGCGACCACTACACAAACGGGCAAACCTATTTCGGAATCAAACTCGACGTCGGCGTCGGATCCGGTGGCCCGCTCTTTTTCGCGCACTACTCTTACATGGCCTTCGATCCGCACGCGCGCGATCGTTTCACCAACTATTTCGAAAATAATCGCAATCTTGCCCGCATCAATCTTGCGTATTGCATCCGCAATCCGCAAAAATTTGCCGGCTACGGGCCAGACGCATGGGGCATCACCGCCAGCGACGATCACCACGGCTACTCCGCTCACGCGCCCGATCCGCGCGCCGACAACGGCACGCTCACGCCGACTGGCGCGCTGGCATCTTTTCCGTACACTCCCGATGCGTCGATGGCCGCTTTCAAGCATTACTATCGCGATCTCGGCCCCAATCTTTGGGACGTTTACGGCCCGCGCGATGCCTACAACCCCGGCGCCAATTGGTATTCGCCAATTTATATGGGCTTAAACCAGGCTCCCATCGCCGTCATGATTGAAAATTACCGCACCGGACTCATTTGGAAATTATTCATGGCCAATCCCGAGATTCATCCAATGATGGAGAAAATTGGATTCAAGCCGGAACCCGCGGCAGGGAAGCAATAAAAATCCGGCGCGACCATAACGCATCTCGGCAACCGATTTTGGCATTGGAACGCAGGACCTGACGGCCCAGGCGAAAGAATCCACCCGCGAAACGCCCGGCAAATTAGGCGCGGTCTCCGAATGCAAATGGCGCTACAATTTTGGTTAAGGTCGCCATGAAAAGTTCACTTCGTACACTCGCGTTCTCGTGCGGCATCCTGCTTCTCGCCGCCGTTTCGGGCTGCAAACAGAAACCTTCCGACGACGAAGCCGTCCGCGCCGCTGTCCGCGAGCATCTCTCTTCGCTCGGCACGCTCAACATGCAGGCGTTCGAAACGGATTTCACGAATATCGCAATTCAGAATAATCAAGCCACGGCCGACGTCAGCTTCCGCCCCAAAACCGGAGCGCCGGCCGGCGCTGCCATGCAAGTCTCGTATCAGTTGGAAAAGCGGGAAGGGAATTGGCGCGTCGTCAAGAAATCCACGCCCGGCGGCATGATCCAGCATCCCGACCCGAACGCCAATCCGCACACACCGCCCGTCCAAGGCGAAGTCCACGGTAAGCTTCCCAATTTCCAGGATATGCTCGGTTCCGGTGCGCCATCGAGCGGAAGTCTGCCGCCCGCACCCGCGCAACAGCCGGCCGGTTCGAAACCGTAGTCCGATTCAGTTTTTCCTTGGTGACTGTAGATAACGACTGCGACTCCGAAGCCCTCACGACTTCGTGTGATGCTTTGCAAGCAGCGCCGTCAAATACGCCAAAATTCCCATCACCAAAAACAGACCGGCAATCGCCACAAAGAACATAAAAGTAATGCGCCGCGTCCGGCCAAGCGCAAGCGGGCCTGGCCAAGCGCGCCGTCCGGCGGCAGACCGGATACGCCGCTTCAGAATCGCGGATTGAGCCGAAGCAGCCAGCGCCAGTTTTTTATTGCATCGACGTCGACGAAATCACCGGCCACAAAGTGCGGCGTGACGCAGTGGACGCAAAGTTCAACTACTCGCGGCAAGGAATTGGCCGCGAGCTGCAATGGCTACGTTTCGAAAAAAACGGTCTCGTCGTCGCCTTGCATTCTTATATTCCACTCGAATTCGTTCGGTGCATTCGTAGGGTGCGCAAGAAGTGTCGGAATGCGCTCGTTCGGGACAGCGGCAAGGGCGAGGTCGCCCTTTGCCGTGGATTCTCCCAAGTGGACGCGTGTAAGAGCGGGCAGAAGCAAGCCGCGCATGAAGACCAGCACTTCGCACATCGGTGCGCCGGGCGGAATTGCCACTCGATATTGTCCATCGGAACGAGTGGCCACACGCGCGAAGAAATTTGCCGCGAAGAATTCGAGAACACAATCGGGAATTGGCGCTCGATCGCCGTCAACCACGGCGCCATGCAAAACGATCGCGTCGGATGCCGACGCCAGGGTCTCTTCCGCGTCTTGATAGTAAGGCGCAAGGCCAAGTGAGAAAAACGGGCCGACGGTTTGCGACGCGGTGGGAATCAGCTTCATCGCGGATGCGATTCCATCGGCGTCGATTTTGTCCCGCGCAAAACAATATCGAAGCGGTATCCCAGCGCGTACCCGGGCTTTGTTGTTTTCAGATCAAACGCAGAAACCAAACGCGCGCGCGCATTCTCGTCGGGAATGCTGTTGAACACCGGATCGAAAGGCAAAAGAGGGTCGCCGGGAAAATACATTTGCGTCACGAGCCGCGACAATATTCCCGCGCCGAAAAGAGAAAAATGAATGTGCGCCGGCCGCCATCCGTTTTCGTGATTTCTCCACGGATACGCGCCGGGCTTGATCGAAACAAAACTGTACGCGCCTTGCTCGTTCGTCAGCAGCCTTCCGCAGCCCGTGAAATTCGGATCGAGCGGTGCGGCATGATTGTCCAGATCGTGGCGGTAGCGCCCTGCGGCATTTGCTTGCCACAGTTCGACGAGCGCGCCGCGCACTGGCCGGCCGTCTTCGTCGACAACTTTCCCGCTCACGACGATTCGTTCGCCTAGCGGTTCACCGGCGTGCTGCCGCGTCAAATCGGCGTCCGCCGGCCGGATCGCGTCGTGCCCAAAAACCGGGCCGAAGAAAGAGAAATGGTTTTCCGGCAACGGAATTAATGGTTTAAGCGGAGCGCGCTTTTGTGTGCTGACGTAGGCGGGATAAAGATAAGGCGGTTGCGTCTTTTTTCTTGCTTCGCGATCGTCGGCTGAGTTCGTCATTGCGCTCACTTCACTTACACACGTTCCACGGCGATCGAAACTCCCTGGCCAACTCCCACACACATGGTGGCCAGTGCGCGGCGGCCTTTCGTCCGGTTCAGTTGATGAACGGCGGTCAAAACCAGCCGCGCGCCGGTCATTCCGAGCGGATGGCCGAGTGCGATGGCGCCGCCATTCGGATTCACGTGTGGCGCATCGTCCGCAATCCCCAATTGCCGCAAGCATGCAAGCGATTGGCTCGCGAACGCTTCATTCAATTCGATCGCATCGAAGTCCGAAATCTTTAGTCCAAGCCGCGCAAGCAATTTGTTTGTTGCCGGAACCGGACCGATGCCCATGATGCGCGGTGGAACGCCCGCCGTCGCCATTGCTAAAATCCGCGCGCGAGGAGTCAGTCCGTGTGCTTTTGCCGCATCCTCCGACGCAACAATCATCACCGCCGAGCCATCGTTTACGCCGGAAGCGTTTCCCGCGGTGATTGTTCCCGGCGTGCGAAACGCCGGTTTGAGTTTTGCGAGCGCTTCCAGCGCGGTGTCGGCGCGAGGGTGCTCGTCTTTGGAAACGACGATCGTCTCCTTCTTGCCGGGAATTTCGACCGGCACGATTTCTTCGGTGAAAAACCCGGATGCTTGTGCGTTTGCCGCTCGCTGCTGGCTGCGCAGCGCGAACGCATCCTGATCTTCGCGCGAAACTTTAAAATCTTCAGCGACGTTTTCTCCCGTTTCCGGCATGGAGTCCACGCCATACTGTTTTTTCATCAGTGGATTGATGAAGCGCCAGCCGATGGTCGTGTCGTAAATCTCCGCGTTGCGCTGAAAAGGCGCTTCCGCTTTCGGCATGACAAACGGAGCGCGCGACATCGATTCGACGCCGCCGGCAATTGCAAAATCAATCTCGCCGCAAGCGATTGCGCGCGCCGCGGTGCCGACGGCGTCCATTCCGGAAGCGCAAAGACGATTGATGGTTGCTCCGGGAATGGAATCGGGCAGGCCCGCGAGAAGAAGCGACATGCGCGCGACGTTGCGATTGTCTTCGCCGGCTTGGTTCGCGCAGCCGAGGAAGACTTCGTCGAGCCGCGACCAATCGATTTTGGAATTGCGTTGGAGCAATGCGCGAATCGGAATCGCGGCGAGGTCGTCGGTGCGAACGGAAGAAAGAACTCCGCCGAAGCGTCCAATCGGAGTTCTTACTGCGTCGCAAATAAAAACGGGTCTGGTCATTTTAGGCCGCCGGCGCCTGTCCGTGCGCGAGCGCGGTGCGATGCAACAAATCGCGCAACACTTTTAACTCATTTTCCGTTGGAGGCACACTTTCCTGGACGATTTCCGCAAAGCGAATTTCCCAACCCGTCGCTTTTTGCACTTGTTCGCGAGTCACTCCGGGATGGAGTTGCGTAACCGTTAATTCGCGCGAGACTTCATGCGGCTTCATGATGCATAGATCGGTGACCACCGCGACGGGGCCCGCTCCCGGAAGTCCAAGTTTCTTCCGAGAATCTCCGCCGTCAAGATGCCCGACCGAAGTCAAAAAATCCAATTTCTTGACGAAGGCGCGAGCCGATTGCTTTAGCACCAAGACGACTGCCTTGGCGCAACTGGCGATTTCTGGCGCTCCACCCGCGCCGGGCAATCGCGTGGTGGGTTTTTTGTAATCGCCGATCACGGTCGTATTGATGTTGGCAAAGCGATCGATTTGCGCGGCGCCGAGAAAGCCGACGTCCACGCGGCCGCCTTGCAGCCAGTAGCGAAAAATTTCCGGTGTCGAAACCACCGTGTCCGCCCGCTCGGCGAGATCGCCGTCGCCGATGGAAAGCGGAAGCACTTCCGGCTTTGCGCCGATGGGCCCGGATTCGTAAATAAGAACTATATCTGGCGCGTGCGTGAGGCGCGCAAGATTCGCGGCGGTGGAAGGAAGCCCGATTCCGACGAAGCAGACCGCGCCGTTTGTGAGCAGACGCGAGGCGGCGATAATCATCATTTCGGTCGTGTTGTAATTCGCGGCGCTCAAACGAGTTGCTCCTTCGCGCTCTCGCGCAATACTTTTTGAAAGGCGGAAAAATCTTCCGTCGCCAGAATGTGTTTCTTGATCCAGCTCAGAAAAGTTTGGCGATCGCGGGAAATTTCATCCCACGCCTGATAAAAACGATTGTCGCGATCGTAGTAACCATGCGCGTAACTGGGCCGCGCGCCGCCGGGAACGTGGCAAACGGCCGCGAGCGTCCACGAAGGAAGTACGCAGGCATTTGGCGGCGCGTTCAAATTGTCGACGATTTCTTCAACGGTGACGATCGCACGTTTTGCGGCCAGAACTGCTTCTTTTTGCACGCCCAAAATTCCCCAAAGCAAAACGTTGCCTTTGCGATCCGCTTTTTGCGCGTGAATGACGGCGACGTCGGGCCGAATCGATGGAACCGCCGCAAGCGTTTCTCCGGTGAAGGGACATTCGATGAAGCGAATATTCTTGTTGTGCTTCGGTAATTCCGATCCGGCATACGCACGCAAAACGGCGAAGGGAAGATTCGACGCGCCGGAGACGTATGCGTTGGAAAGATCGCCGTGACCGTGCTCCTCGATTTCCAGCGGCTGCGGCCAATCTTTTTCGACGGCGTCGCGCAAACGATGCAGGGAGCCGACGCCGGGATTTCCGCCCCAGGAGAAAATTAATTTCCTGGCGCAGCCGGCGCCGATAAGCTGGTCGTAAATGACGTCGGGCGTCATGCGGATCAGCGTGAGATCTTTTCGGCGCTGGCGAATGACTTCGTGACCCGCGGCGAAGGGAATGAGATGCGTAAAACCTTCCATGGCGACGGCGTCGCCGTCGTGAACGTGCGCGCGGATGGCGGATTGGAGAGAGACGATTTCAGCCATGATTCGCCAGGGAAGTGTTCAACGAAAATGTTCGCATTAAATTATCACATTCGTGCCGCAAGCAGCGTTTTGATGAGCGCGCTCGCGCCGTTCCAAAAAATTTGTACGCCGATGCAGACGAGCAAAAAAGAAGAGAGGCGAAGAATTACATTCATGCCGGTGGCGCCGAGAACGGCGGCGAGGCGGTCTGCAAATCCGTAACAAAGATAAATCGTTGCCGCGACGACGGCGGCGCCGACGATCGCCGCCGTGACGGCGAGAATGTTTCCGCCGAGGTGGCGCGGCGCGTTGGCGCCGAGCGTGATGGCCGCGGAGATGGAACCGGGGCCGACGGTAAGCGGCAGCGTGAGCGGATAAAACGCGCGGCGAAGAATGTCGGCGGGATTCATATTTCTTTGAATTTGGCCGCGCTCGTCGGGATCTTTTTGTTTGAGCATGGCCCAGCCGTTGGAGATGACGATGAGGCCGCCGCCGACTTGCACGACCGGAATGGAGATGCCGAAGAAGGCGAGGATGTGCGTGCCGATGAGATAGGAAGCGACGATGAGCATGAAACTATTGAGAGTGATGCGCCAGGCGAGGAGACGGCGGGCGGGAGCGGTGTAATCGTCTGTGAGAGCGAGAAAGACGGGTGCGCCGCCGATCGGGTTGACGATGGGGAAGAGAGCGCTAACGATGAGAAGGATGCTTTTGGCGACTTCGAGCAACGGAATCCCTCGAAAAAAGAGTATAGCGGAAGGGAACCGCCCCACCCCCCAGTTTTGCGTAAGTGCGGAGTAGAAAGGACTTAAAGCCGTTTGTTTGCATACACTTCTGTAAGTGTTGATTATAAAGGAGATGGGAGGCAGCGGAAATGGGAACGAGGAGGCGGGAAAAGTGGGGGTGAACAGTTCGAATGGAGCTTGATTACACTCGTCAGTGTAGCACGGCTTCTTGTACTGTGTCAATAGATATTTTTACAGTATAAAGTACTAGTATGGGCAAAGATGGAGTGGCCGGTACAAGGGCTCGGGATGTGGAAATGGCATGTGGCGGAGAACGAAGAGGCCTGCTTCGGAGCGGCGGTTCGACAAAAACCGGAGCGAGCGGCGAGGGAAGCGTGTTGCGATGATCGGAAAGCGGGGCGAAGAGCGAAGTAAGGCAGCTTGTGCAGGTTCGAGCGGTGGGGTACATTTTGCGGCCAGGAGAAACGGGGAATGACGGCGAAAAGAGCGGGTGGCGCGCGAGGGGCAAAGAAGGAGACGGTGAAGCCGTTGATTTCGCACGCGAGAATTCAGAAGCGAATTCGAGAGATGGGGCGGCAGATTCGAAAGGATTTTCCGGACGAGCCGATTTTGTTGCTGGGAGTGCTGAAGGGCGCGGTGCCGTTTTTGGCGGACCTGGCGCGGCAGATTCCGGGAGAGGTGACGTTCGATTTTATTGCGGTGTCGAGCTACGGGAAAGAAGCGCACTCTTCAGGGCAAGTGAAATTGAACAAGGACCTGGATTCGAGCATCGAGGGGAAGACGGTGCTCGTGGTGGAAGATATTTTGGATACCGGGCTAACGCTGCAATATTTGCTGAGGATTTTGCAGCAGCGCCGGCCGAAGCACCTGCGGATCGCGGTGCTGCTGGACAAAGTGGACCGGCGCACTGCGAACGTGCACGCGGATTATGTGGGGTTTGCGATACCGAACGAATTTGTGGTGGGATTTGGACTCGATTACGCGGAGCGCTACCGGAATTTGCCGCACGTGGGGGTTTTGAACTTTCCATCGACCGATGGCGCGAAGTGATTCGGCCTGAATACGCGACCGATGGTGCGGCGGGCGGCAAGAATTGAAACTAACCGACCACTTACCCGTGCAAGAACACGGTGGCGGCGGGCCACCTGATATAATGAAGAACAAGAATGGACTCCACCAGCACACGGACGAGCACTACAGCGCCCGAAGCGCATTCGGAAATATCGGCGGAAGTTTTGGCCACCCTGGCGCAGATCGGGGAGGAGGTCAACGCGTCGCTGGATCTGGACGAAGTGCTGGCGCGGACGGCCGCGCTGATCAAACGGCACATCGATTACGAGATTTTTGGAGTGCTGCTGCTGGATGAGGCGGCGCGGACGCTGCAGCACCGTTTTTCGATTGGGTACACGAGGGATTTGGCTTCGAACCTGATCGTTCCGCTGGGGCAGGGGATAACCGGATCGGCGGCGTTGACGGGCCACGCGGTGCGCGTAAGCGATGTAACGAAAGATCCGCGATATATAAACGCGATCGATACGGTGCGGTCGGAACTGGCGGTGCCGCTGCTGCTGCAAGGCAAATGCGTTGGCGTGCTGGATATACAGAGCAACCAGCCGGATTACTTCACGAAAGATCAGCAAAACATTTTGACGCTGCTGGCGAGCCGGCTGGCGGTGGCGATTGAAAACGCGAGATTGTTCGAGCGGGTGCGAGCGCAGGCGGCGACGCTGCTGCTGCTGAATGAAGTGAGCCGCGAGATGAGCTCGATTCTGGATGTCGAAGAATTGTTGCGGCGCGCGGCCGAGCAAGTGAAGCGCGTGATCGATTATCAGATATTGAGCATCATGCTGTACGACGAGGAACAGAAAATATTCCGGCACCGGCTGGACGTGAAGCACGGCCAGCGAGTGCAGGGAAAATTGCGAGTCGCGGCGAGCGAAGGAATTGTGGGAGCGGCGGCGACGTTGCGCGAGGCGGTGCTGGCGCCGGACGTGACGCAAGATCCGCGGTACTTGCTGGTGAATCCGGAGACGCGGTCGGAGCTGGCGATTCCGATGCTGCACAAAGGAAAAATTCTCGGCGTGCTGGATCTGGAGAGCACGCAACTGAATGCGTTCACGCAGGACCACGTGCAGACGCTTTCGATTCTTGCGGCGAATCTGGCGGTCTCGCTGGAAAATGCGCGGCTCTACGAGCAGGTGGCGAAAGATGAAGCGCGGCTCGAGCGGGATCTGCAAGCGGCGAAGCGGATTCAAGGCGCGCTGATACGAGCGGTGCCGACGGAAGATTTCGGACTGGACATCGCGGCGAGGTACATTTCGGCGCGGGAAGTATGCGGCGATCTTTATGAATTTTTGCGATACGGGCCGCAACAACTGGGAATCGCGCTGGCGGACGTGAGCGGCAAGGGCACGGCGGCGGCGCTTTACGGCGCGGTGGCGATCGGAATCATGCGGAGCCTGGCGCCGCAAAAGCTGCAACCTTCGGAAATGTTGCGGCAGATGAACCAGATCGTGGGCGAGAGAAAGATTGAAGGGCGGTTCATGACGGCGTGTTACGCGACGTGGCAAAAAGGACGGCAAAAGCTGCGCGTGGCGAATGCGGGGCAATCGCAGCCGCTGCTGTACAAGGACGGGCGTTGCGGCAAGGTGGAGCTGACGGGATTTCCGCTGGGGATATTTGAAGATGTGGCTTACGACGAGTGGGGAGTGACGCTTGAGCCGGGAAACATCGTGGTGTTTCACTCGGACGGAATTGCGGAGACTTCGAACAGCGAAGGGCAATTTTTTGGCACGGAGCGATTGCGGAAATTGATTGAAGGGCACCACACGCTGACGGCGACGGAATTGTCGGACATGATTTTGCGGGAAGTGGATTGGTTTGCGCAGAACGCGCCTTTGTCCGATGACCGGACGCTGGTGATTTTGAAGGTTCGATGAGCGCACAGGCTCCGGCAACGACAGAAGAGCATGCCTACGTGGACCCGGCGGAGTTCACGCCGTATTTCGCGTGGAAAAAAGACAAATCGGGAAAAAACGAGTCGGTGTATTGCGAAGGAGTTTCGCTTGTGCATGCGGCGGAGAAGTTTGGGAGTCCGCTCTATTTGTACAGCAAGGGCGCGATGGAAAAAGCGTATGAGGAGCTGGACGGCGGCCTTGCGGGACTCGGGCACACACTTTGTTTTGCGGTGAAGGCAAACGGCAACCTGACGATTCTGAAGACGCTGGCGAAGCGGGGCAGCGGATTCGATGTGGTTTCGGGCAATGAGCTGCTGCATTTGCGGCATTTGGGAGTGCCGGGGCAGCGAATCGTATTTTCGGGAGTGGGAAAATCGCGCGACGAGATTCGAATTGGGTTGCGGTACAGCGGGAAAAAGAGCGGGAGGCCGAGCGGCATTCTGCTTTTTAACGTGGAGTCGGAAGAAGAGCTGGAAGTGCTGCTGGAAGAGTCTGCGAAACATGTCGCACGCGGCGGACGCGCGGCGGGCGTGGCGATTCGCGTGAATCCAGACGTGCAGGCCGGTGGACATCCGCATATTTCGACGGGCCGGCATGAGCACAAGTTTGGACTGGGATGGGACGCGGCGTTGGCGCTGTACAAGAAATATGCGCGTGCGAAGCAGATTTCGTGGGATGGAATCAGCGCGCACATCGGTTCGCAAATAACGGATTTGGAGCCGTTTCGCGAGGCGCTGGGGCGAGTTGTCGGATATGTTTCGCAATTGCGCGCGGAGGGAATCGCTCTGCGGTATTTGGATTTTGGCGGCGGATTGGGCGTGCGGTACACGGATCAGCAGGTTCCCACGCGCGATGAGTACGCGAAGCTGGTGGCAAGGCTGGTGAAGCCGCTGGGAATTCATCTGTTGCTGGAGCCGGGGAGAAACATTATTGCGCCGGCGGGAGTTTTGCTGGCGCGAGTGCGCTACGTGAAACGGAGCGAGCGAAAAAGATTTGTGGTGGTGGACGCGGCGATGAACGATTTGATGCGGCCGGCGCTGTACGGCGCGATCCATGCGATTACAAAAGTGACGCGGCCGGCCGATGCGATTGCATCGCGCGCCGCTGCGGATGTTGTGGGGCCGGTGTGCGAGACGGGCGATTGTTTTTTGCGGAATTGGCCGATGGAAGAAGTTCGGGCGGGCGATGTTGTGGCGATTTGGACGGCGGGCGCGTACGGCATGTCGCTCGCGTCGAATTACAATGCGCGGTGCAGGCCGGCGGAAGTGCTGGTGGAAGGCAGGCGCGCGAAGATTATTCGAAAACGGGAATCCGCGAAGGATTTGTTGCGCGGCGACATGCTGGCGTAATTTCTACGCTTCGCCCCATTTCAATTTGCTGCGGAGAATTTCGTAATAGGATTTGCGCTTGGGCTGAATGAGTTTTAATCGTTCTTCCGCGCGGAAGATGCGCACTTTGTCTCCCGACTGCATCGGAATGCCTTTTTGACCATCCAAAGTTAAATAGACGGATTCGGCGGGGCCGGCGAGGCTCATCTCGACGCAGCATTTGTCGTCGACGACGATGGGACGGTCGCTTAACGTGTGCGGGCAGATGGGCGTGATGATGAGGGATTCGACGTTGGGATGGACAATTGGTCCGCCGGCGGAAAGAGAATACGCGGTTGAGCCGGTGGGAGTGGCGACGATGAGGCCGTCGGCGCGATAGCGGCAAACGAAATCGGCGTCGATGGTGAGGCGGACTTCGATCATGCGAGCGAGAGCGCCTTTATTGATGACGACTTCGTTGAGGACGCGCTGATCGTCGAGCGTTTTTGCGTCGCGAATCAAGGCCGCGTGGAGCATGACGCGTTCGCTGGCGGCGAGATGACCGGCAAGCGTTTCTTCGAGCGCGGGATAGAGTTCCTGCAACGTGAAACTGGTGAGGAAGCCGAGGCTGCCGAGATTGATGGGCAAAATCGGAATGCCGCGCGGAGCGGCTTCGCGCGCCGCGGAAAGCAAAGTGCCGTCGCCGCCCAGCACGAGAAGCAAATCCGATTCGGCGGCGAGCTCCGCGCGAGTTTTTCCCGGAGCGCCCGCGGGCAACGAGGACGCCGTCTCCTGATCGTAAGGGGCCTGGATATTGCGCGCTGCGAGCCATTGGAGCAGCGATGGCACGATGGCCGAGACGTCGACGCGGCGCGGTCTGGAAATGATCCCAATCGTTTTGATGGCGGACATGGACTGGTGCGATTCTACCTTAGGAGATTTTGCGGGCGTGGAGAAAAAATTCCTGGTTGCCTTCCGCGCCAGCGAGACGGCTAGGCGAGACGCCGAGGCAATGGAGGCCGTTCGATGCGGCGGCGAGTTCGACGCCGGCGATCGCTTTGTTGTGGAGAGACGCGTCTCTGACGATGCCGCCTTCGCCGACGTCTTCGCGGCGAAGTTCGAATTGCGGCTTGATGAGAATGAGAAACGTGGCGCCGGGCTTTGCCGCGAGGACGGCCGGCGGAAGAACTTTTGCGACGGAGATGAAGGAGACATCGGCGACGACGAGGTCGATCGGTTCGGGGATTTCGTTTGCGGTTAACTCGCGGGCGTTGCGTTCGATTCGAATGACGCGCGAATCCTGGTGAAGCTTCCAGGCAAGCTGGCCGGTGTTCACGTCGACGGCGTAGATGCGCGCGGCGCCGTGTTGCAAAAGGCAATCGGAGAAGCCGCCGGTGGAAGAGCCGAGGTCAAGGCAGACCAGGCCCGCGGGATTAATTTCGAAGTCTGCGAGCGCGCCTTCGAGCTTTACGCCGCCACGGCTGACGTATTTTTGCAGGCGGCTTGCGACGTCGATGTGCGCGGAATATGAAACTTGCGCGCCGGCCTTTTCCACCTTGATGCCATCCACGCTGACTTCTCCGGCGAGAATCATGGCTTGGGCTTTTTGGCAAGATTCGGCGAGGCCGCGTTCGACGACCAGAAGATCGAGACGCTGCTTACGCGATTTGGCTTTCATGGAAACAATTTAAGTCCGGCGGTGGACGAGGAATTCGGCAATTTCGCGAAGGCGCGCGGCTTTGGCGCCGTACGTGTCGAGCTCGCCGATCGCTTTTTCGGAGAGTTCCTTGGCGATTTTGTGCGAGCGTTCGAGGCCGAAGACGGATGGATAGGTCGCTTTCCGTTGCGCGACGTCTTTTCCGGCGGTTTTGCCGAGCGCGGCGGAAGATTCTTCGACATCGAGAATGTCGTCGGTGACCTGGAAGGCCCAGCCGATGGCGTCGCCAAAACGGCGGAGGCGCGCAACGTCGTCTGGCGGCGCGCCGGCGCAAAGAGCGCCGGAAGTGATGGCGGCGCGAATCAGCGCGGCGGTCTTCGAGCGGTGAATGTATTCGAGCATTTCCGGGCCGACGCTTTTTCCTTCGGCTTCGATATCGGCCACTTGGCCGCCGACCATGCCATTGACGGTGCCGGCCGACGCGGCGA
Organism: Candidatus Acidiferrum sp.; assembly: GCA_035310365.1. Classification (GTDB taxonomy): domain Bacteria; phylum Acidobacteriota; class Terriglobia; order Acidiferrales; family UBA7541; genus Acidiferrum. Next base: position 21,060 of record DATGEI010000068.1, read on the forward strand.
TTTCGGCAGCCATTTTTACGCGGCGGTCGGCGTCAACCGGCGCGGCGGCGACGGTTTCGAACGCGAGGGTGAGGAGCGCGTCTCCGGCAAGGATGGCCGCGGCCTCGCCGAATTGTTTATGACAGGTAGGTTTGCCGCGACGCAGATCGTCGTTGTCCAGTGCGGGCAAATCGTCGTGAATGAGCGAATAGGTGTGAATGAATTCGATGGCGCAGGCGGGATACATGCTTGCGGAGACGTCGGCGACAAATATACGCGCCGATTCGAGGCAGAGGATGGGGCGAACGCGTTTGCCGCCGGCGAAGACGCTGTATCGCATCGCTTTGTGAATGGAGGCGGGCGGAGTTGTCTCCGGCGGCAAAAGTTTTTGCAGCGCGGCGTCGACGGCCTGTAAATCTTCTTCGAAGAACGCAGGAAGTTTCATCGTGTGGAAAAGAGATGAGGGAATTGCGGTTGGCGCGTCACGATTCGTCGCCTTCCGGATCGAAAGGTTCGGCGGCAAGTTTGCCGTCGGCTTTTTTGAGCAGAATTTCCACCTTGCCTTCGGCTTCTTCGAGCTGCTTCTGGCATTCACGAGAAAGCGCGACGCCTTCTTCGAACAGTTTCATGGCTTCGTCGAGCGAAAGTTGCGGGCTTTCGAGTTTGCGGACGACTTCCTCGAGCCGTGCCAAAGAGCGCTCGAATTCCGGCTTTTTCGGAGGTTCCGGTTTTTTCGCTGCTGGATTGTTCACGCGGTGCGCTCATTCCTTTGCCGCTTACGATTTTGTGCGTTCACTTCTGACAGCTTTTGCAAAAATAAGTCGACCGCCCACCCTGTTCGATTCGCTCGATTGGTTCGCCGCATCGCACGCACGGCCGACCTTCGCGATCGTATGCAAAGAGAATTTTCTCGAGTCCTTCGAACCACCAATTCGGATCGCGAAAATCGGGCGCCGGATGCAAACAACATTCTAAGGCACGGTGAAGAACGGACACAATTGCTTTATGAAGGTTGGCGGATTCTTTGGCGGTAAGCGAGCTGGCCGGGAGGCGCGGGTCGAGGCGTGCGTGCCACATGGATTCGGCGGAGTAGATATTGCCGATGCCGGCGACGCGAGTTTGATCGAGAAGAAACTCCTTGAGCGGGCGGCGCGACGCGGCGAGGAGCGATTCGAAAAGTTGCGGCGTGAATTCGCGGGCAAGCGCGTCAACGCCGAGCGATTGAATGCCGGCGCAGGCTTCGCGCGAAGCGAAAAAATGAACGCGGCCGAAGTGGCGGCGATCGGCGAAACCGAGGACGCCGCCGTCAAGTTCCAGTGCAACATCGACGTGAATTTTGTGCGGGGGACAGTTGGCGCGGGCGAGCAGGTCCTTGGCGGAGTCGAACCACAGAAGCCGGCCGTCGAGGCGGAAGTGAATGGCGAGGACGCCGCGGTCAAGTTCGATGACGAGATATTTTCCGTGGCGAGCGACGGCGTGAATAGTTTGCCCTTGTGCGGCTTGAACGAAGCTTGCGGGAGACTGCGGTTTGGTGGCGATGGGATGGAAAACGTGGACGCAAAGGATTTTTCTGCCCACGATGAGCGGACGAACGGTTTGCGTTACGGCTTCAACTTCTGGAAGTTCGGGCATGACTGGCGCGGGCTTACGAAGACGGCTTCAACGTGAGTGTGTGGCGCTTTGTGCGGGCTTCGGCGGCGTCGGAAAAAGGCTGAACGATGGGCTTTGCGTCAAACCAGTAAGAAAATTGGTCGGTGTAGTGGCTGCTGCCTGGCTGGCCGCTCTGCCCGCCGGGAATTAACAGGATTGAATCGTCCCAATCGGCGGGATTGGCGACGAAGCGCATGGCGGGACCGTGGCGAGGCGATGCGGCGCGCGGGCTGTACCGTGTGCCGGCTTGCGGCTTGTCGGCGATGCTCAAGAAAAATTTGAGCAAGCCGGCGCGGCCGATCGGATGCTGCATCTGGAGCGCGTTGAAATTTCGCCATTGCCAGTTTTCAATGCGCGGGCTGCCGGTTCGCGTTTCGAGAATGTGAACGGCGGAATCCGCGGCGGCGACGAGGAGTTCGTCGTAAGTCTTAAAGGAAGGCGGCAGCCATTTCGAAGGGCGATCGGTAAGAAGTTTTTGCAGGAACGCGGTTTTGCGCCAATGGTAAAGGTCGGTGTCCTTGCCTAGATACGGTTCGAGAATCAAGCGAAGGGCTTCCTGGCGCGTGAAGCCGAGGAAGGGAACGACGGGCGAATCGGTGACGGCGATGCCATTCCAATCTTTGGTTGCGGCGACGAGCTGGCGGGTGCGGTCGTCTCTTGGCGCGACGGCGTGCGTTGCGGCGACGAGCTGCTCGCCGACGAAAGCGTCGGGAAAACTGTACGTGTCGGATTGGACCTTGAGCATGTCGGCGGGGCGAAGATCGTGCTTGTCGTGCAGCAAATCGAAAATGCGCGCGGTGCGGTAGGGTTCTTCCCAATTGTCGGTGAGATACGGTTTGAATTTTGGGCCGACGACGCGTGCGTTGGCGGTGACGATGAGCCCCGACGGCGGATTCAAAATTTGCGGGAGTTTTTCGAACGGAATGTAACCGGTCCATTCGAAATCGTCGGTCTCGCCAGGAACGGGAACTTCGCCGAAGCCTTTTTTGCGAATCGGCACGCGCGCGGCCATCACGTAGCCGATGTTGCCGTCGACATCGGCGTAAACGACGTTTTGCGCCGGTCCCCAGACTTTTTTGAGGATGTCGCGGAACTGATTCCAGTTCTGCGCCTTGCCGAGATACGTATAAGTATTGGAGAGGCCGCCGGGTTCGGTGGCGGTCCAGCGAAGCGCGTACGCTTTGTCGCCTTCGCGGTGGACGATGGGGCCGTGACGCGTGACGAGAATGCGGACGTGCTCGTCGGGTTTCCCTTTGACGTGAATTGTTTCGTCGTCGACGAGGGCTTTTTGCCACTGGCCTTTGACGCGATATTCGCCGGGATTCGCCGGATTGAAAGTCTCTATATAAAGGTCCTGAACGTCCGCGCCGTTGTTGGTGAAGCCCCAGGCGATGCGATCGTTGTGGCCGATGACGACGAGCGGGCCACCGGGGAGAGTGAAGCCTTTGACGTTCCAACCGGGTGCGGTGAGATGCGCTTCGTACCAGATGGGCGGAATGGTGAGTTCGAGATGGGTGTCGTTGGCGAGAAGCGGCTTGCCCGTTGCGGTGTACGCGCCGCTGACGACCCAGTTGTTGCTGCCAAGCGAGCGGCGAATGTCCGCTTGAGACTCTGCGATCCAGTTTTCGATTTGAGGCGCGAGAGCCGAGGTGAGATCGGGAAAATTTGGCGACGGCTTCGTTGTGGCGCGGGCCTTAAGCACGGTGTCGGGAACCATGTCGTCGTCATCGTCTTCGTCGTCGGGATTGCGGCCGGATTGTTCGGCACCGGCGCCATCCCCGTTTGGATCGCCGACGACGAAATGATCGAGCGCGGCTTCCGATGAAAAAAGATCCTTGGCTCGATCGGCGCCGACGCGCTCGGTGACTTTCGCACGATCGAGATTCGATTCCCATCTGTTCGAAAGCGTCTGATACATGTAGCCGGCGATGACGAGGCAGTCGGCGGGCTTCCAGGGCTGCGGCGAATAGTTGAGCAGCTTGAATTCGATCGGAAGGTTTTGTTTGTGCCGATCGATGTAAGCGTTGACGCCGCGTGTGTAGGCGTCCATCGCTTCGCGGGCTTCGCCTTCGAGGGAAGCGGCTTCGCGATCGGCGACGGCGCCGACGCGAAGCGTGCGGAATTGCGTGTCGATTTTCACCACGTCCGGGCCAAAAATTTCCGCGAGCTGGCCGCGACCGACGCGGCGAAGCAAATCCATCTGCCACAGGCGGTCCTGCGCGATGACGTAACCTTGCGCTTCGACGAGGTCGGAGAAATTGGCGGCGCGAATGTGCGGAACGCCCCAAACGTCGCGCTCAACGGTGACTTCCGCCTTGAGTCCGGGAAGCGAGAGCGTGCCGTCGACCTGCGGGAGCGGGCGGTAAACGAACCACCAGAGGCCGAAGCCGGCGACGAGCAAAACAATCGTGATGATCCAGCCAAAGATGCGCAGTGCGCGTAACAAGGATTCTCCGGGCCGCAGAAGTGAAAAACGAGTGTAGAGGACCAATTGCCCGCACGCAACCGAAGGGGCGCGATGGCCGTGGCGCGAGTGCTGATACAATCCGGATGAGGTAGCCAACCGCGCATGTTCTTCGTTCGACTCGTCGGAGTGGTCGCACTGGCGCTGCTGAATGGATTTTTTGCCGCGACGGAATTTTCGCTGGTGGCGGTGAGAATTTCGCGCGTGCGGCAGCTCGTGGCGCGGGGCAGCTCTACGGCGAAAATTGTGGAAGACCTGCTTCGCGATCTGCACCGCGTGGTTTCCGGCGTGCAACTCGGCATCACGATTGCAAGCTTGGCGCTCGGCGCGCTGGGCGAAGCGACGCTGGCGCATCTGTTTCAGAATATCTGGCCGGGCAGCCTTACAACGCGGTCGGCGGTTTTGGCGCATGCCCTTGCGCTTTCTTGCGCTTTTGTCCTGTTGAGCGTTCTGCACGTCGTGATCGGAGAATTGGTGCCGAAAACGGTGAGCCTGGCCCGTGCCGAGCGCGTGGCGCTGCTGGTGGCACGACCCTTTCATTGGTTCCTCAATACATTCCGGTGGGCGATCGATCTACTCGAAGGAATTTCAGGATCGATCGTACGGGTGCTGGGCGTTTCGACGCCCGGCGGCCATGGCGTTGCGCATTCGACCGAAGAGCTGCAAATGCAAATTCAGCAAGCGAGAGAGCGCGGATTGCTTGCGGCGGGCGAAGAGAAATTCATTTTGAGCGCGATCGAGCTTGGCCAGGTGCAAGTGCGCGAAATCATGGTGTCGCGACCCGATATGCATGTGCTGCCACTCGAAGCGCCGCTGGACCAGGTGATGCGCGTTTTTGCGACGACGCAGCGATCGCGGATACCGGTGTATCGCGGAACGATCGATCACATGCTCGGTTTTGTGCATATCAAGGACATGATGTGGGTATTGCTCGATCGCGAGCGGCGCTTCGAAGAGCGTACCGCGGCGGCGCCGTTCGATCTGCGGCGCGTTTTGCGCGAACTGCTGATCGTTCCCGAAACCAAGCCGGCGTCGGAATTGCTGGCCGAATTTCGCACGAAGCACACTTCGATGGCCGTCGTCGTGGACGAATTCGGAAGCATTCTTGGCCTCGCCACGATGGAAGATATTCTGGAGCAGATGATTGGCGAAATTCACGATGAATTCGATGTGGTGGAGAAACCGCTAACGCTCGCGGATGGAGCGGTGGTGTTCGATGCGGCGTTAAGCGTGCGCGATCTGGATGCGCAGTACAACATTGCGCTGCCGGAGGATCCTGCCTACGCGACGGTCGGAGGCTTTGTGCTCGATCAACTTGGATTTATTCCGAAGGGCGGCGAAAGCTTCGACTTCGGCAATTTTCGATTCAATATTGTGGAAATGGACGGCCGGCGCGTGGCGCGCGTGAAAATACAACTTCTGCCGCAAGACGGCGCGAGTGGCGCGAACCCTGCTTCCGCCGAGAACTTGCGCAAAATCGAATCGAACTCGCCTTCGACTGGTTCCTAAGCGCAACGCATGCCGGGGCATCTTCTAAAACGTGATTTCTGACGCCAACGAGAGTGTCAGCATGGACAAGATCCGTTTGTATGAGCGTTGAGTTTAGTGAGGCGCGCTTAGAGAATAAAGGCGTGAATCCGCAAAAGCACCGGATCGCCGGTTACCTTCGGCCCAAAACGCTGACAATGTTGTTGCTTGGATTTTCTTCAGGCCTCCCCTTTTATTTGGTTGGCAATACGTTTGGCTACTGGCTGCGCGATGAACATACCTCCCTGACTGCGATCGGCTTTCTTTCCTGGGTGGGCATTGCTTATTCTCTGAAGTTTCTGTGGGCGCCCTTGATAGACCGCGCCGACTTGCCGCTATTCAAGCGGCTTGGGCATCGGCGCGGATGGATCATGTTCTCGCAAATTGCCATCGGGCTGGCGCTGGTTGCCATGGGCGGAAACGGCACGAAAGCCGGGCTTGCGCGTCTGGGTGCGCTTGCCCTCGTCGTGGCATTCGCCTCATCGACGCAGGACATCGTGGTGGATGCCTGGCGAATCGAATCGGCAGAGGGCGGAGAAGAACAAGGGCTCCTCGCGTCGGCCTATCAATTCAGCTACCGCCTGGCGCTGCTGGCGACGGATTCCCTTATCCTCATCGTTGCCGCCACCGTGGGCTGGCGCATGTCGTATGGAATTTACGGCGCATGCATGGCCATTGGAATCATCGCAACTTGCTTTGCGAAGGAGCCGGAGCGCTTGAATGCATCGACGGATGAAAAAAAGCGCGAACAGCCACTTTGGACACCTCGCGGCTTCGTTGACGCCGTTGTCGGGCCGTTCATCGCTTTCTTTCGCGCGCATGGCTGGGTGGCGCTGGTGATGTTGGCGGCAATCAGCATGTACCGGATACCGGACTTCGTGATGGGCCCGATGGCGAATCCCTATTACCACGACCTTGGCCTTTCGAAGCAAACGGTCGGTGAGGTGCGCGGCTCGATCGGACTTATCGCTACGTTTTGCGGCATCGCCGCGGGCGGATTCTGCGCGCTGAAGCTGGGCTACATGCGCGCGCTCATCATCGGCGGCATTCTGCAGGCGGCTGCGACGGCGGCATTTGCGACACTCGCGTTCTCGGGTTTGAGCATTCGTGTCTTCGCTCTTGTCATGGTGGGTGACAATTTTAGCCTCAGTTTTGCCGGCGTTGCACTCGTCGCGTACATGTCGAGCCTCACCAGCCTGGGATATACCGCCACGCAATATGCACTTTTGAGTTCAACCTATGCCTGGCTCGGAAAGATCTTGAAGGGGTTTTCCGGAGCTGCGGTGGAGAGACTGAGCGCCACGCACGGCCTCATTCACGCCTACGGCATTTTTTTTATCGTTTGCGGGCTGACCGGAGTGCCCGCCATCCTTTTGTTCGCGGCATTGGGTTACTGGCACAAGCGGAAGCAACCGGCCGCAGCCGTGGCTTAGGAAAGTTTTCACACGAAACGCGAGTGCGGTATCGGACCGAGTCGTGACGTGGCGCGCGAAGCCGAGCATGAGTCGTTGCGATTGATAAATATCGGGTCTTACTTTGTGGCAAGCACAACTTGTGTGCCGCGGCCCAGCGCAAGCGTGCGCGCCGCGCTTCCTTTATTCACGCCAATCTCGATAAAGCCGCTCGAGCCGATGTAAGCAATCGCTTCGCCGGCCGCGCCGTGCGCAAAGGTGTCAACGAGTTTGTTGATTGCGTGCGTTCCCACCTGCATTTGGAAATTGCCATTTTCTCCGGCATTTTCCGCAAGATGTTCCGCGCGGAAGTTTGTAATCAAGTTGCCGAACGCGTCCACCCGCAACACGACACCTTTTAGACTGGCATCCGCCGGCTTGGGTTTTGGCATGGAAAACTTTTTGTAGTCGGTGATTTCTTCGCCCATGCTCGGCGTCTGCCAGCCCTTGGTGAGCCATGCCGCGACGGGAGCAAACACGTCGCGCCCGTGAAACGTTTTGCTGACCGGGCTGAGGTAATAGTGCTCGACATTGGCGTGGCGGACGACGACATTTTCTTCTCGCTCGAAAATCACGGAAAGGACGCCGTTATCCGGCGCGATGAAATATTGATTCTGTGCGCTCACCAGAATTGGCCTGCGCTCGGTGCCGACGCCGGGATCGACGACGACGACGTGAACCGTTTTGGGTGGAAAGTAAGAGTAAGCCGAGCCGATGGTCAGTGCGCCGTCAAGCAAATCGTAGGCGGTGACGTTGTGCGAGATATCCACGATCGTCACATCGGGATTGATTTTTAAAATGACGCCTTTCATCGTGCCGACCAGATGATCGTTTGTGCCGTAGTCGGTCGTGAGGGTAATGATGGGATTAGCCACCGTATTCCGCCTTTTTGGAGTTTCTTGTGCTTGCATCGCTCGTTGCTGGTTCGAGGTTTGCGTTTTAGCGGCTCAGGCCTCGGCTTGCGGCTTCGGTTTCGCCCGTTCTTGACGCTATCGGACGCAAGCGACGCCGTCAATAAACCAGGCGTTTGCTGCTGTGCAAAGGACAACTACCGGATGAAGGCGAAACGTTGGCGCGCCGTGCGGCCAAGGCCAGTGCGGTACGGATGCGATACCGAATCCGTTTTATGACAGAAGTAAAGAAGCTGCCCGAACTTTATCGAGCGAACGGTGATGCGCTTCCTCTCGGTACATTCACAAGCCGGCACTGCCGGCGAAAGCCGATTGGACAAGGCGCCGCGGCGCGAATAAAAAGTCTGCGATCGAGACCGCCGATACTTTGCAAGGCGTTTTGCGTGGCTTGACGACGAGAACCTCGTGGCCGGTTCACGCAACACACGCGCGACTATAGTGACCGGAAAATATAAACCGCGGCCTTAAGAAGTCGCGAGCGAATTCGCTAAAAAACGTGTCGCGCGATTGCATTTACTGAATCGACGACGAATTCACTGTGGGTGGAAAGACCGCGCTTCGTGCTTGTTTCCCGCGGCTTTGCGAGGAATTCCTTACGATTTCCTTAGAAATCGCGCAGAACTTATTGACGTACATGCGGTTACTTTTGACTTCCGTGCAGGACGGGCAGTTCGCCGCATAACCGATCGCCCACAAGGGGCCTCGCAAAATCCTGGAGGTCCGGCAGGAGAGGCTAGGAGAGAAGAATGGCCATTTTTAAAGGGAAGAACTTCGCAGCACTGATACTTGCAGGGGCGCTTTGCGGAAGTGCGGTTGCCTCATCCGCGTTTGCAGATGACGACGGCAAGAACCAGCCAACGGCAAAGCCGGCGGCAGCGGCAAAGATCGACGCGCCCGCGCCGTTGACGGAACGGGAACGGCAGCTCTTGGATCGCGTGGAGCAACTCGAAAAGCGCATGGCCGAGCTTGAGAGTAAAGCACAAACAGCCGCCGCTCCCGCGTCTCCTTCGACGAATTCCGATTCTTCGTCTGCCTCGGGGGAAACACCCGCCCTTGCTGCGAGCGCGACTTCCACGGAGACCACGTCGCGCGGCGTAACTAACGTTGCGATGATCACAAGCGTCCAACCACAAGCCGCGGAAAAGAACACGACGAGCATTGTAAAACCCAAGAAAGCAGAGCCATTTGCGTTTGCCGACTGGTCCTGGCTGACCGGAAATCCGCGCACCAAGGACACTCCGTACGACACGAAGTTTTTTACGCCGGAGTTCCGCGCGGACATCGACTACGTGTACGACTTCAATCATCCGAAGGATGACACGATCGGCGGGTCGAGCGAGGTTTTTCGTTCGAACGAAGTGCATGTGACCGACATCGGAGTCGGCGGCGACTTCCACTACAACAACGTTCGCGGGCGGATACTGTCGCAGATCGGGTTGTATTCCCAGACGACGGCGCGCAATGACGCCAGTCCGTCGCGCGGTCAATGGAATCTGGCCGATGCCTACCGTTACGTCTCGGAGGCGTACGGCGGCTATCACTTCGACGCGCTGCATGGCGTCAACGTGGATGCGGGGATCTTCCTGTCGTATATCGGACTGTTCAGCTACTACCAATTCGACAATTGGGCGTATCAGCCGTCGTACGTCTCCTCAAACACGCCGTGGTTCTTCACGGGATTGCGCGTGCAAGTCTATCCCACGGAAAAACTGAAGATTGAACCGTGGATCATCAACGGTTGGCAGTCCTACGGCCGTTTCAACAATCGGTTGGGCTTGGGAGGACAGATCGCGTGGCGCCCAAACGACAAAATTTCCATCGTCGCCAATCAATATGGCTTGGGCCAGGACACGATTTTCACGCCAGGCCGCACGCGCTACCACACGGACGACAGTATCCAGGTGAAATACTACGACAACCCGGAAAGGTTTCTCGACAAGGCGGCGTTTTCGCTGACGGGCGACGCCGGATGCGAATCTGGCGGCGGAGTCAGTTGCTTTGGCAATCGCAAGGGCGGGCCGAAGCAGAGCTTCCTGGGCTTCATGGTTTACGACCGCCTGTGGTTCCACAAGGACATCTATGGCCTGACCATCGGCGGCGGGAGAATCAACAATCCGGGGCGGTATCTGGTGTTGCTGCCACCAATCAATGGCGCGACGGCAGCTTCGGGAACGCCATATTTTACGGAGAATCCCGGCGACCCGTTCAAAGCGTGGGACATTTCCGGAACATTCGACTACATGCCCAGCCAGTACATCACTTTCCGCTGGGAATACAATCACCGTGCGGCGAACGTGCCGTATTTTTCGGGACCGGGCGGGATCACGCCGACCTCTTGTCCCACCGCATCGACCGTCACGAATATCTGCGGTTCACCCGGAGCGACGGTGCCGGGCTTTACGCCGGACCTCAGAAAAACCGAAGACCGGGCCACGCTGGCCATCCTGGTGAAATTTTAGGTTTTCGGAGAGTGAAGGTACCCATGTTAGACGCCATTTTCTTCGCAGCGACTGCGCTATTTTTCGCACTTGGAATCTTCTACGTTCGCGGATGCGAACGTTTGAAAAAGGAGTGAGTCCATGACGTTTGGTAATGCGGCCTTGCTGGTGATTTGCGCCTTCCTTTTTGGGTACTTGCTTTACGCCCTGTTGAAAGCGGAGGAGTTTTAGTTCATGAGCCAGAATGGCTGGTTTCAAATCGTTTTTTTCCTTTTTGTCACATTCCTGGTGACGAAACCGATCGGCGTGTTCATGACGCGCGTGTTCAACCGGGAGAAGACCTTTCTCGATCGCATCTTTCGGCCCGTCGAAAAGCTCGTCTATCGGCTGACCGGTGTGGATGAGAAGCGCGAAATGCGCTGGACGGAATACGCCGTGGCCATGCTTTTGTTCAGCGGCGTTTCGATGGCACTGCTCTATCTGATTGAGCGCACGCAGAAATGGCTTCCGTTCAATCCACGAAATTTCCCCAACGTCGAACCGGGATTGGCGTTCGGCACCGCCGCGTCGTTTACAACAAACACGAATTGGCAAGTGTACAGCGGCGAATCCACCATGAGTTATTTCACGCAGATGGCCGGGCTGGCGTACCACAACTTTGTGTCCGCTGCCGTCGGCATTGTGCTGGCAATCGTGGTGATTCGCGGCATCGCGCGCAAGGAAACGGACAAGCTCGGAAACTTCTGGGTGGATACGACGCGTTGCCTCTTGTGGGTGCTGCTGCCCGTCTGCGTCGTCGGTTCGCTATTTCTTGTGTCCGAAGGAGTCGTGCAGAATTTCAAGCCCTATACGACGGTTGAGCTGATTCAACCGTACACCGCGCAAGTCGCGGGAGCTGACGGCAAAACCGCGACGCAAACGATCACGCAACAGGTAATCGCGCAAGGGCCGGTGGCTTCGCAGGAAGCGATCAAGGAATTTGGCACCAACGGCGGCGGATTCTTCAACGCCAACAGCGCTCATCCTTTTGAAAATCCGACGCCGCTTTCGAATTTTTTCGAAATGATCCTGATTTTTGCAATTCCGTCCGGCCTGACTCATACCCTCGGCCGAATGACCGGATCGCAGCGTCATGGCTGGGCCGTTTGGGCGGCGATGGCATTTTTATTTTTCGCCGGCGTCTCGGCCACCTACTGGGCGGAGGCCCGCGGCAATCCACTTTTGGCCAATACGGACCAACGATCGAGCGAACTGCAATCCGGCGGAAACATGGAAGGGAAGGAAGTTCGGTTCGGAATTGCTAACTCCACGCTGTTCGCCACGGTCACGACCGACGCGAGTTGCGGCGCGGTGAACGGAATGCACGACTCGTACACGCCGCTCGGCGGAATGATTCCATTGATCAACATCATGCTGGGTGAAGTTGTGTTTGGAGGCGTCGGTGCTGGCCTCTATGGAATTTTTGTGTTCGTGGTTCTCGCCGTATTTATTGCCGGCCTGATGGTTGGCAGAACTCCAGAGTATCTCGGCAAGAAGATCGAATCCTACGACGTGAAGATGGCCATGCTCGCGGTTCTGGTGCTGACCTGCACGATCCTGATTTTTTCCGCCGTGTCGGTGGTGAAGCCGTACGGAACGGCCGGCATAAGCAACCCTGGTCCGCACGGGCTGTCGCAAATTCTTTATGCGTACGTCTCTTCGACCGGAAACAACGGCTCGGCATTCGGCGGAATCAACGCAAATACCATGTGGTACAACACAACCACCGCGGCGGCTCAACTCCTCGGTCGCTTCTTCATGATCATTCCGGTGCTTGCCATTGCCGGGAGCCTTGCCAAAAAGAAGCCGGTCCCGGAATCTGCCGGCACTTTTCCGGTAACCGGCGGATTATTTGCCGGTCTGCTGGTCGCCACAATTCTTATCGTAGGCGCGCTTACATTTTTTCCGGCTCTGAGTCTCGGGCCGATTCTCGAACATTTGCTGATGAACGCAGGAAAGGTTTTTTGAGGTGTACATGGACCCGGTCGCTCAAATCAGGAAAAAATCACTCGCCGATGGCGCCATTCTTTCGCGAGCAATTCTGGATTCCTTTCGCAAGCTGGATCCGCGCACGATGTTCAAAAACCCGGTCATGTTCGTCGTGGAAGTCGGCGCGGTACTGACGACCATTCAATTGGCATGGAACGTTTTTCATCGCGCCGGGCAGTTTGGTTTTGGCCTGCAAATCACACTTTGGCTGTGGTTCACGGTTCTCTTTGCGAATTTTGCGGAAGCGATGGCCGAAGGGCGAGGCAAAGCGCAGGCGGACACGTTGCGCAAAGCGCGTGCGGAAACGCAAGCGCATCGCTTGCGCGCCGACGGCAGTATCGAGGTCGTGGCCAGTTCGAAACTGCGGTCCGGAGACATCGTTGTCGTCGAAGCGGGGGATTTCATTCCCGGAGACGGCGAGGTGATTGAAGGCGTGGCTTCGGTCGACGAATCGGCAATCACCGGCGAATCCGCTCCGGTCATCCGCGAATCCGGCGGAGACCGTTCGGCCGTGACCGGCGGAACGCGCGTACTTTCCGATGAGATCAAGGTTCGCATCACTTCGAATCCGGGTGAGACTTTTCTCGACCGCATGATCAAGCTCGTCGAGGGCGCCGCACGGCAAAAAACACCGAACGAGATCGCACTTAATATCCTGCTGGCGGGCCTCACGATCATCTTTCTGCTGGCGGTTGTGACGCTGCAACCATTTGCCGTCTATTCCGGCGCTCCGCAGAGCATCTTTGTCTTGGTCTCACTCCTTGTGTGTCTCATACCCACAACGATCGGAGGCTTGCTTTCCGCCATCGGCATTGCCGGGATGGACCGCATGATTCAGCGAAACGTCATCGCGATGTCCGGGCGGGCTGTCGAGGCGTCCGGTGACGTGGACGTGTTGTTGCTCGACAAGACCGGCACGATCACCCTCGGCAATCGCGCCGCGACGCAATTTTTTCCGGCGCCCGGAATCGAAGAAGCGTATCTCGCCGATGCCGCGCAGCTTTCCTCGCTCGCCGACGAAACTCCGGAGGGGCGATCCATCGTTGTGCTGGCAAAGGAACGTTACAAGCTTCGCGGACGCGACCTTTCTTCGCACGGCACGACGTTCATTCCGTTTTCGGCGCAAACCAGAATGTCCGGTGTGGACATCGACGGCAGAGAAATTCGTAAGGGCGCCCTTGACGCAATCAGCCGCCTGACCAATGGCCGCGGCAACGCCGTGCCGGCGGACGTCCAAATGTGCGTGCGGGAGATCTCGAATGCGGGCGGAACACCCTTGCTCGTTGCGGAAAACGGCCGCGTGCTGGGCGCGATCGCACTTACCGACATCGTCAAAGGAGGCATGAAGGAGCGCTTCGATCATCTTCGCGCCATGGGCATTCGTACGATGATGATCACCGGCGATAACCCTTTGACGGCGGCGGCTATCGCCCGTCAAGCCGGAGTCGACGACTTTCTTGCCGAAGCGACGCCGGAAGACAAGATGGCACTGATCCGGAGCGAGCAAGCGAAAGGCAAACTTGTGGCCATGACCGGCGACGGCACGAACGACGCTCCGGCGCTGGCGCAAGCGGACGTTGGCGTGGCAATGAACACCGGAACGCAAGCCGCGAAAGAAGCCGGCAACATGGTGGATCTGGATTCGAATCCGACGAAATTGATTGAAATCGTCGAAATTGGCAAGCAGCTGCTGATTACGCGTGGCGCGCTCACGACATTTTCCGTCGCGAACGATGTGGCGAAGTACTTCGCGATTATTCCTGCGATGTTCGCGGGAGCGTTTCCTGTCCTGAATGTATTAAACGTGATGCATCTTCGCACGCCGCAATCGGCGATCTTGTCCGCCGTGGTTTTTAACGCATTGATCATCGTCGCCCTCATTCCACTCGCTCTTCGCGGCGTGCGCTATCGACCGCTGGGTGCGGCGGCGCTGCTGCAGCGCAACCTGTTGATCTATGGAGTGGGTGGAATCGTCGCCCCATTTTTTGGAATTAAGCTGATCGACGTGGCGTTGACCTACCTGCGGGTCGTTTGAGGAGCTTATGAAAAAGAATTTTCTGATCGCGCTGTGGTTCACTCTCGTTACGACGGTCATGTTCGGCGTTTTGTACCCGCTCGCGATCACGGGCCTTTCTCAATTGCTCTTTCCCGATCGAGCCAACGGACAACTGATCCAGAAAAATGGAAAGATCGTGGGCTCAAGAATTATCGGGCAATCTTTTACTCTCCCGGGCTACTTTTATTCGCGGCCGTCTTTTGCGGGAACTGGATACGATGCCACGGCGAGCGGCGGTTCGAATCTGGGCCCCACCAACAAAGCGTTGCTGGACCTGGTACAAGGCGACGTTCAGAAATTAAAGGCGGAAAATCCGAACGCCGCGATCCCCATTGATTTGGTGACGACGTCCGGTTCCGGGCTCGACCCGGAAATCTCGCCTGCCGCCGCCGAATTCCAGATCGCGCGCGTCACGCGCGAACGCGGCATGAAGGAAAATGAAGTACGCGCCCTTGTGCAAAAACATACGAAAGGGCGGGACTTGGGGTTTCTTGGTGAATCCCGCGTGAATGTTCTGGAATTGAATCTCGATCTCGATTCTGTCCACCCTCTGCGATGAAGTGTACCGCTTGCTGCGTGGGTGGTGTTCCGTGGCGACGATCGGGAATGGGACGGGGTATCCCAAGCGGGCCTCTGTCAATACAGGCCGCGGCGACGCCGCTAGAATTACTCCAGCGAAGTTCGAGCCAAGATGCTTTGCACGACAAACGCGCGGTGCCTTATGCGTGATAAATTGCGAACAATTTGCAGTGAATTAGAATCAGCAAACCGCTGTACGGAATATCGAATCCTGAGTACAATCGAGAGTAACGAGCGGGCGTCGTACAATGGCAGTATAGAAGCTTCCCAAGCTTCGGACGTGGGTTCGATTCCCATCGCCCGCTCCATAAATCCTGATGATTCGATTGCCTTTCCGCCTGGAAGTTGTTGAAAATCGCCCCCGGACCGCGGGTTTTGTTCTAAGGATGTTCCAAAGCCCTCGCAATTGTTCTAAGGCATCCGCGCCGGTATCTTGGCGCAGCGGGACGCGGACTGGGACCTACTTTGAAGAAAATAAAGGAATCGATATGAGAAACGGCAAGAACAAAACGGGAACGAGCCACAAGTCCGCTGGAAAAGATGCTCCCAAACCGATTGAAGACCCTTTGCGCACGCGAAATAGTTAGCCGGAATTCGGATGCACGAAGTTGGCTTTTTTCACTGAAGGCAGCGATAAAAGCGGCGGGTTAGCCACTGTCCCGGGTCGGACAGAATTGGTGACAATAGGTAAGGTCTTCGAGAAATCGCGCAGAGCGGAAAATGGAACGCCCGAGTAGATGCGGGAGTCACTCAGAACAGTAATGGAACAGCAATTTTCGCATAAATATGCATCGAACACTCTTGAGCCTGAGAGGGCGCTCCCTCCCGATGAAGAAATGCTGGCAGCACGTTTACCGTGTCACCAAACCGAACCGATCCCGACGATGCGAAGCCTCGAGGCCTTATCTTGCTGATCCCTGAGTGGTCGCTGCAAGGCTCGAAGTTTGGCGCGATCAACCTGAACAAGCTCCTATTCAACTGCGACTTTTCCGCCATTCTGACGTTCGGGAAGCCAATCACCGGCCAAGAATATTTCGCTCTCCCGGAAGAGTAGCCCGCCAGATGATTTTTGCTTCATATCTCCACCCTCTTTCAGTTCGTCTTTGGAGTCGCAGTCGCCGCAGGGGCGGGCTGCGCCAGCTTCGGTGCGGTTGGTGAAAAAGCCTGCGTGGTGGCTTGCGATGCCGCCTTGTCAGCATCGAGCTGCGCTTCCATTAGCGCGGATTCGAGGACGGTGTTATCAGCGGTCACATTTACAGCCGGGCGCGGCGGTGGCGCGATGGCGGACCTCGGTGCCGGTGGCAAGCCGTTCTGGCCCTGGCCATCGTGCAGTCCTTGGAGGCCTGCGCTCAGGGCCGTGCGGAAGTTGTCCTGCATTTCCTGAAGGTCTTGAAGAGCGACGGTGACCTGTGTCCCAGCAGGACAATCGGACTGCCGGCTAGCGGCCACGAAGAGTTCGGCTGCCTGCGCACCATCCCCAGGCGTATCGGTGAGCTTCAGGACGTCGCCAGGTGACAGGGCGCAGACTGCAGCGTCGGTGGTGGCGACGTTCAGCGCCTGTCCAACAACAAAAAGATGGTTCGCAACGAGGACCTGAGGGAGACTGTCTACAGCTGCGGCTCCATCCTGCTTGGCGGCTGCCGCATTTTCGTAAGCCAGCTGCTGCTGGACCTCTTCAGCGATGGCCTGCTTCAGTTCCGGAGTGATGGGAGTGTCTTGCTGCGCTTGAACTTCGTCGTCTGCATCGGGGCGATCGCCGGCTTCTTCCGCCCCTGCGGCTTGGGCTTCCCGGGCGGCTTGGCGTTCGCGGATGTTTTGGTAGGCCTCCGCCAGCGTTTCGCTGAAAATGTAGTCCGTTAACCAGTACGCGGGGCTGGCATAGACCGGAAAGGGAGCAAAGTACCCGGAGTAATATCCAACCCATGGGGAATCGGCCCAGCCCCAGCGATAGGCTATCGGCGCATCCCATGGGTAATACGCCCATCCATAGAATTCCGGAGCGTAATAAAACGCGGGTACGTAGTGGGGCAACGTGACGCCGTTGTAAACGTAGGTGTCGTAAACCCGCGTGACGTGCAGATTGTTCACCAGGTAGGTGCGCTGGATCAGAATTCTCCCGTTCGGGGCGGCCACTGTTTTCTGCACATAGCCCGAATGGGGACCCGTGCTCACGACGAGACTCTTATCGGCACGACGCACCACAACCGTACGCTGGCCGTGAGCGTTCGTAGTGACGTCCATGCTTTTTGAATGGATGGAACCGACGCGGCCATTCGGCGTGAAACTCACAACTTTTCCATCTTTCTTGAAGGAGGCAAGCGTGCCGTTCGAGCGCACGTTGTAAACGTGCCCGGCAGCCGAAGTAACCGTCAAGCTTCCGTCCGGGTGAGTGGTCACCTGCCCGGCAGGGAGCGAATGCTTGTTCACTCCAGCAAGCCTGGTGCGTGCGGCATTGACTTGATGCAGGACAGAAGCCGAGCCAGCCGTGGTCAGGATGGAATCGCCCTTGGCGGTTTTCGAAGCCACGGCGGTAGTTGTTACGCTGTAGGCGGGCGGAGTTGCTGCTGGCTTCCCTGCGGGCACGGTCGACGCGGGGCCACCAATCCGGGGGCCGACGGGACCAGCTTTAGAAATGTCCGGCCGACGAGAGTTGGTTGATCCATCGGGACGGGTAACCGAAGAAGAGGCCGAGTGAGGAACATAAACCTTCGGGCCTGTTGAGACGGAGGGCGACCCCGCACTGGAGGAAGATGATCCCGGAGTATAGGTGCGAGGCGTAAAGGTTGTGGAAGAGCCGCGGCCTGAGGACAAACCGCTACTATTGGCGCCCGAGCCTTGCGAATACGGGTGGGTCGCGCCGGTGTTGGAATTATTTGGCTGCGCGGGTGAATAGCTGTTGTTGGGCTGGCGCGACGATTGCTGCTGTTCCTGTCGACCTTGTCTCTGCCGCTCTTGTTGCGCCTCGCGCTGCCGTTCCTGTTCAGCCTCGCGTTGGTGTTCTTGTTGTGCGCGCTGCCGTTCCTGTTCGGCTTCTCGTTGGCGTTCTTGTTGCGCCTCGCGCCGCCGTTCCTGTTCGGCTTCTCGTTGGCGTTCTTGTTGCGCCTGACGCTGACGCTCTTGCTCGGCTTTCCGCTCGCGTTCCCGCTCTTGCTCCTGCTGTTGCTGTTGCTGTGGGCTCTGCGGACGTGGCAAGGCCGTGGTTGCAAGCACCAGGCTCAATCCCAGGACGAGTATGCTCCGAGGAATCATGGACCGCTTTTCTCCACGCATGTAATTCCACCTTTCTCTCCAAGTGCCTTTCTCATCTGGCTTCTAGCCCTGGATCCCTGTGTGCAATGGCCTTCACTCTATAAAGGCGCAAAATGCCCGCAACAGGGGACATCCCTGGGCATCGCCTAGAACGGTTCCTTGTTTACAGGACGGCAAAGTTCGGCCGCGTGATTCATGGCTTTGGCGACGCGGTCCGCGATTTCCGCGTCTGAAAAAGCGATTTCTTCTGCCACTTGACCACCGGGATACTTCAGCTTCAAGAGGGTCACGTCGGGTGTCAAAGTTACAATTGTTCTGGAGGATTCTGGGTTCTTGGAGTCATAGTTGTCTTGGAATCGTTGCCAGTCAGTTTGAAACGAGATCTCCTCAATCTTTTGCGCTCGCCGGAACGAAATAACACTCTTCGCACCAAGTCCTTGTTTGCCGTCGTCAGTTCCAATCGTTCGGTAACGAAGCTGGCAAGTGGTCGGATCGCTATGTGCGTCAACAACTTGATACGAGTACCGCGAAGGAGAGTCTGAGTTTGAGAATCGAGCTTCGAAGGAGACAGAAGCTTCAGTGTTCAATTTCTGCTCGATGAAGCGGAGCGTATCGCTTAGAGTTGGATCTCCGGCTGCGCGGTTCAATTGAAGGGGCTGGGCGCGGCAGACTTCCGACGCCCGGCCAAGCAGTTCGGCCACCCGCGTGGCCGCCTCCTTGTCCGCAAATTTCAAACTACTTCCGGTGTTGCCGTTGATCACCGCTACATATCCGTTTGAGTATTTCGTCGGTCCAAATGCTTGGGGCTCAATGTCTGAAGACTCTTGCAGTGTCATAACCTTGACGCTGTCTATTTCTTCGAAAGCGTAGTAGGCAGGCGGAAAAGGCGATTCATGTGGGCGTTGGCCTTTCTCATTGTCGGTAGACTGGACCCGCATACTACAATCCGCGGGGTCAACGGCGACATTGGTAATCGTGAACCGCTGGTCTGAGGTAATGCTGAACTGATTGATTTTTGCGTTCCTTGTATAGTCGAGCTTGCCGGACGCGAGCAGCGTCTGCTTGAGGGATTCGAGAGTCTCGGCGAGCGGCGGACCGTCGGGCACGGGCTTCGGCGGCGGAGGAACGCTCTGGGCACACAATAGGGTGACCCCAGGCGCGGCCAGGATGGTCGCCAGCAAAAGTGCGGTGCAGGGCATTCTCGTTCGCATGGCTCGTCCTCCGTGTTCCCTCAGAACGGTTCCTTGTTTATCGGACGGCAAAGTTCGGCCGCGTGATTCATGGCTTTGGCGACGCGGTCCGCGATTTCCCCGTCTGAAAATTCGATTTCTCCTGCGACTTGACCACCGGGATACTTCACCCGCAAGACGGTTACGTCTGTTGTCAAAGTCACAATGGACCTTGGTTCGTGTTGCACTGCGTCTGAGTGAAGGTTGTCTCTGTGTAAATTAATTTCTCGGGTATAATTGTCCTCCACTTGCTGCCATTTAGTTTGAGCCGAGAGCTCCTCAATCTTTTGCACTCGCCTGAACGAAATAATCTTCTTCCAATCAGATGAGGGTTTGCCGTTGTCAGTTTCAAGCGTTCGGTAACGAAGCTGACAAGTAGTCGGATTGCCGTATGCATCAACAACTTGAGAGGATTGCCGCAAAGAGAAGTCTCTGTCTGACTCTGAGTGTGAGACTCGAACTTCGTATGAGACAGAAGCTTCCGTGTTCAATTTCTGCTCGATGAAGCGGAGCGTATCGCTTAAAGTTGGATCTCTGGCTGCGCGGTTCAATTGAAGGGGCTGGGCGCGGCAGACTTCCGACGCCCGGCGAAGCAGTTCGGCCACCCGCGTGGCCGCCTCCTTGTCCGCAAATTTAAAATAAACTCCGCCATTGTTGTTCGCCACGACATATCCGTTCGAGTATTTCATCGGACCATCTGGGTGTGGCCCAATGTCTGAAGACTCTTGCAGTGTCATAACCTTGACGCTGTCTATTTCTTCGAAAGCGTAGTAGGCAGGCGGAAAAGGCGATTCATGCGGGGGTTGGCCCTTCAAATTGTCGGTAACATTTCCACGCATACTGCAATCCGCGGTGTCAACGGCGACATTGGTAATGCTGAACCGCCGGTCACCTGTGTTAAGTGTATAGTCGAGCTTGCCGGATGCGAGCAGCGTCTGCTTGAGGGATTCGAGAGTCTCTGCGAGCGGCGGGCCGTCGGGCACGGGCTTCGGCGGTGGAGGGACGCTCTGGGCACACAAAGTTGAAGTGACGAGAATCATCGTAAAGGCCAACACGCAGCGGGATTGTGCTTTCATTCGGCTCCTCGAAAACTGCATCACTAACGAACTGGTAGTCTCCTTCGCATCCTCGGCCAAGCCACATGGCGCCATTAGAAGGGGTCTGGTTTTTTGTAGGGCGTGCACACTTCCGCAGCGTGGTTGAGAGCGCGCCCCAAGCGCGTAGCGATGTCCTCGTCCCCGATGGTTAGGATAGGCCGCCATTCGTCGCTTGTTTTAAGCCTGATATGAAATACGGATGGCGTGGTTCGATAGGTTCGATAGTTTTGTGATTTATTAGTTGATGTAGCATCAGTTTCATCAGAAGACCATACCGAAATCTGTGTTACTAGTCGTAGATTAATAATAAAGTACTTATCTTCGTTCCGGGCTATATGCTCATTGGCATTCTCGAATTCGGACGAGCTATTCGTGTGAAACGAGATTTGACACGAGCCAGGGTTCGCTCTTACATCGGTGATCTGGTCTGTCTTTTGGTCAACGTAGCCCATCTCTTGAGTTTTGTTCCTAATGGCCGTTTCCTGATACCTAATTGGCCCCTGGTTATTCAGCTTGTCTTGAATAAACTGCATCGTGTCGGTGAGGGGCGGGTTTGCGTCCGAGCGGATGGGCAGCGAGGTCTTGTCGGCCGTGCAGAGGCCAACCGCACGATTGAGTTCGACGGCCAGACGTTTGGCGGAGTCCACACTGTTGATCAGGAGGTGACGTCCAATATATCTTTCATCGACTAAACGGATATCGAAAACCTTAGGGCTAGTATGAAAGTGGTCGCCTCCGTCCAGCACCTCTGATGGCAAGTCTGGAAATGCGAGAGTTCCGTAAGCTAGTTGTAACTCTTGATCGTTGGCCTTTACATGAATGCTAATAGTACGATTTAGCGATATTTCAACATCCGTGTCGACGGCCACGGCAACGCCCGAGAACACTTTAACGTGGTACCGCATGTTGCAGGTTTGCGGATCCAAAAGAAGCTGCGTGAATTCCACCATGTACTGCGTACTTTGAGGTTTGCCATCCCGCACGTATTGAAGTGTAAAATTGTGGACAAAGGAACGGCTAAGCAGGTCCTGAATGTTCTTCATCACGTCAGCGAGGCTGGGCCCATCGTCCGTCGGCCTTGGCGGAGGTGGAATTACCTGCTGGCCTGGCAAATTCGACGTGAAGAGCGTGAAGAGAAGGATCGGAACAGCCGGCATCGATGTAAATTTTGTTTTCATGACTCCGCCTCCGACCCGAACGCAATCACACGACCAGACGGACCTGCGCTTTGGCGCACGAACTTATGATTTGGATGCAGGTCTGGATGGCGCTGCTGGGGCGCAAAAGCGTCCTCAGTGAAGCGCGATTCCGTCCGCGTAGCGTCTTGTTGCGCTGAATCAAACATGCCGTTCGGGCCACCGCCCGCCCAAACGGCTTAGAAGCCGAACATTAAGTATCATCTCCTCGCCTCCCCGCAAAGCAAATTTCGTGATCATTTGAACGGGTCGTCATCGCCGCCGCCGCAAAGCTCGGTGGCGCGCATCATAGCCTTGGCCATGCGATTCGCCGCATCGGGGTCCAAAAACTTAAAATCGAGCCGCTGCCCCGGATTATTGGCGAAACGGACGAGGAGAACCCAAATTTCCGGCGACACCTCCGCCCGTATATCGGGGTTCCCTGGGGGAATCACTCGGTAGCGTTGGAATTCTTCCTGCAGCGTGGTTACCTCCAGCTTTTCGATTTCCTTAAAGGAAATCGAAGCGTCCTGGTCGGTGTTCGCTTTACTGTTGTAGGTGGTTTTGAAGCGCACGCGAAGGGCGCATCCCTTAGGGTCTGGTGTTGCGTCCGCGACTTCTTCCGACTCGGGTGTGGGAGTCGAAGACTGGCCAGCCCATTGCGACGCGCCTGGCGGCTGAGTGTTCCGGTACCAAGACATCCAACTCAGCACACCCTGGGCGTTTAGCTTTTCCTGGATGTACTTCATCGTTACCTCCAGGCTAGGTCCGCTATCAGACGGTTTCGGCGGCGGAGGAACGCTCTGGGCCGGCAGCAGCAGAGCAGACGTCAGAACAAATGCCAATGCGTGAGCAGATTTGGCGATCATAAGTCCTCCTGACCTTCATCGGTAAAGGCGTAAGACAGGGGTAAAAAGGGCCATCGCAGATGTGCTTCAGTGGCCTCGATCTTGAAGAGCAGCTTCCACCCACCTGGCCAGACGTTATGACGGGTGTGCTACACTGCGGAGCAAAAAAAGGGGCAGCCCATGACCCCCGAACGATGGCAAAAGCTCAAAGAACTCTGTCACTTAGCGCTCGAGCGGGAGCCCGGCCAGCGCGGCCCATTCCTGGCCGAGGCTTGTCTTGGTGATGAGGAGTTACGGCGCGAAGCCGAGTCTATGATCGCTCGCGCAACGGTAGGGGGCGGCGTCCTCGATAAGCCCGTCTGGGAAGGGCTGGGCATCGAAGCCCCCGCGCCGTTGGTTCCCGCCGCCGTCGGCCGCTACCGGATTGTGCGCGTTTTGGGCGAGGGCGGCATGGGCGTGGTTTATGAAGCGGAGCAGGATAGCCCGCGCCGACGAGTGGCTCTGAAGGTAATCCGGCCCGGGTTGGCGAGTGCGCAGATGCTGCGCCGGTTCGACCGCGAGTCGCAAGCATTGGCGCGTCTGCACCATGTAGGCATCGCGCAAATCTACGAAGCGGGAAGCGCCGAAACGAGTTTTGGACCGCAGCCATTCTTCGCGATGGAGTTCATTCAGGGCGAGCCCCTTTCTCAATATGCCGATGCACATCGCCTGAACACACGGGAACGTCTGGAGCTGATGGGGAAAGTCTGCGAAGCCGTTGAGCATGCGCACCAACAGGGGATCATCCACCGCGATTTGAAGCCGGGCAACATCCTCGTCGAGGAATCCGGCCAGCCTAAGATCCTCGATTTTGGCGTGGCGCGAACTACCGATAGCGACGCGCTGGCGACCCGACAGACCGATCTGGGACAGCTCGTGGGCACTCTTTCCTACATGAGCCCGGAACAAGTGCTCGGCGATCCCTCCGTTCTGGACACGCGAAGCGACGTGTATGCGCTGGGCGTGATTCTCTTCGAGCTGCTGGCGCGCCGGCTGCCGTATCAACTCAGCAACGACATCTTCGAAGCGACGCGGATCATCCGCGAAGACGACCCAACGCGGCTGAGTTCGATTGCGCGCACGTTTCGCGGAGATATCGACACAATCGTCGGCAAGGCGCTGGAGAAAGAAAAAGCACGAAGATATTCTTCGGCCGCGGCACTACTCGGGGACATACAGAAATACCTGGCGGACCTGCCCATCAGCGCGCGGCCGGCGAGCACTGCCTATCAACTGCAGAAATTTGCGCGGCGGCATAAAACGCTGGTGGCCGCGACGGCCGTGGCTTTTGTTGCGCTAGCCGCAGGGATTGTGGTGAGCACGCGGGAAGCAGTGAAGGCCCGCCGTGCGGAGCAAATAGCACAGGCCGTGAGCAGTTTCCTAAGAAACGATTTGCTAGCTCAGGCCGGCGCCAGCGCGCAGGCATCACCGAGCACAAAGCCTGATCCGCACTTGGAAGTGCGCACAGCTCTGGATCGCGCTGCGGCTGGGATTGGCGGAAAATTCGAGCGGCAACCGGAAGTAGAAGCGGCGATTCGTGACACCATCGGACAGACCTACCTGGACTTGGGGGAATTTCCCGAGGCGCGGACACAATTCGAGCGGGCGCTGGAATTGCGCAGACAGGGTCTCGGAATCGGCGATCCCGAGACCCTCAAGACCATCAGCCACCTCGCGCGTCTCGCATATCTTGAGGGCCGCTATCCCGAGTCGGAGGCCCTCTACCAGCAGGCCCTGGATGGCGAGCGCCAAGTGCTTGGTCCCGAGCATCTGGATACGATGGCTTCGATCAACGGTCTGGCTGTCACCTATAAGGAGGAGGGCAAGTTCGGTCAGGCTGAGGAACTCCTGAAATCGCTGCTCGATATGAAACGCCGAACCTTGGGCGCCTATGACCTCAGCACTCTCGAAGCCATGCACAATCTGGCTCTCATGTATCACACACAGGGAAAGTATGCTCAGGCCGAGGCACTGTACGGCCAGACCCTGGACGCAAAGCACCACGCGCTGGGTCCCGAGCACCCGAGCACGCTTCGTACGATGCACAATTTGGCGCATGTATACAGTTTGTTGTCCAAGTACCCGGAGGCAGAGGCTCTTACGCTGGAAACGCTTGAAATCCGCCGCCGCGTGTTGGGCGCGGAACATCCGGACACGCTGGATTCGGCCGGAGATCTTGCCGAGGTCTACTTCATGGAAGGGAAATACGCACAAGCGGAGGAGCTTCAAAGCGACACGCTGAAAATCCAGCGCCGGGTTCTTGGTCCCGAGAATCCCGATACACTTGCCTCGGTAAATGTTCTGGCGAACGTTTTCAATTTTGAAAATAAGTACCCGGAAGCCGAGGCTCTCTACAAAGAGAACCTGCGGGTCGCTCGACGGGTCCTCGGTCCGGAACATACCGGTACTCTTAATTACCTCCTGGACTTCGCTTCCGTTTACCAGCGGCAGGGCAAGTATTCTTCCGCGGAGGATCTCGCCGCACAAGCGCTTGCGGGCAGGCGACATATGTTGGGAGCGGAGCATCCCCGGACGATCTTCGCGGAAAACGCGCTAGCACTCGCCTGCCTCTCGCAAGGGAAGTTTGCCGACAGCGAGGCCCTTTCACGAGAGGCTCTGGAGTTCAGCCGGAAGTTGCAGCCGGATGACTGGGAGTACTTTCGCGCCGAAAGTCTGCTGGGCGCCAGTCTGACAGGAGAGAAGAGATACGCGGAGGCAGAGCCATTGCTCCACGTTGGTTATCAGGGGATCCTGGCTCGGAAAGACAAAATCACATTCCAGGACCGCGAATACTTGGGCCGGGTGCGCGAATGGCTTCTTCAGCTTTATCAGGCGTGGGGAAAGCCCGAAAGAGCCGCCGAGTGGCGGAAGAAATCGCCGTAAGTGTGTTGCGCTTTGACGCCCCAGGCCGTTCGCAGGCTTCCAAAAACGGCTGTGTCTAGGGCAGCCTTACATCTTTTCCCTCTAATTGTTTCTTGAGGAAGAGTCGCGCCGACTGCAGCTCGCGTTTCACGGTCCGGTCACTCGTTCCGAGTGCTGTAGCGATCTCCTCCACCCCATTCCCGGCGAAATAATGCATCTCGACGATCGAGGACTGGCGAGAGTCCAGCTCCTGCAACTGTTCGAGAGCCTCGTGGATTGCCAGCACTTCTTCAGATTGCTGCGCGGTAAGCGCGAATTGGTCCTCGAGTTCGACGCGAGGATGCACTTCGCCGCCGCGCTTCTCGGCCAGCTTGCGCCTCGCATGGTCAACCAGGACTTGGCGCATGGCGCGTGCGGCTAGAGCGAAAAAGTGCGCGCGGTTTTCGGGTCTCGGATGTGTGCCGGCCATCAACCGCATGTAGGCCTCGTGCACCACGGCCGTGGGCTGAAGAGTGTGGCCGGGCCGCTCGCGTCGCATCATGCCTGCCGCAACGCGCCGCAGTTCGCCATAGACAATTGGCAAAAGCCGGCCCGCAGTTTTGCTGTCGCCGTTCATCTCCGATAGCAGCCGGGTGACCTCCCCAGTTTCCTCCATGCCTTACCTCCGCTACGCACCTGAAAGAGTGTATCGCGCATCCCGATTTGCTGGTTGAGGTAATGCCCTCAGTTGAGACACGGAATCAAGAGACTGTTTGCAGGCCGCTGCGTTTCACTTGTGCCAACTGTCCCTTCTATATAGCAGCCTTGCGCCCCAGCTAGTGAAGCGGAGGCAGGCTCTGCGGGAGCGCAACCCGTAAAGGAATGGCCAGATGGAGACTCATCGTACCGATGAGCGCCAGGGCGGGCAAAGGGCGGAATGAGATCGAATCATTACGAATGCTTTCTGAAGTCGGAGCGAATCCCATATTTGTCCATCAATTCAAGTTTCGTGCGTCCCGAAGTCACATCAAGCCTGCGCCTCTGTAGAGTTTTCGGGCGGCCCCAGGGACCGAGAGGTGAGCCACAGAAAAATGTACTGGTACCAAGGTTTTTTCTGACTTTTTCCTTTGTCGATGTTCCTTACATAAGTAGGGGCTCTGGACAACAATATTCGCTTGTCGACGACTGGCTGCGTGTAACAGTTGAGTTTTTTTCTTACTTTTCCAGGTTTCAATGTTTCCTAGCACGAGGAAGGTTTTCGGTCACTCGAACGAAATATTTGTTTCTTACTTTTGCTTTTTTCAAAGCCTCTTTAATAGTAGGGGGTTCGATGGTCTCGAAGTTTTTCAACGATTCTCCACTGTGGGAAGGTGAAGCGTGCATGAAAGACACAGATCACTGTGTCCGTCACCGTGACGTTCACCAGAGCAATTGCGCAAGTGTCCGAAACGAAAAGAAGTTAACCATAGCGAAACGCTCGATCTGGACGCGGCCTGGCACCGTGTTGGGCTGGAGCGACCCCACTTTTGCGCACGGTTCCGTGGCCAAAGTGATTCGTGGGTCGCTCCAGCCCAAGTGTTCGGTGAGAAGCGTGCCGCGGGGTGAAGGGGAAGGAGAGACGCTCACTTCGAGCCAGCGAAGGTAAATGGCGACCGCTCCAAAACTCGCGTTGCACACTCTTGCGCCCGAGTGTACTGTCTCTACGGAGGCAATCGAGTCATCTGAAAGAGGTGACTCCCTGGCGAGGAAACGTTTTCAACGCGGGCATGTATTTCTAATTGGAGGGACGTGGTTTGGCAAGTACCGGGAAGATGTGATCGAGGCTGAAGGTATCACGCGTCGCAAGCAAGTCACGGTGACTCTCGGAAGCAAGAAAGACATTCCGACTAAGCCGCTTGCGAAACGGCGCATGGAACTGATTTTGGCCCGGATCAACTCTACCGACTATCGGCCAGGACGATTTGCCAAGATGGACGAGTTCGCAACAATCTGGAAGGAGCATGTTCTTTTGGGAAGTAAGCCTTCGTCGATCCGGTCGGCGAAGTCCCACCTGAACGTACACATCCTTCCGCATTTTGGTAAACGCAGTCTCGATGAAATTGGGGTGCAAGCTCAGCAATTTTTTGTGACAAAGCTCGCTCAGGCGAACCTGTCACGGAAAATGATTCTCAACGTGTTAAGCACGTTGGCCTCGATTTTGCAGACCGCGAAAGGTTGGGGCTATGTATGCCAGATGGTGGACTACAAGAGCCTCACCATTCCAACCGAGGAGGTCCAGACCGGAGCTCGATTCTTCACCGTGGAGGAAGTCGGCAAAATTATTGCGGCTGCGCGGGAGCCCTACAGGACCATGATCTGGCTCTTGGCGACGACCGGAATGCGCGCCGGCGAAATGCTCGGCCTCCAGTGGTCAGACATCGATTTCGAGAAGGGCTTGCTGAACATCCGGCGTTCCGCGTGGTACGGACGTGTTCAAACTACCAAAAACAAAAACAGCGAGGCGATCATCCCGCTACCCGGAATCCTTGCGGCGACACTCCGCACATTTCGGGAACAGTGGAAATCAAATCCAGACGGCTTTCTGTTCGTCACGAGAAACAGAAGGCCCCCTTCATCCAACAAGGTTGTGGAGTATGGGCTTTGGCCGGTGCTCGATCTCTTGGCCATCCCCCGCTGTGGTCTCCATGCCTTCCGACACACTCACACGAGTTTACTTCTCGACACGGGCGCCACTCCGAAGGTCGTTCAGGAACAGCTACGGCACGCAGATCCTCGCGTCACTCTTGGAGTCTATGCCCACGTTCTCGGAGATGCTCACCGAGAAGCGGTCGAGAAAGTAGCTTCAGTTGTGTTCCAAAGTGTTCCAAAGGCGAGAGAAGAAACGAAGTACATTCAGTAGCTTCCAGGCAATCGGCGTTGGGTTCGATTCCCATCGCCCGCTCCAACTACACAGTGTACGGTCCGAAGACATCCTTAACAGAACGTTCCGAAGACATACTTGCTGACGCGTTTCGCGCATCCGGACGGGTTCTCGGCTGCACAGAACAACGTGCGTATCTCCGCCGGCGTCGTCTTCCACTTCTGCCATCGATAGCTCCCTAAAGGCGAATAGTCATCGAGGACAGGTGCGATATGCTTTCTGTCCGCCGCTGTCCATTCCGCCCCTATCTTGAGAGACCTTCTCCGCGCCTGCCCACGAGATTTCGCCGCCACACTGTCGCCGTAGAGCGATCTCAGTCTTGCATACCGTGCGGGTGGATGTCCTTTGAGGCACCTACGGCCTCAAGAGAATTGCAGCGTTCACTGGCGGTCCGGCAGAATGCACTTGTGGTTTCCAAGACATTTTTCTTTTTCTGAAGGCGCAGAGCCTCCCGGTCACCGATGCGTGCACGGAGCGGGCTAATGCAGTGCAAAGCTTATGAAGCGTAGCGGACGAGAGTGTCACGATGGACAGTGATGAGAGGATCGGGAGAGTGAACGGGAGCCGAGAGCGGCGCGGCGACGCTCAGCTGTTAACCGTACTTTGTCCCGTGCACAACGAAGCGTCCGTCATACCGCTTTTTTTTGCGCGCATTCGACCGGTGCTAGACCGGCTCTCCGCGCGTTACTCGGTGGATTTGGTATTCCTGAATAACGCTTCGACCGACGAAACGGTTCGTGCGATTGAGGAAGTTCGGCAGTCCTGGCCCGATACGTACATGATCACCATGAGCAAAAACGTTGGCTATCACGCTTCTCTTGAATGCGGGCTGCGTAACGCCAGCGGAGACCTTCTGGTTTTCATCGACGTCGATTGTGAAGATCCGCCGGAAATGATTTTGCAATTCGTGGAGAAATACGAGCAAGGGTACGACATCGCGTACGGCGAAAGGGTCGATCGCGAGGAATCGAAGGCCATTAAGGCGGCGCGCAAATTATTTTACAGAATCCTGCGCGCGGTAGCCGACGACGAAATCCTTCTCGATATGGCGGAGTTTTCGCTTTTTACGAGAGAAGTCCGCAACGCCATCCTGGATGAAAACACTTCCTTTCCGTTTCTTCGCGCGTCCATCGGCCGGGTTGGATTTCGCCACGCATCCATTCCCTTTAAGCGACAGAAGCGAGTGGGCGGATCGACGCACTACAACTTGGCCAGGATGTCCATTTTTGCAATCGGCGGGATTCTATCGGCCTCAACGCTTTTTCTCCGCCTGCCCATACTGATTCTTCCATTCTGGCTCCTATCCCTGGCCGGCCTGGGTGCGGGCTATATATTCACTCATTCGCTTTGGTTTGCCGTCGGAGCGTTCCTGGTTTTTGCGGCATACGTTGGAGCAACGGCTGCATTCACCGCCCTCTACCTTGCGCGCGCGTATAAGAATGGATTGCAACGTCCCAATGCGTTCATTGATCACGGCAGAAGTATTCTGCAACCGCCCCGAGCAACGGAAATCCCGCAAGCGCGGGAAGGGGCGGGAGTCAGACGTGATCGTGAGTAAGGATGCAACACGAATCGAGTTGGGACAATAAACGATGCCGCTGACCGAATCTGTGAAGGGTAATGATGCCTGCCCCGTGTGTGGTGGCGAGCCCGGCCGAACGGTTTATGCGGAAACACGCGATCCCATCACGCTCGATACCTTCCAGATTGTTGCGTGCTCCCACTGCACCACAACTTACACGGCGCCACGTCCGAGCTCTTTGAACCGCTATTACCCGCATCTTTATCGAGAATACGGACGCTTCGTAACCAGCGTTCTTCGCGCATTTTACGACGCGAGAGTTTCCCGATGGGCACGGCTCAAACCAGCGGGCGGTTCGGTGCTGGAAGTGGGTTGCGGCCGCGGCTTGATGCTTGCGGCCTTTTCACGACAAGGTTGGAAAACAACGGGCATCGAGCGCAACGAAGAGGCGGCAGAGGCGGCCCGGCGCGCGTTTGGCTTGGATGTTTCCGCAAAGCCGGTGGAAGCGCTGCCGCTGGACGCCCGCTTTGACCTTATCATCATGTTCCACGTACTCGAGCACATTGCCGCCCCCGTCACTCTGTTGGGGGAATGTGCGAAAAGGCTTGCTCCCGGCGGGCGGATTATCCTCAACGTTCCAAACTTCGCCAGTTGGCAGTCTCGGTTTGGCGGATCGAACTGGTTTCATCTCGATCCGCCGCGCCACCTTACTCACTTTACGCCAGAAACGCTGGCAGCAACTTTGGAACGGGCGGGATTAAAGTTGGCGGACGTAAATTTTGTCTCGTTTGAACATGATCCCTACGGCTGGGTCGAAAGCTCCATCAACCGGCTTACCGGCCGGAAAAACACACTGACGCGTTTTCTCATGGGGCTTGATGCTTTTGGCCCGGCGGTGCTGGTGTCACTGTTGCTGGGCGCGGCGCTATTTCCGCCGGCGGCGATTCTATCGCTGATCAGCTGGGCAGGAAAAAGAGGGGCATTGATGGAGGCAGTGGCCGTCGCATCTTCCAAGTCGTAACTCCGCAAGCGGCCCTTTTTCGCTAAAAGCGTGCGAGTTTTTTCCGAAAACAATTGTGTATGTACCTTTTGGAGAAGGTGAGCGCCGTTCAGAACGCGGAGCCTGCCGGTCCACGCTAAGCTAACCCCATCAAGTTCAATAGAAAAGAAAACTTGATCGCCATTTGGCACTCGAGCGATTTTGCGCTGCGAAGTGAAGGAGATCGACAGTGAAGGCCGTGATTCTGGCGGGCGGAAAAGGCACCCGCATCAGTGAGGAGAGTTATCTGCGCCCCAAGCCGATGATTGAGATCGGCGGCATGCCAATTCTTTGGCACATCATGAAAATGTACTCGGCCGGCGGGGTGAACGAGTTCGTGGTCTGCTGCGGCTACCGCGGCTACGTGATCAAGAGTTATTTCGCAAATTATTTTCTGCACGTGTCCGATATCACCGTGGACGTTGGTCAAAATAAAATACACGTTCACCAAACCGGCGCCGAGCAGTGGAAGGTGACCCTCGTGGACACCGGCGAAGAAACCATGACCGGCGGCCGGCTGAAGCGCGTGCGCCAATATCTTGGCGATGACGATTTCTTTTTCACTTATGGCGACGGGCTCGCAGACGTCGATCTGAAAGCCCTTCTGGAATTCCACAAGCAACGAAATGTTTTGGCCACGGTGACGTCCGTGCGGCCGCGCGGACGCTTTGGATCGCTGGTGACGGAAAACGGAACCGTGCTGAGCATCAAGGAAAAGCCGGAGGGCACGAGCTCGATCAACGGAGGATTCTTCGTTTTGTCCCCGCGAGTAATTGACTATATTGAAGGGGATCAAACCGTTTGGGAAGTTGAGCCCTTGGAAAGGTTGGCACGAGAGCGCCACCTCGCCGCATACACTCATGATGGATTCTGGCATCCGATGGATACGTTGCGCGATAAGAACCAGCTGGAAGCGCTTTGGAGTTCGGGAAGGGCGCCTTGGAAGGTCTGGAAATGACGCTCGCTTTTTGGCGAAATAAGAGGGTCCTGGTTACCGGCCACACGGGTTTCAAGGGAAGCTGGTTGTCTTTGTGGTTGCAAAGCATGGGAGCGGAAGTTACCGGCTATGCGCTTGCGCCGCCGACTCAGCCGAGTCTCTATGCGCTTGCGAACGTTGGCAGGGGAATGCAGTCCGTGCATGGAGACATTTTGGATTTGCAGAATCTTCAAAGAGTCATGGGCGATTGCAAATCGGAGATTGTGTTTCATTTGGCGGCACAGGCGATTGTGCGGCAGTCGTATACAAACCCACTCGAAACGTACAAGACGAACGTGAACGGAACCGCGCACGTCCTCGAGGCTGTGCGTTACGTGCCTTCCGTCCGCGCCGTGGTCGTTATCACGAGCGACAAATGTTACGAAAATGTTGGAATGATGGAAGGCCACGTCGAGACGGACCCGCTCGGAGGGGCCGACCCCTATTCCAGCAGCAAGGCGGCAGCCGAGCTTGTTACGGCGGCCTATCGGAAGTCTTACTTCATGCCGGCGAAAGCGGACGAGAGAGTGGGAATCGCGTCCGCGCGCTCCGGAAATGTGATTGGCGGAGGAGATTGGGCAGCCGACCGGCTTATCCCAGATGTAGCGCGCGCGATTCTGAACAAGCAGACGCTCTCCATAAGAAACCCTCATGCGGTCCGCCCCTGGCAGCACGTGTTGGAACCGTTGTGCGGATACCTGACGCTCGCTGAAAAGCTCTATCAACAGCCGGAAAGTTTTTCGGAAAGTTGGAATTTTGGCCCAGACGAATCAGAATGCTGGTCCGTACTGAATATTCTCGAGGCCTTGCGCGAATTGTGGGGTTCCTCCGTGTCGTGGCGAATCGAGCATCTGCCGCAACCATACGAGGCCAAGTATTTGAAACTCGATTCGACCAAAGCGAGAAAACGGCTTGGTTGGCGGCCCCGATGGAAGCTGAGGAGCGCGCTCGAGTTTACGGTGAATTGGTATAGGGACTATCAATCGAATCGAGATTTGCGAGCATCGGTCGATGCGCAGATCTCCGCATACCTAGACGCACTCAATCACGTAGAGATCTCTCACTCATGAGCCTGCCCCAATGCCGGTTTTGCAAGTCCGTTCTCGAACACACTTTTGTGGACTTAGGGATGTTTCCCCTTTCCAACTCATACCTTCGCCAAGAACAACTTGGCCGCATGGAGCCTTTCTATCCGCTGCACGCGCGCGTTTGCGCCAGGTGCTTTCTGGTGCAGTTGGAACAGTTTGAAGCGCCAGAGGGGATATTCAGCGAATACGCTTACTTCTCATCTTATTCGGAGACTTGGCTGAACCACGCCCGCGAATACGCGGAGCGCGCCGTGTCTAGATTTGAATTGAATGGCCAGAGCCTCGTTGTGGAAATAGCCAGCAACGATGGCTATCTGCTGCAATATTTTCAGCGCAAGGGCGTTCCGGTGCTGGGAGTGGAGCCGGCCCAGAATGTTGCGATGGCGGCGGAAAAAAAAGGCATTGAGACGATCGCCAAATTCTTCGGGATCAAGACGGCCAGGGAAATAATCGCCGCAGGACGGCAGGCGGATTTGATTGTTGCGAATAATGTATTGGCGCACGTTCCCGACCTGGTTGATTTCGTTTCAGCCCTGAAACTTTTGCTGAAACCGCGCGGCTCGCTGGTAATCGAGGTTCCCCATCTTCTCCAGCTGATGCAGGGAACTCAGTTTGACACGATTTACCACGAACATTTTTCGTACTTTTCGTTTTGTACGGCCAAGGAAATCCTGCAGGAATACGGACTTAAAGTATTTGACGTCGACGAGATTCCGACTCACGGCGGCTCCTTGCGGATCTACGCATGCCATGTGGAGGAGAATTCAAAACGGATCGAACCCAGAGTATCCGAGATGGAGAGCAGGGAACTTGCGGCCGGCATCCGCGACCTGGCAATGTATGCTTCTTTTGCGGGGCGGGTCCGCGAAGTGAAACGTGCGCTCCTTGAATTCCTGATCCAGGCAAAAAGAGCGGGAAAATCCATCGCTGCTTACGGAGCGCCGGCAAAGGGCAATACTCTTCTGAATTACTGCGGCGTGGGAAAAGATTTTTTGGACTATTCGGTAGATATCAGTCCGCACAAACAGAATCTGTTTCTTCCCGGTACGCACATTCCGATCCACCATCCGGATATTCTTCGAAGAACGCGGCCCGATTACGTGCTGATTCTGCCTTGGAATTTGCGCGATGAAATCCTAAGTCAACTTGCGTACGTGCGGGAATGGGGCGGGCAATACGTCATCCCAATCCCCACGGTTGAAATTATAAAATGAAATTCACAAGCGTTCCGCTCGTCGGCGCCTATCTGATCGAGGTCGAACCGACATTTGACGAGAGAGGATTCTTCGCGCGGAGTTGGAGCTCGGCCGAGTTTGGCGAGCGCGGATTGAACCGCAACGTGGCCCAATGCAGCATTTCCTTTAACACGAAAAAGGGAACACTCCGGGGAATGCACTATCAAGAGCAGCCCCACGCGGAAACAAAACTCGTGCGGTGCAGTTCCGGCGCCATTTTCGACGTAATCGTTGACCTGCGTCCTGCTTCGGCCAATTACTGCAAATGGTTTGGCATTGAACTGACAGCCGCAAACCGAAAAATGCTTTATGTTCCTGAGGGTTTTGCCCACGGTTTTCAAACGCTTACAAACGATACCGAAGTGTTCTATCAGATTTCGGAAGAGTATCGAAGCGAGTCTTCCAAGGGCGTTCGATGGGATGATCCGTTGTTCGGAATCGTTTGGCCACTTCCGGTATCGGTCCTCTCGGATCGAGATCGTTCCTTCCCGAACTACATTCCATGAGCCGTATCCTCATTACGGGAGCGACTGGATTCATCGGCAGACATTGTCTTCCTTTGCTGGCCGAGAAGGGCTACGAAGTTCATGCCGTCTCGAGCCAACCGCCTGCGGAATCATTCATGCCAGATGTGGCATGGCATCAGTGCAATCTCCTTGCGCCGCATTCGGCAAGAGAAATCATCTGCAAAGTAAAACCGCAATTCTTGTTACATCTTGCGTGGTACGCAGTCCCCGGAAAGTTCTGGGATGCGGAGGAAAATATCGATTGGATGCGCGCAAGTTTGCGACTCTTTCGCGAATTCGCAGGCGCGGGAGGAATAAGGCTGGTCGGGGCCGGAAGCTGTTCCGAATACGGTCTGAGCTCCGGGGAATGCGTGGAAGATCGCACGCCGCCCCATCCGGCCACGCTGTACGGAAAATGCAAAAGTAGCGTCGCGAGCGATCTACGCTCCTGGAGCGAAAAGGGAAGATTGGATCATGCTTGGGGCAGAGTTTTTTACCCGTACGGCCCGCATGAAAATCCTTCACGGCTTGTGGCCTACGTGGTGCGATCGTTGTTGTGCGGAGAAGAGGCTCTGTGTTCGGAAGGCGCGCAGACGCTCGATTTCATCCACGTCAAAGATGTCTCTGCCGCATTTGTTTCCTTGCTCGAGAGCAAATTGCAAGGGGCAGTCAACATTGGAACGGGTCAGCCGGTCACTGTTCGGGAGGTCTTACAAGAAATTGGCAAAAAAACCGGGAAGGCAAACCTGATCCGCCTGGGGGCACGCGCACGGAGCGCGCAAACAGAGTGGCTGTGGGCGAACATGGAAAAACTTAGGAGCTATTCCAACTGGAAGCCTCAGTTTGATCTAGTCAGTGGGCTCAACGATACCATCCAATGGTGGCGAGGCCATCTCGAACGCAAATGAAGATTGGCCGCGAATAAACAGGGGGACGTAGTTAGTTGGCGGGCCTGCAAGTTGCTCAAATTACTTTGCCGTGCCATCTGGCACGCGCTGCCATATCACCGCTTGCCATTTCCGTGAGTTCTCTTTGCCTGATAACAATGGCCCAACTGGACGATAGTGCGATTTCAGGTAATCACCCAAAGGTTTATCAAAATCTTCACCGAACACGGGTGTGCCGAAGTCGGGAAATGTGCGGTTGGACCACAACAGATATTGAACGTTTTTGCTTTCAATCTCTTCGATCACGTCGTTGATCATCTTGCCTGGAGCAAGCGAGCCGGGAGTAAAGGAAAAAACGCGAGTCGGGCAGTAGGTGTTCGAAAGAAAGTAGAGGCTCGTATCCTCGGGGATGGAAAGGACGGATTGTCCCTCGGACGCTTTTTCCTTCATCAACCGGATTCCGGCCTCGTAATTATCGGCGATGTTCTTTGAAACACGAATCGTTCCTCGTTCTGTCTTCAGCGCAACGAAATCTTTTGCCCTGCTTTCCACCTTTCCAGCCGTGAGCGCGACCACCGCTAAACAGCCCGCGCAAAGTAACAGGTTGCCAAGAACGCTGTACCGGCCCAACCGGTTTGACCGAGGAATGATGAGATGCGCCAGTATCAGAAAGGAAAGAACCACCGGGCCGTTGTAATAGATGGAATAACCCACAATACCCGTGGCCATGAGGATTCGGAAAGCGAGCAAGCTGGAAAAAGTGAGGAGCAATATGACACTTGGACGGAGTCCTTTGCCTTGGCGCAACACGAAATATCCCCAGGCAAGGATGGTAGCCAAGACAACATACAGAACCATATCCGAAGGAAAAAAGATCGGCTGAAGGTATTCCTCCAAGGGAATCGGCAAGGGAGATACAAATATCACACTCTTTCGAAAATAAAGAACTACGCCAAGGAGGATCATCACGCGCAGCAGAACGGATCGAGTGTCAATGCGTCGCCACCATAAGAGGCAATATGCACACACCGCAATACAAGCAATCGGTACGGTGCGCCAGATTGCTTCGCGGAATGCAGGCAGAGTCAATGAAAAGCCGTGGGTCTCCAGCCATCTCTGCCCGTATGTTTTCATGAAGAAAGAGGAAGGCCAACTCAGCACATTTTCTTGCGTTATGAACTCGAATCCCCTGATCGAAATCATCCACCAAATCGCCAAAGCGCACAGCGCAACGCCAGGCAGAATCATTGCCAAGTCGCGTGGAATGTTTTTCCAGGATCTTCTCTCAATACTGCGCAGCACGATCAACGAAGCCAACGTACCGTAGCAAGCCGTTCCAAATTCGGGTTTTAAGAGTAGAGCGATGGCGGCCAATAGCCCGGCACACAAAACCAAGGCGTAAGAGTCGGATCGGCAAGCTTTGATCGCGATCCACAAGAACAAGCAGCCGACAAGGCAGCCGTAAACTGCCGCGAACGTGTACGGCAATGGAAAACAAAAGTGACTTGGCTGGAACGCCTCCAGCAATACGACTGCTCCAGCCGTCCAGCCCACAAGCGGCGAAGAGAGGAGCATACCGGTGAGATAAAGAAGGATTGCCACGCCGAGCGCAGACAGCGCTCCCGCCCAATAGAGAACGTTCAAATGGATTCCGAACACATGAAAGAGAAAGGCATTCGCATAGGGAGAGGCAGGGCCGTACATGAACCAAACGTCGCGATAAAGCTGTTTTCCCTGTGCGAGTAGCGATGGGATATACATTTCGTGGCCTGAGTCTATCGTGAGATTTCCCCACGTCGCCCAAGTTGTAAAAACCTTGAAAGCCCACAGAGCTACAAGCGCCACAAGCGCGACGATTGTCGTCCGGCTCCATGGTGTGGCTTGCTGGGTGGCCTCGTCGAGCACAGAGAAGTAACGGACAAGAAAACCGCGAATCATTCGTAGCGGGTGGGCAGCTTTCTGGAGGGCCGACGTTGATGAAGTCATCTTCTCGAGTAGCAAAGATAATAGCAGAGCACGCGAGGAAGGAAGAATACAACAAGCGGCGGGGTCAAAACAGTTTGGAATACTTGTAGCCCAAAGCGTCGTCGGTGAAAAAAACGGAAATCTCTCGAAGCGATTGAAACACACGGCGAGCCCCGCGTGATTCAACCACGCAACGCTCATCGCACTCGCTCAGTTGTCATGATGAACAGGCGTTCGTCCGCGCAAATGCGGCTTGTGCATTCAGCCCAGCAGCTGCGCTGAATGGGCGGCTGGCCGCCCTTTCCGGCAAGCATCTCGCAAGGGCATGGAGGCAATCCATGCAGGCCTTGCTAAGAGTTTGTCTGCTGCGTCTCGCAACCGCTTTTTAAGCCAAAGCACGTTGCATCCGACTCGCCTTGGCTTTCGTTCGGATTTTATTTCCAGCTACTTTTTGGTCATGACGAGCACGGCGAAGCTGCCCGGCTTCATTTTTCCGCGGCGTTCGCCGGCGGCAGGCGCGTCGAACTCCGCCGATGGCAGAAAGATGGCGTGCGTTTTCAAATCAAGACCCATCGTGCGCGCGCTTTTCTTGGTCGCCACGTTTTCAATCACGGTGTATTTGTCCGCCGAGTCTTCGTGCACAACGGTCAAATGACCATCACCCGTCGAGGCGAACGCGAGATTCGTGGCCGGGTCGAAGGCGTTTGCGTCCACGCCATCGCCGATTGCCGGCGTCGCGACCACTTTTCCCGTCTCGCCGTCGATCACTGCCATCATTTTGTTGTCGCAGCCGGCGAACAGCCGATGATTCTTGAGGTCGATGGCCAGACCCGAGGGTTCCTGGCACGGCGCAAGCGGCCAGCGATGCAGGATGGTCAGCTTCTTCGCGTCGAGATGCACCAATTCGGATTTGTCTTCGATGTTCACATAAATGCCGCCCGCGCCGTCAATTGCGGCAAACTCCGGTTTTCCGCCGAGCGCGATCGTGCCGAGCGACGCACCCGTCATGGCGTCCAGCGCCGTCGCGTCCTGGCTCCGGCCGTTAAAAGTGAACACGCGCTTCGTCACCGGTTCGTAGGCAATGGCGTCGGGATTTGTTCCCGTCGGATAAACGCCAATCGGTTTGAGCGTTTTCAAATCGAAGAACGTCGAGTTGTTCGTGCGGCCATTGCTTGTGAAGCCGCGACCCAGGTCTTCGGCGATGGCAACGCCGTGCACACCTGCAGTGTCCGCGATGTCGCCGGCAATCGCGTAGGTGTCCGCATCAAGTACGACGACGTGCGAACCGTGCGACACGTAAACGCGCCGCGCCGCGCTGTCAACGCCGACATAGTCCCAGCCTTCGTCTCCGGGAATGGAAATCGTTTTTGCCAGCGTGTAGCCCGACGAAGCCGGCGCCGCTTTTGGCCGCGCGCCAAGCAGAACGCTGCCCGCGCAGAGAATCGTCACCATCGCAATCAGTGTGAAAAAGTTTTTTCGCATTTTATAAAACCTCCGAATGTCTGAAGCGCTCGAATGTTCGGCAGACTGGTTTGCAATCCATACGCGATCGCTCCCTATTGTTAGCTCCTGAAAGATGAACAGGGGTTAAATTTGCACGCGCAGTCGCCAAAACGCGATTTGCCGCTTTCGTTGGACAAAAGCCGAAGTATGATGCTGCTATGCGAGTGTTACTCGTCGAAGA
The DNA here is from genome assembly GCA_035310365.1 of Candidatus Acidiferrum sp. GTDB lineage: Bacteria > Acidobacteriota > Terriglobia > Acidiferrales > UBA7541 > Acidiferrum. The sequence continues at coordinate 60,443 of DATGEI010000068.1, forward strand.
CGATCCACGCATCGCGCGTTTTGTTGCCAAAGGCCTGCGCGAACAAAGCTACGCGGTGGACACGGTGGCAAGGGGAGAGAGCGCTCTCTACGAAGCGGCCGTGAATACCTACGACGTCGTCATCCTGGACGTCATGATTCCTGCGCCGGACGGATTCGCCGTTTGCCGCGAGCTGCGCAAGTCCGGCCAGCGCATGCCGATTCTGATGCTTACGGCGCGCGACGCCGTGGAAGACCGAATCTCCGGACTGGATTCCGGCGCGGACGACTATCTGACCAAACCGTTCGAGTTTGGCGAGTTGTTGGCCCGTTTGCGTGCGTTGCTTCGCCGCACGGGAGAGCTTCGGCCCGCGCAGATTGCCGTCGCCGATCTAATTGTGGACACCGTCGGCCAGCGCGTCACCCGCGGCGGCAAATCCATTTCTTTCACCGCAAAAGAATACGCATTGCTGGAGTTTCTCGCGCGCAATGAAGGCAGGGTTGTGGGCCGCGCGGAAATTGCCGAGCATGTCTGGGACGAGGAATTTGATCCGTTTTCCAATTTGATCGAAGTGTATGTAAATCGCGTCCGTCGAAAGATCGACGCGCCGCCCCGCAAACCGCTACTGCACACGCGCCGTGGCGCGGGCTACATTCTGTCGCAGCAAGACGAAGCCGGCGCCGGCTCAAACGCTTCCAGCTCGCCGGCGAAAAAGCCCCATGCTTAATTCGGTTCGCATCCGGCTCACGCTGTGGCACGCCGGCGCCGTCGCCTGCGTGTTGCTCATCCTCGCCAGCGGCACGTATCTGCTGCTTCGCCGGAATTCCATTCGCCGGGTGGACAGTTCCTTGACCGACGTCGCCAGCTCCTTTCTCGCGACGGTTCAAGCTGAGTTGCGCGATGCGCACGGCTCGGAAACTTTTCGCGACTGCGTCGAAGCGGCCATTCAGGAGCACAGCTATCGCGAGACGACTTTTTCCATATTCGACGCGCAGGGCAAGCTCATTCTTGCTTCTCCTGTCAGTCCGCCGCTTTTGGAGTCGGAGGCATCGCGTTACGACGCTTTGCGGCAGCAGGCCACGTCTAACGCAGCGCCCGCTCGCCTGTTTCGCACGTTAAAAGCGTCGGGTCATCTCTACCGCGGATACTCGCGGGCCTTTTCTGCCGAGGGAACGACGTACACGCTGGTCACGCTGCAATCTCTTCACGGCGAACAGGAATTCCTCGAAGCTTTGGAGCAAACCTATTCGGTCGCAATCCCGCTGGCCGTGCTTCTCGCGGCGCTCGGCGGATATTTTCTCGCCCGCCGGAGTCTCTCGCCGGTCGTGGTCATGAGCAACCAAGCCGAGCGCATTGGCGCGAATAACATGCAGGATCGTTTGGCGGTTCGAAATACAAGGGACGAACTCGGGCAGCTCGCGTTGTCTTTCAATCGACTTCTGGATCGCCTCGACGAGTCGTTTCAGCATCAGCGGCGCTTCGTGGCCGACGCTTCGCACGAACTTCGCACGCCCGTCGCGATCCTCGCCGGAGAGGCGGACGTCGCGCTTTCAAAAAAAGACCGGACGCCGGAAGAATATCGCGAATCGCTCGAAATCCTCCGCAAAGAAGCGCTTCGGTTGAAACAGATTGTGGAAGATCTGTTCACGCTGACTCGCGCCGACATTGGCCAGCTTCCGCTCACGCCGTCCAGCTTTTATCTCGACGAACTGGTTGGCGATTGCGTGCGAAACTTTCGCACGCTCGCGCAAGCCAAACAAATCGCCCTTACCTTCACACCATGTCCGGAGCTTCTGATCGTCGCGGATGAAGCATTGCTCCGCCGCATGTTTCTCAACATCCTGGACAACGCGATCAAATACACGCCGGCGGGCGGCGCCGTAACCGTCTCTTGCGAGCGGACGGTGGAGGAATATGTTGTCTCATTTTCCGACAACGGGCCGGGGATTCCCGCCGCGCTTCAGCCGCGCATCTTCGAGCGTTTCTTTCGCGCCGACGAATCGCGTGGTCGCCAGGATAGTGCAAGAGGCGGCGCCGGATTGGGCCTCGCAATCTGCCGCTGGATTGCGGAAGCGCATCACGGCCGGCTGGAACTGACGAAATCCGACGCGGGCGGCAGCACGTTTACATTTACTCTGCTTGCGCCGGACACCGGCTTGTCCGAGTCCTCTGATTAATCGCGCATTTATCTTGCTCGCACTACCATCAAGGAACTGGCTCGTATTGTGAGACAGGGAGTTGTATCAATGAGTGTGCGGTTTCATACACTTCGGTTTGTTTGCGGGTTTGTGGCTGCGGCGCTGCCGCTCGCCGCGTGCATTGCGGCGCAAACGCCCGCCGCGCAGGACGCTGCGCAGCCAACTCGATTGACTTTGCAGGATGCGCTCGACCGCGCGCGAAAAAACAGCACGGTGTTTCAAGCGGCCGTGACGGACGCCGCCGTATCCCGTGAAGACAAAAATCAGGCGCGCGATGCATTGCTCCCCAGCGTCGCTTACAACAACTCGGCAATCTATTCGCAAGGAAACGGCGCCGGCAATCCCGTTCGATTCGTCGCGAATAACGGCGTGCACGAATACATCAGCCAGGCGAATGTCCATCAATCGCTGGACGTTGCGTCGTTTGCGCAATATCGCGCGGCCGCGGCGGCAGCGAGTGCCGCCAAAGCGCGTGCGGAAATTGCCTCGCGTGGTTTGGTCGTAACCGTCGTGCAGACTTACTACACTGCGCTTGCGGCGCAGAAGAAGCTCGAGTCCGCAACGAAAGCCGCCGACGAAGGCGCGCAGTTTCTGCAACTCACGCAAAGCCTCGAGCGCGGCGGCGAAGTCGCTCACGCAGATGTTATCAAGGCCGAATTGCAGGCCAACGATCGACAGCGGCAAGTGCAGGAAGCTCGTTTGGCGGTGCTGAACAGCCGACTCGATCTCGCCGTGCTGCTTTTTCCAAACTTTTCCGACAATTTTGAACTGGCCGACGATTTGCATTCCGACGTTCCGCTGCCCACGCTGGCCGAAGTGCAGCAGCGCGCGGCGCGCGACAATCCGGACGTGCGCGCCGCGCTGTCCGTCGTTGCGCAATCGGGTCACGAAGTCTTGGCTTCCCGCGCGGGATATTTGCCGGGCTTGAGCGTCGACTATTTTTACGGAATCGACGCCGCGCGTTTCGCAACGCGCACCGACGGAATTTCCAATCTCGGTTCGTCCGTCGTGGCCTCGTTGAACATTCCCGTCTGGAATTGGGGCGCGACGCAAAGCCGCATCAAGCAGGCGGAATTGCGCAAGGCGCAAGCGCAGCGCGAACTCTCGCTTGCGCAGCGCAAGCTGCTCGCGGAAATTGAATCGCTTTTCCGCGAAGCGGAGACGGCCTCGAGCGAACTCGCAAGCCTTGATCGGTCCGCGCAGCTTGGCGCCGAAAGCCTTCGCTTGGCCATGCTTCGCTACCGGAATGGCGAAACCAACATCCTCGAAGTGGCCGACGCGCAGAATACCGCCGCTTCCAGCAATGCCGCTTTTCAGGACGGCGCTGTCCGCTATCGCGTCGCGCTGGCCAATTTACAAACCTTGACCGGAGAGCTCACAACGCCATGACGCAGCGCGTGCAAAAATTGTTATCGAACGAGCTTGCCAATTCCGGGCGTGTGATCGCTTTTCTGCTCTGTGCCTTCATGCTGGGATGCAGCGCACCGGAAAAAGAACCGACGCCGACCGTCACCGTCGAAGTCGATCCCGCGCAAAAAGGTCCCGTCGAACAGACCGTTTCCGCCGAAGGCGTCGTCTTTCCGCAGGAGCAAGCCATTCTTTCGCCAAAAATCACTTCGACGATCAAACAATTTTTAGTGCAGCGCGGAAGCCGGGTAAAAAAAGGACAAGTGCTTGCGGTTTTGGAAAACGCGGACCTTTCTGCCGCCGCGCAGCAGAGCAAGGGAGAATTCGAGCAAGCCGAAGCGGGCTACACGACCACGACCGTCGCCAGCCTGCCCCAGGAAATTCAGAAAGCGGAATTGGACGCGGCGGCGGCAAAAGCCGCGTTCGACGCGCAACAAAAAGTCTATGACAGTCGCAAGGAACTTTTTGACCAGGGCGCCGTTCCGCGCCGCGATCTGGACGCCGCCCAGGTCGCGCTCGCGCAGGCCCGCACGCAATTCGAAGTTGCCCAGCGCCAGCTTGCGGACTTGCAGCGCGTCGGACAAAAGCAAAGCTACAAATCCGCCGAAGGCCAGCTCACCGCCGCGAAAGGGAAGTATCTCGGCGCAACGGCGCAGCTTAGCTATTCCGAAATTCGCAGCCCCATCGACGGCGTCGTCACCGATCGTCCGCAGTACGCCGGCGAACTTGCCACCGCGAATGTTCCCCTTCTCACCGTCATGGATACTTCCACGCTCGTCGTCAAGGCGCACGTCGCCCAGTCCGAGGCTGCTGCGCTTAAAGTTGGCAACGCCGCGCAAATCGAAGTCGCCGGCGCGCCGGACCCCGTCGCCGCAAAGGTCACTCTCGTCAGCCCCGCGCTCGATCCCGGCAGCACCACCGTGGAAGTCTGGGTTCAATCCAGCAAGCCTACCGCCGCGCTGCGGCCCGGCATGACGACGCAGCTTCTCATCACCGCGCGTTCCGCAAAAGACGCGCTCACCGTTCCCGCGTCGGCCGTTTTCAAAAACGACGACGGCTCCGAATACGTCGTCGTCGCGACGCCGGACAATCACGCCGCCATCAAAACCGTGCAAATTGGAATTCGAGGCAAGGAACGCGTTCAAGTGACGAGCGGACTAAGCGTCGGGGAAAAAGTCATCACATCCGGCGGTTACGCGCTTCCCGACAAAACGCAAGTCAAAATCGAAACGCCGCCCGCAACCGAAAAAGATTCCGCATCGCCTTCGCAAAAATCGCCAGCGCCAGCAGAGAAGGACTGACGGCACATGTCCTTCCTTCCCGGCTCGGCGAAAACCGGCCCATCTCATCAGAGCGATCGTCCCTGGTTCCATCGTTTTGCGCGCCCGGTTCTTTTTTTGATCGTCAGCCTCGCCGTCGTCGGCGGCTACCGCGCTCTCACCATGCCCGTGTCCGTTTTTCCCTCGACCGATTTTCCGCGCATCGTGATCGGCGTGGACAACGGCGTCATGCCGATCGATCAAATGCTCGTCACCATCACGCGGCCCATTGAGGAAGCCGTCAACAGCGTTCCGGGCTTGCAGACGGTGCAATCCATCACCAGCCGCGGCTCCGCCGAAGTCGATCTCTTCTTCGACTGGAATTCGGACATGATTCTCACCCTGCAGCGGGTCGATGCCGTCGTCGCGCGCCTGCAAACCGAACTTCCGCCGGGCGCAAAATTGGAGACGCATCGTCTCACGTTCGCCGTATTTCCGGTCATCGGCTACAGCCTCACTTCCGATCGCATTCCGCCTTCCAAACTCTGGGAAATCGCCACCTATCAGATCAAGCCGCGCATGAATCGCCTCAACGGCGTCGCCACCGTCATTGTGCAGGGCGGCAGAGTTCCGGAGTTTCAAGTCACGCCCGACCCGGCGCGTCTTATCGCCGCGAACGTCACCGTAAGCGACATCCTCGACGCGATTCGCCGCACCAACGTAATCGAATCGCCCGGCCTCATCGAAAGCGATCATCACCTCGTTCTTGGCCTCGTCAGCGGCCAGGTTCGCACGCCCGCGGAGCTCGGCCAAATCACCATCAAAAATTCTCCCGCCGGCGTTCCGATTCGTGTCGCGGATGTCGCCGCCGTCGTGCCGTCGGACGCGCCGGTTTACACCGTCGTCACCTCCAACGGCAAGCCGGCAATTCTTCTCAACGTCAATCGCCAGCCGGAAAGCAATACCCTTGACGTCGCGAACGAAGTCCGCACGCTGGTCGGCGATTTAAAAACTTCCTTGCCGCCGGACGTCCATCTCGAAACGTTTTACGACCAGTCCACCATCGTTCACGATTCCATTTCCAGCGTTCGCGACGCCGTATTTCTCGGCATTCTGCTCTCCTCCGTGATTCTCGTGCTCTTTCTCCGCGATTGGGGCACGTCGCTCATCGCCGGCCTCGTCATTCCCGTCACCCTCCTCATCACGCTCATCGTTCTCAGCGCCACCGGGCAAAGTTTCAACCTTATGACGCTCGGCGGTCTCGCCGCCGCCGTCGGCCTCGTCATTGACGACGCCATCGTCGTTCTCGAAAACATCGTCGCCCACCGCGACAGCGGCCAAGATCGCCTCGAATCCGTGCAAAGCGCCCTGCGCGAACTCATCATTCCGCTCACGGGCTCAACCATCACGCCCATCGTCGTTTTCGTCCCGCTCATTTCGATGACCGGCGTTTACGGCACATTTTTTCGCGCGCTCGCCATCACCATGTCCGTCGCGCTCTTCACCTCGCTTCTGCTCGCGCTCACCTGGACGCCAACCCTCAGCCAGTATCTCGTCCGCCGCAAAAAATCAGACGAATCTCTTCACCCCGCTGAAAATGCCGCGGGAGAGGAACATTCGTCCGGCATCTTCGGCCGGGCCGTGGATTTCTACGTTCGCGTCATGCAATCCGTCGTCAAGCGTCCCGTGCTTCTCCTTGCAGGCTCGCTCGTAATCATCGTGCTGTCCTACGTTTCCTACCGCTTCCTGGAAACCGATTTGCTGCCCGCAATGGACGAAGGCGGCTTCATCCTCGACTACTTCACTCCGCCCGGCAGTTCGCTCGCCGAATCCAACCGCATTCTCCAGCACATCGAAGAAATTCTGCGCGCCACTCCCGAAGTCGAAACAACTTCCCGCCGCACGGGGCTCCAACTCGGCCTCGCCGCCGTCACCGAATCGAATCGTGGCGACTTCACCGTCAAGCTCAAGTCCAAGCGCAGCCGCGCCGTTGACGACGTCATCTCCGATCTCCGCGAACAAATCGCAACCGAAGAACCCGCAACCAAGATCGAATTCGTCCAGCTGCTTTCCGACATGATCGGCGATCTTACAAGCCAGCCCGAACCCGTCGTCATCAAACTTTTCGCCGAAGACGGAAAGCTTTTGAACGAAACCGCGCCTCGCGTCGCCGAAGCCATCGGCAAAGTACACGGCGTCGTGGACGTTCTCGATGGCATCGACGACACCATCAGCGGCCCGTCCGTTACCTATCAGGTCAATCCCATCGTTGCCGCACGCGCGGGATTTACGCCGGACGAAGTCAGCACCGACGCACTCGCCATTCTGGAAGGTGCGCCCGCCGCCACACCGGTCGTGCGCGATGATCGCGCGTACACCATCCGCGTCCGCTTTCCCGAGGGAAATCGTTCCACGCTCGAGCGCATGAACAACACGCTCCTCGTCAGCGGTACCGGCAAGACCGCCACCCTCGGAGCGCTTGCCGCCGTCACGCAAACGGCCGGCGAAACCGAAATTCGCCGCGAAAATTTGCAGCGCCTCGTCGCCGTCACCGCGCGCCTCGAAGGAACCGACCTCGGCAGCGGCATCCGCGCCGTCCAGAAAGCCGTCAACGATCTCCATCTTCCCGCGTCAATCCGCGTCGAATACGGCGGTCAGTTCGAGGAGCAGCAAAAGTCCTTCAAGGAACTTTTGAAGGTCTTTCTCCTCGCGCTCCTTCTGCTTTTCACCGTGCTTTTGTTCGAATTCCGCACGTTCTCCGCGCCAACCGCCATTCTCGCCTCCGCCGTTCTTTCCACCTTCGGCGGCTTCGCCGCGCTTTTGATCACGCGCACGACCTTCAACGTCGCATCCTTCATGGGCATGATCATGGTGATCGGCGTCGTCGCCAAAAACGGCATCCTTCTTCTCGACGCCGAAGTTCATTTCCAGGATTCCGGCATGTCGGCGCACGACGCCATGATTCAGGCCGGCCGCCGCCGCCTTCGCCCCATCGCCATGACCGCTCTCGCCACCATCGCCGGAATGTTGCCCCTCGCTCTCGGCATTGGCGCCGGTTCGCAAATGTTGCAGCCGCTCGCCATCTCCGTCATCGGCGGTCTGCTCAGCTCCATGGTTTTTTCGTTGGTCTTTACGCCGGCCATCCACTACTTCATGCGCCATCGCGAAGCGCCGATGCAAACCGCCTCGTAAGTTCAACTGGCTTGCGCGGCGCGGTCCGCTACGCGCCCAGAATGTTCGAATGAATCCGCGTGTAGCCGTACTCTTGCGCCCAGAGCGTAAGCGGTATCGCGGCCAGGTCGTCCGCCTCCGCCGCCGCGTTCCCATCTTTCGTTAAATCGATCGTTCGAATGTAGTGCTTGCAGGTCTCGCACGCTTCCACGCGAACGTGCGGAAATTGATCCGCCACAAACACCGGCAGTTTCTCTTCGCGTTCTTCGCCGCACGCCGGACACAAAATTCTGCGGAATCCCCATTCGTGCGCGCAAAATGCACAATGCAAAAATCGTTTTCCGCCGTCGCCTTCCGGCCGCAGCACGCCAAGCAGGGGCAGGGAATCGCACTTCGGACAGAGATAGTGCGTTCCCTCTTCCACGCGCTCGCTCACCGCCTCGCCCACAAACTCGGCATACGCTTGCAAAAATCCGCGCGCCAAAAATTCCCGCAGCACCGGTCTGCCCTTATCCGATCGCACCGCTTCGTTTTCGTCCGGCCTTCCGCCTTCCGCCCAGTGCCCGCCGAGCAAATCAACCCACGCGGCAGAACCCTCCCGCGACACCTCGATTGCCGCCGCGCCCAGCGGCTTCGGCGCATGCGCTTCCACCAGCGCCAAAAATTTCGGATACTGCGGCAGCAGAACCATCAAATTCAGGTTCGCGCGAAAGTTCCCGTCTTCCCGAACGATCGGCGAGTCGCCCCACTCTTTACCGAGCGTTGAAAACAGTTCTTTTTGAAATTGCGTGATCTGCTCGTAAAACTTCAGCGGCTTCGCGGCAAACGGATATTTCGCCGCCAGATATTTGGCTCGCTCGATTCGCTTGTCGTATTCGGAAAGTTTCTGCCGGCCAATCGTCATTTGCGCGGCGCGGAAGAGGATCCGCCCACGATCTCTTCATACCAACCCGGATGATGTCGCTTGGCGAACTCGAGCGAAACGTCTCCGCGAATCACGCTGCCAAACGCCCCGCGCTCCGCGAAAACGCTCATATAAATGTGAATCATGAAATTCGCAATCGTCATGAGCGCGGCCACCGGATGCAAAAACACCGCAATGTATCGCAGCCAGCGCAGATTCCACGGAATGCTCTCCGGAAACCACAGCACAATTCCCGTCAGCAGCAAAACGATCGCCCCGTAAAAGAAGCTCCAGAACAGCGCCTTCTGTCCCGCGTTGTACCGTCCCGCCGGCGGCATCTTGTCGTCTTCATTTTGAATATAATGATTCAGCGAACGCCACCACTTCTTGTCCGCTTCCGTCGTGTGCATTTGCGGCGCCCACAGCGAATACATCCGCATCACCGCGACAAAAAACGCCAGCCCGATCCACGGATGCAGCATCCGGGAAACCTGTCCGCCTCCCAAAACAGCGGCAATCCAGAAACACCACGGCGACCAGAACGCCAGCCCCGTCAGCAGCAAATAAATGTAAGAAAAAGCCGCAAGCCAATGATTCAGCCGCTCCGCAAACGCATAGCGCAGTACTCGGCCATGCGGCAAAATTTGATTCTGCTGGCTCACGGCTGCCCTCCTTCCCGCGGCGCGTCATCGCGGTCTTTCGGTCCAAACCGCAAATAGTGCACGAACAATCCGATCAAACCGCCCACCATCGCCACATTTCCAAGCCACTTCAGCGGCCCTTTCCACAATTTCACCATCAGCGGAATCGTTGGATTGCTCGGCAACGCGCCATAAAGTTCCGGCTGCGTCGCATCGTGCAACACGTAGATCACGCCCGTGCCGCCAACGCCCTTCGGATCGTAAACGCCCGCATTCGGAAAATTGTAATTGTCCTTCAACTGTTTCGACCGTTGCTCCGCCAGCACCAGCATGTCTTCCTTGCTGCCAAAGTGCAGGCAACCCGTCGGGCACGCCTTGATGCACGCCGGCTCCAGCCCTTCGCTCACGCGATCCGTGCAAAGCGTGCATTTATAAACGCGCTTCGTCTCTTTGTTGAACTTCGGAATATTAAACGGGCACCCGCTGATGCAATACCCGCACCCGATGCACTTGTCCTGCTGAAAATCCACGATTCCGTTCGTATACTGCACAATCGCGCCATCCGACGGGCAAGCAGCCAAACAGCCCGGCTCCGCGCAGTGCATGCACTGATTTTTCCGCATCAGCCACATCAGCGAGCCGTCTTCCTTCTCGTGCTCGTTGAACGTGATCAAATTCCAGTAATTCCACCGCGTTTCCGGCATCGTTTGATACGTGTTGTCAAACGTCGTCGGCGAAAACGGCATGTCGTTCCATTCGACGCACGCCACTTCGCACGCTTTGCACCCGATGCACGTCGTCGTGTCCACCAACTTCGCCACCGTGTATTGCCGCTGCGTGTCCTCGCCCGCAACGCTTCCGGCGTGGCCCGATATTTTTTGCATGCGCAATGTCGCTTGGCTCATCGCTCAGACCTTCGTCACTTTCACAAGGAAGCCCTTGAATTCCGGCGTGAACGCGTTCGGATCGATCACCGCCGGCGAAAGCATGTTTGCCGGTGTCTTCGCCGTCTTGTCTTCGTCTTCCGCAATGCCTCGATAGCCCCAGTGAATCGGAATTCCGATCTGATACGTTTTCTTACCGTTGATCTGCATCGGCTTGATCCGCTTCGTCACCATCGCCTTCGCAATGTACTCGCCGCGCGCACTTTCCACCTTCACGCGGTCGCCGCCCAAAATTCCGCGCTCCCGCGCCATCTCTTCCGGAATTTCCACAAACGGCTCCGGCACAAGCTGCACGTTCATCGGATTGTTTTTCGTCCAGTAGTGGTAGTGCTCCGTCAGCCGGTACGTCGTGCAAACAATGTCGTATCCGTCTTGCGAAGTGCCGTATTTATCCAGCGCCGATTTGAACTTTTTCGCGATCGGATTGTGCGTCTGCTTCGGATGAAGCAAATTGTCCGTCGGGCTCTCGATCGGTTCATAAAAAGTCGGAAATGGCCCGTCCGCAAACGCTCCGAGCGGCGCAAATAATCTGCCCACTCCTTCCGCGTTCATAATGAACGGACCCATGTGGTCGGCAGGCTTCGAATCCGCCTTGAAGTCCGGCACGTCGTTGCCAACCCATTTCTGCGTTGCTTCGCTCCACCACACTTGCCGCCGCGTCGCATCCCAAGGCTTTCCATCCAGGTCGCACGACGCGCGGTTGTACAGCACACGCCGGTTCGCCGGCCACGACCATCCCCAATTCTGGTGCACGCCCATGCCGGATGGATCGCCCGCATCGCGCCGCATCGTCAAATTTCCCGCTTCGGTATACGACCCGCAATAAATCCAGTTGCCGCAGGCCGTCGTGCCGTCATCCTTCAACCACGCAAATCCCGGCAATTGATTTCCGGCTTTCAACTGTACCTTCGTCGCCGGATCTTCCGCGTCCGCCGCCGTCTTGCCGTTGATCTCCTTCAACACTTCCGCAAGCGAAGGCGAGCCCGGATTCGTATAACTCCACGTTAGCTTCAGTATCGGGTCGGGGAACTTGCCGCCCTCTTTTTTATACAGGTCCCGCACCTTCAAAAATATCTGCGCGACGATGTCCTGATCCAGCTTGCAACCGGGTGGAACGGGCAGCGCCGTGTTTTTCCATTGCAACCACCGCGCGGAGTTCGTAAAAGTTCCGTCCTTTTCCGCAAAGCCCGCGCAGGGCAGCCGGTAAACGGTCGTCTGAATCTTCTTCTGTTCTTCCGCATCGATGCCGGGAGACTTCCAGAATTCGCTCGTCTCGTCCTCGTATATTTCGCCCACCACCAGAAAATCCGCTTTCTTCAGCGCTTCAATATTCTTTTTCGTGTCCGGCCCGATCGCCACGCCGTTCATGCCAAACGCAAAAATTCCTTTCACGATCCCGTTGTACATGTTGTCCCACATCTGTACCCAGGAGTAGTTCCGGTCCACTTTCGGCAAATAGTCGTATGCCCAGCCGTTTTGCTTCGTCGCCGCGTCGCCGTAAAACGCCTTCAGCATGCTCACCGCGAATTTCGGCGTGTTTCCGTAATAATTAAACGAATCCCAATTTCCCGGCTTCGATGGCTTCGGCGTGATCCGTTTCATCCAGCCGTCAAAACTTCCATCCGCCGGATTCGGCACTTTCAAATACCCCGGCAGCGTGTCAAACACGCCCGCCATGTCCGTCGCGCCCTGAATGTTCGAATGGCCGCGCAGCGCATTCACGCCGCCGCCCGCGCGTCCCACGTTCCCCATCAAAAGCTGCAGCATCGCCGCCGTTCGAATAATCTGCGTTCCAAACGAATGATGCGTCCAGCCCACCGCGTAAATAATCGTGGCGACTTTTTTCATGTCGCCTTTTTCGCGAATGGAAGTGAACAGCTCCGCCAATTCCAGAAATTTCGCCTGCGGAATTCCGGTTACCTTCTCCACCATTTCCGGCGTGTACCGCGAATAATGCTGCTTCATCAATTGAAATACGCACCGCGGATTCTGCAGCGTCGCATCGAATTCCGTCTTCTCCGGCATCAGCGGCAGCACAACCGGCGCGCCCGGCTTGTTTTGCACCGCCGCCGCGCCCGCGTAATTCCAGCTCGATCGGTCGTACGTCTGCGCCTTCTCGTCGAATCCGGAAAACACGCCTTCGTCTTCCGGCAATTTGAAGTCGTTCGAAACGATGAATCCCGCGTTCGTGTAATTCACAACGTAATCTTTCGCAATGCGATCCTTTTCAATCGCATAGCGAATCATTCCGCCCAAAAACGCAATATCCGATCCCGCCCGAATCTGCGCGAACTTGTCCGCCACGCTCGCCGTTCGCGTGAACCGCGGATCCACAACGATCATTTTTGCGTTTCGCGTGCGCTTCGCTTCAATCGCCCATTTGAAACCGCAGGGATGGTTCTCCGCCGGATTTCCGCCCATGATCAGCATCAGGTCGGTGTTCTTGATGTCCACCCACCCGTTGGTCATCGCCCCGCGTCCGAATGTTGGTCCCAAACTTGAGACCGTGGGGCCGTGTCAAACTCTGGCCTGGTTTTCTAAATGCACCACGCCCAGGCTTCGCATCGATTTCACAACCAGATAATTGAATTCGTTCGTGTCCGTGCACCCGCCCGTCCATGCAATCGATTCGCACCGGTTCACCCGGTTTCCCTTCGCATCCACCTCAATAAACGTATCGTCCCGCGTCTTCTTCACCTTCGCCGCGATCTCGTTTAGCGCCTGCTCCCACGAAATGTCTTCCCACTGCGTCCCGCCCGGCCGCCGCACTTGCGGCTTTATGATCCGCCGGTCGTTCAAAATGTCTTGTTCGAGCGACGACCCCTTCGGGCACAGCGTTCCGCGATTAATCGGATGGTCCGGATCGCCTTCCACATGCACCACTTGCGGCGTCACGTTCTTCGCCCGGTCGCCAATCGTATAAATAATCACCCCGCAGCTCACCGAGCAATAAGGACATGTCGACCTTGTCTCATTCGCTCGCGCAATTTTTAAGGATCGCAGCTCGGCAAAGGCGGGTTGAAGGTCGAATCCAAATACGGCGGCGGCCGCGCCACCTACCGTTGCAACTTTCAGAAAATCCCTGCGTGACGCCTGCATTTCGCCTCCCTTGAAGCGGAAAGTGACGCGCGGCCTTTGTTAATATGCGTTTACCTGACCGAAGTCAAGTTAAAGTCAAATGAACGCAGCCCGCGCCAGAAATCAATCCTAAAACCTCGCCCTGACCCAAGTCGTACCCGACTTTCCCACACCCGGGTTCTTTTCAGCACATCCGCGGCTTGGATGTTCTTACACGCTCAAAAAGAAAAATTTTCATTCACGTATCCGTGAATTTCCCTGCCCATCTCGCAAGTTGTTGATTTCTCGCATCTTTCTCGGCGCCAAAAAGTGGAAGTCCCGTTGCTCCAATTTTTACACGACGCCCTCCGTCCCCTGCGTCTCACGATTCATTTTGAAATTCAACAGTACTGGAACGTATATAACCAGCTCGGCTTTTCCTCTCACGCCGTGCCTCCCAGGTCAGAAAGGTTGTCATGTCTAACGCTTTCCATTCCCAGTCGGTAAAGTCTCTCTATGCTTTCGGTGCGTTCACGGCCGCGGTTTTCTTTCTCATGTTTGCCGCAAGTTGCGGTGGCGGCAATTCCGCCTTGCAGACCGCCGCCACCGGCGCGATTCGTGTGACCCTGAGCGACCCGCCCAGTTGCATGCCGCCCAACGGCCAGTTTACGCACGTGTTCATCACGGTTCGCTCCGTCCAGGCGCACATCAGCGCCACCGCCGATGACAGCACTCCCGGCTGGCAGGAACTCGCGCCGCAACTCGCCTCCCAACCGATGCAGATCGATTTGTTCTCCGCACCGCAGACAAATTGCATTCTCGCCCAACTCGGTTCCGCCAGCCTTCCCGTCGGTAGCTACCAACAAATTCGCCTTCTCCTGCTTTCCAATACGCCCGCTGCCGCGGCGGCGCTTCCGACATCCAATGCGTGTGCCGCGAACGGCTTCAATTGTGTCGTCCTCAGCGACAATTCCGTTCATGAGCTCGCGCTCAGCAGCCAGGACAATACCGGCCTGAAGATTCCTCCCGGCCAGATCGTCGGTGGCCCCATCACCGTCGCCGCAGGGAAATCCGTTGACCTCAATATTGACTTCAACGCCTGTGCTTCCATCGTCCAAGAAGGCAATGGCACATTTCGCTTGAAGCCCGCCCTAACCGCCGGTCAAGTCAGCGCCAATAACTCCGGCATCGGCGGCCAGGTCATCGATGCCGTCACGAAGGCGCCCATCGCCGGAAACGTCCTCGTCGCCGTCGAACAACCCGACAGCACCGGCGTCGATCGCATCGTGATGGAGACCACCGCCGACGCAAACGGCAATTTCCGCTTCTGCCCACTTCCGACCGGCACGTTTGACATCGTTGCCGTCGCCGTCGGTCCCGGCAACCTGCCGTATAACGCCACGATCACGCTAAATATTCCAAACGGCACGAATCTCGGCGCCATTCCGCTTCAGCCCGAAACCGCCGCCACCGCGCCAGCCACCTTGCAAGGCTTTGTCACCGCCACAACCGGCACCGCCGCGGCGTCCGCCGACGTTACCGTTTCCGCGCTCCAGCAAGTTTCCTTCGGCTCGCCCGCCGTGACGCGCCAAGTCACCATTCCGCTTGAATCAATTCAAGCCACGCAAACCAGTTCCGCCGTCGCTTCGACCGGCCTTGTCTCCATCACCGCGAGCACCACGTGCCCAACCGGCACGCCGGCCAATACAAATTGCGCTCAATACACCCTTGTCGTTCCTGCAAGCAATCCCAGCGTCGCCGTCTTCTCCTCTTCCGGTTTCACGTACTCCACGCCGACGGCTCCGCCCGTTCCATTCACCGTTGACGCCCGCGCCGCGCTTCCCAATAGTGGCGGCGTCGCCGATTGCTCCCCGTCCGAAATCATGACGACCACCGACATCAACAATATGCCGCTCGTTGCTTTGCCCGCCACGCTAACCACCGTGGCCCGCACCGACTTCAAAGGCTGCTCGTAATTTTAGCCGGCGGTCTCCACACCTAATACTTCCGGACGGGCCACAATTCATTTGTGGCCCGTTTCTTTTTTACAAAATTTTTCCTTCGTCTCCATTCGCCAGATTTTTCATTTTCACGGTACAATTATTGGCTATGCTTTCCGTCAATAACGTCTCTATGCGGTACGGAGCCCGCGTCCTGTTCGAAGACGTCACCTGCACCTTTATGGCAGGCCGCCGCTACGCCATCTCGGGCCCCAATGGCGCCGGTAAGTCCACTCTTATGAAGATCTTGACGGGCGAAATCGAGCCAACCTCCGGCTCCATCTCTCGCCCTAAGCGCTTCGGCGTTCTTCGCCAGGATCAGTTCGCCTTTGACGATTTTCGCGTCATCGATACCGTCATCATGGGCAACAGCGTCCTCTGGGCCACGCTCCAGGAACGCGACGCCCTTTACGCCAAGCCGCACGAGGAACTTACCGACGCCGACGGCATGCGCCTCGGCGAACTCGAAGGCATCGTCGGCGAAGAAGGCGGCTACACCGCCGAAGCCGACGCCGCCATTCTCCTCGACGGCCTCGACATCCCTTCCGCCCTCCACGAACGCAAAATGCGCGAGCTGCAGGGCGGCCAAAAAGTCCGCGTCCTTCTCGCCCAGGCGCTTTTCGGCAATCCCACTGCGCTTCTTCTCGACGAACCCACCAACTACCTCGACCTCGATTCCGTCCACTGGCTCCAGGATTACCTCACTTCCTACGAAGGCATCCTCATCGTCATTTCGCACGACCGCCATTTCCTCAACGAAGTCTGCACGCACGTCGCCGACATCGACTACGAATCCGTCATCACCTACGTCGGCGGCTACGACGACATGGTCCTCGCCAAAACCTCCGTCCGCGCCCGCATCGAATCCGAAAACAAGGTGCGCGAAAAGAAAATCGCGCAGTTGCAGGATTTCATCGCCCGCTTTTCCGCCGGCACGCGTTCCGCGCAAGCCACTTCGCGCAAAAAAGAAGTCGAGCGCTTGCAAACCACCGAACTCGCTCGCTCCAACATTCAACGCCCGTTCATCAAATTCGATTTGGCCAAGCCCTCGGGCCGTCACCCGCTCGAATTCAAGTCACTCAAAAAATCGTACGGCGATTTAAAAGTCATCAACGGCTTCAGCGCCAACGTCGACCGCAACGAAAAAATCGGCCTCCTCGGCCGCAACGGGGTAGGGAAGACCACGCTGCTTCGCTCTCTCGTTCGCAACGCGCCCGGTCTCATCGAAGATGCCGATCGCCATTTCGGCGTCGACGGCGGCACCGTCCGCTGGGGCCACGAAACCAGCGTCGGCTATTTCGCGCAGGAACACGACCTCGACAAAACTTCCAATACCACCGTCATCGAATGGCTCGCCCAATTCGATCCGCTCGCCGGCCAGCAAACTCTTCGCGGCCTTCTCGGTCAAATGCTTTTCAGCGGCGACGACGCCACCAAGCCCATCAAAGCGCTCTCCGGCGGAGAAACCGCGCGCATTCTTTTCTGCCGCCTCATGCTTCTCAAGCCCAACGTGCTCATCTTCGACGAGCCTTCGAACCACCTCGATCTCGAATCCATCAACGCGCTCAACATCGCGCTCCAAAAATACGAGGGCACCGTCTTCCTCGTCACCCACGACCACGACCTTCTCGACGAAGTCGCCACGCGCATCTGGCACTTCGATCACGGCCACATCGACGATTTCAAAGGTCCTTACGCCGACTTCCTCACCGACCAAAAACGCAAAGCCGCGCAAGCCGCCGGCGCCCGCCGTTAATTTTTCGTCTTTATCGATCGCTGTTGTAGGGGCCGCTTTCCGAAGCGGCCCTCTCGGTTGCGGCAATCGGCGCAGCTTACCCGTTCATCCCCGCCAGCACGCCCCGCATATACGCCATACTTTCCATCACGCCCGGCAGCGGCGCTTTCTCATGAATCTCATACTCCAAATCCACAAATCCCGCGTACCCAATCGCCAGCAGCGCCTCGAAAATTTTCTTCACCGGCATCTTTCCTTCGCCAACCGCCACCTGACTCTCTTTATCCGTAAAACTCGTCAAATCCTTCATGTGCACGTTGAACACGCGCGGCCCCACTTCGCGAATCGCCTGCACCACGTCCACTCCGGCTCGCGCCGTGTGTCCCACGTCAATGCAGCATCCCATCCGCGCATCCATCCCCTTCATCGCCTTCAGCACTTCCAGCGGCGACGGCCACAACTTATCTTCCGGCCCATGATTGTGCAGCGCAAATTTGATGTCGTACTCCTTCACGAATTTTTCAATTCGCGGCAGCGTCGTCGGCGCCGGATCGCCCGCCACGATCACGCCAATCCCCGCGCGCTTCGCATACTCAAACTTCGCCCGAATGTCCGCATCTTCATCTTTATCAAAATAGATCGTTCCCGCCGCATGCAGCTTCAGTCCCGCCGATACGTAGTCTCCCAGCGCCTTGATTTCCGCCACCGCTTCCATCGGCAAATGGTCCTTCGTGTCCTTCAAATTCAAATCGGCCACGCGCGCCTGCTTCAATAAATCAATCATCTCCGCGCGCGTAAAATTCCGAAACGTATAGCTCGCAATTCCCAGCCGAATTTCCGTCGCCGCAGCCGTCGTCGTCGCCAGGGCATCGCTTTTCTCCGCGCCCCATATCGCTCCCGGCACGGCCATCCCCGCCGCCGCAACCATTCCCGCTTTCGCAAATTCCCGCCGAGAGAAATCCTTCTTTCTAAACATGCGGCTCCCACCCCTTTTCATATTCTCGGCTCCACAGTTTCATCGCCTCCGCATCGTGCAAAATCTTTCCGTCATTCGCATCCAAATGCAACTCCCTCTGCGTCATCCACGCAATATTCGAAAGCTGCAGCATCGTCACCGCCACATTTCCCACTTCAATCGGCGCATTCAATTTCTCGCCCGTCCTCACTCCCGCGATAAAATTCGCAAAGTGCGCATCCGTCATCGAATCGCGTCCCACCAGATCGCCCGACGAAGTCCCTTTCCCCACTTTAAATTCGCTCGTCTTGTTTCCCTTCAAATCGAAAATTTCGTATCCATCGCGATCCACCAGCACCGTTCCCGTCGTTCCCATCACCAGCGATCCGCGCTCCCGCCCGTAATATTTCATGTCCTGGCAGCTGCGTCCTTCCCACGTCAGCAATTTATCGTCGTATTCAAAACTCGTCACCATCGTGTCGTAAAATTGCCAGTCATCCTGAAAATGATACCGCCCGCCCGACGCCGTCACCCGTTTCGGAAAATCCACTCCCAGCGCCCACCGGCACACGTCCACTTCATGCGTTCCGTTATTCAGCGATTCGCCCGTTCCATACGTCCGGAACCAATGCCAGTTATAAGGATGCAGGTTGTCGCGGTACGCCTGCCGCGGCGCCGGCCCTTGCCACAACTCCCAATCCAGCTCTTTCGGCACCGCCGCTTCTTTCCCCACGCCAATCGTTTTCCGGTAATTGCTGTACCACGCCTTCGCCATGTACGGCCGTCCGATCGCGCCCGCGCGAATTTTCTCTATCACCTCAATCGTGTGCGCCGAAGACCGCTGCTGCGTCCCCATCTGCACCAGCTTCCCGTACTTCCGCTGCGCCGCCACCAGCATCGCTCCCTCCGCCGGATTGTGGCTGCACGGCTTCTCCACATACACGTGTTTCCCCGCCTGCAATCCCGCAATCGCCAGCGGCGTGTGCCAATGGTCCGGCGTCGCAACCGTGATCGCATCCACCTCTTTCTTCTCCAAAATTTTCCGAAAATCTTTTTCCGGCGTCGCCGCCTCGCCCATCTCCTTCTGCGTCGCCGCGGCAAACTTGCTCAAAATATTCGCGTCCACGTCGCACACATACGAAATCCGCGCCGCCTTCTCATTCACCTTCAGCGAAGACAAATGCGCATACGCGCGCGAATTCAATCCAATCACCGCAAAATTCACCCGTTCGTTCGCGCCAACAATCCGCGAATAGTTTTTCGCCCCAGTCGCAGCCGGCGTCCCCGACGGTGTTCCTCCCCCCATTCCGGACCCTGTTCCGTCCGATGCCCGCAAAGTCGTCGCGCCCAGCGCCAATCCCGCCGCGCCCTTCGCCACGCCATCGATAAATTCCCGCCGTGTAACCATTTCCTTCCTCCCGATTGGAACCAGACCGCAATCTGGCCAGCTTGTCATCCTGAGGGCATCCAACAAGGTGCCCTCAGGACCTCAACGCAAACATCTCCCGCAAACATCTCTCACAAACATCTCCCGCAAACTTCTCCCGCAAACTTCACTCGTAAACATCTGCTGCTTCGCTCACACTCCGCCAAGGCCCCGCTTTGTCCCACGAGCCTCAGCCCGCCGCCCACAAGATACCTCTTTTTCCCCAAAAAGTCTGGAACCAGTTCCACGAAAATCCCACCCCACCCACCCCGCCTCTCCGCTCCACGCTCCTCGCCGCTCACTCCAATCATCCCAAACGCTCGCGAGGGATCTGCTTCTCCCTCTTATCTTCGATCCGCTTCAGCGTACCGACGAGTCTTGCTCGGCCACAAGTGTACGGGCGCAAGTGTAGGGGCAGGAGTGTAGGGGCGGGACTTCAGTCCGCCCATTTTCCCGTAAGTCGTGCCAGGAAGTCTCCCGTCATAGATCTAGTAGGGGCACGATAGATCGTGCCCCTCTTCGCTATACAACCGATGGAACTTGCCACGCACCGACCCACTCGGCAATCGTCCAGATGCGCCCCCGGCCCGCAAAACTTCCTCCACCCTCTTCTACCCAACTCACCGTCGCGACACCCTCATTCAAAATCACTCAACGCCCGGAAACACCGAGCGCACCCTCCGCTCGACTCTACCTTCTCGCACCTTGCGAAAGTGGTATCCTCACATCGTTCATGCTTGGAAGAAACATCCAGAACCTACGACCAGCCATTACCCTACGGGAAAAGTGGTCAACGTCCCGTCTGTCGCCGCTTTCGTTCCCGTTTCCCATCTGTTTTTCCTGGTGGGTAACGATGCGATTCATAATTTCATTGGTCGCAGCCCTAACAATTTCTTTGGCGGTTTGCGCACAGCAGCCCGCTTCGGCGTCACTGGATTACAAAGTTATGGATATCTTGGCCCGCATGAAGGGCGACACCCTTTCGGTTAGGGAGCAAGCCTTTGACGACATGATGAGCCTTATAACTCGGGACCAACATCAGGCATCGCTATCTGGTTCGGCGGGTGCTTTTGCCAATTTTTTCGCACACCATCCCGACCAAGCTGATCGGATTAAAATGGCGCTGATTGAGTTGCTCGATTCGTCGAACAATCTGTTTGTAGCCGAACAGAATGCCGCGTCCGAAAATTACACCGAGGAAGATAGCGAGCACTATGCACAACTCATTGATGCCGTCTCCTCACTCGATGACGAGCGAGCGATACCTGCCTTGCTGGGCGCGATCACAACCGGAGGAATGGCCCAGCGGGGTTTATTAAAGTACGGAGACAAGGCTCTTAGCCCGGTGATGGAACAGCTGAAGAATCCAAACGGTTTGGTCCGCGCCACCGCCTTAGGGTTAAGCGTCAAACTTCTTGAGAGACGGAATGATCCAACTTCACATGAACGCGCGAAGGACCTTATTCGCTTGTCCTTGACCGATTCTGACTCCGTGGTTAGGAGTAATGCGGTGAGGGCGCTTGGGTGCCTTTCCGAGAGAAAAGAGTTCGTGCCGATCTTGGAGAAGATAGCAAAAACCGACCCACAGAAGCTCGCCGGCAAGGCCCGTGACGGTGTCGATGGCAATGAATTCTACCCGGTGAGATACGACGCACGCCAAGTGCTACGAGATATACAAGCCAACAAAAGCTGCTCTCCCTGAAGACACGCCTATTCAAGGCGGGTGGGACGCTCGATCGGAGTCGCCAGAAAAACCACTAAGTCGCGACCGGGGGTGGCCTACGCTTTCGGGTTTTGAAAGCGTGGGTCCGCTCTTTCGCTCAGGTTTGCTTTTTCTTTCCGTTCGAACAGATTTCCACAGTCATTCGAATTGCACAATCAATTAACTGTTGACTTTATACTCATACTTTGCTACCCTTCCTCGTGACTCACGAACTCCAGCTCGCTCCCGCCGCTCCGCCCGCCAATCCCTATCTCCTTTGTTTTGCTACTCATGCAAATGCCTCCTGCCGCAAACCTTTTCTTTTGATACTCATACAAACTCCCCGGGGGGTGTGGGTACCCGTGCTCGTCGCGCCGTCTACGCTCTTTTGCTCTTTCCCTCACTCTTTTGCCGCACGCCGCAACTCATCTCCTTATTTCTCAGCGTCTTCCGCACACTTGGCCAAAACGCGCGGGTCTCACCAATTCCTTCCGCCCCAAACCCGAATCCTCCGTCCCCGTGCAATGCCAATCACACCCCACAACAAAAAGCCTTCCCGCGTGTTTATCCCCTTGTACGATGGAAATGGTTACGATGGAGACGTCAGAACCACACCGCATATCGCCCCAGCTCTTTTGCGGTCGCAGCTAATTCGGCAAATCATGGGCGCAATTCCCGCAGCGCTTCAGGAACGCGGGGGAAAGGCACAATCATGAAACTCAACTTCAAAACTTGCATGGGAACCTTATTACTCGCGGGCACATTGTTCGTCGGAGCGCCCGCCGCATTCAGCCAGGTATCCGTCGGCATCGTAATCGGCGCGCCGCCTCCGCCTCGCGTCTACGCGGTGCGGCCGGTGGAACCCGGTCCCGGCTATTTCTGGATCGATGGTTATTGGTATCCCGTCCGCGGCCACTACGTTTGGCACGGCGGATATTGGACGCGTCCTCCGTATGAAGGCGCGCGCTGGATCGGCCCGCGCCACGACGGCGAACGTTTCTACGACGGCTATTGGGATGGCCCGCGCGGCCATTTCGAGCACGACCATCGTTGGGACAAGGAGCACGACCGCGACCACGGCCGCTGGCACGATCGCGATGACCACGATCGCCACGACCACGAAGATCACGATCGCCACTAACTGGTAGCCAAGCGATTTGGCCCGGTTTTTCCGAAAACTATTTCGGCGAACGCCGTTTCACGAAATTGCCAAAGCCGCCCGCTCTCGTGTCACTCGACATAAGACTGGCCGGCTTTGGCAATTTGAATTTTATGGTCGGTAAATGTGTCGTGCATGAAAGGGATCTCGATTTTTGGCATGTGGCACGTCGTGCAGTTATTCGCCGCCGTCGGACACGCTTTCGCCGCGTGTTGTGCGTCCGCAGCTTGCGCGGAGGAAGCTCGATGACAGCTGAGACACGCACCATCGTACGCCGCCGCATCCGAACGGACTTCCTTGTGCGGATCGTGGCACGCCGCGCAACGCAGCCGCGCATCGCCCGTACCCCAGCACTTGCTCGACTCCAGCCGGTACGGCTGCGCGCGCACATTGGCGACGCCCTTCACACCCGACAGTTTGACGTCCCAAAACGCCGAGTGGCACCCTCCGCAAAAATCCACCGCATCCGCCGCGCCGAGCCGCGCGGGATTAAAGATGTACTCGCCGCGCGTGGCGGCCACGCCCGCAACTTTCGCCGCCTGCATCGCCGCCACGTGCTTCGCGCCGGGGCCGTGGCAGGCTTCGCAAGCCACGCCGGGGACGAGTTTCGTTTCGTCGAAGCGATCGTTCACGATCGCTTGCGTGGAATGGCAGGCGAAACAGCGGCGGATTTCGGAATCCGGCACGCGGCGTTCCATCGCTTCGGACAAACTTTGCGCCGCGGAAATTTCTCGCGCCGGCGTGATATGTAGATTTTTGAGCGACGAAAAAAAAGTGACGCGGGCTTCGTGATACCCGCCGGATTCCTTGAAAAGATAGGATTGCGCAACGCGCCCGGTTCCAAAAGCCCAGCGGAGTTCCGCGGTGCGTTTCTGCGATTGGCCGGCGGCGGAATAGAGTACTTTTCCCGAAACCTTTGCTATCTCGTAATGAAATTCACCCCGCGTAAATTGCAGCGGGACGCGGCTGTCGAGCAGCTTCGATTCCTCCGCTCGCAGCAGGCCTTTCGCCATGGACGTTTGGAACTGCGATGCCGCGATCGTTTGATGGCACTCCGCGCAAGCAGCCGATCCCGCGAATTCCGCCAGTGATTTTGCGCTCTTGGTGGGCCAGAAGCCGGGTTCCGCCAGATGATCGTCCGTGGAAAGCTGAGCCGGCAACGGAGCGGCGCCAAAACCTAGAGCAACAATCGAGAGCGAAAGCAGCCGGAAGATTATTCGGTGGACATTTTCGTGAAGACGCATGAGTGCCCGAAAAACTATATCACCCGGAAGGGCGGTCTAGCTTTTGCCGTAACCGGCGGGACTTGTTGAATTGCGAATCACAAGTTCCGGTTCGATGGCGATTTCGGGCATGTACTCCGAGCGGCCCTCAATCCAGTCGAGCAAAGCCTTGGCGGCGATGCGCCCCATCTTCTTCAATGGCTGCCGCACGGTGGTCAACGCAGGCCGCGCGAAGCTCGCAAAATTGATGTCGTCGAAACCGACGACGGAAATATCTTCCGGAATGCGCTTGCCGGCCTCTTGAAATGCGCGCATTGCGCCGATTGCGGAAATGTCGTTGTACGCGAACAGCGCGGTGAAGGGAACATTGCGCGACAGAAGCTGTTTGCCGAAAGGATAGCCAAGTTCGGGAGTGGAATCCTTGCCCTCGAGCTGCACGACCAGCTCCGGACGAATGATCACGTTCAGCTCCTGCGCCACCGCGCAAATCGCTTCCCAGCGCACCACGGAGTCGGAGCTTTCCATCTGGCCCTTGAGAAATGCAATTCGATCGTGGCCGAGCGATTTGAGGTGGTGGAGCGCGATTTCCGCGGCCTTGCGATGATCGAGCGTGATATTCGTGACGTCCGAAACGTATTTGTGGCCGGCCACGGCCACCGTCGGCAACACCGGTTTCTCGGAAATCGAAGTGTCGACCGTAATGAATCCTTCCACGCCGCGCGAAATTAAAAGATCCGAGTAGGTGCGCAGCAACCGCTTGTCGTGACGATGCGCCACGGTGAGGAAGAAAAAATCCCGCTCGCTCAATACCTCTTCGATTCCGCTTACCACCGTTGATCCGTATGCATCGCCGATTTCCTGGAGAATCACGCCGATGGTGTACGTTCTCTGCACACGCAAACTTCGCGCCAGCATATTGGGCCGGTAGTTCAATTCTCGCGCGGCGGCCAAAATTCTTTGCCGCGTACTTTCCGGAATGGATCGCGATGCGGCGGAATTATTGAGCACGGCGGAGACCGTGCCGGCGGTGAGGCCGACATGGTTCGCCACTTCTTTGAGCGTGACGATATTTTCCTTGGGATTTTTTTCGCGTTTCAATTTTTTGCCCGAGAGAATCGTCGATTCGAAACGAAGCGCGAGAAAGCACAAAGAGCGCTTCGAAAGCGAGGAGTAGTGTAGCCCAGAAGGAGAAAAATGTTGAAAAAGGGCGAAGGGAAGGGAGGATTTTGAGGGAAAATGGGCGAAATACGTTAACGTTAACGTACGCGTAAGTCACTGCTATAGAACACTTTGCGAGAAGGCGGGGAAAAGTAAATTTTTGCGAAAAACGGTGAAAAGTAAGGCCGAAAAAGATATCGATACCATAAGCCAGAATATCGATATTTTGTCTTGACAAGGCGCGGGAGTGAGAGCCTAATACAAAACAATTAAGTCGAGACCTGTACGTTATCGGGTGGCAGGTAACGCTACAGGGAAATACGTTCAAGCAGACAAATAAAAAATGGTGCGGTGCTGTTCGAACGCAGTTGCAGGGCAATTTGTCCGGGGTGCCTTACATCTGTTTGCTGGTCACAAACTGATATGAAGGGGTTGCGAATGAAAATGAATTTAATTGGCGGGAGGATCGCGTCGCTGACTTTGTTAAAGGCAGCGGTGCTTTTCATCCTGGTTGCTGTGGTGGCATTAAATTCCGCTTCGCTGTTGGCGCAAAACTACAACGGCGGCATCAACGGAACGGTTACGGATCCGTCGGGCGCGGCAGTAGCGGGCGCAACGGTGATCGTGACAAACGTGGGAACAAATGCGGGGTATACGGCGACGACGACCGATTTGGGGGCGTTCTCGGTTCCGAACATTCCCGTTGGCACGTATCAAGTGCGTGTCAAGGCGGGAAGCTTCAAGGAGTACCTGGCGAAGAACGTCGAAGTGCACGG
Organism: Candidatus Acidiferrum sp.; assembly: GCA_035310365.1. GTDB lineage: Bacteria > Acidobacteriota > Terriglobia > Acidiferrales > UBA7541 > Acidiferrum. The sequence goes on from DATGEI010000068.1 coordinate 86,137, forward strand.
ATCGAGCGTGACGGAAGTGAATGCACAGCTCGCGATGGGCGCGGCGACGGAGACGGTGACGGTGGAAGCGTCGGACGTGCAGGTGCAGACGACGTCGGCGGCGGTGGGCGAAGTGGTGGAAGGGCAGCAGGTTCGCGAACTTCCGCTGAACGGAGAAAACTTCATGCAGTTGGTGACTCTGTCGCCCGGTGTTTCGGCGGCGCAGAGCTTCAACGGACGTGAAAAGGGATTGGGCGGCGGGAGCGATTTTTCGGTGAACGGAAACCCTTACAACAACAACTTGTTCCTGGTGGACGGCGTCAATAATAATGACGTCGGTTCAAACCGGACCATTCTTGTGTATCCGTCGGTTGACGCGATTGCCGAGTTCAAAATGCTCCGCAACTCCTACGGCGCGGAATACGGCCAGGCGTCGGGCGCGGTGATCAGCATCAACACGCGTTCCGGCGAAAACCAGTGGCACGGCGGGCTGTTTTATTCCGGCCGCAACGACGCGCTCGATACGGCAACCTGGTTCGACAATTTTAACCAGACGGGCAAAGGAGAACTACGCCGCAACGACTTTGGCTATCACCTTGCCGGTCCGATCAAGAAAGACAAGCTGTTCTTTTTCTTCAACCAGGAATGGAACTACCAAATTCGCGGTTCGTCGTTTGCCGCGTGCGTTCCGACGGCTGCGGAGAAACAAGGCGACTTTAGTCAAGGCGTAAGCTGCGGCGCGGCGTTGCCGAATTTTTCCGCGCTTCCGGCGGGAGAATTGGCGGGACCGGAAAAACTAGCGGCCGTCGACACGGGAGGAAACCTGCTTTCCAATTTTTACCCCGATCCGACGCCGGGATTCAGCTCCAATGGGAACAATTGGCACGCGAGCGAGCCGAATAAGCAGAACTGGCGGGAAGTCAACGTGCGCGGCGACTACGACGTTTCGAAAAAGAACCGGATTACGTTTCGCTATACGCGGGACTCCTGGGACAACCCGGCGCCGAACGGCGGCGCCTTCTGGGGCGATTCGTTCTTTACAAACGTAACGTCCGATTGGAGCCAGCCTTCGCGCAGCGTGATGGCCGGACTGCGGACGCAGCTGAGCGATTCGATGATTAACGACGTGCATTTCGGCTGGGGGTGGAACGCCATCATCACCTCGCTGAACGGCAACGACAAACAGATCGTATCGCAATTGCAAACGGCGATTCCGAATGTGTGGGGAACACCAAAGGATAAGGGCGCGATTCCCGAAGTCGGCTGGGGCGGGTGGGGCGGTCTGTTGCCTTACGGCTCGGGCCAGACGATCTGGAACATTGCCCCGTACGGAAACCACGAAGACCTTTATACGATCCAAGACAACCTGTCGAAGGTTCATGGCAACCACCTCTTCAAGGTGGGTGCGTTCTTCAGCACCAACGCGAAGATCGAAAACAACAACGGCGGCACGGATCGACCGGTGATTTCGCCGTTTGATCCGAGCGTTTCGATTCCGACGGGAAATCCGCTTGCGAATATCCTCGTTCCTGGAACGGGCGCCAAACCGCAGATTCTGACCGTTTCGGAAAACAGCATTGACGCGACTGCGCGCGTGCACTGGCACGATTTCGAGTGGTATTTTCAGGATTCGTGGAAGGTGACGCGCAGAGTGACGTTGGAATATGGATTCCGTTGGTCCTTCTACCGTGAGCCTTACGTAGAAGGAAACCGGCAATCCGGATGGAACCTTTCGGCGTGGAGCGCGGCGGATGCCGCGGCGCACCCGAACGATGCGTGCAACGGCGTGATCATCGTGCCGGGCTCAACGCCCTGTCAGGATGCTGCTGCTGCGTTGAACGGGCTATTGTTCCTTTCGAATGGAACGCCCGGCGTAAACTCAGCGCTTGTGAACAACAACAACCACGCGATTGCGCCGCGCATTGGCGTGGCTTGGGACGTGAAGGGCGACGGCAAGACGGCGGTTCGAGTCGGTGTCGGCCAGTTCTATCAGCGAGAAGAAGTCGGCATCGATGAGAGGCTCTCCGGCAACGCACCGTTTGTGATCAATGCGACCGTCAACCGGCCGCTCGACACGGCACCTCCGTTGACGAGCAGCCTCGCCGTTTCCCCGAGCGCGGCGAAAGACCCGCGCGGCGTGGTTCCGAATAGCTGGCAATGGAACGTTTCCGTTGAACGTGAAGTTTGGCGGAACGCGGCCTTGGAACTGGGCTACGTTGGTAACTCGGGCATTCACTTGACGTCGATGGCGCAGGCCAATCCGATTCCTGCGGCCGACTACCTGCAATCTGCCTTTGCCAACGGTACGGCGGCAATAAACTCTTTGCGAGGCGCCACAAACTTTGGCGCGATCAATGAGTTCGCGAGAAACGGAAAGGCGAGTTACCACTCGCTGCAGGCACTGTTCCGTACGAAGACGAGCAACAACTCACAATTCCAGGCGGCCTACACCTACTCTCACTCCATCGGCAACGTGGAATTGGACAACTCATCCGGCGGCGTGAACCAGGAAGCGACGACGGACCTGAGCAACGGCCGGCTGGACAAGAGCAATACGAACATCAACCGTCCGCAGATTTTTGTAGCGAACGAGGTGTTTTTCCTGCCGAAATTCAATAATCATGGCGCCTTTGCGCAAAACACGATCGGCGGCTGGGAACTCAACAGCATCGTAACGGTGGAAACCGGAGCGTCGCTGAGCGTGTTCAGCAGTGGCGCGAGCGCGGTGACGGGCGGGAATGCGCCCGGCTTCCAACTCAACTCGTTAATTGGAACGGGTTTCAACAGCAACAACCGTCCGCTCGTTACCGGAGTGAATTGCAATTCCGGTGTTAGCGGCAACCAGATCCTGAATCCGGCGGCGTTTACGCTGGTTGGCTACCACTTGGGGACGGTCGATCCCAAGATGGCGGCACGCGGCGTTTGCTTCGGTCCGAATTCGAGGACCTTTGACATCCAGTTGGTCAAGAACTGGTACTTCAAGGAACGCTTCCGGCTAAAGTTCAGCCTGGATGCTTTCAACCTGTTCAACCACCCGAACTTCAGCAACAATGGGTTGCAAACGGGTTACAACAGCAACGGTCTATCCTGCGGCGCACCGTGCTCGCCAACGAACAACGTTGTCGTGTCCGGTGGAGGCGGTACCTTCGGCCAGACGTTCGGATTGATTCCCGGACATGAAAGCCGCGAGCTGCAGTATGGGCTGAAGCTGACGTTCTGACGTACGCTTACCGAGCGGTTCATACACGCCAACGGCGGGGCTTGAAAATTCAAGCCCCGCCGTTTACTTTTGAGGTAGCGCGATCGACATGAATTGCCACGGGTTCCGCAAAGCTCCACAACTCCATTCCAGAGTGACGAAGGCGTTGCCGACTATTTTGATTGGGCTTTCCCTTTTGTGTTTGTGGCTGGCAGGAGTTTGGCCGGTTGCCGCGCAGAGCAGCGCGAACGCGGTTCGCCCGGCGCGCAAGGAGAATGCGGGAAGAAGCTCGGCGGAGGAGGAATTAGCGCGACGGATTGCGGAAGCAAAATCGGCGCGGGAATCGGGCGACCTGCCGCGAGTTGCGACGGCAAACAAAAGGGTGGCTGCGCTGGCGCTAAGAGAGTTGGGGCACTTCCGGCTGCTGCAGGGAGCGAGCGGACAAGCGATGGAGTTGATTGGCCGGTCGCTCGATTTCGAGGAGTCGAGCGATGCGCGACTCGAATTGGCTTTGAGTGAGCTTGCGCTTGCCCGCGCGGACGGCGCAATGAGCGATGCGGCGCGGGTATTGCAGGGAGACGGTAAGAACGCGCTGGCGTTAACGATTATGGGCCGGGCGCAGATGCAGAAACGCGAATATGCGAGGGCTGCGGAGAACCTGGGGCGCGCGATGGAAATCGCGCCGGACGTGGAGACCGGGTACTCGCTGGGAATTTCTCTGCTTTCCTCGGCGGAGGCGGATGGGAAGCAGCGAGCGGCAAGGGTCTTCGCACAAATTGTGAAGATGAACGGAGAGAACGCGTCGCTGCATGTGCTCTTCGGCCGCGCGTACCGAGATGCGAAAGACATGCCGGCGGCGATTCGTGAGTTTGAGAAGGCGGTTGCGATCGATACGAAGACGCCGCACGCACACTACTTTCTGGGCTTGGCGCAGCTTTCGGTGAACGAATGGAAGCCGACGCCGGCGGTGCACGCGGAGTTTTTGAGAGAACTGCAGTTTCACCCGCGCGACTATCTGGCGAACTACATGGCTGGATTTCTGGCGTCGAGCGAGCGGTCGTACGCGGAGTCAAACAAGTATTTGAAAATTGCGGCGGAGGTATCGCCGGAAGCGCCCGAACCGTGGCTGTATTTGGGATTGAACGCGTATGCCGAAGAGGACATGGCGAACGCGGAGAAGTACTTTCGGAAAGCCGTGCAATTGACGGGCGCAGACGAGGCGAGGTCAAACTACCAGATCCGGCGCGCGTATGTAAGCCTTGGACGGATTCTGGCGAATTCCGGACGAGGAGAAGAGAGCGCTGAATTTGCGGCGAAGGCACGCGAGCTGCAGAAAAAGTCCATGGAGCAGACGCAGCAGGAAATTTCCGCGGTGATAACCGAGGGCGGCGGAACGATGGGCGCAGTCGTAGCGCTGAAGCCCGATGAAGCGGCGGAAAGCGCGGCGCTACGAGCGGGCGGAACGGATTTGTTTGCGCGGCTCGACCCGAATGTTGTGGCGCATTCGGGATTGACGACGGCACAACGGGAAGCGTTGAATGCCGCGGAAGGCCGGTTGCGACAAATTCTTGGGCTGAGTTTCAACGATCTGGCGACGGCGGAAGCGGTGAGCGGGCAGTATCTGGCGGCGCTCGGGCATTATCAGGATGCGGAGCGGTGGGACGCGGCGATTGCCGGACTGCAGCGGAATATCGGATTGTCGGCGTTTCGCGCGGGAAATATGAGCGAGACGGTGCGCGGGTTGTCGGCGGCGCTGGCGCAGGATGCGTCGGACGCGCCGGCCAGAGCCGTGCTCGGATCTGCGTATTTTTCCCTGGAGGATTACGCGAATGCGGCGAAAACGATTGCACCATTGCGGGACCGCGCGATGCGCGATCCAATCGTGGGCTATGCGTGGGCGGCGTCGCTGGCGCGGCTGGGGGATTTGAAACAGGCGTCGAAAATTTTAGGAGAAGTCGAGAAACTGCCGCTTCCGCCGGAGACGCGGGCGATGGTCGGAAAGCTTTGGGTCGACGTGGAAGATTACGAGCGCGCGGTGAATGCATTCGAAACGGCGTGGAACGCGGATCCAAAGTTGCCACGGGTTCACTACTCGGAAGGGCTTGCGTATTTGCGATGGCAGCATGTACCGGAGGCAATCGAGCAGTTCAATAGGCAATTGCAGACGACTCCCAACGATGGCGACACAATGAATGGATTGGCGCTCGCGCTGCTGGAGCAGGGGAAGCGGGACGAGGCGAGGAAAATGTTTCAGGCAGTGACGGAAAATCATCCGGAGAATGGGAACGCGCAATATCAGCTGGGAAAACTTTTGCTTGACGACGGGAATGTGAAAGAAGCGGTGTTGCATTTGGAAAATGCGGCGAAGGTGATGCCGCAGGCGGATTACGTGCACTACCAATTGCAGGCGGCCTACCGAAAGGACAATCGACTGGAGGATGCGGACCGCGAGATGGAGATTTACAAAGAAGTGAAGGCGCGGAATCGCGCGGCGACGGTGCCGCAGGCGGCGGCAAGTCCGCAGTAAAAATTGTGCACGAAGAGGATGGAATTGCCAGCGCGAGGAAGGCTTGAGCGAAAATAGAGTGAGCAGACTGATGCGGTGCGTGGCGATTTTGCTTTCTTCCGCGAGCGTCTCGATTGCGCAGGAGGCGCGGCCGGTGGCGCCGCCACCGCCGCCGGGAGCGAAGTCTTTGCAGTGCGCGGGCAAAGCGATTCCACAATTGCTTGACGTGACGGAAAAAGCGGGAATCAAGTTTACGCACGCGTCGGCGCCGGAGAGTAAATACGTTGTCGAGTCGATGAGCGGCGGCGTGTTGCTGCTCGATTACGACCGCGACGGCTGGCTGGACATTTATTTTACGAACGCGCCGACGGTGGACATGGCGATCAAGGGGCAGAAGGCGCGCGGGGCGCTCTACCACAACAATCACGATGGAACGTTTACGGACGTGACGGACAAAGCGGGAATTGCGACGCCGTGCTTTGCGATGGGCGGCGCGGTGGGCGATTACAAAAATAATGGATGGCCGGACATTTATGTGACGTGCCTCGGCGGAAATGTCTTGTACCGGAACAATGGAGACGGAACGTTTACGGATGTGACGAAACAGGCTGGCGTGGCGGACGGAAGATGGAGCACGGGCGCGGCGTTTGGCGATTATGACGGCGACGGATTTCTGGATTTGATGGTGACGAATTACGTGGATTTTCATTTGAACGATTTGCCGGGCTTCGGCAGCGCGCCGAATTGCAAATATCGCGGATTGAATGTGCAGTGCGGGCCGCGCGGGTTGAAAGGCGCGGGGGATTCGCTTTTTCACAACAATGGAGATGGAACGTTTACGGAGGTTTCAAAGAGCGCGGGCGTGAGCGACCCTTCGGGATATTACGGGATGAGCGTGATTTTTTCGGATTTCAACAATATGGGGCGGCCGGACATTTACGTGGCGAACGATTCGACGCCGAAGTTTTTGTACAAGAATTTGGGGAACGGGAAATTTCAAGAGATTGGGCTGGAATCGGGAACGGCGGTGAGCGAGGACGGCTCGGAGCAGGCGTCGATGGGAATTGCGGTGGGAGATTATTTGCACAACGGTTTGCCGTCGCTGAGCGTGACGAATTTTTCGGATGAGAATGCGAATTTATTTCGAAATGAAGGGAAGTGGAATTTTAACGACGTCTCGTACAAAAGCGGGACGGCGATGGCTTCGCTTGCGTACGTGAAATGGGGAATTGCGTTTGTGGATTTGGATAACGATGGGTGGCTGGATTTGATCGGGGTGAACGGGCACGTGTATCCGCAGGTGGATACGCTGCCTTCGGGCGCGCGGTATCGCGAGCCGAAAGTGCTGAACATGAATTTGGGCGACGGAACATTTTGCGATGCGAGCGAAGAGGCGGGGCCGGCGCTGCGGGAACCGCGCGTGTCGCGCGGGCTGGCGGTGGGTGATTTGTTCAACGATGGGAATATGGACGTGGTGGTGGAAGATTTGACGGGCGCGCCGATGATTTTGCGGAATATTGGTTTACCAGGTGGCGCGCCGGCGCGGCACTGGGTGAGTTTCGAATTGGCGGGAACGAAGAGCAACCGGCTGGCGATCGGCGCGCGCGTGAAGATTACGGCGGGGGGGATGACGCAGACGGAAGAGATTCACAGCGGCGGAAGCTATTTATCGCAAAATGATTTGCGCGTGCATTTTGGATTGGGCGCGGCGAAAAAGATCGAGAGTGTGGAGATCCGGTGGCCGTCGGGAAAAATCGAAACGATGAAGGATTTGGACGCGGATAAGTTTTATTCAGTGCTGGAAGGGCAGGGAATTGTGCCGCGCGAAAAGATTTTGCCGATTGGCGTGGGCGGCGCCGCGGCGCACTAGGATTTTGCGGGGGCGCCGGATTTGGGTGGTTCAGACTTTTCGGCCGGTTTCTCTGCCGGATTATCCGCGGGTTTTTGGTCTTTCTTTTCTTCCGGATGTTTTACTTCGCCGTAGCGCGCGGCGAGCCACGTGCGCACTTCCTTCGTATTGTAATGGAATGGGCCCATGCCGCCGCGGTAGGCGATGCGGCCGGATTCGTCAACGATGTAGAGACGCTCGGGCCAGGCGGCGTAGGCGTCGTTTGCGGCGTTAGACATTTCGTCGACGCCGAAGGGAAGCGGAAACTTGAAGCGCTTGGTGAAATCATTGCCGATGGCGAGTCGCTGCGCCAGCGTGGTGGGCTGAGCGTAGCAGACGTCTTCCTTGAGGTTGGACTTCATCTGCCATTCATCGGTGGGATGCGCTTCGCGAATATAGACGGTCAGAAAATCGGCGTGGTCCTTGTAATCGTTGAAGATTTGCACGATGTCGCCGACCTGGCGACGAAAAGGCGGTCAAGTAAAACTGCCGAAGACGAGCACGAGCGGTTTGCCGCCGGTGCGTTCGCGAATGTGAAAGCGGTCGGTGCCATTGAGCGCGATGAGGCGGGCGTCGGGAGCGGAATCGCCGATTTTGAGATTGCCGCGATGCATGTGAGGGAGCGCGTAGCGGACCATGTAGAGCGCGTCCTTGGGGCCGCCGGCCATGACGCTGAGCGCGATGAAGGCGAGGACGACGAGAGCGCCGACGGCGATGCCGACCCACATGGAGACTTTCCTCACGAAACGGAACTCCCAGAAGCAAACGTAAGGCGAGAGGTTAGCAGCGATCGGAAAAACGAGACATAGTATTTTTGCATTAGTCGAGTTTTTTGTTGAGCAGCTCGGGTTTGAGCGCCTGGTAGCGCGCGAGGGCTTTTTCGATGACGGTGAGCGCGGCGTAGGCGGGGCGAATTTCCTCCACCTGTACCTGTTTGCCTTCGAGCTGCTTGTAATCCTGGAAGAAGCGGCGAAGGACGAGCAAGCGGTGGGAAGGAAGATCGCGCGCTTCAATGTAATCGCTGAACTCGGGGTCGCGCGTGGCGACGGCGATGATTTTGTCGTCGCTGGCGCCGGAGTCGACCATGGTCATGACGCCGATGGCGCGGGCTTTGATGAGCGCGAGCGGCTGGACGGGTTCCTGGCAGAGAACGAGGACGTCGAGCGGATCGTTGTCCTCGGCGTAAGTCTGCGGAATAAAGCCGTAGTTCGCCGGGTAAAAAACGGCGGAGTGGATGATGCGATCCACTTTGAGGAGGCCGGTTTCTTTGTCGAGTTCGTATTTGACGTTCGAACCGAGCGGAATTTCGATGACGGCCTGAAAATCGCGCGGAACTTCTGGACCGGGAGAAACGTCGTGCCATGCGTGGAGCAAGGTGACCTGCCTTGAGTGGAGAATCGAGTTGAACATCCATTATTGCCTGAGAGCGCGCGGTGTGGCCAGCGCCGTGTAGTCGCATAAGCGTTTCAATGTTTTCGAAATCTGTGATACAGACATGCGTGGCATTTTTCGGCTCGAGGAAACGGCGCGAAATTTCATGACCATTCGTATTGGACTGATCGGCGGCGGAAACATTTCGGAAACTCACGCGCGAGCCGCACTGTCGATTGCCGGCGCCGAGGTTTGCGCCATCTACGGCACGAATTCCGCAAAGGTGGCGCGGCTCTCGAACGATTCTGGCGCCACGCCCTATTCGGATTTCGAACAATTCTTGCTGCACAAGCCGATGGAATGCGTAGCAATCGGGAGCCCTTCGGGATTGCACGCCGCGCAGGGAATTGCGGCGGCGCGGCGCGGGTTGCACGTGCTGACGGAGAAGCCGCTGGAAATCTCGACGCAAAAGGGGCGGGAGCTGATCGCGGCGGCAAAGGAAGCGGGAGTGAAGCTGGGCGTTTTTTTTCAAGACCGATTCAAGCCGGACATTCTTCAGGTGAAGCAATGGATGGACGCCGAGATTCTGGGCAAGCCGATTCTGGCGGACGCGCGGGTAAAGTGGTTTCGGCCCCCTTCTTATTATGGGGAATCGCGCTGGCGGGGCACCCTGGCGCTGGATGGCGGCGGCGCGCTGATCAATCAAGCGATTCACACGGTGGACCTGCTGCTCTGGCTCTTTGGCGACGTAGTAAGCGTCGAAGCACAGAAAAAGACGGCGATGCACAAAATCGAGGCCGAAGATACGCTCGTCGCGCTGCTGGAATTTGCGAGCGGCGCGCTGGGAGTGCTTCAGGCAACGACATCCGCCTATCCCGGCTATCCGCGGCGCGTGGAACTGACCGGCAGCGAAGGGACCGTGATGATCGAGCACGACCGGCTTGTTGCGGCGGACTTGCGGAATCGGCCGAGCAAGATGCAGAGCCTCGGCGACGATCAAAATTCCAGCGCGAATACCGCGGCGGTCAGCGATTTTCGCGGACATCGCGCCGTGCTCGAGGATTTTATCGAAGCCATAAAAACGGACAGGGAGCCGCGATGCAATGGCTCGGAAGGACTTCGCAGCGTGGCACTGGTGGAAAAAATATACGAAGCTTGCCGATCGGGAAAACGCGTGGAGATTGCCGGTTAGCTTGCATTTTGCGCGGCCAAGCGTAGGGCGACACATGGCGGGATTTTCTGCAACGTTGGCAGTGGGAAATGGAGTGGAACAGTGGACGTAAAGGTGTTGCGAGACAAACACGCTGCGGGAGGAGCTGCCGCGCGGCACGCGGCGGAATCTTTGCAAAGAATTCTTGCGAAACAAGATGTGGCCCGGCTGATTGCCGCCACGGGCGCTTCGCAATTCGAATTTTTGGAAGCGCTCACGCGTACGCCGGGCATTGCTTGGCAGCGAGTGGAACTATTCCATCTGGATGAATACGCCGGATTGGCGTTGACGCACGCAGCGAGCTTTCGCAAATACTTGCTGGAACGGCTGATTCGCAAGACCGGAATTGCGCGATTCCATTTGCTTGATGGCGAACAAGATTTAAAGGAAGTGATTCGAGACGTGGGCGGAGAATTGAGCGCTCGGCCCGTGAATCTGGCGTTTGTCGGAATTGGAGAGAACGGCCACCTTGCCTTTAACGATCCGCCCGCGGATTTCGAAACGCAAGAGCCGTACCTTGTGGTCGAGCTCGACGAAGCCTGCCGCCGGCAGCAGGTGAACGAAGGCTGGTTTTCCTCGATCGCGGAAGTGCCTTCGCGCGCGATTTCCATGTCCGTCCGGCAAATCTTGAAGGCGGAAGAGATTATTGCGGTCGTGCCGGACGCGCGCAAGGCGCAAGCGGTGAAGGCGTGCCTCGAAGGCGAAATAAGTCCGATGGCGCCCGCCTCCATACTGCGAACGCATCCCAACACCACGATCTATCTGGACACGGCATCTGCTTCTCACTTGAGCGAGGCCGTTCTCCGTTCCCAGTAGCGAAAGGCTTAGAGTGAATGAAGATTCGAGTGGGATAACGAGGCGACCGATTTCGTATGGCATCCACGGCGGATAGCGGTTCATTTCCAGCGGCAAAAATTCGCAATCTTCGTTGGTGGATCGGTGGCTTGTTGTTTGCGTCGACGGTCATCAATTACATTGACCGGCAAACGCTCTCGCTCCTCGCTCCCTACTTGAAGCAAGATTTTCACTGGACCAATTCCGACTACGCGAATCTGCTGATCGCCTTTCGGCTGGCGTATTCGTTTGGCCAGTCCATTTGCGGAAGATTTATCGATCGGATCGGCACGCGCCGCGGCCTGACGCTTTCGGTGATCTGGTATTCGATCGCGTCAATTTGCACTTCTTTCGCGCGAGGCTTCCTTGGTTTTGCCGTGGTTCGTTTTTTGCTTGGCGCGGGCGAGTCTGCCAATTGGCCTGGCGCCACGAAAGCCGTATCCGAGTGGTTTCCGAAGCGCGACCGCGCGCTGGCGGCGGCGCTCTTCGACAGCGGATCATCCATCGGCGGGGCCGTCGCCACTTTTTTGATTCCCGCTATTTATTTTCGCTGGGGATGGAGGCCGGCTTTCATCATTCCGGGCTTGCTGGGATTTATCTGGCTGTTTGTTTGGCGAAGGTTCTACTTTCTCCCGCAGGATCACCCGCGAATCACGCCGGCGGAGCGCGAAATGATCTTGTCGGAAAATGTTTCGAGTGGAGAGGCGCAAGGGACGCCGCGTGCCCGCTGGAAGGATTTGCTGAAGCTGCCGCAAACGTGGGGAACGATTATCGCGAAAGCGCTGACGGACCCGGTGTGGTTTTTTGTGACGGACTGGTTTCCGATCTATCTGGTGGCGAAAGGAATTTCGCTGAAGTCCGGGCTGCTGGCGATCTGGGTGCCGTTTATTGCCGCCGATCTCGGCAATTTTTTTGGCGGGGCGGCGTCGGGGTTTTTAATCCGGCGCGGCTGGCCGCTGGGCGCGGCGCGAAAGGCGGTGGTGGTGTTCGGAGGATTTGGCGTGATGCTGCTGATTCCGACGATTTTCACGGTGAACCTTGCGCTCATTGCGCTTTTGTTTTCCTTGGCGACATTTTGTTACGCGGCGTTTTCCACGATTGCCAATGTTTTGCCTTCGGATTTGTATACGAGCGACGCGGTGGCTTCTGTCAGCGGCCTGAGCGGCACCGGAGCGGGCATCGGAACCATTGTTGCGTTCAAGTTGATCGGCTATTTCTCCGATGCGATGCAATCGCGCGCGACACATTCCTTTGACGCAGTGGTGGTGACGGCGGGCGTGGTTCCGTTTGTGGGAATGATTCTGGTGCTGCTGTTGGTTCGCAACACGCGAGCGACGACGAGAGGATTGGTGCGTCCGCTGTGAAATGCGTTTCGCGAGCGCGGGACGAAGCGGCCGGCTGCGTTCGCACTCGTGCACGGCGAATAGAAGCGAATCGGCGGGCGCATAGAGGCTGCGCGCGCCACAACCGAGCCGCGCCGTTTGTTGACTTGGGTGGCGGCGGCAAGTATCGTGCCAAGGTTCGCTGCAACGTAAAACCGGACCGGGAGTCTTCCATGTTCAATTTAAGAAACCGAGCGCTGCGGGCGGCGCAAGTTGCGATGTGTGCATTGTTGCTCGGCGCCGCGGCGATTTCGGCGGCTCGCGCACAGGACGACGAGGAAAAGCCGGCGCCGAATGCGGTGCGCGTGCACTACACGAAATACGAATTCCGCATTCCCATGCGGGATGGAGTGCATCTTTTTACCGCGGTCTACGTGCCGAAGGATGCGACGGCGGCGAAGACCTATCCATTTTTAATTGAAAGGACGCCGTACAGCGTGGGGCCGTACGGGACGGACAACTACCGAAAGCATTTGGGTCCGGCGGCGGTATTCGAAAATGACGGCTTTATTTTTGTGTACCAGGATGTGCGCGGCAGGTTCCTGAGCGAGGGAAGGTTTGCGGAAATGACGCCGCATAAAGATGTGAAGAAGTCCGCGAAAGACGTGGACGAAAGTACCGACGCGTACGACACCATCGATTGGCTGGTGAAAAATGTTTCCGGCAACAACGGGAAGGCGGGACTGTACGGGATTTCGTATCCGGGATTTTTCGTGGCGGCCGGCATGATCGATTCGCATCCGGCGCTGAAGGCTTGTTCGCCGCAAGCGCCGGTGACGGATCTTTACATGGGAGACGACGCGTACCACAACGGCGCCTTCATGCTGGACGCGAATTTCGGCTTTTATACGTTTTTCAAGCCGCAGACGGAACCGCAACTGCCGCCGGCGCGATTTCCCGAATTCGATTTTGGAACAAACGATGCGTACGAGTTTTATTTGAAGATGGGGCCGATCGGCAATGCGAAGGCGAAGTATCTGAAAGATACGAATTTTTATTGGGACGATCAGGCGGACCATCCCGTTTACGACGACTATTGGAAGGCGCGGAACATTTCCGCACACCTGAAGAACGTGAAGTGCGCGGTGATGACGGTCGGCGGATTGTTCGATGCCGAAGACATCATGGGGCCGCACCGCGTGTTTCGCGCGGTGGGCGAAGCGAATCCGGGCACGCCAAACGTGCTGGTGGAAGGGCCGTGGTTTCATGGCGGCTGGGCGGCGCCGGGCGGAGGCGAGCATCTGGGGCCGGTGAATTTCGCGGCGAAGAATTCGGATTATTTTAATGAAGAGATTCTGCTGCCGTTTTTTCGCCAATACCTGAAGGACGGCGGCGACGCGAAAACCGCAAAGATTACGATCTTTGAGACGGGCACGAATGTCTGGCGGCGATACGACGCCTGGCCGCCGAAAAATGCGGCGCCGCGAAAATTGTATTTTGGCGCGAAGGGAAAACTTTCCTTTGATGCGCCGAAGGATGGCGGTTTTGACGAATACACGAGCGACCCGTCGAAGCCGGTTCCGTTTGTGGAGACAATCGACAACGACGTGCCGCGCGAATACATGACGGCGGATCAGCGGTTTGCGGCAAAGCGGCCGGACGTGTTGGTGTACGAGACGGAACCGCTGGAGGAAGACATTACCGTTGCCGGAGAAGTGTCGCCGCGGCTGTGGGTTTCGTCTTCGGGGACCGATTCGGATTTTGACGTGAAGCTGATCGACGTGTACCCGATGAATTCGCCCGATCCGCAGCCGAATCCGAAAGAGTTGCACATGGGCGGATACGAACAGCTTGTGCGGGGCGAGCCGTTTCGCGCGAAATATCGAAACAGTTTTGAGAAGCCGGAAGCGTTGACGCCGAATCAGCCGACGGCGCTCGATTTTTCTCTGCCCAGCGTGAATCACACATTCCGGCGGGGACATCGCATCATGGCGCAGATTCAAAGCACGTGGTTTCCGCTGACCGACCGCAATCCGCAGAAATTTGTGGATATTTCGAAGGCGACGGAGGCGGATTTTCAAAAAGCGACGGAGCGGGTGTATCGCGGCGGCGCGCAGGCGTCGAGCCTGGTGCTGCCGATTCTGCAATAATCCGCTAGGCGGATTTTTTGGTCCACGCGCCGAGGATTGCGCCCATGAGGAAAAGCCCGACGAGGACGTAGCCTTCGTTGATGAGAAACAAATTGAGCGGGCGCAGTTCGTACATGCTGGTGGTGTACGTCACGGGGCCGACGATGCCGAGCCAGAGGAGCACGCCGAGCGAGGCGCCGCGAGCGGCGGTGGTGGCATTACGCCAAGCGCAGAGTTGCGCGAGCACGAATGCGATGATCAGGTTTAGAAGGAACGACATGACGTACGGAAATGCAATGGCAGCGCCCTTCATCGCGCCGATTTGCTCCGGCGGAATCTGTTCGAGCTGCAACCACGGTTTGCCGAAAACCACACCGAACCACACGGCACCGAGCAACCAGTAAGCGATCGCGGCGACCACCACCGCGAAATAGTTCGTTTTCATGATTCCTCCCTGGCCGCGGACGATTCCGCCGGCGTTTGCGGCTCTATTTTCACGCGCGGCGCGATTCTAACCTGAATTGCGGATGGCGGGGTGGAATTGTGGTGGAAAGGAAGCGCGGCGCAGGTTTACGCGCGGGCTTTATCGATCATCTCTTCCCAGACGCCTTTGGATTTGAGGATGAGTTCGATAAGCTCGCGCGCGGCGCCTTTGCCGCCATCGGCTTTCGTGGTGTAGTGCGCAATGTCTTTCACTTCTTGCGCGGCATTGCCGACGGCGACGGCAAGTCCGGCGAGCTTCATGACGGGAATATCCGGAAGATCGTCGCCGAGAAAAGCAACGGCCGTTGCGGGAACACCGGCCTTCACCAAAACTTCTTCGAACGCGGCGATTTTGTGCGGCTGCTTTTCGTAGACGAATTCGACGCTCATCTCTTTCATGCGGCGTCGGAGAGCGGGGGATTCGCGGCCGGTGATAACGCCGAGGCGGAGGCCGGCAGTGCGGCCCAGCGTCATGCCCTGGCCGTCGTGCGCGTCGAAAGTCTTGATTTCGAGGGCGGTGCCGTCGGGTTGCGAGAGCAGTATGACGGAGCCGTCCGTGATGGTGCCGTCCACGTCCATCAGGACGACCTGGATTTGCGCGGCGCGTTTTTTGAGCGCGGGCGGGATTTTTACGGAGCGAGGCGCCAAAGTTTCCTCCAAAACGGAAAACGGAATTGCAAATTGTAGCACGCGGCCGCGAGCTAAGTTTCCGCTTTGGAATAGTTTGCGGAAATTGTAAAAAAGCGCTTGACCCTGACGTAACGTCAGGCCGCATTTCTTATCGGGAGGCAGTCCGTGGAATCCAGGACGAAGGAACTGTACCGGGCCAAGGAGTTCGCCAAGCTCGCCGGGGTGACCGTGCGCGCGCTGCATCATTACGACCGGCTGGGTTTACTGAAGCCGAAGCAGCGGACGCAAAGCGGTTACCGGCTGTATAGCGAGCCGGACTTCGCGCGTCTCGAGCAGATCGTGGTGCTGAAATTCCTCGGCATACCTCTGAAGCAGATTCGCGGATTGCTGGAAGCCGAATCGAATTTGACGGTGGCGCTGCAAAGGCAACAGGAAGTTCTAGGGGAAAAGCGGCGGCAACTCGATAAAGCGATTCGTGCGATTGGAAACGCGCAGTGGGCGATCCAGTCTCGCGGCGAGCCGGATTGGAAACTGTTTCAACTTATCGTGAAGGAGATTGAGATGCAAAACAGCCAGGAATGGAAACGGCAATACTTCAGCCCGGAAGCGCAGACGAAAGTGGCGGATCGGCGGAAACTGTGGTCGCCAGAGCTGCAGGAAAAGGCCAGCCAGGATTGGAACGATTTGTATAAGGACGTGCAGGCTTGCCTTGATTCGAACGAGGATCCGGCGGGGCCGCGAGCGCAGGCGCTGGCTGCACGCTGGAGAGCCATGGTGGAACAGTTCACCGGCGGCGACCCGGAAATTCAGAAAGGGTTGAACGCCATGTGGAACGATTCGGCAAGCTGGCCGAAGGACGTGAAAGCACAATCGTTTGTAAGGCCGGAATTGCAGGCGTACATGAAAAAGGCGCTTGCGGCAAAAAAGTAAGGCCGGCAATCCCGGCGCGCGAAGGGCAAGATTGGCGTGGCGCGGTTTGCTTCTGGAAATGGTTTGGCAAAGGCATGCGCCGCGGCGCCAAGGTTCTAATGCAGGCGATTCGGCACGTCGCACGCACAGCATGATTGAAACTGCCGCTCGCTAGAGTTCCTCGCGGGCGGCAACATGATTAGACGAGCTGCAGGCCCCAGAGATCGTGGAGGTGGACGACGCCCAAGACGCGGCGCGCGTCGTCAACGACCACTACGCTCGTGATGCGGCGCTTTTCCATCAATGTGAGCGCTTCGCTGGCGAGGATGCTTGCTTTTACCGTTTGCGGATTCGGGTTCAGGCACTGCCCGGCCGTCATGCTAAGCGTGGCGCCGCCGTGCTTTTCCATCAGCCGGCGAAGATCACCGTCGGTGAGGATTCCCGCAAGCGTGCCGTCGGCGTTGACGATTGTGGTCATGCCAAGTTTTTTCGCGGACATTTCGTGGAAAGCTTCGGGCATCGGCGTTTGCGGCGAAATTTTGGGAAGCGCGTCGCCGGCGTGCATCACCTTATCCACGCGCAAGAGGCGTTTGCCGAGGCTGCCGGCGGGATGAAGCGCGGCAAAATCGTCGTGGCGAAAATCGCGGCGCTCGAGCAAAGAAACGGCAAGCGCATCGCCAATGGCCATCGCGACGGTGGTGCTTGCCGTCGGCGCGAGATTGAGCGAGCACGCTTCTTCGTTGACGCTGGCATCGAGCGCGATGTCGCTCGCTTGTGCGATGGTCGATTTCGAGTTGCCGGTCAGCGACACGAGCGGAATTTCAAGCCGTTTGAGCGCGTCGAGCAGCGCGACGATTTCCCGCGTTTCGCCGCCGTAGGAAACCGCGAGCATGGAGTCGCCACGCGCAATCATGCCGAGGTCTCCGTGCAGCGCTTCGGCCGGGTGCAGAAAAAAAGACGGCGTGCCGGTGCTGGAAAACGTTGCCGAGATTTTTTTGCCAACAATGCCGGATTTGCCCATGCCGGCAACGACCACGCGGCCTTTGCACGCGAAGAAAAGATCGACGGCGCGATCGAAAGTGGCGTCGAGCCGCGTCAGAACGTCTTGAATCGCTTGCGCTTCGATGCGAAGTACTCGGCGTGCCGTATCCTGGCTCATGATTCGCCCCAGCTGCGAACGAGCGCCGAAAGTTGTTTCATTCGCTTGAGAAGCGCGGGAAGCTGCGAAAGGGGAAGCGCATTGGCGCCGTCGGAAAGGGCGGCGGCGGGGTTGTCGTGCGTTTCCAAAAATAGTCCGTCCGCTCCGGCGGCGACGGCGGCGCGGGCAAGCGGCTCGATGAATTCCGGCTGGCCGCCGCTCGAGTGGCCTTGCCCGCCCGGCAATTGCACGGAATGTGTGGCGTCAAAAACGACCGGGTATCCGAATTTCTTCATTTGCGGAATGCCGCGAAAATCCACCACGAGATTTTGATAGCCGAACGAAGAGCCGCGTTCCGTCAGAATAATTTTCGTGTTGCCAGTGGACGCGACTTTCTCGATGGCGTTTTTCATGTCGGCGGGCGAAACGAATTGCGGCTTCTTGATATTGACGATGCGCCCCGTTTTTCCGGCGACAACGAGCAGATCGGTTTGTCGCGCGAGGAACGCGGGAATCTGCAAAATATCCGCGACTTCCGCGGCCGGCGCCGCGTGAGCCGGCTCGTGGATGTCGGTCAAAATCGCCAATTTTAAATCAGACTTAATCTTGCCGAGAATGCGCAGACCCTCGCTCAATCCCGGTCCGCGAAACGAAGTTACGGATGATCGATTGGCTTTGTCGTAAGAAGCCTTGAAAATATAGGGAATGTCCGCGTCGCGCGCAATCGTCGCGATGGATTCCGCCATTTTTCTCGCGTGAACTTCCGATTCGATCACGCACGGGCCGGCAATCAAAAACAAAGAGTCGTCCCCTGGGTAAGGAGACAGTCCCGTTCGAATTCGCTGAGTTTCCGTCATCCGCAGAAAAGATAGCACAGCAGCCAACCGCTCTTTCAACTTACGGGCGATCCACCGGAAGTACGCGAAAGCGGCCTTTGCCGCCTATCCGATACGTCGCGAAGTGTTTCTGATCAACTGTGACAATGGTGGAAATGGACTCTCGTCCCGCGAGATAAACCAGGGTTGCGTCGGCGAAGTCCATGGGCAGATCAGAATAGCGCATCATCAGCTCATGAACGTTTGGCAGTTCCATTTGCCCGATCGGACACACGACGATTGAACCCGATAAGATCAGGTTCCAAGCCGCTTCCTTTCGTTGACGCCAGCGCCCCAGCAAGTGAAATAATTCGGTCAAAACAGCCTGGGAGGTCAAGAGCGGCACTCGAATCTGTTCAAAAACAGAGCGACAGGCCGAGTGCCACACATCCGATTTATCCAGGACGGCAAGAATCGCGCCGGTATCAACCAAGGCGTCTGCGGCCATATTTTTTCTCAAGTTTCTTGCGGACGAGCTCGCTTACCATTTCCGAACGCCGGCGATGGCCCGATGCAAAGGCGCCAAAATAGCGCGCCATCGCGGCATGAATCTGCTTTTGTTCCTCATCGTCCTTCGCGTCCGCGGCATTGCGTTCCAGCCACTCGCGCGCGGCGGCTTCCAGGACCGTTGAGACGCGCATCTTGCGGCGGCGCGCGGCGCGCTGAAGCTCCGCCTTCAGAGCCGGAGAGAGGCGCAAACTATAGACTTCGCTCTTCATGCACCACAGTGTAGTGCAATTTTCGCGGGCGGACAAGCGTTCAGGCGGAGGCGCTTGGAGCGGCGCGCAACGCAACCGGAGTGCGCGTTGCGTCCGCCGACGGTGCGTGTGCCTTTTCCGAAGATGCGGTTTGTTGCGCGGCGGCCGGGCGCATCAGCGCTTTTTTGTGTTCGATGGCCGCGCCGATAAACGCGGCGAAAAGCGGATGCGGCTCGAGCGGCTTCGATTTGAATTCGGGATGGAACTGGCAGCCGAGGAACCAGGGATGCTCGGGCGCTTCCACGATTTCGACATAGTTTTCGTCCGGCGTCCGGCCGGTGATTTTCAGCCCCGCGGCGACCAGCTGTTTTTCGTACTCGCGGTTGAATTCGTAGCGATGGCGGTGGCGTTCGCTGATTTCCGTTTTTCCGTAGGCCTTGTGGGCAAAGGAGCCAGTTTCGAGCTTGCACGGCCACGCGCCAAGGCGCATCGTGCCGCCCATTTCGTCCACGCCGAGCAGTTCGCGCAATTTGTAAATCACGCGGTGCGGCGTTTGCTGGTCGAACTCCGTGCTGTTTGCGTCCGAAATATTCGCCACGTCGCGCGCGTATTCAATCGTCGCGCACTGCATGCCCAGGCAAATCCCAAAAAACGGAATCTTGTTTTCCCGCGCGTACTGAATGGTGTGAACCATGCCCTGAATGCCGCGCTTGCCGAAGCCGCCCGGAACCAAAATCCCGTCGTATCCATGCAAACGTTGCGCGGCGATCTGCGGCGATTCAATCTCCTCGGATTCGATCCAATCGATCACCGTTTTGTGATGGTGCGCGAGGCCTCCGTGCAGCAAAGCTTCGCGCAAGCTTTTGTACGCGTCTTCGAGCTGCACGTATTTTCCGACAATCGCAATGCGCGCTTCGCCCGCCGGATGGTGCATGCGCTGCACGAGATCGATCCACGGCTGCAAATTCTGCGGACGATCTTCGAGGCGCAGCAAACGCAAAATCTGCTTGTCCAATCCCTCGCGCGCCAGCTCCGCCGGCACGGCGTAAATCGTGTCCACGTCTTCCATCGAAATCACGCACGATTCCGCCACGTTGCAAAAGAGCGCGACTTTCTTCTTCAATTCCGCGGGAATATGCCGGTCGCTGCGGCAAAGCAATATGTCCGGCTGGATTCCAATGCCGAGCATCTCTTTCACGGAATGTTGCGTCGGCTTGGTTTTCTGTTCGCCCGCCGCCGCGATATAGGGAACCAGCGTGACGTGAACAAAAAGCGTGTTCTCCGCGCCTAGTTCGAGGCGCATCTGGCGAATCGCTTCCAAAAATGGCAAAGACTCGATGTCGCCGACGGTGCCGCCAATCTCCACGATCACCACATCCACGCCGTCAGAAACTTTCTTGATGATCGATTTGATCTCGTCGGTGACGTGCGGAATCACTTGCACCGTCTTGCCAAGATAATCTCCGCGGCGTTCCTTGGCCAAAATCGTTTCGTAGATGCGGCCGGTGGTCCAGTTATTGTCGCGCCGCAATTTCGCGTGCGTGAAGCGCTCGTAATGGCCCAGGTCAAGGTCCGTCTCCGCGCCGTCTTCCGTCACAAACACTTCGCCGTGCTGAAAAGGCGACATTGTGCCGGGATCCACGTTCAGGTACGGATCGCATTTCTGAAGATTGACTTGGAAACCGCGACTTTCGAGGAGACAACCGATGGAGGAGGCTGCTACGCCCTTACCAAGTGAGGAAACAACACCGCCGGTAACAAATATGTATTTTTGCGCCATCCGGGTAGCCCGCACAGGCTTGCCGCCAATGTGCCGGACTGTTTCGACCTCCACAGGATTGACGTACACACAATTATGGGCATGGGCGGCCCGTCTGTCAAATCCAACTCTTTGCAGCCGCCAAACGGAATATTTTCTAGCCCGCGCCGGTCACCGCAACATTCTCGCGCATCGTGTGTTCCATCCCGTGTAGAGATGCGCGCGGGCCGCGGGCTCAGCCGAAAGGTTGTTTTTTGCGCACCGCGCCACGTTCCGCGGAAACCTGAACGAGCGTCGCGCACATCTAACCAACGGGTGGACTTGTCTCCGGAAAGTTGCCGTACTGGCCTGATGTTCCGGAAGATCACTTCAAACTGGGGTCAATCATGAAAGCAATCATCAGCATGCGAGCGGGCATGGCAGTCGTCGCCGGCGCGGCATGGTTCGCCGGGGCGTTGCTTTTCGCCACCGCGGCCCAAGCGCAGCGAAACGCTCCGGACACATCCGCCGCTCTAGCAAAAGCCACCGCCGAAGGCAGAAATCACGCCTTGTACGACACGACGAAGGAAGTCTCTCTGCAAGGGACGGTCGCGAGCTTTACGGAAAATTCCCGGCAATTTCCCGCCGGCGCGCACGTCGTCGTGCAAACTTCCGCGGGACCGGTGGATGTGCATCTTGGCGACGCGCGATTGCTGAAATCGAACAGCATGACGATTTCGCAGGGCGCCAGCGTGCGCATCATCGGCGAGCCCGTCACCACGCCGCAAGGCACATTCTTTCTCGCGAGATTAGTTCAGCAGGGCACGCAAGTCGTGGCCGTGCGAAGCCTGACGGGCATTCCGCTCTCGGCCGCAAGTTCGCGCGCGGCGACGCCCACTTCTCTGTCCACGTCGCAAGGAGGTGCGCGATGAAGCGCGGAGCACTTCTTCTCACGCTTGTCGTTGCCGCATTCGCCGCCGCGTGCAGCAATGGCGGCGGAAACACCGTCTTGCCTCCGCCTCCTCCCAACGGTTTTTCCAACGCCAGCTTGAAAGGCCAGTACGCCTTCATCATGACGGGCCAAGCTGGGGATACATTTCCTATAGGTCGTATTGGAACGTTCGTCGCCGATGGGAATGGCAACATTCAAGGCGGCACCGAACTTGTCGACACATTCTCGAACAACTTCCAACAGCTCGCGTTTTCGGCGAATACTACTTACAGCGTCAGCTCCGACGGCCGTGGCGCCATAAATTTATTGAATTCGAGCGGCCAGAGCGCGTTTAGCATCACGTTCACGTCGCCCACGGCGGGGTTCATTAGCGAGACGGATGGCCAGAACACCACGAGCGGCACATTCGAGCTGCAAGACTTATCTTCATTTTCCGCCACTGCCGTCACCGGCCCGTTTGTCTTTGATACTTCCGGGCAAGATTCAAATGGCGCTCCCGATTCCGTCGTCGGCCAGATCCAGTTGAATTCTGGAGTCGTGCAAGGCGGCGTTTACGATGAAAACGACGCCGCGGTTGCATCGGGTCCGACTGTGATCTCGAACGGCAGCTTCTCCGTCAGCGACCTGACCAATGGACTTGGCACGCTCACCTTCAATAACAATAATTTTCAATACGCTGTTGTCATCGTGAACAGCAAGAAGTTTCACTTGATCGAGATTCCGCCAAACGGCACTAGTGTTCCCTCGAGAATCGGAACGGCAACGGCGCAAACCGCTCCGCCCGCAACAACCGCTGACTTTAGTAATGGTTTTGCGATTACGTCGGCAGGCGTCGGCACAACGAGTCCGGACTTCAAGGTTGGCCGCTTTACGGCCGACGGAAAAGGAAACCTGAGCTCCATCGCGCTCGACGAAAAATTGGTAGGCGCGTCCATTACGCAGGTGCCAAATGGAACGATTTCGGCCGCCACGTATGCCATCGATCCCAATTTTCCAAATTCAGGTCGAGGCACCGCCACGTTCACAGACTCCCATACCGGAACTTACCAATTTATTTTCTACATGGCTTCCGGCACGCAAGGCGTGATTCAAGACGTAAGCAAGGGAATCATCGGCGACGGAACGATCTTTGCGCAAACGGGCGCGCCCTTCAGCAATGGGTCTGTCGCGGGTGACTACGCCTTCAACTGGAGCGGCACCGACCAAAGTAACGTGACGTTCCCCGCCGCCGAGGAAGACTTCGTCGGTCACGTCACCGTCAGCAGTGCTGCCTCCGCCAACGTCACCGGCGCGATGGACTTCTCCAATTTCAATTCCAACCAGGGTGCATTCCACGATTCGGCTTTGAACGGAACATTGACGATCAACGGCGACGGCACCACTTCTTCCGGCAGCCGCAGCACCTTCAAGGTCACCGCCGCCGGTACGAATGGCGGGCCTTCCACGACGTTCACCTTTAGCCTTTATCCCGTGAATGCCACAACGATGTTCGTCGTCAGTCAGGACACCGACCATTCCACCGGCGGAATCTTCACCCGGCAAGTCACGCCGCCATGATCTAAACGAAGCGCAACGTAAAAACAAAACCGCCCCGAACGGAGTTCGGGGCGGTTTTGTTTTCGTCCGCTATTTTTGCTGCAGAAGTTTTTCCACGCGCTCCACATCCGCCGGCACGTCCACGCTCACCGCGTCGTGTTCCACTTCCGCCACGCGAATCTTCCAGCCGTTTTCCATCCAACGAAGTTGTTCCAGTTGCTCGATGCGCTCCAATTCTCCTTGCGGCAGCGTCGGATATTCGAGCAACGCATCGCGCTGAAAAACGTATAGCCCCAAATGCTTCAAGTGGCGCACCACCTGATGCGCCGCCGTGTCCCGCACCCACGGAATCGGCGCCCGCGAAAAATAGAGCGCGTTGCCGTCGAAATCCAGCACCGTCTTCACCACGTTCGGATCCATGATGTCGCCCGGAGTTTTAATCGGCACCGCAACCGTAGAAATCGCCGCCGGTGGATCTTCGAGAAGGGAATTGACCGCCGTATCCACCGCCTGCGGATCGAGCAGCGGCTCATCGCCTTGCACATTCACAAACACGTCGCCTTCGCTGTGCGCCGCCACTTCCGCAATGCGTTCCGTCCCGGTTCTATGATCCGGCCGCGTCATCCGCGCTTCGCCGCCAAACGCTTCCACTGCTTTCACGATCCGTTCGTCGTCCGTCGCCACAATCACGCGCGAAGCAGACTTCGCCAACTTTGCGCGCTCGTACACGCGCTGCACCATCGGCTTTCCCGCCAGAAGCACGAGCGGCTTGCCCGGCAGCCGGGTGCTGCCGTACCGCGCCGGTATCACAATGACGATTTTCGGTGTGCTCATGTTTTGTTAAGGCGCAGCGGAGCCAAAAAAAGCTGCACCATCGAATACGGATGCTACCACGACGCCTTTAAACCGCGCGCCTCCGCGAGACAAATGGAGAATAAATTGCCTCGCAGCACAGTCTAATATTGGACAGTAACAAAATCTCTCTTGTGTTGAACTGAGCGAATGATAGAATTCGGCAGTAGACCGAGCCGCGCGGCCGTCCCGGCAAGCCGGGAAACGGGGGAGCCGTGAAACGCGAAAGAATTGGCAGTCGCGTTCTATATCACCTTTTTGTTGTGGTCATCGTTGTGCTCTCCCTCGTATCCGCCCGTTCCTGGGCCTCTCCGCAAGGCCCGGGCGACGACCCTGCCTCCAATTCCAATAAAGACAAGAAAGACGACGTCAAGCACGACACTCCCGGCGTCGCCGTCAAGCCCAACCGCCTGATCCGCACCAATGTCAGCCTCGCGCTCGTCAACGTCACCGTCACCGACCCGTACAATCGCCTCGTCACCGGCCTCGAACCCGACAATTTTCGCGTTTTCGAAGACAACGTCGAACAGGAAATCGAAACTTTCTCGTCGGAAGACGTGCCCATTTCCATCGGTGTGATTTTCGACGTCAGCGGCAGCATGGGCAACAAAGTGGGCAAAGCGCGCGAAGCCGCCGTCCAGTTCTTTAAGACGGCCAACACCGCCGACGAGTTCTTCCTCGTCAGCTTCAACGAGCGCGCCGAACTGACCAGCGAATTCACAAACAGCGTGGAAGACCTGCAGGGCCGCATGGCGCTGACTCCCACAAAAGGCAGAACCGCGCTGCTCGACGCCATCTATCTCGGCCTCAGCCAGATGAGGGGTGCTAAGAACGCCAAACGGGCCTTGCTCATCATATCCGATGGGGGAGACAATCATAGTAGGTACAACGAGAACGATATCAAGCGGCTGGTGAAAGAGGCGGACACCCAGCTCTATGCAATTGGAATCTTTGACCCGCTTGGTTATCGGAGCCGGACGCCGGAAGAACTCAACGGCCCTTCGCTCTTGACGGACGTGACCGATATGACCGGCGGCCGCGTCTTTTCAGTCGAACGCATTGAGGACCTTCCGGATATCGCCACCAAGATTGGCATGGAGCTGCGAAATCAATATGTTCTGGGATACAGGCCGAGTAACAAAGCGCACGACGCCCGCTGGAGAAAAGTCAAAGTTAAGCTCCGCCCACCCCGCGGACTGCCACCACTTTCCGTCTTTGCAAAAACCGGATACTACGCGCCGAGCCACTGACGCGCTTCGACGCTTCGCCGCCGCCGCGATTTTCGCCGGCGTCTCAATTGCCTCGCTCAGCGTGCTTTCGGCTCGCGCGCAAGCGCCGGGCCAATCGAGCCCGGACCCGCTTGCGCCGAAAATGGCCCAGCCTGCGCCTCCCGGCCAGGAGAAACCGGGCGCGAGCATCAAGGTGGACGTCAACTTCGTCGTTCTGCACACGTCCGTGCTTGACGATCGCGGCCGCTTCGTCGACGGCCTCAAACAGGAAAACTTCCGCGTGCTCGAAGACAAAGCCGAACAAAAGCTCTCCGTCTTCAAACGCGAAGACGTCCCGGTCAGCATGGGCCTCGTGATTGACAACAGCGGCAGCATGCGCGACAAGCGCCCTCGCGTGAACGAAGCCGCGCTCACGCTCGTCCAGGGCAGCAACCCGCAAGACGAAGCCTTCGTCGTCAATTTCAACGACGATTATTACCTCGACCTCGACAAGGATTTCACCAGCAGCATTCCGGAATTGAAAGAAGCGCTCGAGCGCATCGATTCGCGCGGCAGCACCGCGTTTTACGACGCGCTCATCGGCTCCATGGACCACGCGAAAAAAGGCCACAAAGACAAGAAAGTTCTGCTCGCCGTCACCGACGGCGAAGACAACGCCAGCCGCAACACGCTTGAAAAGACCATCCGCGAAATTCAGAAGTCCAACGTCGTGATTTACACCATCGGCCTTTTCAGCGACGAAGATAAAAAGAATCGCAAAAAGGCCACGCGCGCGCTCAAGGAAATTGCCGATGCCTCGGGCGGCGTCGCGTACTTCCCGGAAAACGTCGAAGACGTGCACAGCATCTGCGAGCAGGTCGCAAAAGACATCCGCAATCAGTACACGCTCGCCTACTATCCGACGAACGCCAGGAAAGATGGCACCTACCGCGCCGTCCAGGTCGAAATCATTCCGCCGCGCGGGCGAGGCAAACTGATCGCGCGCACGCGCAACGGCTATTACGCTCCCATCGAACCCGTCGGCGCCGCTTCCGGCGCAAACTAGCGCGCTTTTTTTCGCGTCGGAATTACTGCGGCTTCGGCAGTTGCAGAATCATTCCGCTTCCTTGTCCGGTCTCCACCGTCGGCAATTGGCCGTTCCACTTATCGATCAACGCGCGGTTGTTTTCAATTCGCCGCAATTCCAGTAGCTGCGGCGTCAGGGAGTTTTGCCGGATGCGGTTGGCGTCGGCCTCTCCCTGCGCGCGCGTCACCAGGGATTTGGCGTCGCCTTCCGCTTCCGCGATCTTTTTCGCGGCTTCGGCCTGCGTCGTGGCCAGTTCGTTTCTGGCGCGTTCCGCTTGCTGGATTGCCTGCGCCTTCGCGGTGATGGCCGCCGCGATCACGGACGGCACGCGCGGCGCTCCGATAAATCCAAATTGTTGCACTCCCACTCCGACCGGCGCCATTTTCTTCTGAATCATCTGCTCCACTTTGCCCAGAAACTCCGCTTTCTTCTCGCCGTAAATATCTTCCACCACGTAAGTGGAAGCGACTTCGTTCAGCGAGTTGCGTACCACGTCGCGCAAAATGCCGTGCGTGAACATATCCATGTCCGCGACGCGGTACTTCACGTAAAAGTCCGGCACTTTGGACGCTTCAATCGCATACGACAGCGATACGTCCACGAAAATCTCCATGCCTTCCTTGGAGTTGAAGCCCATCTCTTCGTTGATCGGATGCCCTTCGTTTACGTCTTTCGTCCATTTCACCGTTTGCACGTACGTCGGAAACTCGATGATCTGGGTGCTCAGCGGCGAATACACCACCCAACCGGTCCGCACCGGGATTTCCGAAGCTCCTCGCTGCTTTCCCGCCAGGTTGATTTCCACGCCAACGTGTCCCGCCTCGATTCGCGTCACGCGAAGGAGAAACAAGCTCAGCAGCAAAATCAAAATGACGGCGCCAATTCCCGCCACGCCATACCGGAAGAAAGGGCCGCTTGGCCTCATTTCAAACGCACTGTCCGCTTGCCCTCCGCCCTTCCTAAATCCGTCCATGTATGTCCTCCATCTTCATTAAACCCCATTCACTCAATGCTGCTAGCCTAATGCAAAAGTCATAAGGAAGTCGTCAAGCGGCAAACTGTAGAAAATAGAAGAGTTGTCGGATGAATTGCATTTCTCGCGCAAGCTGCGCCGGAAAGCAATTCTCAATTTTCTGCACTCAGCGCATTGCGCATTGAAGCGCTTTCGCGCCCTACTTGCTTTAGATCTCGCGCAGGAAGCTTTTCCCATGCGAAATCTTTCCGCCAAAATTCTCCGCAATCGTCTGCCCCATATCCGCCAGCGTTTCCCGCACGCCCAATTTCACTCCCGCCCCGCGGCCGGGCGAATACGCCAAGATCGGCACGTACTCCCGCGAATGATCCGTCGTCTCCCACCGCGGATCGGGATCGCACCCGTGATCCGCCGTAATCATCAATAAATCCGTCGCCTGCAAGTGCGGCAGAAACGCCGCCAATTGCGCGTCAAACTCTTCGAGCGACCTCGCAAACCCTTCCACGTCCTTGCGATGCCCATATAGCATGTCGAAATCCACCAGGTTGCAAAAAATCAGCCCGCCTGCCCTCTCCCTCATCGCCGCCGTCAGTTTTTCCATCCCATCCGTATTTGACTTCGTCGTGACGTACTCCTCCACGCCGCGCCCATTGTAAATATCGTGAATCTTTCCAATCCCAAACACCGGCACCTTCCGCTCCGCCAGCACATCCATCAGCATCGGCTTTGGCGGATCGACCGCGTAATCGTGCCGCCGCGGCGTCCTCACAAAATGTCCCACCTCGCCCGCAAACGGCCGCGCAATCACGCGGCCCACCTTGTGCGGCCCGTCCAGCAGCTTCCGCGCAATCTCGCACATCCGGTACAACTCATCGATCGGAATAATCTCTTCATGCGTCGCAATCTGAAAAACGCTGTCGCCCGACGTATACACGATCGGCTTCCCGGTCTTCACGTGCTCTTCGCCCAGCTCCTTGATGATCTCCGTCCCCGACGCCGGCTTGTTCCCAATCGTCTTCCGCCCAATCGCGCGCTCAAATTCCGCAATCAATTCGGCCGGGAAGCCGTGCTTGTATACCGGAAACGCTTGTTCCAGCCAGACTCCTGCCATCTCCCAATGCCCCGTCGTCGTATCTTTTCCCGGCGAGTGCGTTCGCCCTTTTCCGTACGCGCCCACGGGCGCCAAGGCCGGCGGCAAATGCGCCAGCGGCGCAATGTTCGCAAGCCCCAGCTTCACCAGCGTCGGAATGCGCAGCGCCCGCGACTCGGCAATATGCCCCAGCGTCGAGCGTCCCACGTCGTCATACTCCGCCGCGTCCGGCAGCGCGCCAATCCCCACGCTATCCAACACCACCCAAATCACACGCGAAAAATGTGTCATCTTCCCAATCCTCGCCAATTCCCCGTGCAGCGTAGCACACCTGTAGCGTACGCTTCAGCGTGCGTCAGTGCGCACCACCACATCCCCTAACCCCAATCCAATGTGATACTTTCACCCTGTCTGAACTCTTTTTCGATCTCGTGCGTATTAAAAGCGAGGAGCCCTTCGCCATGCCCGAAAACGACTCGATGCGTTCCCGCTCCGTGGTTTTTCCCGTCATCCTGGTTGCCATCGGCGCGATTTTTCTGCTGCGCAACTGGCATCCCGCCTTTGAGCCCTGGCCGGTCATCAAGATTTATTGGCCGCTCATCCTCGTCTTCGTCGGCCTCGGCAAAATGTGGGATGCGTTTCAGGGCGCTCGCCAGACCCGCTCCGGCGTCTCCATCGGCTCGACCGTCGGCGTCCTCTTGTTCGTCCTGGTCATTGTTATTCTGTTCTGGCGCGGTCACGCTTTCACCAATGCGGAAGGCCGCTACGGTCGTGCCGTTGACCACATCAGCGAAGTCCGCGACCTCGAAAACGCCACCACCTTAAACGCCGTCATCGAAATGCCCGCCGGAGAGCTCAACGTCTCCGGCGGCACGTCGCACGCCGTCGATAGCGAGTTTGATTATTCCGCCGCGTGGTCTCGTCCCCGCATCGATTACCACGTTTCCGGAAACTCCGCCGACCTCGACATTTCTCAAGACAATCACGGCCCCACCTTCGGCCCGGACGACAACACCTGGCGCGTTCATCTCAACAATTCCGTTCCGATCGATCTCCACGTCAAAATGGGCGCCGCGCGCGGCAACCTCAAATTCCGCGAAATCAATTTGAAGCAGCTTCGCGTGGACATCGGCGTCGGCCAGGTCAATGTCGACCTCACCGGCGATCGCAAAGCCGACCTCGACGTCGAAATTCACGGCGGCATCGGCCAGGCCAACATTCGCCTTCCCAAAAACGTCGGCGTCACCGTCGACGCCAAAGGCGGCATCGGCGCCGTCACCACCCACGGTCTCACCAAAGTCGACGGCAACTACGTCAACGCATCCTTCGGCCACGCGCCGCACACCATCCACGTCCTCGCCGAAGGTGGCATCGGCAACATCGACCTCACCGTCGAACCGTGATTTGCGGCGGTTGATTGGCCCACAACTCGAGTCAGCGTTTTAAGTGGAGGCAGGCGTACTTTTTCTGTGCATCGAAATTCTGTCGAAAATGTCGGCGAGGTTCCCGCTGGATATATCTGAAACATTTACGCCGTAGATGGAGCGAATTTTCTCGGTCAAACGGTCGTTCGTTTCATCCCCATGAAAGTCCCAGAGACTCGATTTGTCGGAAATCCACGCCCACTCCATCTCAAGCACACGTCTAACAAAATCTTCAGCGAGCGCCGTGTGCTGACTGACTCGCTCGTTCGCGGCAAACGCAATCGGAACATTTGTGCCGGGTCGCGGCAGGCCCGGCTTTGTGGCTTTATATCGCGCAAAGTTTGTGCGAAGCGCTTCAATCGCTTCCGGTCGTGAATTCGCGCTTCCCGATATTCCCGGCCAATTGATTATGTCGGCCGTCCATGGAAATAGTTTTAGGCGAGATGTTTGCGAAGGTTCATCCGTCGGAAAGAACCGAATGCGTATTGGATAGTCGTCCAGGGTCCATTCACGTTTAAAGAAGGAAGCGAAAAACATCCAGGCTGCCCGGATTTGCCACGCCATGTTTCTCAGCTTACCCACGATCTTTACCTCGTACACGTTTCGCATTCCCAATGCGCCATTTTAACAAAACAAAACCCGCACCTGCTCGCGTGTATCCATTTGCTCCAAATTTTTCCGCGCCGTATACTTTAAAGTTTAGACAGCGCTCTCTGAGCCCGCTGTCTGAGCTTACCCTTGGCCACAAACGAACTCATCTCCGCCAACCCGTCCGCCGCCCTCTCCGACTCGGAATCTCTCCGCGTCCGCGGCGCCCGCACGCACAATCTCAAATCCGTCAGCGTCGATATTCCCCACAACGAAATCACCGTCGTCACCGGCGTCAGCGGCTCCGGCAAATCTTCTCTCGCCTTTGACACCATTTACGCCGAAGGCCAGCGCCGCTACGTCGAATCTCTTTCCGCCTACGCCCGCCAGTTCCTTGAGCGCATGGAAAAGCCCGACGTCGACGACATTTCCGGCATCGCGCCCGCCGTCGCCATTCGCCAGAAAAACACCACGCGCAACCCGCGCTCCACCGTCGCCACCGCCACCGAAATTTACGATTACCTTCGTCTCCTCTACGCGCGTTGCGGCCAGACCTTCTGCATCAAATGCGGCGCCGAAGTAAAGCGCGATTCACCCGACGAAATCGCCGACCGCGTCCTCTCTCGGGCCGCCGGCCAGCGTTTTTATATTCTCTACGAACTCGTCATCGCGCAGCCGCAAGCGCCCGCTCCGTCCAAGCGCCCGCCAAAGAAAAAACTCCCCGAACTTCCGAAAGACGTCTTGCGCGCCACGCTTCTCGATCTCCAGCGCCGCGGTTTTAATCGCCTTGTGCAAGCCGGCAAAGTCCACGAATTTTCCTCGCCGGAAACTTTGCTCGACGTCGATTTCTCGAAGCCCGTCCACGTTCTCGTCGATCGCCTCTCCGTCAGCGCCGAATCCCGTTCGCGCCTCATCGACGGCATCGAAATCTGTTACCGCGAATCCCGCAGCGAAGCCATTCTCGAATTTCTTCCCGACGCCACATCTCCCGCGCCCTCTCGCCTCGTCTTCAACGAACGCTTCGAATGTAAGAACGACGGCACCGTCTACCAGGTCCCCGAGCCGCGTCTTTTCTCCTTCAACAATCCGTACGGTGCCTGCCCGCGCTGCCAGGGCTTCGGCAACACCATCGATTTCGATCTCAACCTCGTCGTCCCCGATCCCAGCAAATCGCTCGACGATGGCGCGATCGAGCCTTGGACCAAGCCCCGCTTCCGCACCCTCGTCGTCGAACTGAAAAAATGGGCGCGCGCGCGCGGCATTCCCACCAATGTCCCCTGGCGCCAACTCACCGCCGAGCAGCGCCGCCTCGTCCTCGAAGGCGATCCCGAAAACGATTTCGACGGCGTCAAAGGTTTCTTCGCCTGGCTCGAACGCAAAAAATACAAACTCCACGTCCGCGTTTTCCTGAGCCGCTATCGCGGTTACGCCACTTGTCCCGATTGCGGCGGCACGCGCCTCCGCGCCGAAGCCCGCGCCGTCCGCGTCGCCGGCAAACCCATCACCGAAGTCTGCAAACTCACCGTAAAAGAAGCCCGCGTCTTTTTCTCCACTCTCGAACTCACCGACGCGCAAAAAACCATCGCCGACAAAGTTCTCGAAGAAGTTCGCACCCGCCTCCAATTCCTCGATGAAGTCGGCCTCGACTACCTCGCTCTCGATCGCCTCACCTCCACGCTCTCCGGCGGCGAATCGCAGCGCATCCAGCTCGCCACTTCGCTTGGCTCGCATCTCGTCGGCGCGCTTTACGTTCTCGATGAACCCAGCATCGGCCTTCACCCGCGCGACACGCAGCGCCTCATCGACATCCTCAAATCCCTGCGCGACCTCGGCAACACCGTCCTCGTCGTCGAACACGATCCCGACACCATCCAGGCCGCCGGCCACATCATCGATCTCGGTCCCGGCGCCGGCGAACTCGGCGGCAAACTCCTTTTCGCCGGCACGTACGCCGACATGCTCCACGACCCGAAATCCCTCACCGGAAAATATCTCAGCGGCGAACTCCGCATTCCCGTTCCCAACGTTCGCCACAAGCCCGCCGGAAAATTTCTCCGCATCTTCGGCGCCGCCATGCACAATCTTAAAAACGTCGACCTCATGATTCCGCTGAACACTTTCACCGTCGTCACCGGCGTCAGCGGTTCCGGCAAATCCACGCTCGTTCACGACGTTCTCTTCCGCGCCCTCGCCGCAAAAAAGAACAACGCCAGCGAAAAAGAATTCTGCGATCGTCTCGAAGGCGACCATCTCGTCAAGGAAGTCGTCATCGTCGATCAATCGCCCATCGGCCGCACGCCGCGTTCGAATCCCGCCACGTACATGAAAGCCTTCGACTCCATCCGCGAAGTTTTCGCCGACACGCCCGACTCCAGGCGCCGCGGCTACACCGCCGGCCATTTTTCCTTCAACGTTCCCGGCGGCCGCTGCGAAACTTGCCAGGGCGACGGCACCGTCACCGTCGAAATGCAATTCCTCGCCGACGTCGAGCTCATCTGCGAAGAATGCCGCGGCACGCGTTACAAATCCGCCGTCCTCGAAGTCCACTATCACGGCAAAAGCGTCCACGACGTTCTGCAAATGACCGTTCGCGAAGCCCTCGCTTTTTTCGTCAACGTTCCCAAAGTCACTTCAAAACTAAAAGTCCTCAACGAAATCGGTCTCGGCTATCTTCGCCTCGGCCAATCCGGCACCACTCTTTCCGGCGGCGAAGCTCAGCGCCTCAAACTCGCTTCGCACCTCACGCGCACGGAAAACGCCGGCGTCCTCTACATCCTCGACGAGCCCACCACCGGCCTCCATTTCGACGACATCGCCAAACTTCTGGCCGCCTTTCGCAAGCTTCTCGAATCCGGCGCCTCGCTTCTCGTCATCGAACACAATCTCGACGTCATCAAATCCGCCGATTGGCTCATCGACCTCGGCCCCGAAGGCGGCGATCAAGGCGGCAAAATTGTCGCGACCGGCACGCCCGAGCAAGTCGCCCGCAACGCGCAATCTCACACCGGCCGCTACCTCGCCAAACTTCTCGCCGCAAACGGCAAGGCCGGCCCGCCAAATGGGCGGGCAAAGCCTCCCGCAAACGCCGCATCCAACGGAGAAGAGTCTTCCGCTAAACTTTCTAACGGGAAGCCGAGTTCGCCCGCGAAACCATGAAGCGCCTCTTCTGCCTCGTACTTTTCATCGCATCATTTGCGGCCGCCGCGCCGCTCGTCGCGCAATCTCCCGCCTCCAAACCCGCCGCAAAACCTCCCGCGCAAGGCACGCGCCGCGTCGTCGGCAATCCGCTCAACGATCTTCTCGAACAAGCCCGCGCCGCCATCGAACGCAACGATTTCGAAGCGGCTCTCGCGCCGCTCCAAAAATTCCTCGCCGAAAAAGACGATTTCGCTTACGCCCACTTTCAACTAGCCTACGTTTACACCGCACTCCAGCAGCCCAAAGACGCCCGCGCCGAATACGAAAAAGCCGTCGCCCTCGATCCAAAAATGTCCGAAGCGCAGCTCAATCTCGGCATTCTTTTGCTCGAATCCGATCCCGCCGCCGCCGTCGCTCCTCTCACAAAAGCCGTCGAACTTCTTCCCACGCAAACTCGGCCGCGCTTTCTTCTCGGCGCCGCCGAAGAACGTTCCGGCGATTTCAAATCCGCCGCACAATCTTTCGAATCGGCCCTCGCCCTCGATCCGAAAGATCTCGACACAACCCTTCACCTCGCCCAGCTTTATTACAACCAAAAGCGCCCCGCCGACGCCGAAGCAAAATTCCGCGCCGCGCTCGCGCTCCAGCCCGATCTTCCCGCCGCGCTTCTCGGCCTCGCGCAGAGTCTCGACATTCAAAAAAAGCCCGAAGCCGCCGAAGCCTATCAAAACTATCTAAAATCGCAGCCCAACGATCCCGCCGCAAAAGAACGCCTCGCCCGTGCTCTCGTTTCGCAAAATCAATTCGAAGCCGCCGAAGCGCTCCTTGACCCCGCCGGGCCCGGCGCCGCTCCGACACTCGAATCCCTGAAACTCCGCGCCGATATCCAAATCGGCCGGAAAAAATGGGACGCCGCAGCCCTCACCCTCAAGCAGGCGACGGCCCTCGCCCCGCAAGACGCCAAGCTTCACGGCGGTCTCGGCCGCGTGTACATGCAGCTCCACGATTACCAAAACGCCGAAGTCGAACTCAAGAACGCCATCCGCATCGAGCAAAACAATCTTATTTATTGGAAAGATCTCAGCGCCACGTTTTATCTGGCAGGGAATTATCCCGGCACTCTTTCCGTCCAGGACGCCATTGCCAAAGTGGAAACGCCCAACGCCGCCACTTGGTTCGTCCGCGCACTCTGCTACGATAATTTGCAGCAGACTCAGCCCGCCCTCGACGCGTACCAGAAATTTCTGGCGCTCGTCGACCGGGCCAAAAATCCGGACCAGGTTTGGCAGGCGCAGCAGCGCAGCATCGTCCTGAAAAAGGTCCTGGAGAAGAAAAAGTAATGGCGATGTTTGAATTTCGTCGGCCGTGTCGCAAAAAGTCGATATTCAAATTGCGCCACATTTAGACAAAAGAGGTAACGGTCATGGGGACCGCGGCTCAAGCGCTCGCCTTCGCTCTTTCATTGCTCCTCTCGTTCACGCCCGCGCGCACCGTTTCCTCCGGTGAAACGCTCGAAGAGCTGCAGCGTCGCTTCGACAATGAAGCCGACGGCGTCGGCAAAGCCAAAATGCTCCGCAAGCTGGGCGATGCGCAATTCGTGCGCGAACGGGAAGCCGTAAAAGCCGGCGATTTTTCCACCGCCGCTCTCATCATGGAAAAATATCGCGACAACGTTCGCGCCGCCCTCGAAGCCGTAAAGAAAGCTCACCCCGACGGCGAACGCAATCCCGCCGGCTACAAACAGCTCGAATTCCATATCGAGAGCGGCCTACGCGAAGTGCAGGATCTTCTTTCCGCCGCGCCGGAGCCGTACTTGCCTCCGCTTGAAATCGTCAAAGCCGATCTCGTCGCGCTCGACAAGGAAACCCTTCATCGCCTCTTTCCGCGCCGTCCCGGCGAAAAGCCTTTGCCGCCCAAGCCGGCCGCCGATCCTCCGCCGCCTCTCACTCCGCCAAGTCAGGAGAAACAACCATGAAAACCGTCCGCCGCTTTTCTCTTGCCGTACTTCTCATTTTTCTTTGCGCCGCCGCCCCCGCGCAAACCGTCAAAAAAGACTATCTCTCCGACTACGAAGCCGACAAAATCCGCGACGCGGAAACGCCCAACGAACGCATCAAACTCTTCATCCAGTTCGCCGACGAGCGCCTCAAAAAATTCCAATACGAACTCGATCATCCCGCCGCTTCGCGCCACTCCGAAATGCTCAATTACCTCATGAACTCTTACATCGGCTGCGTCGACGACGCCACCGACCTCATCCAGGAAGGCATTGAAAAGCAGCAAAACGTTCGCGCCGGCGTCGACCTCGTCTCCACCAAGGCCAGGGAATTTCTGGAAACGCTCAAGAAAATTTCTGCTGACGCCAAGGAAATCGATATTTATAAATTGAACCTGGACGACGCCATCGAAGGTACGCAGGACGCCATCAATGACGCCGAGAAAGCGAAAAAGAGCGTTGCTCCTCCGCCCACTCGCCGCAAAAACTAGCAGCGCAGCCGCTCTTGGCGGCGCCGCGACGTTGCAGAATCCACCGCTTTCGCCGGAGCTTTGCGAAGTCAGCCCACCCGTCGATTCGATTTTGCCGGAGCGCTCAATCCGGAAACCGGAGAAAGCGAAAACCAACGCGCCGCGCCTCACGAAACAATCTGACCGCCTTTTTCCCGGCGGCGCCGCTCTCTTCCAAAGAATGTTCACGCGCCTCGGCTGCGAAGGCCGTCCGCCGCGCTTCCACGTCGAGTTCTATCCTTACACCAATCTCGTTCTCACCATTCGCCGCCGCGAAGAAGCCGTCTTTGTCCGCTTTTCCGATCTCCTGCGCCAATGCGCTTTGCCCGTGCTCGAAGGCGCCGCCGCGCTCCTTCTTGCGCGCATCTATCGCCGCCGCGCTCCGAAAGTTCTCGTCCAGCCCTATCTCGATTACGCGCGCTCGCAGCGCACTCGCCAGCGCATTCAGCGCATGCGCCGTTCTCGCGTCCGCCCCGCCGCCACCAATCCGCAAGGCCTGCACTTCGATCTCGCTCCCCTGTTCGAATCCCTCAATCAAAAATTTTTCCGCGGCACGCTCTCTCGTCCTCATCTCGGCTGGAGCACTCGCGGCTGGCGCCGCCAGTTCGGTTGTTACGATCCCGGTCCCAATCAAATTCTTCTCAATCGCCGCATGGATCATCCGCTCGTCCCGCAATTCGTCGTCGAATACGTCCTCTACCACGAAATGCTCCACGTCAAACATCCCACGCGCCGCGCAGGCTGCTCCCTCATCTCTCATTCCCGCGAATTCCGCGCCGAAGAAAAACTTTTCCCCCAATTCGACCGCGCCCGCCGCTTCCTCGACCGCCTCGCTCGCTAACAACGTTGCTGCCGCAGGAATTCGGACAGTCAGAAATGACGGCGCAACGCATTGGGTTAGGTCCCAAGATCGCTTCGCTTGTATTCTCATTCCGGAAAAGTTCTTCAATCCGTCAAGCGAGATTCTTTCGGTCGGGAGACCGCAGCCGCAATAACAGAACGCCTTCGTGAGTTCCCGGCGCAAATTTTCGCAAGTCGGAAAAATCAAGATCCTGCGTAATCAGAAATCTCGATTCGTTTTGCGTCGCGAGCCACACGTCATCGTCCCGTCGGCCCGCTAGCCCTTCTTCGGTTAGCGTATGCACGTCGTGACCAAGTCCCCTCAACACCGGCGCAATTTGTTGAGGCAGATTCTCGTCGAGCTTAATCTTCATCGAATGTGAGGCAGTTCGGGTACGGGCAAATCCTCTTCAGCCGAAGCCGCTGCAAACGCTACCGCCGCTTGGATGTCTTCAGTTTTCAATGTCGGGAAGTCAGTCAGAATCTCTTCAGCGGAATCACCCGCCGCCAGGCTGGCAAGCACTGTGCGCAGTGTCACACGCGTGCCTTTGAATATCGCTTCGCCGCCGCAAATTCGATTATCTCGGACAATGCGCGTTCCATAATATCTTCGAGCGTCTGCAATGTTGCCCATCTCTTCGCTCCGGAACTAACCAGCCTATCCTACCACCTCAAGCACTGTGCGCGAGGAATGGAACATTTACGTGCCCAACTCCTGCAACTCCGGCAAGCCTATGCCTTCTTCTTTCCAACTTCCGCCTGCAGCTTCTCAATCTTCTTCTGCACTTTCTCTTTGTCTTCCGCGTGCGGATACAACTCCAAATACCGTTTGTACGATTTGATCGCGTCCCGCTTCATTCCTTTTTTCTCTTGCGCTTCTCCCAAATGCAGAAAGGGAACCGCATAACCCGGTTTCGCCTCAATCGCATCTTGAAACCGGTCCATCGCCGCGTCAATCTTCCCAATCCGCATGTAATACTGCCCAACTTCCAAATCCTTTTCCGCGCGCAGCGGATCCCATTTCGGCTGATCCTCGGCATTCTTCGTCGCCGCATCCGTCTGCTTGTTCGCTTTTGGCTTCGCCGGCTCGTCGGACGATTGCGCACCGGCAACCAAGCTCGAACAGCAAACCAGCGCAGCCATCAGCCATATCCGCAGTGTTGCTTCGATCCGCATCGCTCCCTCATTCCTTTCGGATTCACTCTAGCACGACGTAAGTTGTCTGCCTGCCACCGCATATCACGCGGATTGCCGGTCCCGTAACGCGCGCCTGTGTTCCCACCGCATCGTCCCCATTCCGATCACCAACCGACTGCATTCTTCCGCCGCCACGTCTGCTCCGCTACCGTATTCACCGCATCGCCGCGGTCCGCTGCCGCCGCCGCCCCTCGCTTGCTTTGATCAGTTCGTTCAAGTCCGCCGCCGGCCGTATCTCAATCGGCCCAAGTCCATGCGTAAAGCCTGGCAGTTCCGATACAATCTGAATGGCGTGATTCAGGTCTCGCGCTTCAAGCATCGAAATTCCGCCGAGCTGTTCCTTGGTTTCCGCATAGGGCCCGTCGGTCGTCGCCACTTTGCCATTTTTCCAGCGCAGCGTCACCGCCGTTTCCGCGGGCTGAAGCGCCATTTCGCCGGCAAGGTGTCCATTGGCGCGCAGATGGTCGTTGTGTTCAAAGCATTCGTCGACGACCGCGTTTCGTTCGTCCTCGGTCATCCCTTCGAATTTTCCCGGCTCGATGTATCCCAAACAAATGTATTTCATGGTTCTTCCCGCCTACACATCCGTCACAGCTTCGCGACATGCAGCTTCATCCACGCGGGCACAGTGCGCCCGGTGAAAGCCAGAAAGCAGCCGGCTCGCCTGCCATCGGTTCTTTCCCGTCCGCTTCCTTGCTTCAGTCGGCCGACGGCACGAAAAAGATCTCTCGCAGCTCGACCTGTCCTCGAGTGGCTGCGACGCCTTTCCGCGCCCACCCCACCGCCTCCTCCATGTCAGCGCATTCCAATATGTAAAGTCCGCCGATGTGTTCCTTCGTCTCTAGGTACGGCCCGTCCGTCACAAGCACTTTGCCGTCGCTCTGCGGCCGCAGCGACTTCGCCGCCCCCAGGCCGCAAGCGAGTTTCAGTATTCCGGCGTCCTCCATCTCTTTGTTGAACGCGTGGATCGCGCGGCCCATCTCTTCCGTCACGCTGGACGGGTCAAAGTCGTCGGGCATGTAACCAGCAACCAGATATTGCGGCATCGTCTTCTCCTTTTTCACTGCACTTGTAGGGGCACGATAGATCGTGCCTCTTCGGTCTCTTCGGCTCTACACAGCATTTCAAACTTTGCGGCCCTTGCCCCGGCAAAACAGCCTTGCGCGCTGCATCGTCATTCCATAGTCGTCGCGC
The DNA here is from genome assembly GCA_035310365.1 of Candidatus Acidiferrum sp. Classification (GTDB taxonomy): domain Bacteria; phylum Acidobacteriota; class Terriglobia; order Acidiferrales; family UBA7541; genus Acidiferrum. The sequence continues at coordinate 125,630 of DATGEI010000068.1, forward strand.
ACAGCAAAAATCGACGGCCGAGGCGAACTATTTTTATTTCAATTCGTCTTTTTCACTTCAATTCCGCGATCCGCCGGGCCAAAAATCGGCGGTCCGGCTCCTGCTGCGCCAGGGCCAGCGCCTTCTCATACGAAGCACGCGCCTCCGCTCTCCGCCCAAGTCTGCGGCACAGGTCCGCCCGCGCCGAGTGCGCCAGGTGATAGCCGGAAAGCTGCTCGCGCATCAGCAACTCATCGATAAGACGAAGCCCCTGCTCCAGTCCTTCGCACATCGCAACCGCCACCGCGCGGTTCAGCTCCACCACCGGCGACGGCTGCATCCGCAGCAACTGGTCGTAGAGCAGCGTAATCTGGCGCCAGTCCGTCGACGCCACCGAGGAACTTTCGGCATGAACGGCCGCAATCGCCGCTTGCAAAGTGTACGCACCAAAGCGGCGCGATCGCAGCGCGCTTTCGGTCAGCGCGATGCCTTCGGCGATCTGCTCCTTGTTCCACCGCGACCGATCCTGCTGCTCCAGCAAAATCAAATCTCCGTCGCCCGAGGTTCGGGCGGCCCGGCGAGACTCGTGCAGCAGCATCAACCCCACCAGGCCCATCACTTCGGGCTCCGGAAGCAGGCCGAGCAGCAATCTGCCCAGGCGAATCGCTTCGCGGCTCAGTTCCGCGCCCGTCGTTTCCGCCGAATATCCCTCGTTGAAAATCAGATAGACAACCAGAAGCACCGCTCCCAGCCGATCCGGCAATTCCTGCGATGCCGGCACTTGGTACGGAATCGCCTTGTCGCGAATCACCGCCTTCGCGCGCACAATTCGTTGCGCCAGCGTCGCCGGCGGCACCAGAAATGCCCGCGCAATCTCCTCCGTCGTCAATCCGCAAATCTCGCGCAGCGTCAGCGCAACTTGCCCTTCCGCAGGCAGCGCGGGATGGCAACAGGTGAAGATGAGCCGCAGCCGATCGTCTTCGATCTCTGCGTCATCCATCTCCTCGAAGCGGAGCGAAGCTTCGTTGCCGCGCGCTTCCGTGTAGAGCGCAAAATCTTTCTGCGTCTCGCCGTCAAAGCGTGCGCGCCGCCGCATTTTATCGATCGCCTTGAATCGTCCCGTGGAGATCAGCCAGGGCCGCGGCTTCTCCGGTATTCCCGTACGCGGCCAGGATTCCAGTGCGGCGGCAAACGCCTCATGCATCGCTTCTTCGGCCACATCCAGGTCGCCAAGCAGGCGCACCAGCGTCGCCAATACCCGGCCCGATTCCGCTCGGTAAAGCGTCTCAATGGTCTGGCTGAGTGATTCGGGCACAGGCGGCATCCACGCCAAACTAACAAACGAAGTGGTCCGGCACAACTGCGCCCGCTCTTCCCAGCCGCGGCCCCAATAAGCGTTCTCGTAGCCTCCGCTCAATCTTTGGGCCACAATTCAAAAAATACGTGACTTGCCGTCCGAAATGTCCTAGTTTCGCCCACAATTCAAAAATACCGTGGCTCCGACCGCAACGTCCTCGTTCTAGGCACAATTGAAAAAATACCTGTCATCCCGACCGGAGTGAATTGGCCTGCCGTTGGCCAATTCACGGAGCGGAGGGACCTTGGCTCGATCGCTCCCCGCCTCTCGCCACTGAGATCGCCGCGCAACAATCATGCCTCGCCACTCCCACCAGGCCATTGGCAGTACGTCCCGCAAGCACAAAGTTGGTGTTCTCACCTAAAACCTATAACCTAAAACTTAGAACGGCATCACCCATGGACCCCAAAGAACAAGCCGCCCAGCTTCCCGAAAGTCCCGGCGTCTATCTCTTCAAAGACGCGGACGGCCGCGTCATTTACGTCGGCAAAGCGCGCGCCCTCCGCAATCGCGTCCGCTCCTATTTCGTCGAATCGCGCTGGATGGACGCCAAAACCGGTTCGCTCGCCCACGAAATCGCCGGCCTCGAAACCATCGTCGTCGCCAACGAGCGCGAAGCCCTCGCCCTCGAAAACAATCTCATCAAGCGATACCACCCGAAATTCAACATCATGCTTCGGGACGACAAGACCTATCCCTACATCAAATTCACCGCCGCCGAAAAATTTCCTCGCGTCTATTTCACGCGCCGAATCATAAAAGACGGCTCGCTCTACTTCGGCCCGTATTTCCCCTCAAGCCTCGCCCGCCGCATTCTCCATTTCGTCCACAAACGTTTCCTCGTCCCGTCTTGCACCGTCGATCTCACGCGTCCTCATCCGCGGCCTTGCCTGCAATATCACATTCATCGTTGCCTCGGTCCCTGCGTTCCCGGACTCACCACCGCCGAGCGTTACGCCGAAGCCGCTCACGACGTTCGTCTCTTCCTCGATGGCCGCCGCCACGACCTCGTCAAAAGCCTCGAGCAGCGCATGGCCGCCGCCGCCGAAACAGAACTCTACGAACAAGCCGCCGCCTATCGCGATCTTCTTCGCACCCTCGTGGACATCGAAGAGCGCCAGCGCATCGCGTCCGCGCAAGGCGACGATACCGACGTCCTCGCTTATTTTGCCGAACCGCCGCTCGTCGCCGCGAATCTTTTTCACTTGCGCGCCGGCCGCGTCGTCGATCGCCGCGAATTTTATTGGGAAGATCTCGAAACATTCAGTCCCGCCGAATTTGTCCCCGCACTTTTAAAGCAGCTTTATCTCGATGCCGAATATTTGCCCAAGGCAATTCACGTCCCCGAGGAATTTGAAGACAGGGAAGTGCTCGAAGAACTTCTTTCCGAACGCGCCGGCCGCAAAGTCGAAATCTTCACGCCGCAACGCGGCTCCAAAAAAGCTATTCTCGACCTCGTAAAAAGCAACGCCGAACATTCTTTCACGCAGCGCTTCCGCGTCCTCAAACCCAATTCGAAAGCCATCGCCGAAGCCCTGCAAAATTCCTTGAATCTTCCCGAAGAGCCGGCCCGCATCGAGAGCTTCGATATTTCCCACATGCAGGGAACCGACACCGTCGCCTCGATGGTCGTCTGGGAAAAAGGCCGCATGAAAAAATCCGACTATAGAAAATTTATTATTCGCGGAGAAGAACGCGCCGAAGTTTTGCGCGTCGCGGTCGAGCCCTGGCAAAACGACGATTTCGCCAGCATGCGCGAAGCCGTCTCGCGCCGCTACCGCCGCTTGCAGGAAGAAAAAAAATCGCTGCCCGGTTTGATTCTCATCGATGGCGGCATCGGCCAGCTTCACGCCGCCGCCGAAGCGCTCGACTCATTGCAGATCATCAATCAGCCGCTCGCCAGCATCGCCAAAAAAGAAGAAATTCTCTACGTCTACGGCCAGGAAAATGAACCGGTCGTTCTCGACCGCCACTCGCCGGTCCTTCATCTCATCCAGCAAATTCGCGACGAAACGCACCGCTTCGCCGTAACTTTTCACCGCCTGCGCCGCGGCAAACGCCAGACTACCTCCGCGCTGCTTGAGATTCCCGGCGTCGGGCCGAAGACCACCGAGCGGCTGCTGCGCGAGTTTGGAAGCGTCGCCAACGTGCGCCGCGCCGGCCTGGAGCGGCTCAGCGAAATCGTTTCGCGCAAAAGTGCGGAGCGGGTGCTGGCGCACCTGGAGAAAGGGGAATCGCCGGATAACCGCACTTCCGGCTAGATAGCGGTTAGGGCGTATTGCGCGGTTCCTTTTCGCTGTGCTACGTTGTCTGCAGAAGCAGAGTGGTTCCGAGCTGGACTAGCCGCAGCCAAGCAGTTACTGGGAGGTATTTATGGCGGACAATGTTGGATCCAAGGTAACGTATTTTCTCGTCGGTCTGGGCGTCGGCGCCCTCGTGGGAATTCTGTTCGCGCCAAAATCGGGCGAAGAAACGCGCGAATTTTTGTCTAAAAAAGCGGATGAAGGCAAGGACTACGCGCAGCGCAAGGCCCGCGAACTGCGCGAACGAGCGGACGATTTGATCGAGCGCGGCAAGGACGTGGCGTCGCGGCAGAAGGAATCGATTTCGGCGGCCGTGGAAGGCGCGCGCGAAGCGTACCGCCGCGAAGCCGCGAAGTCGTAAAGTTTTTGCTCGGCAAGCGGGTCTCGCTCCGCGAGCGGAGCGAATGGGGCGTGCATGCAAAACTGGCTGGGAATCGCGGTCGTCGTCGTGCTGGTGGTGCAGGTGTCGATTCTGATCGCGCTGTTTTTGCAGACGCGGCGCACGATGAAGCAGGTGGAAGATTCCGTCTCCGACTTGAATCGCAAGGTCGGCCCGATTCTGACGCGCGTGCAGATTCTGCTGGACGACACGCAGCCGAAAATTTCCACGATGGTGAACGACGCCGCGCACATTGTTTATCTTGCGCGCGGGCAAGCGCAAAAAGTGGATCGCGTTTTCACCGATGCGACGGACCGTTTGCGTGGGCAGCTGGTTCGCGCGGACCGGATTCTGACCGGCACGCTGGAAGCGGTGGAAGAAGCGGGCTCGCAGTTCAAACATAGTTTCTGGCGGCCGATGCAGAAGGCTTCCGCGCTGGTGCAGGGAATCAAAGTTGGCATCGATCTGCTGCGCGCGCGCCGCTCGCCTTCCTCGCGCCGCGACGAACCGCTCGAACAAGAAGAAGAACTTTTTATCTGAGCAGGATCGGTTTTAGGTTCCAAATTTCAAGTCGTAAGGGAAAACAAGAACCTGGGATTTTCGCAGCGACTCCGCTTTTCGTTCTGACTCCCGTATTCGCTTCTGTTTTTTTCCTTTCTTGAGTTTCCTCGACGTCGTTTGCCTTATTCGATTTTCAATCTGTTTGCCGAATCCAGCCGCCGCCGAGGACGACCTCGCCGTCGTAGAAAACGGCGGCCTGGCCGGGTGTGACGGCGCGCTGCGGAACGTCGAAAGTAATGCGCGTCGCATCGCCTTCGAGCGCTTCGATGGTTGCGAAAGCGGGTTCGTGTTTGTGGCGAATTTTTACGCCGGCGCGGCGCGGCGATTCTGGCGCGGCAATGGAAACCCAGTTTGTGCCCGTGACTATAAAGGAAGTGGTGCGGAGCGATTCATCGTCGCCGACGACGACGCGATTTTTTTGCGGATCGATCGAGAGAACGTAAAGCGGTTTGCCGGCGGCAAAGCCAAGGCCTTTGCGCTGGCCAATGGTGAAATTGTGCACGCCGGAGTGGCGGCCGACGATGGCGCCGTCTTCGGTGACGATTTCGCCTTCCGCTTGATTGAGTGCGATGCCGCTTTCGCGCGTGTAAGCCTGAATGAATTGCACGTAATTGCCGGTGGGAACGAAGCAGAGTTCCATGCTTTCCGGTTTTTCGGCGACGGGAAGTTTTACGCGGCGAGCGACGCCGCGCACTTCTTCTTTTGTTAATTCGCCGAGCGGAAATTCGCTCATGGAAAGCTGATCTTGCGTGAGGCCCCAAAGAAAATACGACTGGTCTTTTGTTTCGTCGAGCGCGCGGAGGAGTTGCCAGCGCCGTGCGGAATCGTCGCGGCGGATGCGCGCGTAGTGGCCGGTGGCGAGACGCGCGGCGCCGATCTGGCGCGCCATGCGGAGAAGCGGCTCGAATTTCACGTCGTTGTTGCAGTTGGTGCAGGCGATCGGTGTGCGGCCGCGGAGGTAATCGTTCACGAAGGGGCGGACGACGCGCTCTTCAAATTGGCGCTCGAAATTTACGACGTAATGGGGAAAATTCAGATGCTGCGCGACGCGCTTTGCGTCGTAAACGTCGTCGAGAGAGCAGCAACGATGCTGCGCGGGGCCATCGCCTTGCAATTCGGGAAGGCGACGCTGATTCCAGAGCTGCATGGTGAGGCCGACGATGGGACGAGATTGCTCCTGCAGGACGGCGGCGACGGCGGAAGAATCGACGCCGCCGGACATGGCGATGGCGACGAGGCCGGGCTGCGTTTCCGCGCGGACGGGAAGAGCGTCGAATTGGGTTGCGGTTTCCATTGATTCCAGTTTAGCGGATTGCGCCTCGGCTTGCCTCGACGGCGGATTTCGACACAGAGTTCACAAACGGCGCAGAGAAGAGCAAGAAAAGATAAGTGAGCCACAGCGTCACAGAGGGCACCGAAGCGGAAAAAGAAAAAATAGGATTAGTCATTTGCGGCGGCCTTTTGGTAGGTGGGGGAAAGTTCGCGGAGTTGCGCGACGGCGGCGGGAACGGCTTCGAGGGCGTAGTTGATTTCGGATTCGGCGGTGTGGCGCCCGAGGCTGAAGCGGATGCTGGCGCGAGCGTCTTCGGCGGCGAGGCCGATGGCGGTGAGGACGTGCGAGGGTTCGACGGCGCCGGAAGAGCATGCGGCGCCGGTTGAAACCGAAATACCTTTTAAGTCGAGAGAGATGACGAGGGCTTCGCCTTCGATTCCGGGAAAAGTGAGATTGGTGGTGTTGGGAGTGCGCGGCGCATTTGCGGAGTTGACGCGCGCGTCCGGAATTTGCGAGGCGAGGCCGCGTTCGAGTTTGTCGCGCAAGGCGCTGACGCGTGCGGCGTCCGCGGCGAGCGAAAGGCGCGCGAGCTCAGCGGCTTTGCCGAGGCCGACGATGCCGGGAACGTTTTCCGTGCCGGGTCGGAAGCCGCGCTGATGATGGCCGCCATAAAGAAGCTGCTGCAAGCGGCTGCCGCCGCGAATGTAAAGCGCTCCGATGCCTTTTGGTCCGTAGAGTTTGTGGGCGGAGAGGGAAAGAAGATCGACGCCGAGAGTTTTTACATCGAGAGGAAGTTTTCCCGCGGATTGGACGGCGTCGGTGTGGAAATAGATGTCGCGCTGGGTGGCAAGTTTTCCGATTTCGGCGAGCGGCTGGATGGAGCCGAGTTCGTTGTTGGCGTGCATGATGGTGATGAGCGCGGTGTGCGGGCGAAGCGCTTCTTCGACTTGATCGACGGTGATGACTCCGCCGGAATTGACGGGGAGATAGGTGACGGCGACGCCGTCTTTTTCGAGAGCCTGGCAGGTGTTGAGGACGGCTTCGTGCTCGATGTTGGTGGTGATGATGTGTTTGGTGGCGCCGAGAGTGGAACGAATGATTCCGAAAATGGCGTGATTATCGGATTCGGTGCCGCCGCTGGTGAAGATGATTTCCTGCGAGCGCGCGCCGAGGAGGGCGGCAACTTGATCGCGAGCGGTTTCGACGGCGGCGCGGGCGCGCTGGCCGACGGTGTGGATGGAAGCGGCGTTGCCGAAGTCTGTGGAAAAGTAGGGAAGCATTGCGTCGAGCACGGCGGGTTCGACGGGCGTGGTGGCGTTGAAATCGAGGTAAACGCGATTCATGGGGCTAGCTCAAGAGTAGAACTGCGTGGCGTTGCGGTCAAACGGGAGAGGGATTTGGTTAACCATAACTGACTCCCCCCTCCCCCCATTTTTTGTAAGTGTTGAAAACAAAGGTACTTTAAGTCTAACGTTTTGTAAGTGTTCATTCTAAAGGGGTTGCGGGCGCATTTTTCGTAAGTGTTCATTGTAGGGGACTTAGCGGAATGGGCGGCGAGAACGAGAGGGTGGGACGAGGAGAGGAGGCGGAAGGAATGCGCCAGACTAAACACGCGGAATGGTAGCAGAAAAATATTCTAAATACAATAGGTATTTATGTGGTAATTCGAATGAGCTGTGGAAAACGGTTCGAACGGAAAAGGAAGAAAAGGATAAAACCGCACCCCTTGACTACGAACGGTGCGGCACGGCAGTTGAATTTGTTCGCGAGAATTTTGAAGTATGCCGCTCTTACCGTTCGACGAAGCGGAGACGATCGACGCGCCCCCCGCTTGCCCGGCTCGCTTGGGATTGAGCGTGCTTGCGATAGGATCCACGTTGTTGAATGGAACGCGCGGTGATAACTTACCGGTGATTCCCCATGCACTGGTCCGCCAAAAACGTAAATAGGGCATCCGATCGAATGGTGGCCGGCTTCTTGACGGCGTGGGCTATTTTGCTTTTGCCAATTGCCGTGCGAGGGGCAGGACCCGAAGCGCAGGCGCAACAGCCTGCGCCACCGCAAGCGCCGGCTCCCGCTCAGCCCGAGGGAGCGACGATTCATGTGACGAGTTCGCTGGTGCTGGTGGACATCATCGCTTCGGACAGCAAAAGCGGGCTTCCCCTGCGTGGGGCAACGAAGGAAGACTTTCGAGTTTTCGACGATGGCCACGAAGTGGATATGAAGAGTTTTGACAGCGGCATGAACTTTTCCACGCGGCCGATTGCATTGTGGTTTGTGGTGCAATGCTTTCAAAAAAACTGGAACGATTTCGGCTCCGGCTTTATGCGCGAAAAGACGAAATTGCTCGAGCCTGCGCTGGCGCATCTCGACAAGAACGATACGGTTGGAATTGCGCATTGGTGCGACGACGGAACGTATGCGGTGGATCATGTGCCGGATCGCAATATCGATGGCGCATTGAATACGGTAGAGGAGTTGATGAAGGCTCCGCCGGTCCTTCCCGGGACACGGACGGGGGAGATTGCGCTGCTCAAATGTTTGCGCGGCGTGCTGGACCAATCGCAACAGATGAACCCACAGCCCTTGCCGGTGGTGGTCTTTCTTTACGGGGATCATAGCGGCATGGAGCGGGCGGACATCGACGAAATTCAGGACGAACTGCTGAAGCGATCGGTGATCGTTTTTGGAATCAACAACGGCGTAGTGGAGCGCAGCCGGAATTTCTTCAGTTCGTCGCAATCGCAGCCAAATGTCGCGATGTTTCTTTCATGGCGAACGGGCGGAGTTTTTTTTGGCGCCAAGCCGGAGAATTTTTCGAAAGCGCTCGATGCGATCCTGGTGCAGGTACATTTTCGCTATGTGGCCGGGTTTTCTCCGATGCGGGTAGACGGGAAGCGGCATGCCCTGCGGGTGGAACTGAGCGCGGCGGGAAAGCAGAAGTTCAAGGACGGCCAACTGAAGGCGCGGCCGGAATATATTCCGGCGTTCTAGGCGTATTCGTTGGCGGAATGTGCGGAGATTATTTTTTTGCGGGCGTGATGTCGGTGACGGGGATGTCCCAGTGGGCGAGGAGGATTTCGAAGCGGCGTTTTTCTTCGAGTTGGTAGGCGGATTGGTCGGGGAAGAGTTTTTTCATGGTTTCTTCTTCGGCGGGATTGGCGGTGGTGGCGACGGTGGAATTTTTGAAGATGATGGTGACGCGATAGTCCCAGCGAGAATCTTCGGTCATGTGGTTGGCGGGGGTTTCGATTTTGACGGAGAGGAAATCGCCGGATTTGACGCGCTCTTGCAGAAGCGGGTAGTGGTTTTTCAGGAAGAGATTCAGAAATTCCTGCTGATGGCCCCAGGCGACTTTGTAGTAGTACTCCATGGCGTAGGGTTTGTTGGCGGCGCCTTGGGGCGGCGCGCCCTGGGCGAAGAGCGCGGGCGCGGATGCCAGGAGAAGGATTGTGGCGAGAAGAGTTTTCATGGAAGGCCTCCGGTGAATGGCGAGGAGTTTACGTTGTGTGGCGGTGGGGCCGCAAGGGGAGTCAGGTAGAGAGAAAAGCGAAGAGAAAAGCACGTAGAGAAGCACAGAGAAAAGCACGGAGAAAAGAACGGAGAAAAGAACGGGTCTAAAGACCCGCCACTACCGTCGGAGCATTAAGATCTCGTTCTGTTATGCGAAGTGGGGGCTGGCGATGGTAGATGTGAAATGCCGTCTCAGGAGAAGGGTGGAGAGGTTAGGGGGACGGCGGCGGTGGATTGGGATTTGTGGTAAGCGAAAGCGCCGCGCATGCCGTGAAGAAAGCCGAGAAGGATGAAGATGCCGAGGAAGAGGCCGCCGCCGGCCGGTCCACTCTTCGCGATCATATAGATACGCTCGACGAGGAAGAGGGAAAAACCGGCGACGCCGGCGAAGCGCGAAAAGCGAGAAAGGCCGAAGGCGATGCCGGCGAAAAGAGCGGCATCGAAGAGCGCGGAACCGTCGATCGGAAGGTTTGCGGGTTTCGCGCCGGAAAGGGCGAGAACGGCAAAAATCGTGGTGACGCTGGCGACGAAGATGGCACACCACATGGCGACGCGGCAGGCTTTTTTTGCTTCGTCGACGTTCGTGACATCCGGCCAGTACCAGGAAGAGTTGTTCATGGACGCTCCTTCGGTACAAGATCGCGAAAGAGAGCGAGAGAGGCTATGGAACGCGAGGACAGGTGGTTGATGGTACTTAACTGGACGAGAGGACGGCGGGGAACGGAAAAATCGGCGCGGCGCGGATCGATCGAAGAGGCCGGACTGAAGTCCTGGCCCTACACGGGTGCGATTTGGCGGTGGGGAAAATTGGTGCGATGGAACGATCGAAGAGGCTGGACTGAAGTCCTGGCCCTACACTGGTGCGATTTATAGGTGTGGTTCAATAGATAGACGATTGCGATGAATTATCGATTGACGACTTAGGCGGATTTCTTGTGCCTGGCGGCGAAAATTACGATCCATACTCTGGGTACGTCGAGGCGCGCGGGGTGATTCGGTGAGTGCAAAAGCGTTGCTGGGGATTTTGCTGGGGATATTTTTGCTGGTGTACGTTGTGTTTCGATCGTTGCCGAAATCGGGAAAGACCGCGCTGGAGGCGGAAGTGGCGGCGATGAACGGCGTGCAGAGCTGGAGAATCCAGACAGAAGTGCACGGAATGGGCGGCGTGGTGACGCGGACGCATGTGGCGATCTGTCCGGACCGGGAACACATTGTGGAAGAAGGGCGAGGAGCGGCGTCGGAATACATACGGATTGGCGACGACATTTATTACCGGCGAGGAGTTTCGGACTGGAAGCGCGGGATGCCGAACGGATCTTATTTTTTTGCGCAAATTCTGACGGCGCGGCCGTGCCTGACGAATCCGAAGCCGTACACGAACGAGGCGGATGGAGCGGAAGAATTGCGGCAGTGGATCGCGGAGGACATGAAGCTGGGCCGAATCGTGAAAGGCGAAATGAAATTTGAAAATGACGAAAGCTGCCGCGAGTGGACGGTGAAGCGCGAGGCGCCGGGGCAACCGAGGCAGGAGTATGTGGTGTGCATCGGCGAGCTGGATCATCTTCCGCGCGCGATGAAGGCGAGCAATGGCGCGCTCGAGACGCGGTATACGTGGAATCCGCCGGTGACGATTGAAGCGCCGGATATGAATTCGGCGCCGGCGGCGACGCCGGTTTTGTAGCCGTGGCGTTGTGCAGAGTTCGAACCGAAACAGGCGCCCCTCCGATGGAAGCGTCGTCCAAGTTGCATTCAGCCGAGCGACGAATAGACTAGAAGCTGCGCGCGGCGGCGCAAGCGCCGCAAGTTTGGAACGAGCAGAGGCTGGTTACGAGGCGAGGCGGCTCGGTCCTCGGCGCTTTGCAAGCGACGAAGCGCCTAAACGTGTGTGAAGAAAACCGGAGGGTGATTTGGCGTACCGGGATTTGCGGGAGTTTGTGAAGGCGCTGGAGAAGGCCGGGGAATTGAAGCGGATTGCGGCGGAAGTGGATCCGGTGCTGGAGATTACGGAAGTGACGCAGCGGGTGGCGCGGGATTCGAAACGCGCGGAGAAGAGTGTTGGGCCGGCGCTGCTGTTTGAACGGCCGAAAGGGTCGCGGTATCCGCTGCTGGTGAACACGTTTGGAAGCGTGAAGCGGATGGCGATGGCGTTCGAAGTGAATGAATTGGATGAAGTGGCGGCGCGGATTCGCGGATTCCTGGATACGAAAACACCGCAAGGACTTTTCGACAAAATTAAAATGCTGCCGAAATTGGCGGAGCTGGGATCTTTTTTCCCGAAGAGCGTGAAGGACGGCGAGTGCAAGGAAGTGATTCACAAAGGAAGCGACGTAAATTTGTTTGATTTTCCGATCTTGAAATGCTGGCCGCAGGACGGCGGGCGGTTTATTACGTTTCCGCTGGTGTTCACGAGAAATCCGGAGACGGGGAAGCGGAACGTTGGAATGTACCGGATGCAGGTGTACGACGAGCGGACGACGGGAATGCACTGGCAGACGCAGAAGCATGGCGCGGAACATTTTCGGCGAGCGCGAGAGAAAAATCCGGAGGGAAGAATTGCGGTGAGCGTGGCGATTGGCGCGGACCCGGCGACGACGCTGGCGGGGATGCTGCCGATTCCGCCGGATTTGGACGAGATGATGTTCGCGGGATTTTTGCGGCGCGAGCCGGTGGAAATGGTGGCGTGCGAAACAAATGAGCTGGAAGTGCCGGCGAATGCGGAGATCGTGCTGGAAGGATATGTGAATTTGAACGAGATGCGGACGGAAGGGCCGTTCGGCGATCACACGGGATTTTATTCGCTGGAAGGCGAGTTTCCGGTGTTTCACGTGGAGTGCGTGACGCACAAAAAGGACCCGATTTATTTGACGACCGTGGTGGGGCCGCCGCCGCAGGAAGATTTTTACATGGGCTATGCGGTGGAGCGCGTGTTTTTGCCGGTGATGAAGATGCAGTATCCGGAAATTGTGGACGTGGCGATGCCGGCGGAAGGAATTTTTCACAATTTGATGATTGTGGCGATTCGAAAATCGTATCCGGGGCACGCGCGGAAAATCATGAATGCGATTTGGTCGCTGGGGCAGGCGATGTTTACGAAAGTGATCGTGGTGGTGGATCACGACGTGGACGTGCACAACTACAGCGAAGTGGTGTGGAAGGCGCTGTGCGCGCTGGACCCGGAGCGGGATGTGCAGTTTACGTTTGGCCCGACGGATACGCTGGATCATGCGCAGCGGCTGCAGGATTATGGGTCGAAGATGGGAATCGATGCGACGCGGAAGTGGGCAAGCGAAGGATTTACGCGGCCGTGGCCGGATGAGATTTTGATGGATGAAGAGACGAAGGCGCGCGTGGCGGGGATGTGGAAGGGATTGGGGCTATAAAGAGGTTTGGTGCTGAGGCTTCAGTTGAGGCCCTTCGGCCATCTTCGTTGATTGCATCAGGATGACAAACAACTTTCTGTTATATCGTCGCCCCCGAAAGCGTCGTCGGTGAGCAGTTCAAAAGCGCCCGCCTCGGAAGGCGGCCGCTACAGTAGGTTGCATCTTACGAATTACTTGACGGCGGGGAACCACTGGATACCGTCTACGCCGGGAGTGAGCGTAATAGGATCTTCCAGTTTTAATTTATCCAGATTTAGAACTTCAATCACACCCGCCGTTGGGAAACTAACGTAGGCGCGAGCGCTGTCCGATGTAAGTGCAACTTCGCCGAGCGCTTTGGGGACGTCGAAAGACGTCGTCAACTTGTTAAATTCCAAATTCATAACAAACAATTTTCCTGACGGCGATACCGCAACGAGCGTATTTCCAGTCAAGGTGAGTTGGGAGGAGTAAACCGACGCGGGTACTTCCAATTTGGATACGACTTTGTTGGTGGCAGTGTCAATCACGTGAATGATTGGCGAGTCTTGATCGTGCGTGAAAACATGTTTGCCGTCGGGCGAGATGGAGATGCGCTGGACGATTTTGGCGACGGGAATGACGGTGATGAGCGCGCGTTTTTCGAGGTCGAGGACGCTGACGCTGCCGGCGTGGACGTTGGAAGTGTAGGCGCGTTTGCCGTCGGGCGAGAGAACGAACATGTGCGATTCGATGGCGCCGGTGGGAATTTCGCCGACGATTTTCTTGGCGTTGACGTCGATGACGTAAATCGCTTGCGCCAATTCGGCGCTGACGTAGAGCAGGCCATCGGGGCCGAATTTGGCGCAATGCGGGCGCACGGGTTTGCCAAGCGGAATACTGCCCGAGAGTTTGCGCGCTTTGAGATCGATGATATCGATGCGATCGCCGTCGGTGCCGGGTTTGCCGACGCCGGAATTGCCGTAGATGGGCACGTAGCCGAAATGGCCGTCGGGAGAGACGACGACTTCGTGGCCGTTGACGCCGACTTCGATGCGTGCGATGAGCGATTTGGTGGCGAGGTCGACGAGAAGCGCGGTGTGCTCGTATTGATTGGCGATGAACAGGTAGCCGGCGGGCTCGAGTTTGGGAGCGCTGGCGGTAGCGACGAGACTGAGCGTAAGAACGAGTAGTAATACCGGTACAACAGTTTTGCGAAATGAAACCATTTTGCCCTCGACAAGATGAAGTGCGCGGCGGAAGTATACGCTGGCCGATTCTTTGTGGGGAAGCAAGAGCACACGCGCAAGGCAAAGGCACGAAGAGAGAAGGCGTGAGAGCAAAGGATAACTGGCCAATGGGACAGGGTGAATCGCGGGAAAAACCACAACTAATTGTGCAAATAGTCGCCGGTCAAACCTATATGTAGAGCGAGCACCCGACAAAACCCGAAGAATGCCGGAAACTGACGGTGCAAATAGGACAACTTCCGGTGAGAACCGCTTGACGGTCTGCGGTTTCGGATGTCATAAACTTTGCACGGACAGCACTCCGCGCAGTCCGCAGCGCAAGGTGGAGTGCGAAGTGGTTCAAGAAATTTTTGGCGTCGGTTCGGATGCCAGGGTGGCGTTCCTCGTGAGTGAATCGCGCGAAGTGATGAACGTACGGCAGGCGTCGCAATATCTGGGGATCTCCCCGGATACCCTGTACCGTTACATCACGGAGGGCGAAATACCCGCGTTCAAACTTGGAAATCGTTGGAAACTTCGGAAGACGATCCTGGACCGTTGGATGGAACGCAAAATGAGTCAGGTGCACGCGCGCCGGCGTTAGTCTGCGGAAGGATTGGTTCTAAAGGGGCTGCGATATGGGGTTACTTGGCGGTAAAAAAAGCAGGCAGCTGGTCGGGCTCGACATCGGTTCGAGTTCGATAAAAGCGGTCGAACTGAAATCGACGAAAGCCGGCTTCGAGCTGGTCAGCTTCGGCATGGAAACGCTGGCCCAGGATACGGTGGTGGACGGCGCGATCATGGACGCGCCGCAAGTGGCGAATGCGATCAGCCGAATCTTCGACAACGAGCACATCAAGACGAAGAACGTCGCGACTTCGGTTTCGGGACACTCCGTGATTGTGAAGCGGGTGCCGCTGCCGCTGATGTCCGAGGAAGAGTTGTACGACCGCATACCTTCGGAAGCGAGCCAGCATATTCCGTTCGACATTGCCGACGTGAACTTGAGCTATCAATTGCTCGAGTCGATGGACGCGCAGATGGACGTGCTGCTGGTGGCGGTGAAGAAAGACAAGATTTTGAACCATACGAACGTGCTGGCGCAGGCGGGCAAGACGCCGGTGATTGTGGACATCGATGCGTTCGGATTGCAGAACTGCTTCGAAATCAACTATGAGCCGGATGCGGGCCAGACGGTTGCGCTGCTGAATATCGGCGCGAGCGTGATGAACATCAACATCGTTCGCGGCGGCATTCCGTTGTTTACGCGCGACGTGAGCGTTGGCGGCAACCAGTACACGGACGCACTGCAGAAAGAATTGGACCTGAGCTTTGAGGACGCGGAGCGGCTGAAAAAGGGCGAAACCCTGCCGAGCGTGACCGACGAACAAAGACAGCAGATTTTGCGGAGCGTTTCAGATATATTGACGCTCGAAATACAGAAAACCTTCGACTTCTTCCGTGCAACGGCGAGCGGAGAGAATATTCAACGCATCGTGGTGGCGGGAGGGACGGCTCGCGTTCCGGGCCTGGTCGACCTGCTTCGCGAGGAATTCGCGATGCCGGTGGAAGAGTTGAATCCGTTTCGGAAGGTGCTGATCAATCCGGGCAAACACAGTGAGACCCAGATTCGCGACATGGCGCCGCGGCTGGCAATTGCCGTGGGCTTGGCACTGAGGAGCTTCGACTAGCCATGATCCGCATAAACTTACTTGGACAAATCAGGCCGAAAGCGGCCCGTCGCCCGGTCGATACCGGAGCAGCTCTACCGATCGTGTTTGTCGGCGCGGGACTGGTGCTCGGCGGCATTATGCTTGCCTTCTTTTATTTCACGGCGCAGAAGCAGTTGAGCACGGAAAACGACAAAATCAAGGCGCTGAAGGCGCAAAAAGCGGAATTGACGGGCATTAAGGCGCAAGTCGAGGAATTCGACCGGCAGAAGAAGCTGCTGCAGACGCGCGTGGACACGATTGAAAAACTGCAACGCGACCGCACCGGCGGGCAGGAACTGCTGGACATGGTGGCGAACACGGTTTCGCGCACGGAAAATCTCTGGCTGACGGATCTGTCGAGGAAAGGGCAGACGCTGAATATCAGCGGATCGAGCGCTTCGATCAATTCGGTGGCGAACTTTATCACGGCCATGAAGCGGTCCGGCTACTTCCAAAAAGTTGAAATTGAAGAATCGAAACAGGACGAGCGAGCGACGAGCGGAATTCAGACGTTCACGTTCAAGCTGAATGCCGAAATTGCTCCAAACGGTCCGGGAGCTGGCGGGGCAAAGCCAGCGAGTAGCCCGGCACAGCCCGCCGCTGCACCGGCGAAGAAAGGATAAGGGGGCAGCGCCATGGCAAATCCATTTCGCGACATGTCGGTGATCATGCAAGGCCTGGTGGCGGCCGCCATTGCCGTCATTGTTGTGCTAGTCGGACTTTTTCTGCCGTTTTCGCCGGTTGCGCAAGAGCGGGACCAGGTGGATCAGGCGGTTAAAGAACGGTCGCAGCTGAACCAGGAAGTGCAACAACTTTCCGTTTACAAGCAGCGCTATTCGGAATTGAAGCAGCAGATGGACGCGCTGAACAAACAGCTCGACACGCTGAAGACAATCGTGCCGGAAGAAAAAGAGACCGACGAATTTATCCGGTTGTTGCAGGGAGCGGCGAGCGCGTCGAACGTGGACTTGCGCAAATTGAAAGCGCTGACGGTTTCCTCGTCGTCGAGCAACGTGAACTACTACGAAATGCCGTTTGAAGTGCAGGCGGACGGTCCGTACTTCAATATTCTGGATTTCTTTGGGCGCCTGAGCCGGCTTTCGCGAATCATTAATGTGGGAGACCTGCAATTCAACGATCCGGCGACGACGAAAGGGACGAAGTATCCGATTCGTCCGGGTACGACGGTATCGGGAGTTTTTACGGCAACAACTTACTTCACCAAGCCGGCAGACGCAGCGCCTTCGGCGGCTGCCAAGCCAGCTGGGAAAAACAACTAAGCGGGAATGAGCGAATTATGCGTCCAGCAATGACCATTATCGTTGGGTTCCTTGTCGCGGCAATCGCACCGGGGTTGTCCGCGCAGACCAAGCCCGCGGCCACGCCGCAGCCGAAACCGACGGCAGCGGCACAGCAAAAGGCCGCCGCGCCGGCGAGCAAGCCGGCGACGCCAGCTCCGGCGCAACAGAAACCCACGGCGCAAACGCCGAAGCCGGCGACAGCGACGCCGGCAAAGCCCGGCGCGCCATCCGCGGCGCCAAAGACTCCAGCGGCAAAGCCCATGGCAAAACCGGCGGCACCCAAAACGACCGAGACCAAGCCCGCCAAGAAGCCGGCGACTCCGGTTCGAACGGTTTCGGAAAAGAAGCCGGTGCAAGGCACGGACGCGGCAAAGCCCGCGGTGCGCCGCGATCCCTTCGAATCGCTTGTGGCTCGCCAGGAAGCCGCCGCAAAAGGCGGACAGAATCTGCCGCCCGGCAAGGCCGGATTGCAGGTTGCCACGCTGCGCGTGGACGGAATTGTGAAAGCGAATAACGGGATGATCGCCGTGGTGACGAATCCGCAAGCGCGGACGTATTTCCTGCGCGAAGGGGA
>DATGEI010000069.1:0-56409 GCA_035310365.1 Candidatus Acidiferrum sp.
GGAACTCTTCTTCGACTCCGATGGTGAAGCGGTGAGCCATGGCGTGGCCCTCCGGGTCGTTAGGCTTTACTGGGGACTGCGCGAGGTATCATACGCCCCTCGCGCCTAAATTGGCACTACGTTGATTCGCAACTTTCGCCACTTCTGGAAAGAGATTCCCCTCAACCGGAGCAGTGTGCAAACTTCGTCACTAAAAGGAAATCAGTTGCCTCTACGCTGCACCTAATGCGCGCCTTTGCTGGAAGCACTCCCGGCAGAACACCGGGCGCCCTTGTGTCGGCCGGAAGGGAACTGTTGTCTCTTTTCCGCATTGCGAGCAGGACGTCTTCGTCTCCGCTCTCATCTGCCCGCCGCCGCCACCACCGCCGCCTTCGGCGCGCTTGGCTTTGCAGCCTTTACATCGTTTCGGTTCGTTTTTGAATCCTTTGTCCGCGAAGAACATTTGTTCCCCGGCGGTAAATACGAACTCGGCACCGCACTCCGCGCACTTCAGCACCTTGTCATGGAATTCCATTTGCCGCTTTCCCCCTTGCCCTGCCTCGATCCGGGGGACGCGCACAAGTGTCTGCTCGATAGGCGTTCGAAATCCGGGTACCTTTAGCCGAAGGAATCTGGGCTGGGTTCCCTTAAGCCTGCGGGCACGCAAGTGCCAACTACTCCCAAACGTCTTTACCTGACCGGGGCCTGAATCACGGAAGCGGCGCCGAGCTGCAACACGAACAGGATTACTCCTGTTCGCGCCGCTGCTTTTTGCGCAAACGCTTCCGCGAAAGCGCTTCCTTTGCACGGCGTTTCTCGCCGGGCTTCATATAGAAGCTATGCTTCTTGATTTCCTTGATGATGTCTTCCTGTTGCACCTTGCGCTTGAAACGCCGCAGTGCGTTTTCCAGAGACTCACTCTCTTGAATGATGACTTCAGCCACTGTGTACCTTCACCCCCAATCCGGTTAGGATTGGCTACGTTGTAAAGCCTCGATTCATCGGGCTCTACCCACGTTAATTATCGCATGCCAAGCCGTGCGTGGTCACTGCTTCCGCACACTTCCTGCTGCGTTTTTATGCGCTTTGTGTGGCACCTTGCGGCGGTATATGCGCACTTTCTATTCAATTCAGAGGTTTCTGTCAAGCAATCTTTCGCGAATTCCTTGTTTTTCCCACTTTCGGCCGTTTTCGTTAACTTTTCCGCCACCCTATTACTCCCAGTGCTACTCCCCCTCACTTTGCGGCTCTCGTTTGCTTCCTGCATTTCCCCTGCTAGAATGGCCCGCGCCGCTCAGCTTCCCGCCCGGAGGACGTTCCATGACCGATATGCGCGATGCAATCGTCGTTCTTCTTGCCGGTGGTCAGGGCGAGCGATTGTGGCCGCTCACGCGCGACCGCGCCAAGCCCGCCGTGCCGTTCGGCGCCGCCTACCGCATCATCGACATCACGCTTTCCAATTGCATCAACTCCGATCTCCGCCGCGTCTTCGTTCTCACGCAATACAAAGCGCTCAGCCTCAGCCGCCACGTGCGCGCCGGGTGGTCTTCCATCGTCGGCCTCGGCGAATTCATCGAAATCCTTCCTCCGCAGATGCGCGTCAGCAAGGAGTGGTATCGCGGCACCGCCGACGCCGTCTACCAGAACATCTATTCCATCGGCAGCGAACGTTCGAAATACGCCTTCATCCTCTCCGGCGATCACATTTACAAAATGAACTACGCCAAGATGCTTCAGCAGCATCTCGATTCGGGCGCGGATGTCACCGTCGGCACCATTCAAATTCCCACCGCCGAAGCGGCTCTTCAGTTCGGCGTGATCGAAGTCGATAAAGACTGGCGCATCGCCGGATTCGAAGAAAAACCCGCCCATCCCAAGGAATCGCCGCACAAGCCCGGCCAGTGCAACGCTTCCATGGGCATCTACATTTTCAATACGCAGCTTTTGATTCCGATCCTTCTCGCCGATTCGGAAGATCCCAAATCGCATCACGACTTCGGCAAAGACATTCTTCCCCGCATCATCGCCAAACATCGCGTCTTCGCCTACGATTTCGTGGACGAAAACAGCGGCACCTCTCAATACTGGCGCGACGTCGGCACGCTTGACGCCTATTACGAAGCCAACATGGATCTCGTCAGCGTCACGCCCGTCTTCAATCTCTACGACGGCGCCTGGCCGCTCCGCACCTGGCAGCATCAATACCCGCCCGCCAAATTCGTTTTCGGCGATCCGGACCGCATGGGCGTCGCCATCGATTCCATCGTCGCTCCCGGTTCCATCGTCTCCGGCGGACGCGTCTCTCACTCCGTTCTCGGCAACAACGTTCGCGTCAACAGTTTCAGCGAAGTCAGCGAATCGATCCTCTACAATCACGTCAACATCGGCCGCCATTCACGCATTCGCCGCGCCATCATCGATCGCCACGTGTCTCTTCCCGAACGCACCGAAATCGGTTACGACCTCGAAGCCGATAAGCGCCGCTACCACGTCACCGATTCGGGCATCGTCGTCGTCGTCCGCGAAGAATCGCTCATCGAAGAGCCCGATACCGCATAGCAAAGTTCTGATTTAGAGGACCGCTTCTGATTTGGCACGTTCGGTAGCACAGGCACTCTTGCCTGTGCCCGATGTGACGCCGTCGAGGACCGGAGATCGAAGCAAGGCCGATTCTATGCCGAGAAAATTGTAGTAAGCCTTTGTCGTGCGGCGGCATGACGCCGCTTTTCTTGCCGGCAATCGGTTCCAGCAACTAAACCATTTGTCTCCGCTCGCACTCTCTGCTATCTATTGCGCGTCAGTCTTGGAGGCTGTATGAAAAAGTTTTTCGCTATTTCTTTCTTCCTTGCGCTCTTGGCCGTCTCTTCCGGCGCTCAAGTCGACCCCAAGTGGGAAATCCACGATCGCAACCGCCCTGTCCCGCCGGTCGTTACTTCCGGCACGGCCAGCACACAGGACGCGCCCGGCAAGCCGCCTTCCGACGCGATCGTCCTCTTCGACGGCAAAGACATTTCTCAATGGGTGCAAAAAAAGGACGGCAGCCCCGCCCAATGGAAAGTGGAAAACGGCTACTTCGAAGTCGCGCCCAAAACCGGCGACATTCGCACCAAGCAGAGTTTTGGCGATTGCCAGCTGCACGTTGAATTTCGCGAGCCCGATCCTCCCAAAGGCGAAGACCAGGACCGCGGCAACAGCGGCGTCTTCTTGATGGGCCAATTCGAAATTCAAGTGCTCGATTCTTACAACAGCAAGACGTACGCCGACGGTCAGGCCTCCGCCGTCTACGGCCAATATCCGCCGCTCGTCAACGCTTCGCGCGCTCCGGGCCAGTGGCAAACTTACGACATCGTATGGCATGGCCCGCGCTTTGACGCCTCCGGTAAACTCACTCGCCCCGCCCACGTCACCGTCTTCCACAACGGCGTCCTCACGCAAGATAACGTCGAACTCACCGGTCCCACCGGCCATCACGTCCGCCCGCCTTACGCCGCTGGTCCCGACAAACTGCCCCTCGCCCTCCAGGACCACAATCACCCCGTCCGCTACCGCAACATTTGGCTCCGCGAACTCGCGCCTTCTTCCTGATTCCTTGTGGCACAGCCATTCCTGGCTGTGCTCCGACGACCACGGCGCCGAGTCTGCGCCTCGATCGTCCTCGGATCATTCTGGTGATGACGACTGTAAGGCCGGCTTTCCGAAGCCGGCCTTCTTGATTTGTTCCGTCTTGTGTAGGGCCGGGACTTTAGTCCGGCCCTCTTCGATTTCAACTATTTCGTAACCTGTAAATTACTCTCGGCATTTGCAGGCGCCGACTTCCGAGCCGGCCCTCTTCGACGTCAACCGCCGCCGCTCCCGCATTCAATCGAGACCGCAAACGAAAGGGCCACTTCCCCGAACAGCGGAAAGCGGCCCTTCTAAACTCCAAGCGAATTTTCTTACTGCTTCGTCGGTTCTTTCTTCTCGCTCTTCGCTGGCATTGCGGCGTCGCCCTTCTTGTACAAAATCTTTTTCGCTCCGGCTTCGCACGTTCCAACAACCTTTGCGTCTCCGGCATCCGCGTCTTTCGCCACAATGTCCAGGGTATATCCCTTCACGCCTTTCGCATCCAGCTTCGCGGCGATTTCCGTCTTCAAATCCTCACAAGCCTTTGCCCCTTGCGCGTAACTGCAAGCAGGCACAACCAACACAGCGGCAATCGTAAGCAACACTTTCATGGGCGATCTCCTTTGTTCGGGGAATTTCAGGGCATGCGCCGAGCATAACAAATCAATGCTTCCACGGATGTTTAACCGCATTCGCCGTTTCCGACTAGGCAACACACTCCGCCCGACTCGTTCGTGGTCACGAGCGTAGCGGCACGATACATCGTGCGCTCTTCGATGTAGCCCACACCCAGCCCATTGCGGCGGCCGCCCTCCAATGCAGACACCGCGACTTGTTTTTTCTTATGTAGGACCGTGTTTCCGAAGCCGGCCCTCTTCGATTTGAACGAATTCCACAAATTACAATTTGTTAGAGGCATTTGTCGGGGCCGACTTCCGAGTCGGCCCTCTGCTACAATCTTCAGTTCATTTCCTCTGAGGAGAGCACATAGCAATGTCCACGAAGATCACCAAAGTCCACGCCCGCCAGGTCCTCGATTCGCGCGGCAATCCCACCGTCGAAGCCGACGTCCTCGTCGAGTCTGGCGTTCTCGGCCGCGCCGCCGTTCCCAGCGGCGCCTCCACCGGCGAACACGAAGCGCTCGAGCTTCGCGACGCCGACAAATCCAAATATCTCGGCAAAGGCGTGCTAAAAGCCGTCGCCAACGCCAACAACGAAATTGCCAAAGCCATCGCCGGCTTTGACGCCGCCGATCAGCGCGGCCTCGACCACAAAATGATTTCGCTCGACGGCACGCCCACCAAATCCCGCCTCGGCGCCAACGCCATTCTCGCCGTCTCCATGGCCGCTGCGCGCGCCGCCGCCGGCGCGCTGAAGCAGCCGCTCTATAAATACCTCGCCCGCTACTCCAGCGAAAAATCCGCCTCCATCCTTCCCGTTCCGATGATGAACATTTTAAATGGCGGCGCGCACGCCGACAGCTCCGTGGACTTTCAGGAATTCATGGTCATGCCGGTTGGCGCGCCGTCGTTTTCCGAAGCGCTTCGCTGGGGCGTGGAAATTTTTCACTCGCTCAAATCCGCTTTGAAAAAGCGCGGTTACAACACCGCCGTCGGCGACGAAGGCGGCTTCGCGCCGAGCTGCAAATCGAACGAAGAAGCCATTCAAATCGTGCTCGAAGCGATTTCCGCCGCCGGCTACAAGCCCGGCGAACAGGTTTCCATCGCGCTCGATCCCGCTTCCAGCGAGTTCTTTGACAAATCGGCGGGAAAATATATTTTCAAAAAGTCGGACAAATCGGAACATTCTTCCGGCGAGATGGCCGCTTACTGGACGGGCTGGGTTGAAAAATATCCGATCGTCTCCATCGAAGATGGCATGGCCGAAGACGATTGGGCCGGCTGGAAAGCGCTCACGAATTCCGTCGGCGCAAAAACTTCCAAGAAAAAAATCCAGCTCGTTGGCGACGATCTTTTCGTCACCAACACCGAGCGTCTTTCGCGCGGCATCAACGAAGGCGTGGCCAACGCAATTCTCATCAAGCTCAATCAGATCGGCAGCGTCACGGAAACGATCGATGCCATCGAGCTTGCCCGCAAAGCCGGCTACAACTCCATCATTTCTCATCGCAGTGGCGAAACCGAAGACACATTTATCGCCGACCTTGCCGTCGCCACCGGCGCAGGCCAGATCAAAACCGGCTCCGCCTCTCGCACCGACCGCATCGCCAAATACAATCAGCTTCTTCGCATCGAAGAAGAACTCGGCGCCGCCGCAAAATTTCCCGGCCGATCCATTTTTTCGTGAGGCTTTTCAGGAGTCACAACCACGTTTCGCATCGCACAGAATTCGGACGCCGACGCGCTCACGCTACTCATCAATGCCGCGTTTGAAGTCGAACGCCCCTTCATCGGTGGAGAACGAATCGACCGCGACGGAACGCTGAAATATCTGGGCACCGGCCAGTTCCTCTTGCTCGAAGAAAATAACGCCTTCGTCGGTTGCGTCTATCTCGAGAAAAAGGCGGACCGCATGTACCTCGGTTTGTTGTGCGTCGATCCGGCGCAGCAGGGAAAAGGGCTCGGGCGCAAACTCATGACGATTGCCGAAGAATTCGGCGTAAACGCCGGCTGTGCGGCGATGGATTTGCGCTCCATCAGTCCTCGCACCGATATTCAGCCGTTTTACATGCACTTCGGCTATCGGGTTACGGGAACTTCGCCGATGCCGCCCGACGTTGTGATGGCGGTTCCGTCGCATTTCATTCACATGTCCAAATCGTTGTAGAAAATCGAGGGGGCCCGATGAAACGTATCGCACTTTTTCTTGCACTTCTCTGCGGCGCTTCTTCCTTGTTCGCGCAAGAGAAAAAAGAGATCACCGCGGGCGAAGTCGTCGATCGCATCAAGAAAAATCTCGGCGTCGAATGGAAAAGCGAAACGGTCGATACGTTTAAAGCGGGCGACGCGAACGCCAAAGTTACCGGCATCGCGACGACGATGATGGCCACGCTCGACGTACTGCAGCGCGCCGCGGCCAAAGGCGACAATCTCATCATCACGCACGAGCCGACCTTCTTCGATCACCTGGACAACTCGAAAGAATTGCCCATGGGCGAAAACGATCCGGTGCTCGCGGAAAAGCGCAAATTCATCGAAGAGCATCATCTGGTCATCTGGCGATTCCACGATCACTGGCATCGCAATACGCGCGACGGAATTCTTGCCGGACAAGTGCACGCGCTCGGCTGGGAAAAATATCAAGACGCCGCGAATCCGTACCTTTTCACGATTCCGGAAACCACGGTTGGCCAGCTTTCCGGAGACATCCAGAAAAAACTGGGAATCTACGTCATGCGCGTCGTCGGAGACCGCGACATGAAAGTGAAGCGCATCGCTTACGCTCCCGGCTCGTCGGGCTTTCACCGGGAAGCCGGAGCGCTGGAGATGCCGGACGTCGATCTGCTCCTCACCGGCGAAACGCGCGAGTGGGAAACCGTCGAGTACGTCGCCGACGCCATCGCCGAAGGCCGCCACAAAGCGCTCATCATTTTGAGCCACGTTCCTTCCGAACAATTCGGCATGGACGAGTGTGCAAAATGGCTCAAGACGTTTGTCACCGAAGTGCCGATAGAATTTGTTCCGACAAAGGATCCCCTTGCGCCGCTCAAACTGCCGCAAAAATGAAAGCCGAGCGATCGTTATGAATTCGCAATGTTCCCATTCCAACTTGCAACCCGCCTCAACAAGTGGGCATCGCAGCATCTAGTTCTATGCAAACGACCGCCCTCTTCCTGCGCTTTGCCTTTGCCGCCCTCGTGGCGATTTCGTTTCCCGCCAACACGCCGTGGGACAAACCGCCCGACCAGTGGACCGCCGCCGATGCAAACAAAATTTTTGAAGATTCGCCCTGGGCCCCTTCCAAGGTCATCATCGAAGCAAAATTCACGCAGAAGCACACCGAGCCGCCCACCGGTTTGATTTCCGATTCCGACGTGAATTTGCCGAACTCGAACAGCGTTCGCGGCGTGCAGCTCAGCAAGGGCGGCGCTCCCGCTTATTACGTGAAGTGGATGTCGGCCAAAACCATGCGGCTGGCGCTTGAAAAAATGCACCGGCTGCGAGCGAACGTGAACGGAACGCTGCCGCCGCTCAAAGCCGAAGAATCGCCGGACTACGTGATTGCGATCGAAGGCGACGAACCGATGCGCATTCTTCGTAACGCGAAAGAAGACTTGCACGACACGGTTTTTCTCGAACTCGACAACGGTTTTACGGTCGATCTGGCGAGCGTGCAATTTCTTGACGGCGCCGATGCCGATCCTCTTCGCACCGAATTTCACTTTCCGCGCCTGGTCGAAGACAAGCCTGCGATCGACCCCGAAAGCGAAAAAATCGTGTTTCGTTTGCGCGCCAGCGCGAAGAAGGAATTGCCGAACCGCGAAAACGCCATTTCCATTCGAGTCGACTTCCATCCCAAGGAAATGCGCGCGCAAAACCTTCCCGATCTTTGATGCGTGCTTTTCTCGCCCTGTCCAAAAGGACAGTTTTTTCATGCGCAAGGATTACACAGGTATTACAGAGCGGCTTTCCCACCCGTGATAATTTTTGATTGTAGCCGGCCCGTCCATTTCCGTCAGGAGCAACATGAGCCTTTTTGAACACGACAAAACTTTTTCGCGCCCCGTGATCTGGGGAATCACCGCATTCTTTATCGCGCTCCACGCTCTCGCCGTCGTCGCGCTCTTTTATTTTTCCTGGACTGGCCTCATTCTTGCCGTCATTACTTACTGGATGGCTGGCAGCCTCGGCATCGGGATGGGCTACCACCGTTTGCTGACGCACCGCGGATACAAAACGCACAAGTGGATCGAATATATTTTGACGACGTGCGGCACGCTGGCGATTGAAGGCGGGCCGATTGCGTGGGTGGCGACACACCGCGTGCACCACCAGAATACGGACCGGGAAGGCGATCCGCATTCGCCGAACGACGGCGGATTTTTTGCGCACATGGGTTGGATCATCACAGGAAAATCGATGCATGCGCGCGCGGAGGAATTGCTGCCGTTCGTGCCGGATCTGCGCAAGGACAAATATTACGTTTGGGTCAGCAAGTACCATTGGGTGCCGCCGGTGGCGCTGGCCGTGATTATTTTTGCGGCGTTCGGCTGGTCCGCGCTGCTGTGGGCCGTTTTTCTTCGCACGGTGGTCGGGCTGCATTCGACGTGGCTCGTGAATTCGGCGACGCATATGTGGGGTTCGCAGCGATTCCTCACGGGAGACACCTCGACGAACAGTTTTTGGGTGGCGATGCTGACGTTCGGCGAAGGCTGGCACAACAATCATCACGCGTCGCCGCAAGCGGCGAAGCATGGCATCGCGTGGTATGAATTCGACATCAACTGGTACGGAATCTGGGCGCTCAAAACGCTTGGACTGGCGTGGGACATCAAGCTGCCGAAATCCAAATTGACCACCGATGAACTCGCGGCGATGCCCGCCGCCGTCCCCGAGCCGGAAGAGATGGTCGCGGCGATTTCCGGCGACTGATTTTGTAGCGTCCCGCAATTCTGCATTGCGGGCCCTTTCTCATCTATCATGGGGATTGCGGAAGCAGGCGCATTTCCCATGAAAATCACGAGCCGCGCAAAGGCCACCGCATTTTTTATCACGCTGGGCGCGTGCCTGGTTGCGCTGACGATCGCCCTGAACGTCAGCTGGATCGTGCTGAACTGGCGGGAAGTGGTGCCGCTGGTGCTCGGGGTAATCCTGTTCGGTTTCATCATCGCGGGCGTCGTGATCAACACGATTTTTCTTGTGCGTGAAATCCGCCGCAACGAACAACACGACAGTTTTCTGAACGCCGTCACCCACGAATTAAAAACTCCGATTGCCTCGCTGCGTCTGTACCTCGAGACGCTGGAATCGCGCCAGCTGGATGAAGCGAAGCGGCGCGAATTTTACAAAAATATGCTGGTGGATACCGACCGGCTGCTTGGAACCGTCGAGCAAGTGCTGAAAGCGAGCGAAGTGCGGCAGCGCAGCACGCGAAAGAACTGGACGGAAGTGGATTTCGGAAAACTGGTTTGCGAAGAAGTGGATGCGGCGCGGACGAGCCATCACCTGAAGGCGGAAGAGCTGCAATTGAAGGATGCGGCGGACGAGGAGATGCTCGTTCTCGGAAACGAAGAAGAGTTGCGCACGCTGGTGCAGAATCTTTTCGACAACGCATTGAAATATTCGGGCGAGCGAAAAGACATCGCGGTGGACGTGAAGGCGCCGACACTCGATTCGATTTCGCTGAGCGTGCGGGACAAAGGCACGGGAATTCCGAAAGGCGAATTGAAGCGCATTTTCAAGCGGTTCTACCGCGCGCAATCCGCGAAAACGAAGCAGGTGAAAGGCACCGGACTGGGACTATTCATCGTGCGATCGGTGGCGCGGCGATACGGCGGGGACGCATACGCGGAGAGCGCGGGCGAGGGACAAGGCAGCACATTTTTCGTGCGATTGCCGCGGGTGTACCGCGCATGAGCCGCATTCTGATCGTGGAAGACGAAGAGCACCTGGCGGAGGGATTGCGGTTCAACCTGGAAGAAGAAGGACATTCGGTTGAGGTGGAAGAGAAGGGCGAGAGCGCGCTGAAGAAACTGCTGAAGGAAAAGCGGGAGTACGACGCGCTGGTTCTGGACGTGATGCTGCCGGGGAAAGACGGATTCACGGTGGCGCGCGAGCTGCGCGACGCGCAGAACTACATTCCGATTCTGATGCTGACGGCGCGGGGACGGCAAGAAGATGTGTTGAAGGGGTTCGAGGCGGGCGCGGACGATTATTTGCCGAAGCCGTTTAATTTGAAAATATTGCTGGCGCGGCTGGACAGCATGCTGCGGCGAAAAAATTGGGTGCGGGGCGGGAACGGCGAAGAAGAGGCAGCGGCGGCTAGCGAATCCGGTGTGCCGCGGCTTTACACGTTTGGCGGCAAGACGATCGATTTTCAAGGATTGAAGCTGCAAGTCGGGAAGAAGACGATGCAGCTGACGCTGATGGAGACGGAGCTGCTGCGGTATTTGATCCGGCGGGCGGGGCAGCCGGTTTCGCGGAAGGCGATTCTGGAAGACGTGTGGAATTTACGCGAGGATACGGACACGCGTGCAATCGACAATTTTATCGTGCGGCTGCGGAAATATATTGAGAAAGAGCCGTCCGCGCCGAAGCATCTGCTGACGGTCCGCGGAGTGGGATACGAATTCGTGCCGAACCCGAAAGATTGATATTCGCCCGGAGCCTATGCCGAAATTTACGAAGCATATTTTTATTTGCATGAATCGGAGAGAAGCGGGACATCCGCGGGGGTGCTGCGACCCGACGGGGCAAGGCGAGCTGCAGCGATTGTTCAAGACGAAGCTTGCCGAGCGGGGAATCAAGCTGGTGCGTGCCAATAAATCCGGATGCCTTGATCAATGCGAACTCGGGCCGAACGTTGTGGTGTATCCGGAGGGCGTCTGGTACGGCGGCGTGAAGCCCGAAGATGTGGACGAAATTATTGAGTCGCACATTTTGGGCGATAAACCGGTGGAGCGGTTGCGGATTGCGGATGAGATTTTGAATACGACGCATAAGAAAAAAAGTTAAGCGTCGATAGTTGAAAGTCGAAACGGAAGCGAGCCAGGCACGACAACGAGTCAAGAAGGTCCGCGATTTCTAACACCGAGCATGCAAAGAACGCGGAGAACCTCCGCGAGCGGAAAAGGTTGCGCAGGGAGTGGGAAGAGAGAATAATTCTGCGCGCGAAGTTGCGGTAACGGAAGAGAGGGGAATTTGAGCAGCCATCTGTATGCGACTGGTCCTGCATTGTATGAACCGACGCCGGACGAGAAGACGTTCGCGCTGCTGGCGCACGTGCTGGGAATCTTTTCGGGATTCATTGCGCCGCTGGTTTTTTTTCTGGTGAAGCGCGACTCGAAATTTGTTTCGTTTCATGCGCTGCAATCGCTGGCGTGGCACATCATTTATTTCGTTTTGATTTTTGGCGGGATGATTCTGTTCGTTGTTTCGATGATTGCCGGCGGCGGATTTCGCGAGCAGACGCACGGGCAACCGCCGTTCGCGTTTTTCGGATTCTTCGGCGCGATCTGGCTGCTTGCGATGGGCGGGGGAATCATCAACCTCATATTGGGAATTGTTTACGGGATTAAGGCGCATAACGGCGAGTGGGCGGAATTTCCTTTGCTCGGCGGATGGATTCTACGAAGGTTTATCTACGGTTGAATTTTGTTTTTCACTAAAGCGAGGGACTTATGAAACGCATTTTCGCGATTGCTGCCGGTCTGCTTGTTGCGGCGACTTGTACCACCGTTCCTCCATCGATCGCGGGAGACGACGCGCCGCTGTTTGGATTCAGCGCGGAGTCTTCTCGCGTGGAGCGACAGTGGGAAGAGAAATTCAAGACGATTCCGAAGCCGGAGAATCTGCGCGAATACATGCGGAGGCTGACGGCGCGGCCGCACAATGTGGGATCGGCGTACGACAAGGAGAATGCGGAATGGATTTCGGCGAAGTTTACAGAGTTTGGCCTTGAAACGCAGATCGAGAATTTTGACGTGTTGTATCCGACGCCGAAAGAGCGGCTGATCGAGCTGGTTGGCGGAGGCCCATATTTTAAGGCGAAGATGGAAGAGCCTGCGTTGCCGGAAGATCCGACTTCGAATCAGAAAAGCGAACAATTGCCGACGTACAACGCGTACTCGATTGACGGAGACGTGACGGGGCCGCTGGTGTATGTGAACTACGGTGTGCAGGAAGATTACGAGGAGCTGGAGCGGCGCGGAATTTCGGTGAAGGGCGCGATCGTGATTGCGCGATACGGGCACGCGTGGCGCGGAATCAAGCCGCTGGTGGCGGGAGAACATGGAGCGATCGGCTGCATTATTTATTCGGACCCGCGCGACGACGGGTATACGGGCGGCGAAACGTTTCCGAAAGGGGCGTGGCGGCCGAAGGACGGAGTGCAACGCGGGAGCGTGCAAGACAGCGCGGTGTTCATGGGCGATCCGCTGACGCCGGGAGTGGGAGCGACGCCGGATGCGAAGAGATTGGCGATCAAAGACGCGCAATCGCTGACGAAAATTCCCGTGCTGCCGATTTCGTATGCGGATGCACAGCCGCTGCTGGATGCGATGAGCGGAGCGACGGCGCCGCGCGCGTGGCGCGGCGGATTGCCGATTACGTATCACATTGGGCCGGGGCCGGCGAAAGTGCATTTGAAGGTGGCTTCGAATTGGGACATCAAGCGGCTGTACGACGTGATTGGAAGGATTCGCGGCGCGGAATTTCCGGAGGAGTGGGTGATACGCGGAAACCATCATGATGCGTGGGTGAACGGAGCGGAAGATCCGATTTCGGGAATGGTGGCGGTGATGGAAGAAGCGCGGGCGATGGGCGAGCTCGTGAAGCAGGGCTGGAAACCGAAGCGAACGATGATTTACTGCGCGTGGGACGGCGAAGAGCCGGGACTGCTGGGCTCGACGGAATGGGTGGAGACGCACGTGGACGAATTGAAAAAACATGCGGTGGCGTACATCAATTCGGATAGTAACTCGCGCGGATATTTGGGGCTGGAAGGGTCGCAGACGCTGGAAAAATTCATGAACGACGTGGCGCGGGATATTGAGGACCCGGAGACGAAGCTTTCCGTCTGGAAGCGAGCGCAACTGGCGGCGATTCGAACGGCGAAATCGGGCGACGAGCGAAAAGAAGCGCGAAGCCGCGGGGATTTGCGGCTGGAGATGCTGGGAGGCGGATCGGATCACGCGCCGTTCAATAATTTTGCGGGAGTGGCGGCGCTGGGAATTGGATTTGGCGGGGAAGATGGAGGCGGGATTTATCATTCGATTTACGACGATTTTTACTGGTACACGCATTTCAGCGACACGGATTTTTCTTACGGACGAGCGCTCTCGCAAACGGGCGGAACGGCGATGATGCGGCTGGCGGATGCGGATTTGCTGCCGTTTGAATTTGGCGATTTTGCCGACGACGTGCGGATGTACGTGAGGGAAGTGAAGAAATTTGCAGGCGAGCAACAGGACGAAGTGAACGAGCGGAACCGGGAGATTGAAGAGGGAGCGTTTTCGGCGACGGCGGACCCGAAAGAGAAGTATGTGCCACCGAGCGTCGAAGAAGTGCCGCCGCATTTGAATTTTGCGCCACTGGACAACGCCGTGGAGAAATTAAACCGGAGCGCGGAGGAATACAAAAAGGCGCTGGAGGCGGCGAGAGCGAATGGGAGCGCGATGCTGGCGAAGGCGTCGTTGCGGGATTTGAATGAGATGCTGATGCAGAGCGAACACAAACTGACGACGGCGGAAGGATTGCCGGGGCGGTTCTGGTACAAACATGAACTGTACGCGCCGGGAGCGTATACGGGATATGCGGCGAAGGCGATTCCGGCTGTGCGCGAGGCGCTGGAACAGAAGAAATGGAAGCAGGCGGAAGAGGCGGCGGCGCGAGTGGCGCATGTGCTGGAGAATGAGGCGGAATTGATTTCGGAAGCGGCGAGAAAGTTGGCCGGTGAGGCGAAGGGGAAGTAGTCACGGCCGGTCGGGAAACAAAAAGGATGAGGCTGCGGTTTTGTTTGCATCGAAGAGGGCGGCCTCAGAAGGCCGCCCCTACATTGGATTTCGTAATCGTTGAAAAACTGAGCGTGACCGAGAAGCGATGAATGCCTTCGTATAACTTGGCGATGGTGGGATTTGGGAATGTCGGGCGAGCTTTTTTGCGTTTGTTGATCGCGAAAGAGACGGAACTGCGGCGGAAGTACGACATTCGATGGCGGCTGACGGGCGTGGCGACGCGGCGGGTGGGGTGGTTCGCGGACGCGGATGGATTCAATCCAATTGCGTTGCTGAACGGGCATTGGCCGGCGCAAGCGGCGCATGTGGCTGCGCCGCGAAACGTGCGGGAGTGGCTGGAGCGCGCGAAGGCGGATGTGTTTTTTGAAGCGAGCGCGCTGGCGGTGGATACGGGGCAGCCGGCGACGGAGCATTTACGAGCGGCGCTCGAGAGCGGGGCGCATGCGATTTCGGCGAATAAAGGGCCGGTGGTGCATGCGTACCGCGAACTGACGACGCTGGCGAAAGAGAAAAACCGGAAATTTCTTTTTGAGTCGACGGTGATGGACGGCGTGCCGATTTTTTCCTTGTTTCCGCTGGGATTGCCGGCGACAGAGTTGCACGGATTTCACGGCGTGCTGAATTCGACGACGAATGTGGTGTTGACGGAGATTGAGAAAGGGCGAACGTTTGCGGATGCGGTGCAACGGGCGCAGGCGCTGGGGATTGCGGAGACCGATCCGACGGCGGACCTGGATGGATGGGACGCGGCGGTGAAGCTGGCGGCGCTGGCGATTGTGCTGATGGGTGTGGACGTGAAGATCGAGCAGGTGCAACGGACGGGGATTCGCGAATTGAGCGAGGAGAAAATTCGCGCGGTGCGTGCGGCCGGGATGCGGTACAAGCTGGTGTGCCGCGCGGAGCGGCGGGGAGATTCGGTGCAATGCAGCGTGCAGCCGGAGTTGCTGCTGGCGTCCGATCCGCTGGCGGGGCTGGAAGGGACGAGCTCGGCGATTCGGTTTGACATGGATATGTTTGGATTGTCGATTGTGGAGCACAAACCGGGGATTGAAGCGACGGCGTATGGGTTGTTGGCGGATTTGGTGCGAGTGGCGGCGGGGTGAGGGCGGGCAAGAGCGCACTTTCATGTTGGGTTTATGTTTTGCGCTTCGAGACGGGCCGCTTCCCGCCACCGCGGGCAGGCAGAAAGCGGAACCTCAAATGTGGCTTCGAAATGGCCGGCTTCAGAAAGCCGGCCCTACAACGGATTGAATGGCAAGAAAGTTAACCGGCGCGGGTGCCGTTGGGGACGGGAATTTCCGGTGTGGCGAGGACGGGCGTGATGCCGTCGGCGAAGCCGATGTCGAACAGCATTCCTTCGGAAATTTCGCCGGCCATTTTGCGGGGTTCGAGATTGACGACGAAGAGCTCTTGCTTGCCTTCGATTTCGCGAGGGTTGGCGCGCTCTTTTTTCATTCCGACGAGGATGGAGCGGGAATGGTTGCCGAAATTGACGGTGAGCTTGAGGAGCTTTTCGGATTGGAAGTCGTCTTCGATGCGTTCGATGGTGCCGACGCGGATGTCGAGCGCATCGAGCGCGGCGAAGGCGACGGTTGGTTTGATTGCGGCGGGCGAGAAAGCGGACATGAGTTATCTCCGGAAACTTTTGGCATAAGCGGGAACGGGGAGCGAGGCGTCGCAGCGTGCGTCGCGGATTGGCGTGTCGGCGACGAGGCGAAGCGGGACGATGCCGGCCCAGACTTTGAGGGCATAGTCGTCGGCATCGTCTTCGACGTCGCCGACGCGAACTTTGGCGGAGACTTCGGTGAGCGGCAGTTTGAGGATGCTGGTGGCTTTGAGTTCTTTTTCGTTGGGCTGGCGCGCGTTGTGCCAACGGCCGGGGAGAATTTTTTCGGTGAAGGCGCGGAGGGCGGCGAGTTTTTCGGCGGGATCGTCGATGAGTTGCGCGGAGCCGAGTGCGACGACGGAACGGTAGTTCATGGAGTGATTGAAAACGGAGCGGGCGAGGACGAGGCCGTCGGCAAGCGTGACGGTGATGCAGACGGCGAGGCTGGTAGAAAGATTGCGAAGCATGCGGCTAGCGGCGGAGCCGTGGAAGTAAATGGAATCGTCGACTCTGGCGAACATGGTGGGGATGACGTATGTTTGCGCGTCGACGGAAAAGCCGACGTGGCAGACAAAGGCTTCGTCGAGGATGGCGTGGATGGCGGGGCGATCGTAAACGGCGCGCTGCGACTCGCGGATGACGCGAGTGCGTTCCGAAGGTGCGACAGAATCGGACATGGTGGACACCGTGGGTGAAACCAAGCGCAGAGTTGATAGCCGGCGCTTGCGGCATGAGTGGGAGAAGCAGCAGACATGCTAGCACGGCAGGGCGGGGCGGAATCGCGCGGGCGTGGCAGGTGTGAGAAACTAACGAGTTCGCAGCGGGCGATTTGAATGACAGGAAGTTTTGCGGAAAAAGCGTGGAGCGGAAAAAACGAAGAAGCGGCAGAAGCAAAGAGAAAAGATTTCGGCGCAAAACCGCACGGACAACATGCGGGGAATCGTCATGGGAGAAGGAAATGAGTACACCGGTGATGCAGGAAATGAGCGGCGCGAAGTTGGACGTGGCGTGGGTGAGGGAGCAATTTCCGTCGTTGAAGGAGCGAGTGGCGGGCGCGGCGGCGGCGTTTTTGGATGGTCCGGCGGGGACGCAGGTGCCGCGGCAAGTGATGGACGCGATTACGAATTATTTGACGCATGCGAACGCGAATACATACGGAATGTTTGCGACGAGCCGGCGGACGAATGAAATGATTCTGGCGGCGCGCGCGGCGATGGCGGATTTTTTGAATTGCGCGGCGGAAGAGGTCGTGTTCGGGCAAAACATGACGACGATTACGCTGGGGCTGGCGCGGGCGATCGGGCGCGAATTGAAGGCCGGCGATGAGATTGTGGTGACGACGCTCGATCATGATGCGAACGTGGGGCCGTGGCGCGCGCTGGAGGAAAAGGGAGTGGTGGTGCGGCAGGCGGAAATTCGCGAGGCGGATTGCACGCTGGATTTGCAGGATTTGCAGCGGAAAATAACGAGTAAGACGAAGCTGGTGGCGGTTGGGTACGCTTCGAACATGGTGGGGACGATCAATCCGGTGGCGGAAATTACGAAGATGGCGCACGCGGCGGGCGCGCTGATGTTTGTGGATGCGGTGCACTATGCGCCGCACGGATTGATTGACCTGAAGGCGCTCGATTGCGATTTTCTGGTTTGTTCGCCTTACAAATTTTTTGGGCCGCACATGGGGACGCTGTACGGAAAGAAAGAACGTCTGGAGAGATTCAAGCCGTACAAGGTGCGGCCGGCGACGAATGTTTCGCCGGAATGCTGGGAGACGGGGACGCAGGTGCACGAGCTGATTGCGGGCATTGGCGCGGCAGTGGAGTACCTTGCGGAGTTGGGGCTGAGGTGCGATGCGGCGGCGCGGACGAGGCGCGAAGCGCTGGCGGCGGCTTATGCCACGACAGTTCCGTATGAGCGGGCGCTGTTGACGCGGCTGCTGGATGGATTGGAGGCGTTGCCGGGGATTCGGATTTTTGGGATTACGGATCGAGGGAGATTTGCGGAACGGTGTGCGACGGTGTCGTTTCGAATCGGAGAACACAATCCGACGGAGATTGCGACGTTCTTGGGAGAGCGTGGAATTTTTACCTGGGATGGAAATTTCTATGCGGTGAATTTGTCGGAGCGGCTGGGCGTGGAGCAGAAGGGCGGCGTGCTGCGCGTTGGGCTGGTGCATTACAACACGGCGGAAGAAGTGGACCGGCTGCTGGCCGCATTGAAGGAATTTGCAGCGAGATAAGTTAAAGATAAGGACAAGACGGAGGGAGTTTTTAAGGGAACCATGGGAAAGCGACCGAAGCCGATTGTGTTGACGGTGTTGGATGGATGGGGATACCGCGCGGGGACGGAAGGAAATGCGATTGCGCTGGCGCGGAAGCCGGTGTACGACGAATTGCTGCGCAAATTTCCGAATACGTTGATTAGTACGTCGGGCCCAGCGGTGGGATTGCCGGAAGGGCAGATGGGGAACAGCGAAGTGGGGCACATGAATATCGGCGCGGGGCGCGTGGTGCGGATGGACATTACGAAGATTGACGTGCTGGTGGCGAACAAGAAGCTCGACGAAGTGCCGCTATTCAAACAGGCGATGGAGCGCGGACGGCAACGGCAACTGCACTTTCTGGGGCTGCTGAGCGATGGAGGAGTGCATTCGCACATCGAGCATCTGTTTGCGCTGCTGGAGATGGCGAAGAGGCACGGAGTGGAAAAAGTGTTCGTGCATTGTTTTATGGATGGGCGCGACACGCCACCGCACAGCGGAAAAGAATTTGTGCAGAGATTGCAGCAGAAGATGCGCGAATTGGGCGTGGGAGAGATTGCGACGGTGGTCGGGCGGTATTACGCGATGGACCGCGACAACCGCTGGGAGCGGGTGGAGCTGGCGTATCGCGCGCTGGTGCATGGCGAGGCGGAGACGAAGACGAGCGATCCGGTTGCGGCGCTCGAGAAGAGTTATGAAGCGGGCGTGACCGATGAATTTGTGAAGCCGGTGGCGATTACTAACGTGAATGGCGCAAACGCGGCGCCGGTGGGATTGATTCGGGACGACGATGCAGTGATTTTTTACAATTTTCGCGCGGACCGGGCACGGCAGATGACGTATGCGCTGGCGGCGCCGGACTTCGACAAATTCGCGGACGCGAAGCGGCCGAAGAATCTTTTTTATGTGGCGATGACGCAGTACGACAAGAATTGGCCGTGGCTGCAATCGGTGATCAAGCCGGAAAAACTGGAACACATCTTGGCACAAGTGTTTGCGGGGCTGAACTACAAGAATTTGCGGACGGCGGAGACGGAAAAGTACGCGCACGTGACATATTTTTTCAATGGAGGCGTGGAGAAACCGTTTGAAGGAGAGGAGCGGATTCTGGTGCCGTCGCCGAAAGTGGCGACTTACGATTTGAAACCGGAAATGTCGGCGCAGGGAATTACGGACACGGTGGTGAAGGCGATTGAGAAGGGCGAGTTTGACGCGATCATCATGAATTACGCGAATGCGGACATGGTGGGACACTCCGGAAAGCTGGAAGCGGCGATCAAAGCCGTGGAAGCTGTCGATGCAGGCCTCGGAGAAATCTACAGGACGCTGAAGCCGAAGGGCGGCGCCTGGATTATTACCGCGGATCACGGAAACGCGGAGACGATGATCGATCCGAAAACGGGTGGGCCGCATACGTATCACACGACGAATCCGGTTCCGTTCGTACTGGTGACGGAAGACGACAAATTGAAGCTGCGAACGGGCGGCGCGTTGCGCGATATTGCGCCGACGTTGCTGGGAGTGATTGGAGAGACGGAGCCGGCGGAGATGAGCGGAACGGACCTGCGGATGAAGAGCTGAGAAGCTTACCGGCGGCTTCTACCATGCATTTATTGTGTATTTTTACCGCCGAGGACGCAGAGGTCTCAGAGAAACCCATAGATGAAACGGACGACGCCGAGTGAGACGAAGCTGACGATTTGTGCATGGCATGCATTTCGGTTTTGGCGGCCGGAGCCGGTGATGGCGGAGACGATTCGGGCGCGGTGGCCGGAAATGAATTTGGTGCACGTGCCGAATTACGAAGCATTGCCGCCGGAATTGCCGGAAACGGATATTTTTGTCGGGTACTCGCTGCGCGCGGATCAACTGAAAAATGCGAAAAAATTGAAATGGCTCCATTCGACGGCAGCGGGAGTGGCGCAACTGACTTATCCGGAGTTGCGCGAATCGGGAATATTGGTGACGAATCCGCGCGGAGTGTTTTCGGTGCCGATGGCGGAACACACGATGGGGATGCTGTTGGCAATGGCGCGCAACTTTCCGGATGCGGTGCGATTTCAAGACAAAGCGAGATGGGGACAACAGGCGTTGTGGGACATGCCGCAACAACTGACGGAGGTGAACGGAAAGGTCCTTTTGATCGTGGGATTTGGATCGATTGGACGGGAATTGGCAAAGCGGGCGCGGGCGTTTGGGATGCGTGTGTGGGGCGTGACGCGATCGGGGGCGGGCGATTCGTCGCTGGCGGAAAAAATTGTGCCGACGACACAGTTAAATGACGTGCTGCCGGGCGCCGATTACGTGGTGATCGCCGCGCCGGAAACGAGCGAGACGAAACATTTGATCGGGACGGCGCAGATAGCGCGGATGAAGCGCGGCGCGCGGCTGGTGAATGTTGGGCGCGGATCTTTGCTGGACGAGAGCGGGTTGTGCAGCGCGCTCGGGAGCGGACAGTTGAGCGGAGCGGCGCTGGACGTTACGGGAGTGGAGCCGCTGCCGGAGAGTTCACCCCTGTGGCATGCGCCGAATCTTTTTATCACGCCGCACACGAGCGCGGTGAGCGACCAGCTGTGGCAACGCGAAACGGAGTTGCTGGCGGATCTGCTGGAAAAATGGTTTAGCGGGCGCGAAATGACAAACGTCGTGGACCTGGCCCGCGGCTACTGAGCTTCAATCCGCGCCCTTTGGCGCGTTGTATCCTTCGCGAGCATAGACGACGTACTTTTGCTTTTTCCCTTTTTGATCCGAAACGACAAGCGGCGAACCGTCCGGGGCGACGAGTTCGATCTTCACTTTACGGAACTTCCCGTCGCGGGCGCGATTGGTGGGCGAGTAGGAAATACTGTATTGATTTCGCAGAAATGCGGCGACGGCCCGGAAGATGTCGGGCATTTCGCCCTCGAAGCGGGGAAACCAGGCATAGCCGCCGGTTTCTTTTGAGAACGTCTTCATCTGGTTCTCGGCTTGCAAGTAATCCAATTCGCGGAACGAGCTCAGGTTGGCCCTTGTGATAGCGAATTGGCTCAACCCAACGCAAAAAATCGCCGAGTCCGATTGACGAAGCTGTTTCATGGTTTGATCGAGATTGTGCTTGGAAAAGGTGTCTACGCCGCTGGCCAGAACGACGATGGCTTTCTTGCCTTTCACATCCTTGAGCCGATCGGTGGTTTCGAGAAGGGCGTCAAAAACATTCGATTCATTAAAACCGGGAAAATATAAGCGATTGATGGCGGCGATGACTTCGTCTTTGTTTTGCGTAAAATCCTGCTCGATATGCGTCCTCATGTCGAACGTTTCGAGCGCGATCCAATCCTGCTGCTTCAAATTGGCAAAGAGATATTGCGACCAGTATTTCGAAAGAATCGCGAACCAGGAGCCGCCCCTGCTGCCAAATTCCAGCACCAGAACCATGGTGATGGGAGCGTCACTGGGGCCGAAGCTGGTGATCTGCTGCGGAACGCCGTCTTCGTAAATTCGAAAATTGTCGCGCTTGAGGCCGGTGATGAGATCGCCGTTTACCGTGGCCGCGTTGGCTTCAATGGTGACGATTGGAACTTCCACCGCGATGGAAACGCCGCCGGTTTGCGCTTGTGGCGGCGGTGCCTGAGCGGTGCCGGAAGCCGGTGGAGGAGGAGTCTGCTGAGGCGTGGGGCCGGTTTGAGGGCCGGTTGGCGCTTGGGCGTTGGCGGACAAGGCGCTCATGGCCAGAAGCAAAGTTGCAGACAGAATCCCCGCGGAAAACCGTTTCATTCGTTCCCCCTATTCGAAACGCAAAAGCGAAGGTCTGAAGTCTGAGCAGACCGTGGAGTTTTGGCAACGTCAGGGCTTCAGCAAAGCCAATGGCCGCACTCCTGCATGTTAGTATGAAGCACTTTCCCGGCAAAACGGTTGTCATGCAAAAAATTGAGTTCAATGGCCAAGGAGGAAGTCTGGTGATCGGGAAGCAGAAGATTTGCGTGTGGGTTCTTGCGGTGGGGATGAGTATTGGCTGCGCCAGCGCGGTGACGGCGCAGAATGGACCGGGATTGCCAATTTCACCGGCGCCCACGGCGGCGCCGCAGAGCGGAACGAGCACGACCGCGCTTGGGCAAGAGGCGCTCGGATGGCTGGCGGAGTTAATCAAGTTCAACACGACGAATCCTCCGGGGAACGAAGAAGCGGAGGCGAAATACATTGCCGGGATTTTGCAAAAGGAAGGAATTGCCGCCGAGACATTGCCGCTGACGCCGGGACGGAGCGCGGTGGTGGCGAGGCTGAAGAGCGCGGCGATTGCGGATCCATCGCGCGCGTTGCTGCTTGTGGCGCACATGGACGTGGTGGGCGTGGACAAGGCGAGATGGACCGTGGACCCCTTTGCAGCAACGATGAAGGACGGGTATTTGTACGGCCGCGGAGCGGTGGACGACAAGGGAATGCTGGCGGCGAATCTTGCGGCGTTTGTGGCGCTGAAGAGGGCGGGGGCGCGGTTGAATCGCGACGTGATCTTTCTGGCGACGTGCGATGAAGAGGGTTTTGGCGATTCGAGCATAAAGGTGCTGATCGCGAAGAATTGGGACAAATTTGCCGCGGGATTTGCGATCAATGAGGGCGGCGTGGTGATTGCGAAGGACGGCAAAGTGCAGTACACGGCGGTGCAGGCGAGCGAGAAGGTTGCGTACAACGTGGACGTCGTGGCGCGCGGCACGTCCGGACACGCCTCGATTCCGCTGAAGGACAATCCAGTGGTGCACCTGGCGGCGGCGCTCGAAAAAATTGGAAATTATTCGGCGCCGGTTCATTTGACGGCGGTGACGCGGCGATACTTCGAGGGGGTTGCGCCGCTGCAAGACGACGAATTGGGGAAATGGATCCGGTCGCTGGATTCCGCCGATCGAGGCGAGCATGCGGCGCGCGTGATTTCCGATGCGAACCCGGCATGGAACGCGATGCTGCGCGATACGATTTCGCCGACGATGCTGAGCGCGGGAGTGCGGGCAAACGTGATTCCAGCGGAGGCGCGGGCGACGCTGAACATTCGATTGCTGCCGGGCGACACGATTGATTCGCTGGTGGCGGAGCTGAATAAAGTGGTGAACGATCCGCAAGTGAAATTGGAGATACAACACAATGCGGGGCTGGCGGCGCCAACGTCTTCGCTCGAAAGCGATTTTTACAACGCGATTGTGAAGTCTGCCGCGCAGGAATTTGGCGGCGCGCCGGTGTTGCCGTACCAGTCCACGTGGGGAACCGATTCGGCGCAACTGCGGCTGCACAACGTGCAAGCGTATGGGCTTGTGCCCTTTCCGTTGAGCGAGGACGATCTGAAGCGGATGCACGGAAACGACGAGCGGATTCCGGTGGCGGCGTTTTCGAAGGGCGTTGACCTCATGATTCGAATCGTGAATGAATTCGCGGTGTCCAAGTAAACGCGCCGGCACGACGGCTTCGCGGATCCGAATCACACGAAAAAAAATGACCTCACGCGGCGGCGACGAAACGGCGCGGAATGAGTTAGGCTTATTCCGCGTCTCCAAACATTTTTTACGGAAGAACACGTGAATTCGTTTCGACATTCGAAAATCGTTTGCACCATTGGCCCGGCGAGTTCTTCGCCGCGGGTGATCCGGAAGCTGCTGGAAGCGGGCATGGACGTCGCGCGACTGAATTTTTCTCATGGCACGCACGACGAGCACGCCAAGAACATTGGCGCGCTGCGCGCCGCCGCGGCCGCGATGAGAAAGACGATTGCGATACTTGCCGATTTACAAGGGCCAAAGATCCGCACGGGCGCGCTGGCTGGGGGCGGACCGGTCCGTTTGCGGGCAGGCCAGGAATTTACGATTACGACGGCGAAAGTGCTGGGCGATACGACGAGAGTGAGCACGGTGTTTGAACCGCTGCCGCGAGAAGTGAAAAAAGGCGACCGGATATTGCTGTCGGACGGGTTGATTGAATTGCGGGTGAAGCAGGTGGGGCGCGCGGAAATAATTTGCGGCGTGGTGAACGGCGGATCGCTTGGAGAAAACAAGGGGATCAATTTGCCCGGAGTGAAGCTGCGCGTACCCGCGCTCACGCCGAAGGACAAAGCCGATTTGAAATTTGCGCTGTCCGCCGGCGCGGATTACATCGCGGTGAGCTTTGTGCGGCGGCCGGAAGATGTGGTGCTTGCGAAACAGCTGATTCGCAAGGCGAAAAAAGAGACGCCGGTGATCGCAAAGCTGGAAAAGCCGGAAGCGATCGAGAATCTTGAGGCAATTCTGAGAGTGGCGGATGGCGTGATGGTGGCGCGCGGAGATCTCGGCGTGGAAATGAGTCCGGAGCAAGTGCCGGTGATGCAAAAGCAGATTATTCAGCGCGCGCGCGAGTTTCGCCGGCCGGTGATCACGGCGACGCAGATGCTGGAATCGATGACGGAAAATCCGCGGCCAACGCGCGCGGAAGCTTCGGACGTGGCGAATGCGATCTTCGACGGTTCGGATGCGGTGATGCTGTCGGCGGAGACGGCGAGCGGAAAATATCCGGTGGAAGCCGTGAGCATGATGGCGCGAATCATCGAATCGGCGGAAGGAAGCATCAAGGAATTTCCGCGGCCGGTGCCGCAGGAAAAGTTGAAGGTGGCGGAGACGGTTGCGGAACTCGTCTGCCACGCTTCACGCGAGCTGCACATGAAATTGA
This sequence comes from Candidatus Acidiferrum sp., assembly GCA_035310365.1. Classification (GTDB taxonomy): domain Bacteria; phylum Acidobacteriota; class Terriglobia; order Acidiferrales; family UBA7541; genus Acidiferrum. The sequence continues at coordinate 24,736 of DATGEI010000069.1, forward strand.
TTGTGGTGTTCACGCACAGCGGATTCACGGCGCGGTTGATTTCGCGTTACCGGCCACAGGTGCCGATTATTGCGCTGACGCCCGAAGTGGCAACGCTGCGACGGATGGCGCTGATTTGGGGCGTGCTGCCGCTTGAATCGCGCGACCAGCACCGCATTGATACGCTGGCGGAAACGACGGAGAAAAAGCTGCTGCGGGAGCGGCTTGCGCGCAAGGGCGACGTGATCGGAATCATCGCGGGAACGCCGATGGGCGTGCGGGGAACGACGAACTTCATGAAATTCCACGTGATCGGCGGAAACGGATAGGAAAAGACGCGCGGCGGTGCCGCTTCAATTCACCCAGCGATCGGGACGCGAAGGCGGATCGCCTTTGTGCTTGTTGATGTAGACCTCGAAGCGCTTGCGATTGCGCTGATATTTCCAATCGGAAACTTCGTTGCGAAGGCGATAGAGATACGAATCGCGGCGTAGATATAGGTAGCCGACGACCATGCCGCCGAGATGGCAGATGTGGCTTACGTTGCCTTCGCCGAGTCCCAGCGTGCCAAAAAATGTGATGCCCGCCATGATCGCGACAATCCATTTCATTTTAATCGCAACCGGAATCGGGAAAAGATAGGCGCGGCGGTCGGGGAAAAGAACGGCGCAAGCGATCATGATGCCAAAGATGGCGCCGGACGCGCCGATGGTGGGCACCAAAGAGTACGGCTGTCCCCAAACGTGTGGAATGGTGTTCACGAGCACGTTGATGAGGCCGGCGCCGACACCCGTCAAAAAATAATAGCGGAGAAATCGGTTTCGGCCCCAGACGAGTTCGACTTCGCGGCCGAACATCCAGAGGAAGAGCATGTTCAGGATGATGTGCCACACATAGGTGACATCGTGGAGAAAAAGGTACGTGAACGGCTGCCAGATGCGACCGAGCGGGAAGACGGCGGCGGGAACCAGACCAAACCATTTTATGAGCCAGTTGTAGCCGTCGATTCGGCCATAGTGGTAGACGAAAGCTTCCAAAATGAAAACGGCGAAATTGGCGATGAGGAGAAGCTTCACACCCGGAGTGACGTAAAAATCGAAGCTGATGCGGTGGCTCTTTATGCTGGCGCGCGAGGCCATGTCAAGTTCAGTGTACGAGGAGGAAACAGAAGAAGTAAAGGAAGAGACGTGGTGACTTTGCGAGGATTGATCCGGTACGTCGTTACAGAGTTTGGCGTGGCGCATCCGTGCGGAAAATCGATATGCGAGCGCGCGAAGTGGTTTCCGCGCGCATAGGAATAGTCTGGCAGCTGGAATTGTATTGATTGAGTACTTTCGCACGACGAACCGAGTGACCGGCCGCGGCCGCGATGATACGTTGATCGAGCACGATGCATAACGAACGGTTGGCAAAGTGGGCGGGAAGTATCCCGCGGAGAATCTTTTCAGAATGCCTTTGAAAGAAAGCGAAGAGCGCGGGCGTGCGGCGAATTGGTTGCGCTCGCCGTGGCTCGCGGTGGCGATTGCTTTCGTCTTGCGCATGGTGATTCTGCGCGTTTATCACCATTACCACGATGCGGGAATCGTGTGGTTGCCGACGATTGGAACGGAATCCGGCAAAGTGGCGTGGTCGATTGCGACGGGGAAAGGATTCTCCGGGCTTTGGTACGAGTTGAACGGGCCGACGGCGTGGATCTCTCCGGTGTATCCGTACTTGCTGGCGGCGGTTTACAAACTGGCGCACATGGACAATTACACGGCGCGAGTCGGAGCGCAGATCATGAACTGCGCGTTCGCATCGTTGACGTGCTGGCCGATTTACGCGGTGGGGCGAAAAATATTTTCGGTGCGCACGGGATGGATTGCGGCGTGGACGTGGGTGATCCTCCCGACCGCGATCCAGATTCCAATGGAATGGATTTGGGATCAAAGCCTGGACGCGCTGCTGGTGGCATTGTTGTTGTGGGCGACACTGGAACTGCGAGAGAACTCGTCGACGGCGCATTGGTCGTTGTACGGATTGTTTTGGGCGGTTGCGGTGCTGACGAATCCGGGGCTCGGCGTGATGCTGCCATTTTTTGTGGGATGGCTGGTTGCACAAAGGAAACGGAGCGAATTGGAATCGCGCTATTTGGTGGAGCGAACCGCTTTGTTTTTTATTTTGGCGCTGGTGCCGTGGACGCTTCGCAATTACAAGGAGATGGGCGCGTTTGTTCCGGTGAAATCGAATTTCGGACTTGAGCTTTGGCTTGGAAATAATCCGGCGGTGAAGCATGTGTGGAGTCCGGAATTGCATCCGTGGGCGAGCCCGGAAGGGCTGCTGCCGCTGCTGGTGAACGGTGAAATTCGCTATAACAAAATGAAGCAAGCCGAAGCGATGGCGTTTATCGGAGCACATCCGGGAAGATTCTTGCGGCTGACTTCCGAGCGCATTCTGGATACGTGGACGTCGTGGTATGAGGCAGATGGCGAGGTTTGGCTGAAGGCGCTGGGATTGAGCCGAGCGTTTGTGATTTTTTATACCGGTTTTTCGTTGCTTGCGTTTGCCGGAATGATACTGGCACTTCGCGCGCACATTGCCGGCAGCGCACTGCTGCTGTATTGCCTGGCGCTATTTCCGCTGGTCTACTACATCACGCATTCGAATGCACATTACCGCCACGCAATCGATCCGGCGCTGACGATTTTGAGCGCGTACGCGATCGGCCAATTTCGGCGCGACGTTAACTCCCCAGCCTGATTGAAATAAGTTGATTCACGCGGCGCTAATCCAATTTTTTGCGCGCGAAGTAAAAGAGCGACCCGCCGAGCAGCACGAACATGAAAATGCCGAAGAGGTTGCTGTTGGCGATCGCGGGCCAATATTTTGGGCCAAAGGAAAACAGATCGGGCCGCCATGGCAGGTGAAGCGCCGTGGTAAGCCAGCGCGGGACGCGGTTGGAAATTTCCGGATCCTGAAGAAGATTTATGACGATGCCGAGGAGGCCGAAGACACCTCCGGCGGCGATGAGTCCACTGGAATAAAGAGCGCCAGGGCTGGCTTCGCTTTCGTCTTTCTTCTTTGTGGTGGCTTCAATGAGTGCGCGGATGAGGCCTCCGGCAAACATCGCGGCGGTCGTGCCAAGCGGCAGATAAGAGCCGGTAGCAAACGCGAGAGACCGCACGCCGAGAATTTCCACGGCGATGACGAGCGCGACTCCCATTAAAACCAAACGCCAAGGCAAGCGTTGATTCAAAATGCCGCTGATGACGGTAGCCATGAGCCGGGCTTGCGGGGCGGGTGCTTTGTCGCTGCCAATGCCTTGCGCCCATTGATATTCGATTTGTTTAGACGAGTTGTCGAAGAGGTATTCGCCGTCGGGAACTTCGTGAGAGCCAAGTGAATTGAGCAGGATGTAATTCTTTCCCTGATAGGCGAAGGTGTCCTGTTCGACTTTTACGCCAGCAGGCAAGGACTGAACGTTCACCGCAATTTGCGTGGGGATGTATTTTTGCAGACCCTGATTCATCAGGTTCAGCGTGGTGCCGATGGCGAGAGTGGAAACAGTGACGCCGATGAGCAGGCCCATCTGCTGCCAATAAGGAGTGGAGCCGACGAGATAACCGGTTTTTAGATCTTGTGAAGTGGCACCGGCGATTGCGGCCGCGATGCAGACAATTCCGCCAATCATGAGCGCCAAGACCTGGTAGTTGGGGGCAGTCCAACCGGCGACGAAGAAAATTGCGCAAGTGGCCATGAGAGTGGCGATGCTCATGCCGCTAATGGGGTTGGAAGAGTTGCCGAGAAGGCCGCTGATGCGTCCGGCGACCGTGACAAACAGGAATCCAAAGACAACGACGAAAACTCCTGCGAACAGATTCTGGTACCAGTGCGTTTCCGCGCCAGGTATGGGATGAAACGTGAGAAGCACCCAAATCATGGCGACGATAACGATGGAGCCGACCACGACAGTGCGCATGGGGACTTCGCGATCGATTCTACTTGCCGCAGCCAAATTGCCGGCACTTTCGGCACGAACATCTTTGAGGCCAGAACGCAGCGCGGAAATGATTGTGGGCATGGTGCGTAGGAGCGTGATGAGTCCAGCGGCCGCAACGGCGCCAGCGCCCATGGGACGAATGTAGCTTTTCCAAATGTCGTCGGGCGACATGAGCGGAATGGGAATGGTTGACGGATAGATCGGAACGTCGTGGGAAAGCTGTCCGTAAAATTTGATGGCGGGCATGATGACGAACCACGAGATGATGCCGCCGGCAAAGAGAATTCCTGAAACGCGCGGGCCGATGATGTAGCCAACGCCGAGATATTCGGACGTGATGGTGGCGCGGAAAGAAGCGCCGGGGAACCAACTGGGCCGCGCTTCGGGCTGGCCGGTCCAGGCCTGGAAGGTGTTCATCAGGAACGTATAAATGCCGCCGAGGCCGAGGCCCCAGAAGACGCGGCCGGCAAACGAACCGCCGCGTTCGCCGGCGACCAAAACGTCCGCGCAAGCGGTTCCTTCGGGGAAGGAAAGATTGCCGTGTTCCTTGACGATGAGCTGGCGGCGAAGCGGCACCATGAAAAGAACGCCGAGCCATCCGCCAAGCAGCGCCAGCGGAAAAATGCGCCAGAAGGTGAACTCTTTGCCAAAGCCGAGAAAGATGAGCGCGGGAATTGTGAACATCACGCCGGCGGCGAGCGATTCGCCGGCGGAGCCGGTGGTTTGAACGATATTGTTTTCGAGAATGGTGGAGCGGCCGAAGGCGCGAAGGATGCTGATGGAAAGCACCGAGATGGGGATGGAAGCGGAAACCGTGAGGCCGGCGCGAAGGCCAACGTACACGGTAATTGCGCCGAACAACAAGCCGAACAGTGCGCCGAGGATCACCGCGCGAAGCGTAAATTCCTTGACGGACTCTTCGGAGCCGATGTACGGGCGAAATTCTCCTGGGGGTGCAGTGGAACTCCAGGGGCGATTGTTCACGTGTGTCTCCCTCGCGGCAAGAGCAAGCCAAATTGGAAAGGTGCGCGGGGATTATGCCGCAGAGAGGCGGGATGGGGAAGAGGGAGGTAATGGAACAGCTGCACTGGCGTAGTCTTGACAGAAGAGTGACGTACCTGTACTTTTTCGCGATACAAGCATCGCGAGTTAATAGCGGAGCCCAAGTCTCAATGAATTGCAATGCGCGTTCGGGTTCCAACGAAGCTCGGAATTAGTTGTGCGAATCAGCGGTTTCCGATGTCGAGAACCAAGGAGATTCTCATGTCGAAAGTTGGATGGCTGAAGGCGCCGCTTGGAGGGATGTTGCTGATTTGCGCCGCGATGATTTACTTGCGGCCCGTCGAGGGAGACGAGTGGCAGCCCGTGACGCAAGAAGAACTGAAGCTTACAAGCTTGCCCGAAGCTCCCGGTGCGCCGGCGGTGATTCTTTACAAGCAGGTTGACCGCGATGACGGGCAGAACAGCCATGAAAATACATACGTCCGGATAAAAATATTGACGGAAGAAGGGCGTAAATACGCCGACGTGCAAATTCCTTTCCTCAAGCAATATGAAGATATCCATAGCGTCAAAGCCCGCACCATCCGGCCCGATGGAACCATTGCGAATTTCGACGGGAAAATATATGAACAGACCATCGTAAAAGCGAAAGGCGTGAAGTATCTGGCAAAAACACTGACACTGCCCGACGTGCAAGTGGGAAGCATCATCGAGTATCACTACACGAGCGATTATCAGTACGTCTTCGACTCAAAATGGGTTTTGAGCGATGAACTGTTTACGCGCCGGGCCAAATTTTCATTGAAGCCAAATTCCAACTACTCCATCCGCTGGAGTTGGCCGCAAGGGCTACCCCCCGGCACCAACCAGCCCAAACAGGAAGCCCAGGCGATTCGCCTTGAAACGCAAAATGTGCCGGCGTTTCAGGTGGAAGATTACATGCCGCCGGAGAACGAGCTGAAATACCGCGTCGATTTTATCTATGGCGAAGAGACGATCTTGGAGAAAGATCCCGCCAAGTTCTGGAAGCAAGAGGGCAAACGCCAATTCGAAGCGACAGAAAGCTTTGTGAATAAGAAAAAGGCGATGGAGCAGGTCGTTTCTCAGATCATTTCTGCGGCGGACTCCCCCGAAGCTAAATTGCAGAAAATTTACGCGCGCGTGCAACAGGTTAAAAACACATCGTATGAGAAAGAAAAGACGGAACAGGAATTGAAGCGCGAAAAGCAAAAAGAGATAAACAACGTCGAGGACCTGTGGAAGCGGGGCTCCGGAGACGGGAGGCAGCTGACGTGGCTTTATCTTGCGCTGGTGCGAGCGGCCGGTTTTGAGGCATACCCGGTCTTAGTTTCCCGGCGAAGCGACTTTTTCTTTAAAGCCGGCGTCATGAACCCGCACCAGCTCAACGACAACGTTGTCCTGGTGAAAGTGAATGGACAGGACAGATATTTCGATCCCGGGACGGCGTTCACATCGTTTGGCTACTTGCCCTGGTCTGAAACCGCGGTTGGAGGGTTGAAATTAACCAAGGACGGGGGCGAATGGGTAATGACGCCGCTGCCGCCGAGCGACGCGTCCAGGGTAGAGCGAAAAGCTGACTTGAAACTCACCTCTGACGGAAGTCTGGAAGGAAAGCTCACCGTAACATACGTCGGACTTGACGCGCTCTGGATGAGAATCGACGAACGCAATGACGACGACATGACGCGAAAGAAATTGCTAGAGGACCTCGTCAAGGAAACTGTGCCAGTCGGAATCGAAATTGAGCTGACAAACAAACCGGATTGGACTAGTTCCGCATCGAACCTGGTCGCGGAATTCACATTGAAAGTGCCTGGTTGGGTGAGCGGTGCTGGCAAGCGCGCGTTGATGCCCGTTGGACTATTTTCGGCTTCCGAGAAGCGTCTGTTCGAACATAAGGCTCGAACCTACGCCGTCTATTTTCAATATCCCTACCAGAAAGTGGACGATATCAGCGTCGAACTGCCGCTGGGATGGAAGCTCGGCAGCTTGCCCACGGCACAGAATCAGGATGCCAAAGCCGTTGCATACGTTCTGAACATGGAAGATAAGAAGGGGACGTTGCACATTTCCCGTACGCTGCGATGCGACTTGATGATGGTCGAAAAGGAGAAATATCCAGTCCTTCAGTCCTTCTTTCAGGTTGTTCGAACCGCTGACGAAGAGCAGATCGTTCTGCAGCCAGGAGCTGGAAGTGCTTCCAACTAATCACCAACGGTTAATTGCCGGATTGTTCTGCACCATATTGATCGCCTCGGTGGGGGCTTATTCCTCGCGGGCCAACAACGATGCGCCTGCCTGGGTGCACACCGCCGCGAACGCGCCGGTGCCGGAGCACGACGAAAAAGCGGTGGCGGCTGTACTTTATTCAGAAGACGTCCTCACGGTTCAGAACATCGGGAAATTGAAGCGAATTGAACGGCGCGTTTACAAAATCCTTCGGCCCGAAGGAAGAGTTCTGGGGTCGGTGCGCGCAGACATGAGTTCGGAGACGCGCGTCGTCAGCATGCATGGATGGTGCATTCCGACCCAAGGCAAAGATTATGAAGTGAAAGACAAGGATGCGATCGAAACTTCGCTAACTGGATTGGAAAACGGAGAGCTGGTCAGCGATGTAAAGTCCAAAATCCTGCGCATCCCGGCGGCCGATACCGGAAACGTAATCGCGTATGAAATTGAATTCGAGCTGCAGCCGTATGTACTACAGGATTTTTGGTCAATCCAGTCCGACTTACCAGTGAGGGAAGCGCACTACACGTTGCAACTCGCTCCCGGTTGGGAATACCGGTCTGCTTGGTTGAACCACGCCGAGATTGCGCCCACTGCGGTGGGCGACAGACAATTTCAGTGGGTGGTCACCGACGTAAAGGCGATACGGCATGAAGAGCGAATGCCACCGTACGAAAGCGTTGCTGCTTTTATGGCGATCTCGCTTTTTCCGGAAAACGGAAAGAATGCCGGCTTTAAAGATTGGAATTCGATGGCCAGGTGGGAGGACAACCTCGCAAGCGGCCGGCGAGATGCATCACCGGAGATTAAGCAAAAGGTGGCGCAGCTGACCGCGGCTGCCTCGACTCCTCTCGCGAAAATGAACGCGCTTGCGACGTTCATGCAGAGAGAGATTCGTTACGTCGCGATTCAGCTGGGGATTGGCGGCTGGCAGCCGCATCCCGCGGCGGACGTTTTTGCGCACCGCTACGGCGATTGCAAGGACAAAGCGACTTTGCTGAGTGCCATGCTCCATGAAATCGGCATCGAGTCGTACTACCTGGATGTAAATACGCAGCGGGGCGTTATTACTCCGAACACGCCCGCAACTCGCTGGTTCGACCACGTCATTCTTGCCATCAAGCTTCCCGAAGGAGTCGCGGACTCTTCTCTAAAGATGGTGATAGACCACCCGAAACTCGGTAAGCTGCTCATTTTTGATCCAACGGACGAATACACGCCGCTTGGCGAATTGAGCGGCGAACTGCAGGCGAGCTACGCACTGCTGGTCACGCCCGACGGCGGAGAATTGATCAAAGTGCCGCAATTGCCGACGACGACGAATGGGATCCAAAGAGTTGGCAAACTTTCGCTGACTCCGAGCGGCGTGCTAACCGGCGATATTACGGATACTCGGGTTGGCGATTTCGCCGCGGAAATGCGCGCCACCTTGAAATCTGCGACGAAGGAGTCCGACAAAGTGAAGCCGCTCGAGACTATGCTCTCGCAATCGCTGCCCAATTTTGCTTTGACGAAAGCAACGATTACTAATCTTCACGAGCAGTCATTGCCCTTCGGCTTTCAATTCACATTTGTCGCCGCCGGTTACGCAAAAAGCGCGGGGAATCTGTTGCTTTTGAGGCCGCGCGTGATCGGAACCAAGGCGACTGGGCTGCTTGAGACCAAAGAGCCGCGCCAATTTCCGGTCATATTTGAAGGGCCGCGCCGCGATACCGACGAAATCGAAATTCAGCTACCGCAGGGATACGAGGTGGACGACCTTCCGCCTCCGGTTGACCTCGACTACAGCTTCGCCAGTTATCACAGCAAAACGGAAGCAGTTGGCAACACCCTGCGATACACAAGAACATTTGAAATCAAGGAACTAAACGTTCCGATGAATAAAATCGACGACCTAAGGAAATTTTATCGTGTAATCGGCGGTGATGAGCGGAATAACGCGGTGCTGAAACCCAAGTCCTGAAGAAATAAGTTCGATTGTTAAACCGTTTTGGGCTTGGCGCGCAGTTCCCGTAACGAAAGGACCGCATCGGGCCGGCCAATTAAAAACGCGAGGAAGCAAAGCGCGAGCACGGAATGTTCCAGCGAAGCGCCGAAGTATTGCCACAGTGGCGCTTGCGGGCCGGGGTAGTTTGACGAGAAGAGAAGGCTCAACATAAAAACGAGCCCGAAAAAACTCGCCACTCTCACTAGAATTCCCGAGGTCAGCGCGAGGCCGATTGCCAATTCGCCGTAGGCGACAAGAAATGCCAACGGCGTTGCGTGCGGCAAAACGAAATTCCTCAAGATTGGCTTCATGAAGGGGTACGCGCCGTCCTCAAGAAAGCGGTTGATCCAAAACTGAAACCCGCCGTGCAGCGTGAATTGCGTTCCGAAAACTTTGTATTCCGCAAAAATCAGAAAGAGCGCGCCAATGCCGATTCGCAATACGGCAAGCGCGAACCCATTCGAATCTCGTATATGTGAGGTGGCAGCCATCGCGCGGCGATCGCTCAGCCGAGTTTCGAAAGCCGCTCGCGCACCAGATCGCTCAGCGCTTTGCCGTCAACGGTCTTGCCTTCAAGCGCCGTTTTCGCCGCCTTCACCACCGCGCCCATTTGCTTAATCGAATTTGCGCCCGTTTCGCCGATGGCCTTCGTGACGGCGGCGTCCATTTCCGCCTGGGACGCGCCCGCGGGCAGATACGCTTCGAGCAGCACAAGCTCCTTTTGTTCCTTATCCACCAGGTCTTGCCGGCCGCCTTTACCGAACTGATCGATCGATTCCTTTCGTTGTTTCACGAGCGTCTGAAGCAATTGAATCGACTCCTGCTCGTCCAGCTTGCGCATTTTGTCCACTTCTTTCAGCTGAAATGCCGCCTTCACCATCCGCAGGACGCTCAACTTCATCTCGTCCTTGGCCTTCATGGCCGTCACAATATCCTTCTGAATCGTCTCGCTAAGACTCATTGCTGGCGCTCTCCTGCAGAAACTATAACAGAGCGAAGGCTTCTCCATTTCCTATTCTAATTTGACAGGCATGGCCTCGCCCGTTAAGTTGGTTAGTTTCAGGACCTGGCGCGGGACCGTCCGTATTCATAGCGGCCTGCAGCCGAAAAACCGAAGGGGACCAATGAAAGTTATCGTTGCGGACAAAATCAGCGAGCGGGGAGTGGAACTCCTGAAGAAAACGCCGGGCTTGACCGTGGTGGTCACGACCAAAGACACGATCGGCGCCGAACTGGCGGATGCCGATGCCTTGATCGTACGGAGCGCAACCCGCGTGACGCCGGATTTGCTTGCCAAAGCGCCACATCTACGCGCGGTGGGCCGCGCGGGCGTCGGCGTCGACAATATCGATTTGCAAGAGGCGACGCGCCGCGGCGTGCTCGTGATGAGCACGCCTGGCGGCAACGCTATAAGCGTCGCCGAGCACACGTTTGCGCTGCTGCTCGCGCTCGCTCGGCAAGTTCCCCGGCTCGATGCCGCTCTGCGCGAAGGGCGCTGGGAAAAATCCTCGTCCGGCACGGAAGTGCGCGGCAAGACGCTCGGTTTGATCGGGCTCGGGCGCATCGGCAGTGAAGTCGCTTCCCGGGCGGAAGCGTTCGATATGCGCGTGCTCGCGTACGACCCCTACATCAGCGAAGCCGCCGCGAAAGAGCTTCAGGTTGAGTTGGTTCCGCTGGATCGGCTCTACGCGGATAGCGATTTTATCTCACTGCATACTGCCTTGAGTCCGGCGACGACGAACATGATCAATGCCGCGTCGATCGAAAAAATGAAAAAGGGCGCGCGCATCGTCAATGCCGCGCGCGGCGAGCTTATCAATGAAGCGGACCTGGCTGCCGCGCTGAAAAGCGGACGGCTCGGCGGCGCCGCTCTCGACGTGTTCGTCGAAGAGCCGCCGAAAAATTCTCCGCTCATCGGCCTCCCGAACGTGATCGGTACGCCGCACATCGCCGGCTCAACGCAAGAGGCGCAGGAAGAAGTTGGCACGCAAGTCGCCGTCCAGATTCGCGATTACCTCGCCGAAGGAATTATTCGCAACGCCGTGAACTTGCCCGCACTTTCTGCCGACCAATACCGCCGCGTGCGCCCCTACCTGGAGCTGGCCGAACGTCTTGGTTCGCTTGTCTCGCAAGCGGCGCAAACGCGTCCTGGCCGCATTCGCATCCGCTATGCGGGGGAAGTCGCGGAAGTTGGCACGCACCTGCTGCGCAGCGCCGTCCTTGCCGGTGTGCTGAACGCCGTGCTCGACGAAAAGGTAAACGTTGTCAACGCGCCGGCCGTCGCCGCGGCGCGCGGCCTGACCGTCGAAGAAGAGACGCGCCGCCGCGAATTGGGCTTTCCGCACACGCTGGAAGTCTCCGCCCTGCCGGCAAAAGCCGGAGACGTGGGCTTCACCGCCGAAGGCACGGTTCTTCATGATGGTTCGCCACGCGTGCTCGCCATCGACGGCATCCCCGTCGAAGCACAGCTTGCCGGCACGATTCTTTATCTTCGAAACCAGGATGAGCCGGGCGTAATCGGTCAGGTGGGCGGCACCCTTGGCAAGCTGGGCGTGAACATAGCCACGTTTGCCCTCGGCCGACGCGAAGCCGCACGCGGCGCGGAAGCAGTTGCGCTTGTCCGCCTCGATGGCGACGTTTCCGCGTCAATTCTCGACACCATCGGCGCAATAAAAGCCATCACCGGTGCGAAGCTTATCCGCCTGGGGGATTTCTAGGCCAATTTCGTGTCGTGCGTTATAAGCAAGAAAAACTTATTAAGGTAAGAGAACAAGTATCGACAGAACGTCTCCATCTATCCCAAATCGTTCGGCGATCTGACGAAGAGTGGTGGTAAAGACGGGGTACGCGGCGGTAAAAAATGGCGCCTGTCAGTTTCGTGAACTAAGTTCCGGGACGTATTCAAGGTAACCGCGCCAGGATACGGCTCTCCCATTATGCTCTCGATATTGGCCAGCGGGCAGCAGTGTGCTATTCTGACGGTTACTGCGGTGAGCCCTCCGTTTGCCGCGGCAGTTGTCGGGGCGTAGCGCAGCCTGGCTAGCGCGCCTGCTTCGGGAGCAGGAGGCCGGTGGTTCAAATCCACTCGCCCCGACCATTTTTCGCCCGCTCTTTTTCCTTCCTTCATCGTTATTTCGCTTTGCTTCCGCCGCTTTCTCTTGTGAAAAATTCGAAACTCTGCCAAAGTCAAACGAAGCAAAACGTAACCCCGCACTTTTTGGAGACCCGCGATGCTCAGCGAGGAACGCCGCCGCGAAATTCTGGAACTTCTCCGCCACGATGGGCGTGTTCTCGTCCGCGATCTCGCTAAAAAATTCCACACTTCTCTCATCACCATTCGCAAGGACCTCGAATCCCTCCACCACCAAGGTTTGCTCGAACGGACCCACGGCGGGGCGCTTCCCATTCGAACCGGCGCATTGCAGGATCAAACACTTCAGGAAAAAGAGCGTCTCCATAAACAGGAAAAATTTCGCATCGCGGCTGCCGCCGTACGCATGATTCGTCCAGGCCAGGTTGTCATCCTCGATTCCGGCACGACCACCACCGCCATCGCGCGCGGCTGCCGCCAGATCCGCGGCCTGACCATCATCACCAATGCGACGAATATCGCCGCGGAATTACAGGGCAGCAATGCAGAAGTGATTCTCACGGGCGGCACGCTGCGCAAGAATTCGTTCTCGCTTGTCGGCCCGCTCGCCGAGGAATCGCTCCGCAAACTCAGCGCGGACATGCTCTTCCTCGCCGTCGACGGGTTCGACGTAGGCTATGGCCTGACCACGCCCAATCAACTTGAAGCTCGCGTGAACCGCGCCATGTCCGAAGCCGCTCGCCGCACGATCGTCGTCTGCGATTCCTCGAAATTCGGCCGGCGGAGCCTCTCGCTTATCATGCCCGTTTCCGCCGTGCACGAAACGATCACCGACCGCGGCGTCGCTCGCCACGATCTCAAGGCACTCCGCGAAGCGCAGATCGAAGTCACGCTCGTCTAACTCGCCTTCCCGCGGCCCGTCGCCGCCAAAAATCTCCGTCCTTGACATGGAAACAAATAGAAAGTAAAAGAAGGAAAGCGTAAGTCATCGTGTTTACACTCAGACTCGGCAGCTCGTCCTTGGAGGCTTCTATGTCATCCTTTCTCCGTCCCGTGCTCGCCATTGTTGGCCTGTTGTGCGCCCCGCTCCTTCTTCGCGCGCAAGCCACGTATACGGCCCAGCTAACGGGCACCGTTACAGACTCCTCTTCCGGCGTTGTCGTCGGCGCCAAAGTGACTCTTACCGACGAGGCTACGAACATTGCCTCCGTCACCAACGTGGACGATCGCGGAGTCTACGTTTTCACCGGACTTCGCCCTGCGTCGTACTCGATCCGCGTGGAAGCGGACAAGTTTGCCGCCGTCGAACGCAAAGGCCTGGTGCTCGCCGTCAGCCAGCGCGCCACGTTGGACATTACGCTTGTTCCCGGCTCGGTCTCGACGAGCGTGACCGTCACGACGCAATCTCAGCTTCTCGATACTGCCGATGCCTCCCTCGGCACCGACGTCACCAATGAATACGTCCGCGACATTCCGCTTCCCAATCGCAGTTTTTTCGGATTGGTTTTTCTCGCCGGCGGCGTGACGGAAACCGCGGGACAGGGAACCACCGATTCGTACCCGCAGGGTACGAACTTCGTTTCGAACGGACAGCGCAATGCCACCGCGGAAGTCCGCGTCGACGGCGCCCTCACCAGCGCGCCCGAACAAGGCGAAGGCGCTACGACCAACGTCTACTGGCAGCCGTCGGTGGAGATCGTCCAGGAGTTCAAAGTCGAAAACAATAGCTTTTCGTCGGAGTTCGGAAGTAACGGCGGCACGGTCGTGAACATTGTCCTAAAGGAAGGCGGGAACAAATTTCATGGCAGCGGCTGGTGGTTCGGCCAGCGCTCCGCGCTTGACGCCAACGATTTCTTCAGCAACGCGCAGGGAATCGCCAAACCCGATCATGCGCGCGATCAGTACGGCTTTTCGTTCAGCGGCCCGATCAAAAAGGAGAAAACATTTTTCTTCGTCGACTACGAACAACTCCGCGAAGACGATCCGGTTCATATTGACGCATTCGTTCCGACGGCACTCGAACGAAAAGGCGATTTCCGCAACACGCAAGTGCTCGACAACAACGGCAATCCGGTCACGCAGCGCATCTTCAATCCGTTTAACGTCGACGCCAACGGAAATCGCGCGGACTTTACCGTTCCCAACCTGATCGATTCCAACCTTATCGATCCCATCGGCCAAGCGATCATCAATTTATATCCGATGCCAACCGTGCAAAACGCCGGCGCCGGCGTTCAGAATTTTCACCAGGTCATTCTGTCAAAGACGACCGGCCATCAATTTGACATCAAAGTGGATCATCACTTTTCGGAAAAGCACAAACTATTCGCGCGTTACAGCAATCTTCACAACGCGAACGCGGTTCCCACCGTTTTCGGCGATGGCGACTTCAACGACGGGCTCAATAGTTCCACCGACGTCCACAATGCCGCGCTCGAAGACAACTGGAGTCCGACTTCCACGATCGTTTGGACCAATCGCGCGGCCTTGGATCGCGCGGTCTCTCCCGTCACGGAAAACTATCCAAAAGCTTCCACGATCTTCAATCAGCCCGGCGACCAAATCCTGACCCAGGCCAACGGCGCTACGCGTTTCCCCACGATTCAAACCGACAACAACGCCACATCCCTCTTCAATCAGTGCTGCACGGACACGGGTTTTGCGCACACTCTAGGCTCTTACAGTTCCTCCATTGCATGGGTAAAAGGGCGCCAGGTGTGGAAGTTCGGCTTCGAACAACGCCTTTTTTATAACAATTTCTCGCAGCCGCAGAATCCGAGCGGTTTCTTTCACTTCACGCAAGGCGTCACGGAAAGCGTCGTCGGCGCGGGGAATGCCCTTGAAGGAAACTCGTTCGCAAGCCTTCTGCTCGGTTTTCCGGACCTCGATTCGCACCTGACCGTGGCGCCGTCCGTCGCCAACAAGTCCAAGGAAACCGCTTTTTATTTCCAGGACGATTGGAAAATCAATACGAAGCTCACCGTAAACCTCGGCCTTCGCTACGAATGGAGCACCCCGTACAACGAACGCCACAACAATATTCAGTTCAGCGATTTCACCGGCGACAGCGGCATTTCGCTGCCGTATACCGTCGCTTCGCCGTATACCGGGATGCAGGATCTGCTGACGCGCACGGGAGATTTGATGGGCACCACGGTATTCGCCGGTTCGGGCAATCGCAATGTTCCGGTCGACCGCAACAACGTCGCGCCTCGCCTCGGTTTTGCTTACGCTCTCACTCCACGGACCGTAATTCGCGGCGGCGCCGGCATCTACTATGGCTTGAACGTTGCCACCAACTTCCAATTCGTGGGCACGGCATTTGGCAACACCAACAACATAGTCGTGACGAATGACAATTTTCAGACGCAGCTCGCCACGCTGGCCAATCCGTTTCCCAATGGCTTTTCCTTCCCGCAGGGCAAAGCCGCCGGCCCAACCGCGCTTTACGGTGAACCAAATAACAACAGCCTGGACACCTCGGCCGCGCGCAACGCGGAAATTTATCAATGGAATCTTGGCGTCCAGCACTTGTTCCCCGGCCAGATCGTGATTGGTGTGGACTATTCCGCAAGCCGCAGCACACATCTTCCTTACAGCTCGTTTTCGGGCACGGCGAATCGCAATTTCTTGCCCTCTTCAATCCGCGAGCAAATCGTTTCTCAATCCAATGCTGCGTTCGCTTCTTTCAACGCCTGCTTGGCGGCTAACCCCGGCAACCAGTCAGTCTGCGGGAATGCTCCCCTCACTCCCACAAACGCGCTGAACAACCCGACGAACAATCCGTTTCAGCCTCTTTTTGATGTCACTAATCCCAACCATATCTTCAACGACCCTTCTTCGATTTACAACGATGCCCAGATTCCGCTCATCAATCTTTTGCGCCCATTTCCGCAGTTCAACGGCGGATTCAGCGGCCTCACGTTGCTCAGCGCCAGCGCAATTTATCATTCCATGCAAGTCCGCTTTCAAAAGCGCCAGAGCCACTACATCAGCTTTGAGGGCAATTACACTTTCTCCAAAGCCATCGACAATTCCTCCGCCGGCGCCAACTCGTTTATCACCGCAAGCCTCAGCTCCGGCATCCCGCAGGTTTACGACAATCTGAAAGCCGAGCGTTCCATCAGCGCCAACGATGCAACGCACCGCATGGTCCTCGCCACCATCGTCGATGTTCCCATTGGCCGCAATCGCTGGATTGGCCGCAACATGAACCGTGTCCTGGACGCCGTTGTCGGCGGCTGGTCCACGTCCACGATTCTCACGTTCCAGACTGGTACGCCCATTGCGATCGTCATGGACGGAAATTCGGCGCTTCTCGCCGACGGCAACCAGCGCCCGGACGTCATTTGCTCGCAACTTTCTTCCGGCCTCAGCTACCATCAGGCTGCCGCCACCGGCAATTCCGTTTTCAATGCAAGCTGTTTCGCGTTTCCGGGCGACCAGATTCCGGGCAACGCTCCGCGCTATTTCTCGAATCTCCGCAGCGACGGCATCCACAATGCCGATCTTTCGTTCAGCAAAGAGTTCAGCATTCGCGAGAGCATGAAGCTGCAAGTGCGCGGTGAGTTCTTCAATTTCTCCAATACGCCGCGCTTCAATGTTCCGAACACCAACTTTGGCAGCACGCAGTTTGGCCAGGTTACCAGCACGCTCGGCTCGCCGCGCCATTCACAAATCGGCGTTCGATTCGAATTCTAGGACTCCAAATGAGATCGCGGACGAAAGTATGGCTCAACATCGCGGCAGTGTCGGCAATCTGCCTCGCCGCGCCTTTGCGTGCTGACGATCCACAACAAAACTGGACGCACTTCGTTCGCATCGGCGCCTACGGCCTCTCCTCTTCGAATTCCGGAAAAATCGTCAGCGACGCGACCGCCTCGCGCGTCTTCGGCATCGAAGTCGATAACGACATTCCCGGCCGCTACGAAAGTTTTCTCGACCCAACCGAAAAACTCGCCGCGATCAAATCCGTTTCCGAAAAAGCTCATCAAGCCGGGAACAAAGCTTTCGTCTACATCGCCGGAACGGAGTGCATCACCGCGAACGCCGACAAAGCTGCTCACTCCGTCGTCAAAGACCATCCTGACTGGCTGCAACGCAAAATCACGGGTGAACCCGCCGTCTTCACCGGTGGCGCGGCATTTTGGATTCGCCAGGGCGACGAAGACGTCTGGATCAGCCCTTACGCCGAACCCTGGCGCAAGCAATACATGCAGCGCGTCCGCCAAATTGCCGCTACCGGCATCGATGGCATCTACGTTGACATCCCTTACTGGATGACGCATTTCGACGGCTGGGAAAATACCTGGGCCAGTTTCGATCAATACACCGTCGCGGCCTTCAAAAAGGAAACCAATCTCGACGCGCGCACCGACCTCAAGCTTGGCGATTTTTCCGATCCCAACTTTCGCAAATGGATCGATTTTCGCATCGCCACCTTCACGGACTTTATGCGCGAAATCCGTGAAAACGCCCGCAGCGTCAATCCATCCATCATGATCATCCCGGAAATTTATCCCGGCATCGAAGAAGAAGCGGTCCGCGTCGGCGCCGACGTCTATCAACTTTACGGCGTCGTCGACGCCATCGCCCACGAATACGAGTTCGGCAGCGGCGATCACATGGCCGGTTCGCGCACGCAACTCGATTGGCTCCTCTACCAGGTCGGCATGTCATCGTTCCGCGCCTTCGCGCAAGGCAAAGCCACCTGGCTTCTGAACTATTCCTGGGATGGCGACAAAGATGTCGACGCACGCGAAGCGATGAAAACGCTTGCGTCTTCCCAAATCATGGCCGGCGTCAATTTCTGGGACGCGCCCGGCCACTCCATGGCCGGTTCGAATGATGCCGCCACACGCGTCGAAATCTTTCGCTGGATCGAGCGTTACCAAAATGTTTTGTACCATCCGCGCACGCCGATCCATCCCGTCGGCGTCTATTTTTCCACCGACTCGCGCAACTACGACGCCGCGCATTTCCTTCCGTCTTTCCGCGGCACCGTTTTGCTTTTGCTTCAGTCTCACCGCGAATTCCAAATCGTCACGCCGCGCACGCTGGCCTCCTTTAATGGCCAAGCCCTCGTTCTCCCGGACATTTCGCAACTTTCCCCCTCCGAACGAGATCAACTAAAGAGTTTCACGAGTCGTGGCGGCCGTCTTTTCATCACCGGAGCTGACGCAACAAATTTTCCCGATTCTCCGCAAATCGCCCGTTCTCCGTCGTCCCCCGGTGCCGCTCACCTTGCTCGTCTCGAAAAAGATTTTATGCAAGCCTCGCAATCGCTCAGTCTCGAACTGCTCGACGCGCTCCCTCAGGATCACGACCTTCGCGTCGAAGCTTCGCCGTATGTCGTTTCGTACGCCGCCCATGTCGATGGCAAACTCCACGTCTTTCTTTCCAATTTCGCCGGCATCGTTCCCCACAAGAATGTCCGCCCGATTTCGGAGAGCGCCGCGCGCATCGTCGTCTCCTCCGGCCCTCGCGCCACGCTCACTTTCGTTCCGTTTCTCGGCAGCGAGCAATCTGTGAGCGGTGAGCGCTCCGGCGATCAAATGATCTTTCATTTGCCGCCGTTTGACCGCGGCGCAGTGGTCTGGCTCAATGACTCCAAGTAAACTCTGTTTATTGCTACCGCCAATTCCATGGAGCCATGTGTGACGCTATCGCCGGGTAAACAGCGCGGCCTCAAATCGCTCTCCACCGATCGCGGCATCATCGCCGCGCTCGCCATCGATCAGCGCAGCGCCCTTCGCAAGCTTTTCGCAAAAGCCTCCGGCCACGTTGCGGAAGAGATTCCTTTCGAACTTCTCGTCAATTTCAAATCTCGCGTCAGCCGCATGCTTACGCCGCATGCCAGCGCCATTCTCCTCGATCCGGAATTCGGACTTCCCGCCGCCGCTGCGCGCGCTCCGCAATCGGGACTTCTCCTCGCATACGAGCAGACCGGATACGACAAATCCATTCCCGGGCGCCTTCCGCGTCTGCTGGAAGGATTCTCCGCCGCAAAACTTCGCGACCTCGGAGCGGAGGCCATCAAAGTCCTTCTCTACTATTCGCCGTTCAGCGCCGACGCAATTAATTCGCAAAAATTCGCGTGGGTAGAGCGTGTTGGCAAGGAATGTTGCGCGGCGGACGTTCCCTTTTTTCTGGAGCTCGTCAGCTACCACGACGATATGGACGAAAAAGGCTCTGAATTTGCGCGCATTAAGCCGGACGTCGTCGTTCGTTCCGTCCAGGAGTTTTGCAAACCGCGGTACGCCGTCGACGTTATCAAGATCGGCGTGCCCGTGAACATGAACTTTGTCCATTCCGCGCGAGTCGCAAAGGCCGAGTCACTTTATACTCGCGAGGAAGCCGCTGCATACTTTCGTCGCGCCTCCGACGCGTGCTCGCTTCCATTCATATATTTGTCCGAGGGCGTTTCGAACGAAACCTTTGCCGACGCGCTCGCTCTTGCCGCCGAATCGGGCTCTGCATTTTCTGGCGTCCTTTGCGGCCGTGCCACGTGGCAAGACGGCGTGTCGGTTTTCGTTCAGCATGGCGAAGCGGCGCTGGACGCCTGGCTCAGCGAGCAAGGCGTAAAAAACATCGAAAATGTGAACGCTTGTCTCTCCGCTGCTCGTCCGTGGAACGCCAGGCGCGCCGCGTTTTCGGAAAGGACCGCCTAGCCCGGGTCGATATGTTTCTCTGTGTCAGCCCCAATCCGGCCATCGACAAGCGCATGACTCTGACCGCGCTCGCTCCTGGAGGGATTCATCGCGCGCGAACGGTGCAGGCATTTCCGGGCGGCAAATCCACGCACGTTGCCATGGTTTTGCAAGCGCTCGGCGCCGAACCGCATTGGATCGGCCTGTGCGGCGGATCCGCCGGAACCGAACTTCTCGCCGGCTTCGAAAAACTTGGAATCGAAGCGCACGCTAGCCCGATTTCCAGTGAAACACGCACGAATCTCGAAATCATCGACGACGCCGGCGTCGTCACCGAAATTCGCGAACCAGGTTCATCCGTTTCCTCGGCCGAACTCTGCGACTTCGAACGCGCTTGCATCGATCTCTTTGAAAAGAGCCGGGAAACCGCCACAGTAATTTTCTCCGGCAGCCTGCCCGTCGGCGCTCCGGCCGACTTCTACGCCAAGCTCATTTCGGCCGCACGCGCCGCCGGGTGCCGTACATTTCTTGACACGAGCGGCGAACCTTTAAGTCTCGCGCTCGCGTCTCATCCCGATTTCGTCAAGCCCAATCGCGAGGAAGCCGCAACTGCCCTCGACGTAAAAATTAGCTCACGCGAGTCTGCCGCAAGCGCGCTTTCGCAATTCCTTTCGCGCGGAGCTTCTGGCGCCGCCATCAGCCTCGCCGCGGAAGGCTTGCTCTTCGTTCCTGCAAAAAACGCACCGGTTTTTTTTGCGCCGGGAATCCCTCTCGCGCCAAAGTCCACCGTCGGTTGCGGCGATGCCGCGCTGGCCGGCTTTGCATTTGCGTTGTCGTCCGGCTCTTCGCCGGAGGACGCGTTGCGCACCGCCACCGCCTGTGCCGCCGCGAACTGTCTCGCCGAGTCCCCCGGCGCCGTCGATAAAAGCCTTGTCGAGAAATTTCGATGCCAGGTTCGTGTCGAAACGTTTCTTTCAGGCCCTTAGCGCCGCGCCTCCAGACTTTATGGAATAAATAGCGCAACAAAATGTCTTAGACTTACAGTCGCTCGCACTTAAAGTTGCTCTCATCTCTATCGTCGAGGAAACGAAATGCCTGCTCCAAGCGCGCCCGTCCGCAGTACTTACACTCTTGCCGAGATTCTTTCGCAACCTGAAGTCTGGCTGTCCTGTCAGCGCCAATTTGCATCGGACTCCGCCTTCAACTCCGCCGCAGCGCGCCTCGCTTCGGCAAAAGAAATTCTGTTCGTCGGCTGCGGCTCGAGCTTGTATCTCGCCGAAGTCGCGGCCGCGGCTTGGACTCTGCTCGCCGGGCGTCGCGCCCGTGCCCTTCCGGCGTCCGAATTGCTCTTGTTTCCGGGCCTCTGCCAACTCGACGTTGCGAATTTGCAAATTGTCGTCATCTCTCGCTCCGGCAAGACTTCTGAAGCCGTGCGTGCCGCGGATTTCCTGACGAACAGGCAACATCTGCCAACGCTTGGCATCACCTGTGCGACCGGCTCCGAACTCTCCAACGTCTGCGATCTCACCGTCGCGCTGCCCGCTGCCGACGAAAAAAGTATGGTCATGACGCGCTCGTTCACTTCGATGCTTCACCTTCTGATGCGTCTCGCGGAGGCGCAACGAGGCGATTCATCCTCCGCATCGATTCTCGAAAAGGCGTCGGCGGCACTCGCCAATCGGATGCAAACGATGAACGATCGCATTGCGTCCTTCGTCGCGGCTCGCACTTTTTCTGACTACATCTATCTTGCGCAAGGGCCATTCTTTCCTGTCGTTCGCGAAGCCGCCCTCAAAATTACGGAGATGTCGTGTTCGTACGCGCAGCCGTATCACACCCTGGAATTTCGCCACGGTCCGAAATCGATCGTCGCGCCGGAAACTTGCCTCACTTTCTTCCTTAGCGAAACCGCCATGCAAGCGGAAAGCGAAGTCCTCGTCGAAATGAAACAGCTTGGCGGAACGATCGTTGCGATTTGCAATCGCGCTCCCGAAACAGTCCGTCAATCCGCCGATCTGCTTTTTGAATTGGAAGCCGATATCCCGGAACTCTCACTGCTCGCTCCATTTCTTGTTCCCGCGCAGCTTCTCGGATTTCACACGGGAATCAAGAAAGGTTTCAATCCCGACGAACCGAAAAATCTGAGCCGCGTCGTCATTCTCGATTGAAGTGGCCGGAAATAGTTTTATGACTTCCGCGCGCAAATTCGATGTCAGCGTTATCGGCGAGCTGAATCTCGATCTCGTGCTCTACGGTCTTCCTCCGGAACTGGAACTCGATCGCGAGCACATCGCATCGGACATGCGGCTCACGCTCGGCAGTTCGTCCGCGATCTTTGCGCACAATCTCGCATTGCTCGGCAATCGCGTCGCGTTCCATTCCGCCGTGGGCGCCGATGCACTCGGCGAGCTCTGTTTGTCGCGGCTTGCGGAAAGCGGCGCAGATGTTTCCGCGGTTCGCAGATTTCCGGAGAAGCAAACCGGGCTCACGGTGATTCTTCCCCGGCCGGAGAAGCGATACATCCTTACGTTTCCCGGCGTGATGGCCGAAATGAGGTTCGAAGATCTCAATCTCGAACTCGTTTTCGATGCGCGGCATTTGCATATTTCTTCCATATTTTTGCAGCGTGCGCTTCGTCCTCGCGTTCCGGAACTTTTCCGGCTCGCAAAGCAAGCCGGCCTGACCACTTCGCTCGACACCAACGACGATCCGGAGGATCGCTGGGACTTGGGCGGCGCCGAGATCTTCAGACATCTCGATGTGCTTCTCCCCAACGAGCGCGAAGCGTGCCGGCTCGCGAAGTGTGCAACTTCGGATGCTGCGCTCGCGCAACTTTCCGCCGAGGTGCCGCTCGTCGTAATGAAGCGCGGCGAAAAAGGCGCGGTGGCAAGGCGCGGAGACATCGAAGTCGTGTCCACGCCTTTCCCAACCAAAGCCATTGACTCGATTGGGGCGGGTGACAGTTTCGATGCCGGTTTTCTTCACCAATTTATTCGTGGATCATCCCTTGAAAGTTGTCTTCGTTACGGCAACCTCTCCGGAGCGCTTTCGACCACGCGGCAAGGTGGAACGGAAGCATTTCGCGATGCCCTTCATCGCACAACATTTCTAAATCGTTGATCGCTCAACCCGCGCTCGGCGGCTATTGCACGGGCGTAACTTCCAAAAGCAAACTACCCTGAAAGCCGACGTCGAGTTTTGGATCCATTCCCCGCGCGCTCGGACCGGAAACAGTGCCGTACTCTTTGTTGTTGACGTAGTCCACCACGCGATACTTTCCCGCGCCCAGTCCTCTCAGTTCAATCGTTCCTTTATAAACGCCGTTCTTGCCACCCGTTTTTCCGGCCGGTTCCGGCGCGTAAAATCCGTAATACGTCTTTCCGTCTTTGGCGATAGCGTAGGCTTCGGGAACGTCGTAGCCGTAAACGTATAAATCGAGGAACTGCCCCTTCGACAACATTTTCTGGTTGTAAAGGCCGATCCATTTTTTCCAGTCGGGTTCTTTGCCGGCGTTCAGGTAGACGTTTGAGAATTTCTTGCCGTAATCGGGCCACGTAAATTTCGTGCCCAGAACTCCTCCCGTTCCGAGTGTGGAAGCGAAGTCGCTGCCTGTGTCTTGCTCTTCGCCACCGTTCGGTTGCGAAATTTGCGTCAGCTCCACGTGGTCGCCATAAATCGCCGCGGTGGGTCCAAGCAGCGCCTTGTACATTTTCATGCGGCGCCGCACTTGTACGGAGCCAACGGGATCGGCGGTCACGGCCTGATCCATGTAGCGGAACCAGGCGAGGCTTGGCGGCGTGCCGCACGGGCAGCTTTGCGTCACACTATCCGCTTTCAACGAGCGCGTCGTTTCAAAAATCGTTTTGTACACGTCTCCCATCGCGTTGACGGAGTCGTACGGAGATTTGTGATGGTGCGCGGGGTTGTAACATTTCGGCGTGGAATAGATGTTGTCGAGCTTGTGGCCGTCGAAATCCCACGTGCGAATCATGCGTTCCGTCAGCTGTTTGTAGTATTCGCGCACTTCGGGCACGGCCGGGCACAGCGTTGCGAGATTTCGCGTCATGCGCGCCGGTTTGCCATGCTCGTCCAGAATGAGCCAATCGGGGTGTTGCTTGACCACTTCCGACGTCACAAATTTATGGCCGCCATAACCGTTCGAGCCATCCTCGACCGCTAGCGGCAACCACCACAGCTGCACCTTGATTCCTTGCGCGTGAAAATCTCGAACCAGCTTTTGGATTGTGTCGCCGGGAAAAGTATCGGTTCGCGGCTGCCAATCGCCGTAATCGTTGAACCAGCGGTCATCGAGCGTCGCCCAATGAATTCCGAGTTCCTTGAGTTTCGGAATCGTATCCGTCATCTGTTTTGGTGTGACGTCCGATTCGTAGCCCCAGCCGCACCAACTCACCGCATAATTTTCTTCATTGTTCTTCGGTCTTGTGAGTCCTTCGCGCTCCACCGCGTCCGACCACGTATGAAGCGGCTCGTAGTAGTCCCCGCGATAGACGGATACGAAAACGCGCGGCGTCGAAAAAGTCTCACCGGGCTTGATCGTGGCGTCGGCCGGAATACGCACGCTTGCTTCGACTCGACCATCTTGCGTTGTATTCACCGGAATCGATACGGGCAGCGGTAACGTTTCGAGATGGCCGATCGCGACGCCTTGCGTCCGCGTCCAGAACGCGACAACCGGAATGCCGCCGCCCACCCGTCCAAGATCGTCTTTCGTTTCGACGGGAACGCCGAAGGGATTTTCCTGCGAGAACGTGGCGGGAATCGCCACCACGTCGTCTTTGCCCCACTTGAGGCTGGAGCCGAAGAACGCATACATCTCATGCGGCTTGGCGCTTGCGTCCAAACGCGACGCATCAAGTTTTTGGCGCACAAGCGAAACGCTGTCGATGCGTTGGTCTTTGCTTCCCGCGTTCGTATAACTCGCGGAGAGGAGCGCGAGCGAGGGAAAATCGTCGTAAATTTCGAGCACCAATGTTTCTTCAATATCGGTGCTCGCACTGCGCCCCTTGATTTCGATTCGTTTGCCGGTTGCGCCGAGCTTTCCCGTGGCGTCCACAATTTGCGCGTGCTCTATGTCCCGTGCAATGTCTTTCACCGCCGTTTTTGCCGCCATCAACTCGACGCCGTCCGCACGTTCCGAAAGAGACGCATTGTTGTCACTCGAAAGCCGGCCGGTTAGCGAGCCGTTTGACGTCAAAAGGAACGAAGCGGTCTTCGTGGACACGCGGATGCCATCGTTTTCGATTCGGACCGCGATGGCCGATCGAACTGGCGCAGGCGCGGCCGTTTCGCCCGATTTCTTGCATCCCGCAATCGAAGCGAGCGCGATCAGACCCAATGCAATTTGCCATTTATTTCGCGAGCGCATGTCTACTTCCCTCCGTGGAATTGCGAAAAAATTGTTTCGGCGTTCTCGTGATAAACCTTTCTCAGGACGGAGTCCGCGAGGCCCAATCCGTAAATGCCCCACCGCCCTTGGCCGGGGTAATCCCAATACGGAAAGTATTCGTCTTCCGTCTCCAGCCAGCGGAAATAATTTCGATACATCGCAGGAATCGGTTCCGCGTCGGTGCCGAATAAGATGCGATCCTGAAATTCCGTGAAGAATTTGTACGCACGTCGCGGCTGCCGCCCAAGCTCGGCTTCTCTCGCGCCAAATTCCAAGTACATATTCGGATATTTTTTGAGCCATTCGGAAACGGCATCGAGATTTTCCGGCCAATTCGCGATGTGCAACGCGATGAACGTGGTTCGCGGATGTTTCGCAAAAACATGGTTCCGCTCGTCGAGCAACACCTGTTTTCCCGGAAATTGCGGACCGTAAAAGCTCCAGCTTGGATTGTACTTTAGCTCTTCGTACCGTTCGTTGCGCGCATCCGTCGGCGTAAAAAATGCTTCGGGATCGGTCGAGTGAATCGCCACGGGAATCCCGAGTTTCCCGCATTCTTCCCACACGGGATCCATCCGCGGGTCGTCGATCGGAACGAGCTTTCCGGATTTGTCGCGAACGCCCAGGCCCCAGTCTTTCAGAATTTTCAGTCCGCGCGCGCCGCGCTTCACCGCGTCATCGAGCTGCGCAACCATCAACTGGCTGAAATTGGGGTCGTCAATTTTGCTCCAATCCATCTGCGCGAAAACCATGAACCGATCCGGATAGGGTTTGACCATTTTGTCCAGCACGCCCTGCAGTTTCTCGCCCCAAAGACCGGTGAGAATCACGATTTTCTTCACATTGACCGCATCCATCGCTTTGACGACGTCCGCGGCAGGAACTTCGGCGCCGTGATTGCCGCTTGGATCGTTGACGTGGTTATGCACGTCGATCACATAGAACTTGGCGCGCTGCACTTCATGTTTCGCAGCGTGAAGCATCGGCACCGGCGCCCAATCTTTAAGGAGCAACGTCATGTTTGCGTCGGCGTTGGGGTCCGGCGCGTACTGGATGCCCTGCGCGGCGGTGAGGGAACAAGAGGCGATCGCAGCGAGAAAAACGAGGGAGAACATCGCGGTGCCAAGGAAACGATGGGAGAGGCGGTTCATGGAAATGGGTCCTCGATGGAAGTCCGGCCAGATCTGGCAGCGGACAGGCTACTCCGAAACGATGGAAAAAGAAACAAATAGTAGCAAAACGAAACCATCCGTACCCGGAGAATTGTGGGACCAAGCCGCGAGACTTTCGTTTTGCCCCATCGTCAGCAGCCACTCCATTGTGGCAGCGGTTTCGACTCGCCACGCGACAGTGGAAGTATCCGAGAGGGCACAGCTTCGGCGCAAAAGATTTCCATCGTTGAAGTCGCACTTACGGATTTTGGTGAGATTGAACAAAAGAAAGACGACGCCGAACGGGAAGTGATGCAACCGGGCCATGGAGAAGTGCGGTGCTTTTGTACTGGCGCGGGGATATAGTATCGGCACAGCATCGCCCAGGAGGGTGGTGTGCACACGGCCCAGAAGCAGGAAGCGAACCCGGAGCTTGTTGCGCGATTCCCGGAAATTCATCCGCCGCTCGATCGTGTCGCCGCAATAACCGAAGCGAACCGTTGTTTGTATTGTTTCGATGCGCCGTGTACCGCGGCGTGTCCCACCCACATCGATGTACCCCGATTTATCAAGAAAATTGCGCAAGGGAATTTGCGCGGCTCCGCGCTGACGATTCTGGATGCAAATATTCTGGGCGCGAGTTGCTCGCGCGTTTGTCCAGTGGACGTGTTGTGCGAGGGCGCGTGCGTTTTTCATCGGTACAACAAGCAGCCGATTGAGATTGGACGACTGCAGCGGCACGCGATGGATGAGTTTTGGCGGGATGGTGCGTCACTG
Organism: Candidatus Acidiferrum sp.; assembly: GCA_035310365.1. Lineage (GTDB taxonomy): Bacteria > Acidobacteriota > Terriglobia > Acidiferrales > UBA7541 > Acidiferrum. Next base: position 52,008 of record DATGEI010000069.1, read on the forward strand.
AAGCGGAAAAGGGTTGCGGAGCGGGCGGGGCGCGTGGCATGCATCGGAGCGGGGCCGGCATCGCTGAGTTTTGCGTCGGAAATGCGGATGCAGGGTTTTCAAGCGACAGTGTTTGAGCGAAAGGCGCTTCCGGGGGGATTGAATACGTACGGCGTTGCGGAATATAAGCTGCGGTCGAACGACAGTTTGCGCGAAATCGAATTGATTCGGTCGCTGGGAGTGGATTTCCATTTCACGGAAGACGTTGCGAGCGAAGCGGCGCTTTCTGAATTGGAAAAGGAATACGACTTTATTTTCTTGGGAATTGGGTTGGGAGGGATGCGGGAGTTGGAGATACCGGGCGGCAAGAATCCTGGCGTTGTGGATGCGTTGAAGTTTATTGAAGATTACAAAACGGGCGGAAGGCTTGCGATCGGCCGACGCGCGATCGTAATTGGGGCGGGGAATACGGCGATTGATGCGGCGCGCGCGGCTTTGCGGCTTGGCGCAAAGGATGTGCGGATCATTTACAGGCGGGGAGAGTCGAGCATGTCCGCTTTTTCGTCCGAGTACGATCAGGCAAAGCAGGAAGGCGTGCGATTCCATTGGTGGACAAAGCCGGTGGCAATCGTGGCGTCGAAGGATTCTTCAAAGGTAGAAGCGATTGATTGCGTGTCGACAGAGCCGGCTTCACATGGCGGGTTGAGAGAACTTGTCGAATCGCGTTTCACGATTTCGTGCGATATGGTCCTTCCGGCGATTGGGCAACTGCCGCTCGTGGAGTTTTTGCGCTCGTGCCGCGGGGTGCAACTTGAAGGCGGACGAGTCGTGGTGGACCGTGCGACGGGCGCGACGAGCAATCCGAAATATTTTGCGGGCGGGGATTGCGTGAACGGGGGAAGGGAAGTGGTCGACGCGGTGGCGGACGGGAAGCGCGCCGCGCTCGCGGTTTCGAAACTTCTGGAGAAGTTGCATGGCTGAAACAAAACCAGCCCCCGATTTGTCCGTATTGTTCGCGGAGAGAATTTATTCGCCGAATCCGTTTTGGCTGGCTTCGGCGCCGCCGACGAATTGCGGTGAACAGGTGATGCGGGCGTTCGATGCGGGGTGGGGTGGAGCGGTCTGGAAGACGCTGGGCGACCCGATCGTAAATGTGTCGTCGCGCTATTCGTCCGTCGATTGGAACGGCCAGCGGATGATGGGATTGAACAACATTGAATTGATTACGGACCGCCCGCTGGCAGTGAATCTGCGCGAAATCTCCGAGGTGAAGAAGCGCTATCCGAAACATGCGCTGATTGCGTCGCTGATGGTGGAGTCGAAGCGCGAAGCCTGGCATCGGATTGTGCAGCAAACGGAAGATGCCGGGGCGGATGGGCTGGAATTGAATTTTGGCTGTCCGCACGGAATGAGCGAACGCGGCATGGGCAGCGCGGTCGGGCAAGTGCCGGAATACACGGAAATGATTACGGCGTGGGTGAAGGAAAAAGCGCGGACGCCGGTGCTTGTGAAATTGACCCCGAATATTTCGGATATTCGCGTGGTAGCCCGTGCGGCAAAACGCAGCGGCGCGGACGGGCTTTCGGCAATCAATACGATCAATTCGATAACGGGAATTGATCTGGAGACGTTTATTCCGCGGCCGAATGTGGATGGCAAATCGTCGCACGGCGGATATTGCGGACCGGCGGTGAAGCCGATTGCGTTGAACATGGTGCAGCAGGTGAAAGGCGACGCGGAGGCGAGCCTGCCGCTGAGCGGGATTGGCGGCATTTCGGATTGGCGCGACGCGGCGGAATTTTTATTGCTCGGATGCAGCAACGTGCAGGTGTGCACGGCAGTGATGCACTATGGCTACCGCATCGTGGAAGAGATGGCCGATGGGCTGTCGAATTGGATGCGGGAAAAAGGATTTGCGAGGATCGCGGATTTTCAAGGCAAGAGCCTGGCAAACGTGCACGAATGGAAGCACTTAAATCTGAATTACAAGATTGTCGCGCGGATTCATGAAGAAAAATGTATTGGTTGCGAGTTGTGTTATACGGCCTGCTGGGATGGCGCGCACCAGTGCATTCATTTGGATCGCGTTGGGGCCAACGGCGAAGGACATTTGACGCCGGCGATGCGCGAAGCGATTTCGAAGCAGAGCATCGCGATGACGCCGATTCCAAAGCTGGATCAATACGCAACGGGTGAAGGCGCGGAGCCGTATGCGACGCCACTCGCGCGCATTCCTCGCGTGGACGCGGACGAGTGCGTCGGTTGCAATCTTTGCGCGCTCGTTTGTCCGGTCGAGGGATGCATCACGATGGAGCAAGTGGACACGCATTTGCCGGCACAATCGTGGGAACAACGCGCGGGGAATGCGTCGAATCCAGCGAGGAAGTGCGACTAATGGGACTGCTCATTCGAAACGGCACCGTCGTGACCGCCGAGAAGAGTTTTGCGGCGGATATTTTGGTGGAAGGCGAAACGATCAAAGAAGTGCGCGCGGGAATTGCGGCGGCGCCCGGCCATCAGACGCTGGATGCCAGCGGGATGTTGCTTTTGCCTGGCGGCATCGACGCGCACACGCATTTGGACATGCCGTTTGGCGGCACGACGTCGAGCGATGATTTTGAAACGGGGACGCGCGCGGCCGCGATCGGCGGGACGACGTCCATTGTGGATTTTGCCATTCAGGGGCGCGGCACGAGGATGCGCGATGCGCTCGATGCGTGGCGCGAAAAGGCGCAGGGAAAAGCGTGCATCGATTACGGCCTGCACATGATTGTGACGGACCTTGCCGGCGCTGGCCTTGAAGACATGGATGAGATGGTGAAGGAGGGCGTGGCGAGTTTTAAATTGTTCATGGCGTATCCGAATGTGCTGATGGTGGACGATGCGACGATTTTCAAGGCGCTGAAGCGAACTTCGAAAAATGGCGCGCTGATTTGCATGCATGCGGAAAACGGCAGCGTGATCGATGTGATCGTGCAGCAGGCGCTGGCGGAAGGAAAAACGGCGCCGGTGTATCACGCGCTGACGCGGCCGACGATTGCGGAGGCGGAAGCGGTGAACCGCGCGATCGCACTGGCCGAGATGGCGCATGCGCCGGTATACATCGTTCACCTTTCGTCGGAGGCGGCGCTGAACCAGGTGCGCGAAGCGCGCAGCCGCGGCGTTCCGGCGTTCGCGGAAACGTGTCCGCAATATCTTCTGCTTTCGATTGATGAGTTGAAGCGGCCCGGTTTTGAAGGCGCAAAGTACGTGTTTACGCCGCCGCTGCGCGAAAAAGAAAATTTGCCGAAGTTATGGGATGGATTGAAAGACGACAATTTGCAGGTTGTGTCGACCGATCATTGTCCGTTTTGTTTTGAGGACCAGAAAATACTGGGGAAAGACGACTTCACGAAAATTCCAAACGGCGGGCCGGGCATCGAGAATCGATTGCATTTGCTGCATCATCACGGCGTCAACGACGGAAAGATTTCGATCAATCGATTCGTTGAGATTGTTTCGACGGCGCCGGCGCGAATTTTCGGAATGTATCCGAAAAAGGGGACGCTGGCGGCGGGCAGTGACGCCGACATTGTGGTGTGGGACCCGAAAGCGGAGCACACGATCAGCGCGAAGACACACAATATGCGCGTGGATTATTCGATGTTCGAAGGATTCCAAGTGCGCGGAAATGCGCGCCAGGTCTTTTCGCGCGGCGAGCTGATTGTCGAGCGCGGCAAGTACGTCGCGAAAGTGGGACGCGGCGCGTATCTGCGGCGGACGGCGCACGGCGGTGCCTGGGCATGATTTCCGGCCACGATAGCAGCCTGTACAACAAAGATCTTGCGCCGATTCCGCTGGAGCGGCGCACTTGGGGCACGTACAACTTCGCATCACTCTGGGTGGCGATGAGCGTTTGCATCCCGACGTACATGCTCGCGTCGGGTTTGATTGCGGGCGGAATGAGCTGGAAGCAGGCGATTGGAACGATTCTGCTGGGCAATTTGATCGTGCTCGTGCCGATGATTTTGAACGCGCACGCGGGAACGAAGTACGGCATTCCGTTTCCGGTCTATGTTCGGGCTTCGTTCGGCGTACGTGGCGCAAATGTTCCGGCCGTTTTGCGCGCGCTCGTGGCGTGCGGGTGGTTTGGGATTCAAGCTTGGATCGGCGGGCAAGCGATTTATTCGATGCTCGTTGTGCTCTGGCCGGCCGCGGCGAATCATGCGGGCGTTTCGTGGGCGTGCTTCTTCGCATTTTGGCTGCTGAATATGCTGGTCGTCTGGCGCGGCATTGAGACCATCAAGTTTCTCGAAGGCATCGGCGCGCCGTTCATGCTTGGCGTCGGCCTGCTGCTTTTGTGGTGGATTACGCGGAAGGCAGGCGGTTTGGGGCCGGTATTGAGCACGCCGAGCAAGTTTAAGACGAGCGGAGAATTCTTCCG
>DATGEI010000070.1:0-77938 GCA_035310365.1 Candidatus Acidiferrum sp.
TCTCGACATGGTTCGCGTTTCTCTCACGATCGATCGAGATAAGACTCGCCTCGTCGGCCCCAATTGCCCCGGCGTCATCTCTCCCGGCAAGTGCAAAATCGGCATCATGCCCGGCCGCATTCACAAGCCCGGCCACGTTGGCGTCGTCAGCCGCAGCGGCACGCTCACGTACGAAGCCGTCGATCAGCTCACCCGCCTCGGCATCGGTCAGTCCACTTGCATCGGTATCGGCGGCGATCCCATCATCGGCACGTCGTTCCTCGATTCCATCAAACTTTTCAACGACGATCCCGAAACGCACGCCATCATCATGATTGGCGAAATCGGCGGCAACGCCGAAGAAGCCGCCGCGGCCTGGATCAAAGCCAACGTAAAAAAGCCCGTCGTCGGCTTCATCGCCGGACAAACCGCGCCGCCCGGCCGCCGCATGGGCCACGCCGGCGCCATCATTTCCGGCGGACAGGGAACCGCCAAGGACAAATACGCCGCCATGGCCGCCGCCGGCATCAAAACCGTCGAAACGCCCGCGGACCTCGGCAGCACTCTCGCAGCCGCGCTGAAATAAGGAAGTAAAGAATTAACGAATTAATGATTAAATGCTTTGGCCGGTATACTCCCAATGCCGATCAAGACATACAAGGACTTGAATGTATTTAGAGAATCGTATGCACTCGCCCTTGAAATCTCGCGAGCTACGAAGCCTTTTCCTGCGGCGGAGCAGTTTGAGCTCGCCAGGCAGCTGAGGAGAGCGGCGCGGTCAATCCCTGCCAACATTGTAGAAGGCTGGGCCAAACGATTCTCGGCAGCTGAATTCAAGAGATATCTCCAAGTTGCCATCGGCTCGTGCGACGAATGCAAATTGTGGCTTGAAATGAGCAGGGATGAAGGCCACCTCAGCGCCGCCGATTGCGACCTTCTTTACAATCGTTTTAATGTGCTTGGAGCGATGCTGAAGAGTTTGTGGAAGCAGTGGAAAAATTTCACGAAGTAGATTTTCTTTACTTCGTTGCGTCGTTACTTCATTCCTTCAAGGAGTATTTTGTGTCTCTCGAACGCACCTTCGCAATCATCAAACCCGACGCCGTCTCTCGCGGCATCCAGGGCGAAATTCTCGCGCGCATTCACAAAGCGGGATTCACCATCGTCGCCATCAAATCCATGCGTCTCACCAAAGAAGAGGCCGGCGGCTTTTACGCCGTCCACAAAGCGCGTCCCTTCTTCGGCGAACTCACAGATTTTATGAGCTCCGGCAAAATCATCGCCCTGGTCCTCGAAGCCGAAGGCGCCATTCTGAAATGGCGCGACGCCATGGGCGCCACCGACCCGAAAAAGGCCGCGCCCGGCACCATTCGCCACGACCTCGGCACCAGCATCGGCAACAACGTCACCCACGGCTCCGACGCGCCCGAAACCGCCGCCTTCGAAATCGGCTACTTCTTCGCCGGCCTCGAACTCATCTAACGACCGGTCAATTCTTTGGGTCTCGGCTGCGCGAATCCCGCCGCGCCAGCCGCGACGCCACTCCATCGCACACTAGAACAAGCTTCAGTCTTTTCCCTGATTGCCACGTCGCAGCGCGCCCCGCAAAAAGTGGATAATCCGCTTGCGGCCCCGCGCGTCTATCTCGGTGTACAATTTCCTCGATTCACCGGAGGCCCGCCATGCGCCGCCGCACATTTCTTCACCACACCACCAGCGGCATCGCCGCCGTCGCGTAGCGTACGCTTTAGCGTGCGTCTTCCGTACCGCGCTCGCGCCAAATCTACTTACACAATTGTCATCCTAAGATTCGCGTTTCTTGCGCGCCGAAGGACCTCAACCCGTGCGTCTTGGCATCGCCCAGCGGCTCATACCTCTTCAACTTTCCTTTCTACGCTCTTAAACTCTCTCCATGGACCTCCGCGACCTCGGCCGTACGCTTCTCCTCTTCGGCGGCATCCTCGCTCTCGTCGGCGCCTTTTTCTACTTCGGCGGCAAACTCCCTTTCCGCCTCGGCAAACTTCCCGGCGACATCTCCTACAAATCCGCACACACCTCGTTTTACTTTCCCGTTGTCACCTGCCTCATCCTCAGCGCCACCCTCAGCTTCGTTCTCTGGCTCATCAATCACTTCCGTCGCTGAACTATTTCTGCTCGTTTAGGGAATTCTCCTTCAATCCAAACTCCGACCGGATAAACGCCTTGATATTCTTTCCGCCCGTCAGCCGCAAACACACCAGCCGCCCCTGCTTTTCCAGATCGATATGAAACTCGAAAAACGGGCAGCATTTGCTTTCCGCCACAACCCACTCCGCCACTTCCGCAACCGAAACGTCTTCTGGTACAAATTGAAATTCGTAGCCCTTCTCGGTTTCGACGACCTCGCGCCGCTTCGCCAGCAATTTCTCCGTCAACGCCGCGTGTCTCTTCCTCTCCTCTGCGTTCAAAGCCTTCACATTGCAAAAATAACTTCCCTCCACGATGACCACGCCTCCGTGCGCGCTCTCTTGTACTCCGCCTTTCGTCGTCGCAAAGGCCGCTCCAATTCCCGCCACGCTCAACACCGCCATCGCCGCAACTCCGCATTTCTTTCTCATCGTTCCGTTTTTCATGTTCGCTCCCGGAAGGGTTTGCTCCCCTTCACGCACTCATGCTAAAAGTTAAAGTCAGCTTTAAGTCAAGCGGGGTAGCGTAGGCGCTCTTGCCTTCGCGCAATCAGTCCAAAAGGCAATACGTCCGCTTATTCGGGAGTCACCAATGAAAATCGGAGAGCTCGCCAAACGCGCCAATCTAAACCCTTCCGCCATCCGCTATTACGAAAAGCTCGGCTTGCTTCCCGCGCCCGCCCGCACCGGCGGCCAGCGCCGCTACTCCTCCGAATCCCTCAATCGCGTTCTCCTCATCCGCTTCGCCGGCGAAATGGGTTTTTCCCTTCCGGAAATTAAAGTCTTTCTCAGCGGCATTCGCGAAACCGCTCCCGTCGGCCCGCGTTGGAAAAATCTCGCCGCCCGCAAAATCGTCGAAATGCGCAAGGTCGTCGCTCGCGCTCGCCGCCTCGAAAAACTCATGCGCGGCCTTATCCATTGCCATTGCTCCTCGCTCCACGAATGTGTCCGCCGCCTCGCCATCAGCGAAAATCTCTCCTTCGTCGCGAAAACTTCGCCGCGAAATCGAAACTCTACAAAACGGTCGCCCGTTTGACGTATCCTCAATCTTTCACTTCGGAGATTCCGCATGGCCTCATCGCAATCCACGCCGCAAGTTCCGCTTCCCGGTGCCGAAAACTCCAATCGCGTCATCGCCGACCTTCGCGAACTCGCCGCCCTTACCTCCACCGCCGACGGCGCACAGCGCGTCGCCTGGGGCCCCGTCTGGCGCACCGCCCGCAAATGGCTCACCGAAAAACTTAGCGAAATCGGCGTCACTCACGAACTCGATTCCGCCGGAAATCTCTTTGCCACTCTTTCCGGCGCGTCGGACAAAACCGTCATCGTCGGCAGCCACGTCGATTCCGTCCCCAATGGCGGCTGGCTCGACGGCGCTCTCGGCGTCGTCACCGCGCTCGAAGCCTTGCGCCGTTACGCCTCTGCATTGCCGCCGCCCGTCACTCTTAAACTCGTCGATTGGGCCGATGAAGAAGGCGCGCGCTTCGGTCACAGCCTTCTCGGCTCCGGCGCCGCCGCCGGCACGCTCAATCTCGAGGAAGTTCGCTCGCTCAAGGATAAACAGGGAACGCTCCTCGTCGACGCCCTCAAAGAAAATGGCGTCGAGCTCGACCGCATGCTCGACGCGCACGCCTCACTCAAAAAAATCAACGCCAAAGCCTATCTCGAATTTCACATCGAACAGGGCGGCGTCCTCGAATCGCAAAATAAATCCACCGGCGTCGTCCTCGGCACCTTCGGCCTTCAGCGCCACATGCTTCGCTTCGTCGGCCAGGCCGCGCACGCCGGCGCCACGCCCATTCACATGCGGCGCGACGCCTTTCTCGCCGCCGCCTCCACCGCCCTCGAATGTCGCGAAATCGCTCGCCGCCATTCGAAGCCCGGCGCGGGCGTCGTCTGCACCACCGGCGTCGTCAAAGTCGAACCCGGCTTCGTCACCGCCATTCCCGGCGCGGCGGAAATTTCCATCGATCAGCGCGCGCTCGACGCAAACGTCCTCGCCGCCATGGTCCGCGAAGCAGAGGAAGCCTCGCGCCGCTTCGCCGCCGAAAACAACGTCACCGTCGAATGGACGCCGCTCTTCTCCATCGCGCCGCGCCCTTTCGATCCGCAACTCCTCAAACTTTGCGAAGCCTCCGTCCGCGAAATCACCGCCGCCGCGCCCAAACTCCCCTCCGGTCCTCTTCACGACGCCGCCCAAATGGCGCTTCACATGCCCGCCGTCATGATGTTCACCTATTCTTCCCGCGGCCTCTCCCACTGCAAAGAAGAAGACACCCCCATCGTCCACCTCGAACCCTCCATCCGCGCCTTCCTCCTCCTCGTCGACAAAACCATCGCCCACGTCGCTGTAGCGTAGGCTTCAGCCTGCGTACTTACGCGCTGGTTGGACTGTCACAACGTCGTGCTATCCATGTGTCCTTGCGAGCGATACTCGCTGCCATTCCAGTTTTGTTGTTTTTCATCGCACCACTTACAGGTAAACTCGGGCTTCGAGGGGATTTCGTGCGTTTCACATTTCTTTGGGCCACTCTACTCGCTTGTACTTTGAGTCGTGTAAACGTCTTTGCTTGCAGCTGTGCTCCACCACTTCCCGAATTTAAGACGCCACGACAATTAGCCGAATTGGCCGCCGGACACGCCGATGCAATCTTTGAAGGAACAGTCACAAGGGCGGAGTTGAAATCGGGATTAATTGAGGCACATGTTGGCGATCTCGTGCCCTCGAATATGGAACACGGCCATCCTCATATCCTGAATGGATCCTTTACTATTCCAAGCGTTCTGCCCGGTAAATACTGGGCGTTTGGCGCAGTTGAACCGGATTCCGCCTTACTTTGGCAAAAACGAAAAGTGGAAGTGCACGTCAATCAAAATATCGTGGACCTTGCCTTATCGCTAATCGCCCAGTAGAGGCAGCTACCTCGGCTCATCCGTCGTTCACTCCTGCACTAATTACGCGACCGACTTCTTCGATTCGAATTTCACCGATTACTCGCAATGTTTAATCGGTTCGATTGCCGAACGCATCGCTTCTCGAAGAAATGTTTTGTGAAAGGCCCGGCGCATGTCCAAGCTAAACCAAACCACGAAACGCAAACCATAGTCTTTGAAACATTTTTCCCCCTGGCGGATTCAGTCAGGATTCCCTCCGATTCTCTAAGACACCGTGACCGTCGCGGTGCACGAAGGCGCCGCTTCTTCAAATCATCAGCCAATTTCGCCACCCTGTAAATTTTTCCTATTGCACGCCATGGTAAAATAGTAGTTTCAACAATCGCGCAGCCTTTTCTCCGCGATTAGCTTTTTCCGAAAGGCCCGGCGTATGTCTTCCCGCCTCCAATTTAGTGCACCAGACAACAAAAGTGTGACCCCTGTATTTTCAGCAGCTTACGCACTCTTTCTTCACTCTTTTGCAAAGAGCGACAACTCATCTCCTTTCCTTTCAACCGTTTGCGCACTCTTTGCCAAAACAACCGGGGTGTACCCCCTCGCGGCAACGTTGTCCACGTCTTGCCACACTTTTTCAACTCCTTTTTTTTCACACTCATGCAAATTCCTCCTCGCGCAACCCCTTTCTTTTTATACTCATGCAAACTGCCCGGGGGGTGGGGTACCAGCCGTTTCTTTACCTCCTTACTTCATCGCATCGTTGGTTCCTTCACTCCCATGAGCCAGCTCACCTTCAATCTCCAGCCTTCTCGCCGCGCCCTCACCGTCAGCGAACTCACCGCGCGAATCCGCGACCTCCTTGCCAAAAATTTCACGGAGCTTAGCGTCGAAGGCGAAATCTCCAATTGCCGCGAAGCCCAGTCCGGCCATCTCTATTTCACGCTCAAGGACGAAAAGGCCCAAATCCGCTGCGTCTGGTTCAAGCAGGATCGTCGCGGCCTCAAATTTCGCGTCGAAGACGGCCTCAAGGTCACGCTCCGCGGCAGCATCAGCGTCTACGAGCAGCGCGGCGAATATCAGATTTACGTCGAAAGCATGGAGCCGCTCGGCGTCGGCGCGCTCCAGCTCGCCTTCGCGCAGCTCAAAAAACGTCTCGAAGCCGAAGGCCTCTTCGACGCCGCGCGCAAAAAGCCGCTCCCTCTTCTTCCCAGCCGCATCGGCCTCATCACGTCGCCCAAAGGCGCCGCCGTCCGCGACGTCGTCCGCATCCTTCGCCGCCGTTTTCACAACGTGCATCTCACCGTTTTTCCCGTGCGCGTGCAGGGCGAGGGCTCCGCCGAAGAAATCGTCAAAGCCCTCAAATTTTTCAATCAAAGAAAAATGGTGGACGTGCTCATCGTCGCCCGCGGCGGCGGATCCATCGAAGATCTCTGGTCGTTCAACGAAGAGATCGTCGCGCGCGCCATTTACGAATCCGAAATTCCCGTCATCTCCGGCGTCGGCCACGAAACTGATTTCACCATCGCCGATTTTGTCGCGGACGTTCGCGCTTCCACTCCCAGCGCCGCCGCCGAACTCGTCGTGCAAACGCGCCGCGAATTCGATAAACACATCGCCGACCTTCGCCAGACGCTCACCGAACAAATCCGTTATCGCATCCTCGTTTTGAGCCGCCGCGTGCACGAACTCGGCGCGCGCCGCGGTTTCCGCCGTCCGCTCGATCTCTTGCGCCAGCAGCGCCAGCGCGCCGACGAAATGACGTCGCGCCTCGCCCTCGGCCTTCGCGCGCGCCTCGAACAATCCCGCAAGCGTTACACCGCCGCGCATCTCCGCATTTTCCGTTTCGATTTTCGCGCCCGAATTTCCGCGCTCCGCATTCGCCTCGAACGCCGCGCCACCGAACTCGCCAAAAAAATGGAGCGCCTCTCGCGCGTAAAACGCGAACGCCTCGAAAAACTCCTCGTCCAGCTCGAAGAACGCGGCCCCCTCAAAGTCCTCGAACGCGGCTACTCCATCGTCACCGACTCCACCGGCGCCGTCCTCCGCGACGCCTCCGCAGTCTCCCTCGGCGACTCCCTCACCATCCAACTCCACAAAGGCCGCCTCACCACCGAAGTGAAGGCGAAGGACTAGGGCGCATGATTACTGTATCTCGTCATTTACACACTCGGCCCAAGCATCACGCCACCACAGGCCAATGCGAAAATCATTCGCGGGGAGTTCAGCAATATGAAAGTTCATCTTGATTCTAAAGTCGCGATGACTGTTCACAGGCGAATCCTCACGAAAGATCGTGTCGTCTATCTATTGGTGGGAAAGAAGTCATTCACCTACAAGGGCGGAAGGTCGCAGATAGCATATATCGGGACCAGCAAGCGCGGAGCAAAGAGAATTGCCAGCAGCGCCGCAAATAAGGCCGAAGAAGTTTTTTCCAAGCGGGGATCAAAAGATATGGAAGTCTACATTGCCTCGTGCGCGGCAAGGCCAGGTTTGCCTTCATGGAAATATTTAGAGCGTGCCTTACTTGCCGAATTTGTGAACAACTATAGAGAACTTCCATTCTGCAACAAGCAAGGTGAAAAATTTAGGTTTAACGAGAAGTTACACAAGCTATTCAAGCAAAAGAGAATCTACAGGCTTCTAATGAGGTTTGATGCGTAAAGCTAGATTTTATTGCGAACTTTCTACGTCAAAACGACGCCGTTGGTTCTCGTCGAGGGACTGCTCCAACGGTATAGGAGTCTCTCCGGACGCTTTTGCTTCGTCGTATGCGCGGACGGCTTCCAGGTCTTCCAGCTCTTCGAGGATTTTTTCGTACTCCTCGATGCTCAAAACGACCGCGATTTTTTCGCCTTTTTCGTTCGTCAAAAATTGCGTCGGCGCTTTTATCGTTTCGCCCATATCCGAAGCTTACTCCTGGTTTCAGCGGTCGGCAACAACATCGCTTCAAGTTAGTTCACGGATGATTCGTCGATCCGCAATAACCGCAGTCAGGGGGAATTTACTTATAACTTAAAACTTACAACTTAAAACTCGGCTCAGTCCTCTTCTTCCGTGGACGAAACTTTCAGCACCGCGAGGAACGCTTCTTGCGGAATGTCCACCTGGCCGACGCGCTTCATCCGCCGCTTGCCTTCTTTTTGTTTTTCAAGGAGCTTGCGCTTGCGCGAAATGTCGCCGCCGTAGCATTTGGCCAAAACGTTTTTGCGCATCGCCGCAACCGTTTCGCGGGCAATCACGCGGCTGCCAATCGCCGCTTGAATCGGCACCTCGAACATCTGCCGCGGAATCAATTTCCGCAAACGCGAAACAAGCTCGCGGCCGCGTTCGTACGATTGTTCGCGATGGCAAATCATCGCCAGCGCATCGACCGGTTCGCCGCCGACCAGCACGTCGAGCTTCACCAGGTCGGAATCTTTGTACCCGGCAAGGTGATAATCGAGCGAAGCGTAACCGCGCGAAACCGATTTCAGCCGGTCGTAAAAGTCGAGCACGATTTCGTTGAGCGGCAATTCATACGTCAGCATCACGCGCGTCGGCGAAAGGTATTCCAGGTTTTTTTGCGTGCCGCGCTTGTCCTGGCAAAGCTGCAAAATTCCGCCGACCGATTGGCTGTCCGTAATGATCATTGCTTTGATGATCGGCTCTTCGATTTTTTCGATGTCGCTCGGCGCCGGAAATTTCGCCGGGCTGTCGACTTCGACCACTTCGCCGACAACGTTCGTGATTCGGTAGCGCACGCTCGGCGCCGTCGTAATCAGGTTGAGGCCAAATTCGCGCTCGAGTCTTTCCTGCACAATTTCGAGGTGCAGCAGGCCAAGAAAGCCGCCGCGAAATCCGAAGCCGAGCGCGACGGAATTTTCCGGTTCGTAGGCGAGCGAGGCGTCGTTCAGTTTCAGTTTTCCCAGCGCGTCGCGCAGCGGCGCGTAATCGTCGGCAAGCACCGGAAAGAGTCCGGCGAAAACCATCGGCTTCGTCGCTTCAAATCCAGGCAGCGGCGGCGCGGCGCTTCCGGCTTCGACGATCGTATCGCCCATGCGCGCATCGGCCACTTGCTTGATGTTCGCGACGACGAATCCGACGTCTCCGGCTTCCAGGTGATCGAGCGCAATCGGTTTCGGAGTCAGCGCGCCGATCTGTTCCACTTCGTAAATTTCGTTGCCGGCGCACAAGCGGATTTTCATGTGGTTCGCGATGCGGCCTTCCATCACGCGAACGAGCACGACGGCGCCGCGATACGCGTCGAACCACGAATCGAAAATCAGCGCTTGCAGCGGATTTTGCGCGCTGCCTTTGGGAGGAGGAATTCGTTTCACCACCGCTTCGAGCACGTCGTCGACGCCGATGCCGCTCTTCGCGCTGATCAGCAGCGCGTCGTGCGCCGGAATCGCGAGGACGTTTTCGATTTGCTCTTTCACGTAGTCCGGTTGCGCGGCGGGAAGATCGATTTTGTTGATGACGGGAAGAATCGTCAGATTGCTCGCCGCGGCGAGAAACGTATTCGCCACGGTTTGCGCTTCGACGCCTTGCGAAGAATCGACGACGAGCAGCGCGCCTTCGCACGCGGAAAGCGCGCGGGAAACTTCGTACGAAAAATCGACGTGGCCCGGCGTGTCGATCAAATTCAGGCGGTAGAGGTTTCCGTCTTTTGCCCGGTAGTGCGGGCGAATGCTTTTTGCTTTGATGGTGATGCCGCGCTCGCGTTCGAGATCCATCGAATCGAGAATTTGTCCGTGCGTCATTTCCCGCTCGGAAAGCCCGCCGGTCATTTCGATCAGGCGGTCGGCCAGCGTCGATTTGCCGTGGTCAATGTGCGCAATGATGCAGAAATTTCGCTCGAACTTTGGGTCCATGCACTTTTTCTAATTGTCGGCAGGACGGAAAAAAAGAGCGCCTGCCGCGATTCGGCGGGCCATTGCATCGCGCCTACGCGCGGCAAAACACACCGTGTAAACAACCAGTTTGCCACAATTTGCAGTTGGCGTCAGCAGACGCGGTTCAGTACCAATATTTGGTGTTTTTGGCCCAGGAAGTGTTTGGATATTTATTGTGAAGCATGGTGAACGCTTTTTTGGAAAGCGCGCTGGTGCGCGGGTTGTTGCAATTTCGATCGGTGTTTTTTACGGCGCGGCTGAGCGATTCGGGCACGCGCGGATCGTCGGGATGTTTTTCCGCGAATTGGATGACGACTTTTGCGTAATAGTTTGCTTGCGAGTCGGCGGCGTCGAGAAGCGCGCGTTCCGCGGCGGCTTGTTTGATTTGTTCGGGCGTCAAGAAGGCAGGTGACGCGGGAACAAAGGGCCTGGCGGTGTCGTAGGTGGGTTCGTCGTGCCACGGACCGGAAGCCGACGCGCACCACGGTTCATTCGTTCCCATTTCGTAGCCGAAAGCGTACTGGTGCTGGAGGAAGAATACGGCGGCGAACTGTTTTTCTTCCGGGTTCTCGGCTGCTTCGAATTGCTTCAGCAAATCGGCCAAATATTCCGGCTTGATGCCTGAGGGAATGGCAACCGAGGCAGGGAGAACCTGCTGGTCGAATTTCTGCGCGACATCGTAACGATTTAAGAGAATTGCGCGCATCCAGATATTTCGAACAATCTGATTTTTGATTTGGTCCGTGAGCGAAGGATTTTGCGATGCCTCGACGAGCAGATCGAGGGGAAACGAATCCAAGACTTGTTCGCTGTGTATTCCGAGCCCGAAGGTGCAGCTGGAGGGCCCGAAATTATTGTCGCTCTCGCAACCGGCGCGTCCGACGAAATGGAGCGCATCGTCCAAATCGGCGGCGGCATCCAGGCGCAGGTCAGTGAGTTGAGAAATAGTGACGCCGGGGATATTTTCAGGGGTTTTCAAGAGAACGTCGATGGATTTGCGAACTTCGGGAAATTGTTTTGCCGAGTTGCGAAGGCGCATGCGGTGGTAAAAGGCGGTGAGATATGCGGGCGAAGCGGCGGGAATTTTGTCCGCGGCGGCGAGGACTTCCGCGGAGAAGGGCGAAGAGCCGCTCGTCTTCGCAAGAACGGACAGCAGCCACGGAACGGAATTCGGATGAGCGCGCCACGACTGCAATGCGTGATCGGTCGCGGAATCACCGCCGGCCTGGAACGTGATGATCCAATCGGTGAGTTCGTCTTTCTGGCGATCGACGGTGGCGTCGGCGAACGCTTTCGGATTCGTTTCACTCGGATTGTAAAACTCACTGGGGCGCGAATCCGGCCGCCGATCGAGCAGCTCCGTGTAGTCCCACAGCAACTGATAAAACTTGCCGTCCGGAGCAGGTTGACGGAGCCGCTGGGAGACGGCGAGAGTCTGCGCGTCCGGGTGAAGGCGGAATTCGACGCGGTCCAGCAGCGCCTCGAGCGGGCCGTGGAGCGATTTGAGTCGAGAATCATGCAAAAGAGTCTGAATCTTTGCTTCGGCTTCTTTTAACCGGTCCAGGTTGAAACCGCGAGTCTCGTCCGGCTTGGCGCCGGCGGGAAATTCCAGGGAGGCGCGGCGGACGAGATTGCGCGCGACGAGATATGCCGCGATTTCGTGCCACGGGGATTTTTCTTCGGCGGCAATTTTTTCAAAAGCCTTCCCGGCATCGTCAAAACGATCGGAGTACATTTGAGCGGCGGCGATTTGGTATTCGCGGTCGTAACGGAAGATCTCAGGAAGGGAAGCAGGCGGAGGCTCCGGTAGAACGGGATCAGTTCGGCCTTCGCAATTGCGGAAGACCGCGTCTTGCGCTTTGACCCACTCCTTCACGCCGGCGTGGTCTTTGCCGAAAGTTTTGATGCGGGCGTTGAGAGTGACGGCGGCGGTTTCGATTGCGTCGTCGCTGCAATTTACATAGCGGTTGTAGTTCGGGCCGTCCTTCCAATTGTCAAAGGCTGGCGTCGGATCAGAGGTCACTTGTTTGCGGGCTTCGGGCCAATTTTCGCGGCCATGGGGCGTGTGGTCTTCGATGTAGGGATTTTTTGCTCGGTCCGGATCGGCGGAAGGGTCGGAGACATTGTCGTTGCCGATGCGTTCGCTCCAGAGATCTTCGGCGGCGAATTGTTCGTCTTTGGTGAGAGGAACGCCGGCGAAATAGCGGTACGCGACGACCAGATAAGAGCGCGCGAACGTGGGTTCGACGATGCCGAGGCGGCCAGAAGCGAATTTTTCGAGCGGGACGTCCGGATGAAGCGAGAAATCGGAGAAAGGTTCGGGGCCTTCGGAACAGCTTTGCAGAACAGGAGCGACACAGAAAAAAGAGGTGAGGAATATAGAGAACAAAAAGACGCGCGACAATAATTTTCCGGACATGTAAAACCCGTTTCTCCGCCGCGGATCGAGAAGTAGACGGTCGACACAGGAGCCATCTGTCACAATCCTACGCTACCATCTTAGGGCAGGGAGCGAAACAACCTGTGTGATAAGAGGCGCGGAACAAAATATTATTTTCGACTCTTAGTAATGATCGAGCAGAGGGCGCTCAGCATGAAATCACGGAACGGCATGAGATTCTTTGCTGGCCTACTTTCGGTAGTCCTATTTGTTTCTTGCGGCCACAAACAACGCGTTGGAACGAATCTGTTTACGGCGGGATCGCCGGTGGGGCCTTTTATTCACTTTCAGTACGCCGTTTATTTGTTGCCGACACACAATAGAGATCCCTTTGAAGCGCTACGCCATATTCTTGCAATAGGTCCATTGCGAGCGAAATTGGTCGATAAGCTTCCAGAAGAGCCGGCGGGCCTGTTCGTGCGTGCGCGCCTGGAGATGAATGTCGCGAAGAACTATGTGCCGCCAAAGTTTGATGTAGTTGCAAGGTTTGGGCACGGTCTCACTGAAGAGCAAAACAATAGGTTCCAGCAGTCCAAAGAAGCGTTCATCCTGGATTTTGCTCATCCTTCCCGAGACGTGTGGGACGGTTTGCATGGTGCAAATCAGGTGATTGAAGAATTAGCTCGAGAGATGAATGGGCTGGTGTGGGACGAAGAGACGAGGCGAATTTTCACGCCGGATGCGTGGCATGAAGAGGCGCTTGTTCGGTGGAAGGAAGCGATACCGCGGGTTTCCGATCAAACAACGATTGAAATGTATGAGAATGGCGAGTTCGTGCGTGCCGTTACTTTGGGCATGAACAAGTTCGGATTGCCGGATGTGGCGGTGCAGGAGCTTGACACATCCTCGGAAACAGCAGTCGGAAACCTAATCAACGTGTTCACGCAGTCCTTGGCGGAAGGAGCAGCGATTCAGAAATCAGGACTGTTCAAACTCGACTTACATGCGATACGGAATTCCGCACTCCGAGAAGCGCAGCTCAAATCATTGAAAGAAAATGCTGCTGGGATGGCTTGCGTGACACCAAAGCTTGGAGTTGTCGAAGAAGGAGATGCGCACAACCGGTTGATACAACTGACTTTTGAGGGGTATCCGGGTGCAGATACGCATGCTCAATTGAAGGCCGCGATAGACAGCCTGTTCGGGTCCGAGGATTCGATCGAATACGTTGAACACACGGATGAATTGCTAGAAGCGAGCCGCAAAGCAAAAGCGGAGTTGCCGCGCCTGCGCGACGATTTCAAGGCCGGACTTAAGCCGAGCGAATACTTACTAGTTAAGGCGCCATTCGAAACGCCTGACGGTGGGCGTGAGTGGATGTGGGTTGAGGTCAGGGCTTGGAACGGAAACGACATTGAAGGATTGCTTGAGAACATGCCGGATAAGATTCCGACTTTGCACAACGGACAACTTGTAAAAGTTCGCGAGAGTGAAGTGTTCGACTATATTCGCCATTTTTCTGATGGTCGGGTAGAGGGAAACACTACAAGCAAGTTCCTTCACGGCGAGGAGTCTAAAGAAGGCGCTTCTCGCAAAATAGTGAAGCGTGGGTTTGTGCCGAAGTGCACCGACTGAATATTTGTCGTTCGGACTCAGGCGCGCCCAACCATGAGATCGAAAATGCCGCCCTAATGGGACGGCGCTACGTCGCATTGCCGATACTCGCAGCGGCGGCGCACACTGAAGTGTACGCCACAGGAACCGGGACTAAGGAAGAGTGAAGGCGAGGAGGAAGTCGCCTTGTTTTGTGCCGAGTTTGCCGTGGCCGCCGGCGGCGATGACGAGATATTGTTTGCCGCCCGCGGTGTAGGTCATGGGAGTGGCCTGGCCACCGGCGGGGAGTTCGAAGGACCAGAGTTCGGCGCCGGTGGCGGAATCGAAGGCGTAGATTTTGTTGTCCATGGTGGAGGCGGAGAAGACGAGGCCGCCGGCGGTGACGATGGGTCCGCCGAGAGTGACGGTGCCGGTTTTTTGGCCGGGAATGAACGTGCCGAGGGGAACGTCCCAGACTTTTTTTCCGGTGAAGAGGTCGACGGCGAGGATTGTGCCCCACGGCGGCGCGTTGCAGGGCAAGCCGCTCGAGGAAAGAAGCGGCGTGCGGAACATGGCGAAGGGCGCGCCGGTCTGACGCGCGAATTCGCCGTGGAGGCGATCGAGGTCGGAAGCGCGTTTGCGAGCGGCGTCCAGCTGTTCGCGCGGAATCATTCTCACCAAAATCGGCAGACGATTCGTATTCACGATCAAGAGATGGCTGGCGGGATCGTAAGCGGAGCTGCCCCAATTTACGCCACCGACGTTGCTGGGATAGACGAGAGTGCCTTGCGTGCTGGGTGGAGTGAAGATCGAGCCGGAGCGCGCGGATTTGATTTGTTCCTTGCACCATTGCTGAAGTTCGGGAGTGGGGCCCCAGGCGTCATCGGGAGAAAGAGTTTCCGGCACGAGCGAGATGCCGGAAGGCTGACTGGGCCAGGATTCCTCGCCGGGAATGTCGCTCTTTGGAACGGGGACTTCTTCGACGGGAAAAAGCGGAACGCCGGTGAGGCGATTCAAGACGAAGACGCGGCCCATTTTTGTGGTGATGGCGATGGCGGGAATTTTGTTTTTCCAAGTGAAGAGCGCGGGTTGCGAAGCAACGTCGTAATCCCAAATGTCGTGATGGACGACTTGAAAGCCCCAGACGAATTCTCCGGTGGCGGCTTTTAGCGCGACGACGGAGTTGGCCCATTTGTTGTCGCCTTTGCGATAGCCGCCGAAATAATCGGGGCTGGCGCTGCCGGTGGGAATGAAAACAAGATTGCGTTCGGGGTCGACGGAGAGGGTGGACCAGGCGTTGCCTGCGCCGGTGCGAGGCGTCGTTTTGAGCGCCCAGGGAATCGGATCCCAAGACCAGCGCAATTTTCCGGTGCGCGCGTCAAAGGCGCGAACGATTCCACGCTCGAGCGTGACGGCGCGATTGTCGCCGATGGAAGAGCCGGTGATGACGACGTCGCCCGCGATGGCCGGCGCGGAAGTGACTTGATAATCGCCGGGATCGCGGAGTTTGACGCCGCTGGTGAGATCGATTTCGCCGTCGGAGCCGAAGTCCGCGCAAAGTTTTCCGGATTCGCCGTCGAGAGCAATGAGGCGCGCATCGAGAGTGCCGAAGAAAATGCGGAGAGCGCAAGGCTCGTTGGCTTTGGCGCGAGGATCGCGCCAGGCGGAAACGCCGCGCGAAGTTACCTCGGAAGCTCCATAGGGAAGCTCGAGTTTCGGATCGAACTCCCAAAGTTTTTCGCCGGTTTGCGGATTGACGGCGAAGACGTGGTCGTACGGTGTGGTGAGGAAAAGTGTGCCATCAATCAAGATTGGTGTCGATTCGAAAGCGGCTTTTTTGTCGAGATCTGGATCGTGCGGAAAGGCGCCGGTGCGGAAGGTCCAGGCGACTTTGAGTTGCGCGACGTTGGATTTATTGATTTGAGAAGCGGTGGAGTAGCGAGTGCCGCCCGGGTCGCCACCGTAAGCGGGCCAACCTTCGGATTGGGCGCGAGTTTGCGGCGGCGCGAGGAATGCGCATAGCGCGAAAGAAGAGATCGCTATGCGCGTGACATTTCGAAAAAAATTGCTTCTTTGCGCGGTGATCATAGGTACAACGGATAGCTCCGATTGGCCAAAGGGTGCAAGTTGCGCGGGACGAATGGGCCTGGCGGAGGGATGAACGGGCGGAGGCGAGATTCAGGCGAGGCGAAGAAGTTCGGGACGCTGGGTGACGTAACGGCGAGTCCAGCGGAGCTCGGATTTATTTTTCAGAATGACTTTGTATTCGCCGTGGAACCAGGGGAGAAGTTCGTGAATGAAATCGAGGCGAACGAGGGCGGAGCGGTTGATGCGGACGAAGAGTTTGGGATCGAGCGAGTGCTGAAGGTTGTCGAGGGTGGAGCGAAGCGTGTGCGTTTCGGAGCCGCAATGGAGAAGGACGTAGTTGCCGTCGGCTTCGACGTGGGAGATATCGCGGACGGCGATGAAGCGCGCGCGGTCGGCGTCTTCGATCAAAATGCGGTCGGGATAGCCGCGCTGTTTTTGCATGGTTTGTAGAATTTCGGAAAGGCGTGAAGCGAGCGGGCCGGCGGAACGAGAATGATATTCGCGAACGCGGCGAAGAACTTGTTTGAAGCGATCTTCGGTGAAAGGTTTAAGCAAGTAATCGAAAGCGTGGACTTCGAAGGCGCGAAGGGCGTAATGATCGTGTGCGGTGACGAAGACGACGGGCGGCATGTTGTCCGGGCCGATGGATTCGATGACGGAGAAACCGTCGCGCGGCGGCATTTGCACGTCAAGGAAAACGAGGTTCGGCTGGAGTTTTTCGATCGACGCGACGGCGGCGTCGCAGCTGGCGGCTTCGCCGAGGATTTGTACGCCGGTCTCCTGGCGAAGAAAGCGAAGAATTTTGCGGCGCGCGGGGGCTTCGTCGTCAACGACCAGAACTTTTAGAGAAACGGTGGGCATCATTCGGACGAGAGAGCGGGTTGCGCTGAGACATGGAAGGGAAGGCGGACGGAAACTTCAGCGCCGCCGGTTGCTCGGTTTTGGATTGTGAGGCCGGCGTTCGTGCCGTAGAGATGCGCGAGGCGGTCGCGGAGGTTGGAGAGGCCGATGCCGCCGGCGGGATTTTCGGGAGTGGATGGAGGCAAGCCGGCGCCGGTGTCGGAGACTTTGAGGATCATGCTGCCGTTTTCGCGGTGCGCGGAGATGGCGAGCTGCATGATTTCGTCGCCGGACTGCATGCCGTGGCGCAAAGAGTTTTCAACGATAGGTTGAAGAAGGAGTTGCGGAACGAAAGATGGGAGGAGGGAAGAATCGATGTCGTAAGAGACGGAGAGTTTGCTTTCGAAGCGTTTTTGCATCAGTTCGAGATAGCGGCGAGTGATTTGGAGTTCCTGTTCGAGCGGAAGTTCGTGCGAGCGGGAACTGCGCAGCGTGAGGCGGAGAAGATCGCTGAGTTGAGAGAGCATGGCGTCGGCGGCGCGCACGTCTTCGTACATGACGGCGGAAATGGTGTTGAGCGTATTGAACAGGAAATGGGGCTGAACCTGAAGGCGAAGATTTTCGAGCTGCGATTGCGCGAGGCGGGTTTGGAGTTCGGCGGCGGCGAGTTGCTGCGCCTGGGCGATCTTCATGCGTTCGAAGAAATAGTAGAGAACGACGATGATGGTGTAACCGACGAGGTCGTTCGAATACTCCATCGGATAACGAAAGCGCAGGATGCCGTAGTCGTACGCGCCCATGCCGAGGAGCGGCGCGAGGGTCCAGCGGCTGACGGCCATGAGCGTGGTGTGGATGGCGGAGTAAGCGGTGGCGCCGAGAAGATGGAGTCCGAGTCGGATAAGCCACGGGCGCGAAGAAAAAAGTAAAGAGCGGGAGTAGCGGAGGATGAGCGGGAGAAGAAGAAATGCGGAATAGGCGCCGGTGACCTGTTCGAGGAGGCGGCGGGAGAGAGTGCCGACATGCTGGCGCGTGAGATCGTCGAGGTAGACGTAACCAAAAGTGAAAAAAGCGACGAGCGTGAAGAGGAGAAAGAGGAGGAGCCAGGTGCGCGTGGGCGAGAGGCGCAGCGGCGTGGCTGAAGAAGCGGAGTGCATGGGAGAGAAGTCTGGCGCGAAACGGCGAGGGAGACAAGGCGAAAAGTCGGTGAAGAGGGAGAGGAGGCGGGGCGCAAGAATTTCGAAAGCCAAGACCGCGAGGAGTGCGTCCAAGAACGTGGGAGGGTCTTCGAATGATCAAGCGAATGGCGTTGATGGCGATGTTGATGGTGGCAGTGAGCATGGGCGCCGAGGAGAAGAAGGCGGTGACGTTGCGAGAAGTGCTGCTGGCGGAATTGCGGTCGACGCACAACGACAATAAGGACTGGTTTGTGCCGGCCAATGTGGCGGTGAAAGGGCTGACGGCGGAGCAGGCGAATTGGAAGGACGGAAAAGGGAATCACTCGGTGGGGCAGCTTGCGTACCATTTGATTTTCTGGAACCGGCGCAACCTGATGAGATTGAAGGGCGAGCCGGCGGAGAAATTCAGCGGAAACAACGATGAGACGTTTGACGCGTTCGATGCGAAGAAGTGGGAAGAGACGGTGAAAGAGCTGGACAACGTGATGACGGAGATGGAGAAGTGGGTGGAAACGGCGGACGAAGAGAAACTGCAGAAGGCGGCGCACGTGTTTGCGAACATCAGCACGCACAACGCGTATCACATTGGGCAGATTATTTATGTGCGGAAGGAGCAGGGATCGTGGGACCCGAATAATGGGATTCGGTGAGATGGCCGGCAAAACCCGGCGTGACGGATTCCGCATGGGGCGGACGGACAGTTTTGGGCGAGTTGCGGACGGGGTATATAGTAAGAAGGGACAGAGACGCTTGCCACGTGCGTTGCTTCCTGCCGTTGGCTGAAAAATTCCGGTAGTGGGTGAGTTTGAATTTTGACCGGTTGTTTCACGATTTATAAAATTCAAATTGAATCGCTGCTAAAAAACCGCAAAGGCACATCGGACTGATGGCCGCAGACGTCAGCAAAAACCTGGATCGAGCCAAACGCTTCCTGGAGAAGAATCGCGTCGAGGAAGCGATTGAGGCGTATTTGGCGGTGCTGGATGAGTCGCCCGGACACCAAGAGGCGACGCAGGCGCTGGGGGATTTGTACGCGCGGATGGATCAGCCGGAGCGCGCGGCGGTTTATTACGGAATGTTTTTCGATTTGCTGGTCGATCCGAAGGACGAGACGAAGGCGCTGGCGATTTACAACCGGTTTCTGAAGAATTCCGCCTCGCAACAAGCGCCGGAGCGAATTGCGCGCTATGCGTTTTTACAGCAGCGGCAGAATCGCGGCGATGAAGCGATCGAACAATACAACAAAGCGGCGGAACTTTTTACGACGGCGGGACGCGCGGAAGATGCGTTGTTTTGCTGGGAGCGCGTGGCGCAGCTGGATCCGGACAACCTGACGCGACAATTGAAACTGGGCGAAGCCGCGGAGCGAGTGGGAAAGAACCTGATTGCGGCGCGAGCGTATTTGCGAGCGGGGCAGCTGGCGACGGCGAGCGGATCGCACGACAACGCATTGAAATTGCTGGGAAGGGCGCACGAATTGGCGCCGCACGAACGCAGCGTGGCCTTGCTCTACGCCGAAGCGATGTTGCGAGCGGGCACGGCGAAGGAAGCGGCGGCGCTGCTCGAGCCGTTTGCCGCGACGGAGAACGACGCGGCGTTTATGGAGACGTTCAGCGACGCGCTGAAAAGAGCGGGAAGGCTGGATCAAGCCCGCGAAGTTTTGGAAAAGCTGATCCGAGAGAAGAATGCGGGGACGATCCGGCTGTTCGAACTGGCGGATGCGTACGTGACGGCGGGGCAGGACGCGAAGTCCGTGGAATTGCTGCACGCGCTGAAGCGGAAGATGTACGCCGAGAAACGGCAAAACGAATTCGCGGCGGAACTGGATAATCTGGGAGCCAAGCATCCGGCGTCGCAAGCGATTCTGGAATTTTGGGGCGCGCTTTATAACGAGCTGAACCGCGAAGGGCAGTATTTCGAAATTCTGGTGAAGCTGTTCGACGTTTACCTGCAAAACGGCGACATGCGGAAGGCGTGCGACACGCTGGAACGCCTTGTGGACATCGATGCGTACGATCATCGGAACCAGCAGCGATTCGAACTGTTGCGCGGAAAAGCCGATGATAATTTTCTGCAGCGAATTTCCGGTCGGCTGGCGAAATCGACGGCGACGGCCACGCCGCAGGCACGGCCGCCCGCTTCGACGGCGGGCGGAGCGGCCGCGCCGCCATCGCCGGGCGCGGGCAACGAGGCAAAGCAGACGCAGGCGCTGGACGATTTGATTGTGCAAACGGAGATTTTTCTGCAGTACTCGCTTCATTCGAAAGCGCAGGAGCGGCTGGAGAAAATCGCGTCACTTTTTCCGGGCGAAGAAGAGAACAATGCACGGCTGCGGAATTTGTATGAGACGGCGAACTGGTGGCCGCAAGGAAGTCCGAAGCCGAAGCCCGCGGCGCCGAAAGGACCGGCCACGGTCGAGGCGGAGCCGGTGGGGACGGCGAGTGCGAGCAAGACCGGCGTGTATTCCGCGGACACGATGCGGGATCTATCGAAGATTTCGGAGATCAACCAGAAGATTTTCCGGCAGCAGACGCCGCGGGCGATGCTGAACACGGCGGTGAGCGAAATTGGAATGCATTTACGCGCGACGCGCGCGCTGGCGGTGATCGGCGCACCGGGGCGGCCGCCGGAGTTGGCGGCGGAGTTTTGCGCGACTTCGGTGAAGCCCGCGCCGGGCGCGCAAGTGGTGCTGCTGCTGGCGCAAATGGAAAAAGCGGAGCCGGATGAATTGGGCGGGCTGGTGGTGGAGGCAAGCAGCGGCTCGGTGCTGAAGGAATTGGGATTGGCGACGGCGATGGGCGTGATGATTACGGACAAGGAGACGCAGCAGCCGGCGGCGATGGTGATTTGCGGGCACGCGGAGCCGCACAAATGGCGACCGAATGAAGTTT
Source organism: Candidatus Acidiferrum sp. (assembly GCA_035310365.1). Lineage (GTDB taxonomy): Bacteria > Acidobacteriota > Terriglobia > Acidiferrales > UBA7541 > Acidiferrum. Next base: position 20,878 of record DATGEI010000070.1, read on the forward strand.
ATTTTTTACAGGCGATCGGCGATCAGATGTTGATGAGCGTGAGCCACACGCGGTTGCGGTCGCTGGTGCGGCGAATGGGCGTTTCGGATGAGCGCAGCGGGCTGCTGAGCCGCAGTTCGTATTTGAGCTGCTTGTTGACGGAAACGGATCGCGCGCGGACGCAAGGTACACCTCTGGCGCTGACGATTTTGCAGATCGACCGCGGCGCGGATTTGTTGCGGCAGCAGGGCGAATCGCCGATGGAACGGTTTTTGGAACAGTTGTCGAGGTCGCTGCAGCCAATCGTGCGGCAGAACGATGTGGCGGTGAAATACACGTCGTGGTCGCTGGCGTTTATTTTGCCGGACACGACGCTGGCGGGCGCGCAGAATTTGGCGGACAAACTGCGGCGAGCGGCGAGCGGTTTGCGTCCGCCGTGGGATGCGACGGCGGTGACATTGAGTGCGGGAATTGTGGAAGCGGTGGCGCGGCCGGATTTCGATTCTGAAGATATTGTGACGGATTTGATCAATCGGGCGGAATTTTCGCTGGAAGAAGCGCGGAAGAAGGGCGACACGATGGTGGCGCTGGAGAGCCCGAAGGTTTGAAAGCTTTAACGCAAGAGTCGGTCCAGCAAGAGATCCAAAATTACCAAAGACGCAAGAATAATCCAGTGCGGTTTCCAAGTGGAGCTCTTGACCGGGGGAATTTCCGCACCATGCTCAGCAACGTACGTTCGAGCGACTAGATCGTGGATGCCCTGTCTGTTGCGGCGATTGAACATAACCATGTAAAGGGTGGCGTAGGCCAGAATTGCAAAAATCTGGACACTCGCCTTCATCGGCCAGTTGAGTTTCGCGCTTGAAGGAATATCGAGTCCAAGATAGTAGGGTACTAAGAACACGAGCGAACGTAAGAAAGATCTGGCGAAGGAGACCGTCGCACCATTTTCGTCTACTACCTGTATATCCATCCATCGCTTACCAATGGTTTGACCATCGCCAATTCTACTGTTCAATATCGCGAAATAAGGCAAGGCCAATACGACTTTTAGGAACATGCCTTTGGGTCCCAGTTTATCCACAGCGGAGCCAACGACCAGCAAAATCAACGTATTCGCTATACCAACGATGAAGAGGTCCACTGAAGAAGCCCAAAAGCGAGGCCAAAAGGTGGCAATGTAGCGAGAGGATGCAACGTAGGTCGATGGCGGGTAGGTGACGAGCGGGGTCGAATTTGTGCTCATGGTATGCCGACCTAAGAAGAAGCTTTGTGCGTTAACCTGGGCCAATTCTGTCAGATCGTGGGCTGATTCTCAAGATGCGTGTTCCTCTGCCTTAATTTGAGGATTTCAGGTTCAACGGTAAACTTAAGGTGCCTGATTGGCGGGAAAGAGAGAGACGAATATGTTTCCAACGGATGTGGTGATTGTGGCGGCGGCGCGGACGCCGATGGCGCGGTATACGGGGGCGTTTTCGGAGGTGAGCGCGATTGATTTGGCGTCGCATGCTTCGCGCGAAGCGGTGAAACGGTCGGGCGCGAATCCGGAAGAGTTTGACCACGCGATTTTTGGGAACGTGATGCAAACGAGCGCGGACGCTTTGTACGGCGCACGGCACGTGGCGTTGAAGGCGGGATTGAAGATGGAGACGCCGGCGGTGACGGTGAATCGGTTGTGCGGGTCGGGAATTGAAGCGATTGCGCAGGCGGCGCAGCGGTTGCTCTTGGGCGAAGCGGAAATGGTGCTGGCGGGCGGGATGGAAAATATGACGCAGGCGCCGTTTGTGATTCGCGGATTGCGCGGCGGATTGAAGCTGGGCGGCGGCGCGCTGGAAGACACGCTGATGGTCGGATTGACGGACACGTATTGCGGACTGCCGATGGCGATGACGGCGGAAAAATTGGCGGAGCAGCATGGCATTACGCGGAAGGACGCGGATGCGTATGCGCTGCGGAGCCAACAGTTGGCGGATGCGGCGTACAAGGCTTGCCGGATTCGCGAGGAGTTAGTGCCGGTGGAAGTAAAGCAGGGGAAGAAGACGATTGTGGTGAGCGAAGACGATCACCGGCGGCCGGAAACGACGATGGAGATTTTGGAGAAGCTGCCGCCATCGTTCAAGAAAGATGGAATTGTGACGGCGGGGAACGCGAGCGGAATTGTGGATGGAGCGGCGGCGGTGGTGGTGACGCGCGAGAAGATTGCGAAAGAGCGCGGGTTGAAGCCGATGGGAAGAATTGTGTCGTGGGCGGCGGCGGGCGTGGACCCGAGCATCATGGGAATTGGGCCGGTGCCATCGTCGCAGAAGGCTTTAGCGGCGGCGGGTTTGAAGCTGGAGCAGATGGATCGAGTGGAAGTGAATGAAGCGTTTGCGGCGCAATATTTGGCGGTGGAGAAGGCGCTGGGTTTGAATCGCGACAAAACCAATGTGAACGGCGGAGCGATTGCGCTGGGGCATCCGCTGGGAGCGAGCGGGACGCGGCTGGTAATTACGTTGCTGAATGAATTGCGCCGAAATGGTTTGCGGTATGGTTTGGCGACGGCGTGCATTGGCGGCGGGCAGGGAATTGCGATGATTGTGGAAGCGATGAAGAATTAAGAGCGGAAAAACGTAACCCAGAGACGCAGAGTTCGCAGAGAAAACGCCGAGAAACAGTGCGACGGTGGCGTTTCTGGTAGACTTTTCGGGCCCGGATAGCGGGGGCTTTTCGCGGTATCAGCGAGGAAAATCATGGCGATTCAGAAGGTGGGCGTGGTTGGGTGTGGGTTGATGGGGTCGGGAATCGCGCAGGTGTGCGCGGCGGCGGGATTTGCGACGGTGGTGCGGGAAGTGGCGCCGGAGCTGGTGGAAAAAGGGTTAAAAGGAATTGAGAAAAATCTGGCGCGGCTGGTGGAAAAGGGCGTGGAGAAGGGCGGTATCACCGAGGCGACCAAGGGCGAGATTCGCGGGCGGTTGAAGGGCACGACGGCGATTGAGGATTTGAAGGATTGCGATTTGGTGATTGAAGCGATCATCGAACAGTTGCCGGCGAAACGGGAATTGTTCGGTACGCTCGACAAGCTTTGCCCGGCGAGCACGATTTTTGCGAGCAATACTTCTTCGCTGACGATTACGGAGATTGCCACTTCGACGAAGCGGCCGGAACGATTTGTGGGGCTGCACTTTTTTAACCCGGTGCCGGTGATGAAACTGGTGGAAGTGGTGCGGACGATTGCGACGGACCGTGCGGTGTATGAAGAAGTGGTCGCGTTCGGTGCGAAACTTGGCAAAACAGCGGTGCGGGCGAGCGATTCGACGGGATTTATTGTGAACCGGCTGCTGGTGCCGTATTTGCTGGATGCGATTCGCGCGCTGGAAGAGGGCGTCGGGTCGATCGAGGACATCGATAATTCGATGAAGCTGGGATGCGGGCATCCGATGGGACCGCTTACGTTGCTGGATTTTGTGGGGCTGGACACGACGTATTACATTTCGCAGATTATGTTTGACGAATTCAAGGAGCGGAGATTTGCGGCGCCGCCGCTGTTGAAAAGGATGGTTCTGGCGGGCTGGAATGGGCGGAAGGCGGGTCGCGGATTTTACGATTATGCCGACCCGGCGAAACCGGTAGCGGGAAAGTTTTAGGCAGGAAGATTTGCCACAGAGTCACAGAGAGCACAGAGATACAGAAGGCAAAAGAGAGAAAAAAGGAAAAAGGGAAAAAGGGAAAAAGAAATAGAGGAAAGGAAAGAAGGAAAGAAGGAAAGAAAGAAAGAGAGTTTAACGCAGAGACACAGAGGACGCAGAGAAGAGCGGAAAGAAAGAAAAGGGAAGAGACGAGAGATGGGATACGAGAATTTGATTTTCGAGAAGAAAGATGGGATTGCGTGGATCACGTTTAACCGGCCGAAAGTGCTGAATGCGCTGAACCGGAAGACGGTGGAAGAGTTGCGCGATGCGTTTTTGGATGCGAAGAACGATGAGGCCGTGCGCGTATTGATTTTGACCGGTGCGGGCGAAAAGGCGTTTGTGGCGGGCGCGGATATTGGCGAGCTTTCGCAGCAGACGCCGGTGAACGGAAAAGAGTTTTCGTTGTTTGGACAGGGCGTGTTTCATCTGCTGGAGACGATGGGGAAGCCGTCGATTTGCGCGATCAATGGATTTGCGCTGGGCGGAGGATGCGAACTGGCGCTGACATGCACGATTCGAATTGCGAGCAAGACGGCGCGGCTTGGGCAGCCGGAAGTGAAGCTGGGAATTCTGCCTGGATACGGCGGATCGCAGCGGCTGGCGCGGCTTTGCGGCAAAGGCGTGGCGCACGAGCTGTGCTTAACGGGCGAGATGATTTCGGCGGAGGAGGCGCAACGCATTGGGCTCGTGAACCGTATCCATGAGCCGGTGGAATTACTGCCCGCGGCGGAAGCGATGGCGAAGAAAATTATTGCAAATGGGCCGCTGGCGGTGAAGTTTACGATGGAAGCGATCGAGCGCGGCGTGGAGATGCCGCTCGAAGAAGGATTGTTTCTGGAGGCGACGCTGTTTGGCGTGGCGTGCGCGACGGAAGACATGCGAGAAGGGACAAAAGCGTTCCTGGAGAAGAGGCCGGCGGCGTTTAAGGGAAAATAGGAAAGACAAATCTTTACACAGAGAACGCACTGAGCACAGAGATCACGCAGAACAGAAAGAAATCTCAACGCAGAGACACAGAGCACGCAGAGAAGAGACAGAAAAGAAATGGCGAAGATTGAGCCAACACAAGTGAGCGGAGAATTGAGCGCGGCGGGATTGCGGTTTGGCCTGGTCGTGAGCCGGTTCAACGGTTTTATTACCGAGCGGCTTTTGAGCGCGGCGGTGGATGCGCTGGAGCGCGCGGGTGCGACGGGCAAGGATGTCGACGTGGTGCGTGTGCCAGGCGCTTTCGAATTGCCTTTGACGAGCAAAAAGCTGGCGCAGACGGGGAAATACGACGCGCTGATTGCGATTGGATGCGTGATTCGCGGCGAGACGGCGCATTACGACTACGTTTGTTCGGAAACTTCGCGCGGATTGCAATTGGCGCAAATGGATACGGGAGTGCCCGTGATTTTTTGTGTGTTGACGGTGGACACGCTGGAACAGGCGATTGACAGGGCCGGATTGAAAAGCGGAAATAAGGGATTCGAAGCGGGACTGGCGGCGATGGAGATGGGACGTCTTTCGAAAAAGCTGCGTGGCGCGGTGAGCGCTTCGCCAAAAAAGAAAGCGCGGCGCGGATAACGTGTCACTGCGAACAAAAGCGCGCGAGTACGCGATGCAGATGCTGTTTCAGTCCGAGATGAGTCCGCAGGACGCGAAGAAGCTCGAAGCAAAATTCTGGAAAAGCGCGAAGGCGTCGGATACGACGCGGGAGTTTGCGAACGCGCTGTTCGAGGGCGCGGCGATGGAAGTTGCGACCGCGGACGAACAGATTTCGAGGCACGCGGTGGATTGGAAGCTGGAACGGATTGCGGCGATTGACCGGGCGATATTGCGGCTGGGGATTTATGAGCTGCGGCGCGGGGAAACGCCGGCAAAAGTTGTGATAAATGAGTCGGTGGAATTGGCGAAGAAGTTTTCTTCAGAAGATGCTTCGGCGTTTGTGAACGGCCTGCTGGATACCGTCCGTAAATCATTGATTCAAAACTAGATAGTGCGTTTTTTCCAATCTCTAGAAATTCTGCGAAACTTCGTCGCGACGATTGTGTTTAACCCGGCAGTTGGCGAAAAACAGGTCGAGGGCAAAGGCTAAATAATCGGGAGAGAAAAACATGAACGCTACGGGAGTGTTTCGACGAATTGCTTTGGGCATCGCGTTTGCAGGACTGGCTTCGGGCGGGGCGTGGGGGGCGCAAGATCCGGCGCCGACGCAGCAAGATGTGCAGCAAGACAAGAAGGACATTCGCAACGACAAAAAAGATTTGAAAAACGACCGCGCGGATCGCAATGCGGATCAACGCGACATCAATAAGGACAAGCGGGACGTTCAGAGCGACAAGAAGGATATCCGGCAGGACAACCGCGATATTCGAAACGACAAGCAGGACGTTTCGAAGGACAACGGCGACATTCGAAAGGATAGTAAGGATTTGAAGAACGACCGCGCCGACCGGAACGCGGATCAGCGCGACATCAACCGCGACAAAAAGGATCTCGCCCGCGACGACGCAAAATTCGGCGCGAACAGTTCGGAAGCGAAGGCGGATCGCAAGGATCTGAGCAAGGACAGAACGGACCGGAACAAGGATCAGAAAGACGTCAACAAGGACAAGACCGACTTGAACCGCGATCGTACGGAACGCAATCAGGACGTGCGCGATCTGAATCACGATCGGGCCGACCGAAACGCCGACGCGAAAGACCTGCATAACGACAAGAAAGATTTGAGCGCGGACCGCAAGGACCGGAACAAAGATCAGAAAGACATCAACAAAGACAAGAAAGATTTGCACAAGGACCGCGCCGACTTGCGGAAGGATCGCCGCCACAAGTAAGCGCTGCGTCAGAAAAAATTGAGGCAAAAAGAAAAGCCGCCCGGCAATTTGGGCGGTTTTTCTTTTGAGGCGAAGAATTTAGAAAGCGGCCGAAGCTTTAACGCCCGCAAATTGCCGGCCGCGCAACCGGTGACGGCACTGGCACCGGCTAAAGCAGGAATGTCCCTTCGAAGACGCGCACGGCGGCGCCGCTGACGCGAGGCACAAGTTTTTTGCCCTTGGTGGAAATTTCCACCTCGATGTGGCTGGGGCGGCCCATTTCGACGCCTTGCGCGATGGCGAGCGTCTGGCCCGGCGAAAGTTTTCCGTATTTGACGAGGTACGCGCCGAGAGAACCGGCGGCGGAGCCGGTGGCGGGATCTTCATAAAGTTCCCAAGGGAGCATGCCGCGCGTGAACGCCTTGTCGTTGCCGGCGAGAACGAAACAATAAGCCATGGTGGCGTTTTTTCCGGTGAGGCCGCGGAGTTCATTCATGTTCATTTCGATTTTGGCAAGGGCGGCGCGATTTTTGATGGGAACCATCAGATTGAAGATGCCGGTGGAGACGCATTCGGGTTCGAGATGAGAATCGAGGTCTTTTGGAGAGAGGCCGAGCGCCTTGGCGAGCGCGGCTTTTTTGATTTTGGCGGGTTTGAACGCGGCTTCGGTTTGCGTCATGGTGACGCGATTCGGACGGCCGTCTTTGAATCTGATTTCGACGGGAAGAACGCCCGCGCCGGTCTGCTGCATCACATGGACGCCGCCTTCTTGCGCGGGGACGACGCCGAGCTCGGCGAGAAGAAACCACGTGCCGACGACGGGATGGCCGGCGAGTTTCAATTCCTGGTTGGTGGTGAAGATGCGGAGGCGGGCGAGGGCGCGGTCGTCGGTTGGTTTTTGCACGAAGACGGTTTCGGCAAGGTTCATTTCGCGGGCGATGGCCTGCATCTGATCGGAGGAAAGGCCGTCGCCATCGGTGAAGACGGCGAGGGGATTGCCTTCGAAGCGGTTCGTGGTGAAGACGTCAAGCGTATGAAAACGATGTTGCATGCTGGGCTCCCTAGAGTGCGTGAACTTTTGCGACGACGGCGTCGAGAACGCGGCGCGTTGTATCCGATTTGTTCGTTTCGGAATAGACACGAAGAAGATTTTCCGTGCCGGAAGCGCGAACCATGACCCAACCAATGTCGCCGAGATAAATTTTTATGCCGTCGAGATTTTCGCGGCGCGTGACGGGAAGATTGAGGAGTTCGCTGCACTTGCCGTCGGAGAAATAGGCGATGGTTTTTTCTTTTTGGCCGGGCTTGACGTCGAGATCGATGCGGCCGTAATGAAATTCGCCAAATTCGTCGTGGAGCGATTGTAAAAGTTCACCGAGCGATTTGCCGTGCCAGGCCATGAGCTCGGCGAGGAAGAGCGCGGAAACGGTGGCGTCGCGTTCGGGGAGATAAAGGCTGAAGCCGATGCCGCCGCTTTCTTCGCCGCCGATGAGGATGTTTTGTTCGAGCATGAGCTCGCAGATGTATTTGAAGCCGATGGGAACTTCGTGGAGCTTGCGATGGAGCTTTGCGGCGAGCTTGTCGATCAGCTTTGTGACGGAAAAAGTTTTGGCGATATCTCCGGGAAGATTGCGCATGCCGGCCAGATGCCAGACGAGCAGGGCGAAGATCTGGTGCGGATTGACGAAGCTGCCGTCGCGATCGATGGCGCCGATGCGGTCGCCGTCGCCGTCGGCAGCAAAGCCCGCGTCGTATTTTCCGGCGACAACGGCATCGCCGAGCGGGCGGATATGCGGCTCGATGGGCTCGGGATGAACGCCGCCGAAGCGCGGATCGCGGACGGCGCGAATTTCGTCGCAAGGAACGCCATTGCGTTGGAAGAGTTCGGGCAAAAGGCCGGCGGCGGAGCCGTACATGGCGTCGGAGACAAAACGGAGCTTGGATTTGCGGATGCGGTCCCAGTCGACGAGTTTTTCGAGTGCATCGAGATACGGCGCGCGCGGTTCGAGCGGCTGGATTAATCTTGGCCGCGGCGGGAGCGGCGGCACGCGGCTCGATTCCACAAAGGCAAGTTCGGATTCGATTTGCGCGACGATGGAAGGAAGCGCGCTGCTGCCGTAGCTGGCTTTGTACTTGAGGCCGTTCCATTGATAGGGATTGTGGCTGGCGGTGACGACGATGCCGCCGGCGGCATTTCGTTGGCGGACGAGTTGCGAGACGGCGGGCGTGGGGCAAGGTTTGTCGCAGAGAAAAACGGGTGTGCCGGCGGAACTGACGACTTCGGCGACGAGGCGTGCGATAGAGTCTGAGGCATAGCGATGATCGAAACCGACAATGATTCCTTTGCGCGCGTCTTCGCCGCGCACGACGTAACGCGAGATGGCTTGCGCGACGGTGCGCGCATTGGCGAACGTAAAATCGTCGGCGATGATGCCGCGCCAGCCGTCGGTGCCAAACTTGATCGAAGTCATTCAAAATCAGTATAAGCGATGCGGCGGCGAGGGAAACAGCCGGATTGGCTGCTTTTGTTAGAGCAGGTCTTTGCGCTTTTGCGCTTCGAGGTGTTTGACGACTTTGGCGACGTCTTGAGCGCGGTCGCGGGGAACGATGAGGAGCGCGTCGGGGGTTTCGACGACAACGAGATTATTGACGCCGATGGCGGCGATGAATTTCGAAGGGCTGTAGAGCAAATTGCCGGAGGCGTCGAGCGTGTGGCCTTCGCCTCCGAAAACATTTTCGCCGGGTTTTTTGGCGAGCAGTTCGTAGACGGCGGCCCAGGAGCCGATGTCGCTCCAGCCGATTTCAGCGGGGATGACGAAAACTTGCGGCGGGCCGGATTGCTGCGTGGCGTGTTCCAGGATGGCGTAATCCACGGAAATATTTTCGAGCTTGGGATAGATGGCGCGAAGTTTTTTTTCGTACGCGCGCGTTCCGATGGAGGCGGCGAGCTTTTCGAGTTCGGCGTGAGTTTTCGGCAGGTGGCGCCGGAGATTTTCAATGAACGTGGAGACGCGCCAGAAAAACATGCCGGCGTTCCAGTGATAGTTGCCGCTGGCGATGTATTCCTGCGCCACCGCGAGCGTGGGTTTTTCCGCGAAGCGGCGGACGGCGAACGCGGGGAAGCCGTTCGAATTGAGCGCTTCGCCCATGCGTTCGACGTAGCCGTAGCCGGTTTCGGGGCGCGTGGGCGCAATGCCGAGGACGACCATGCGGCCGGGTTCGCGTGCAACGTTCAGCGCGGCGGCGACGATGCGGCGATATTCTTCGGGCTTTGCGATGAATTGATCGGAGGGAAGCACGGCCATCAGGGCGTCGCCTTTGGCGGCATGGCGGACGTGAATCGCGGCGAGCGCGATGGCGGCGGCGGTGTTGCGGCCGACGGGTTCGGTGAGCACGCGTTTGCGCGATGCGGCGGGCAACTGTTTTTTGAGCGCCACGGTTTGCTCGGCGTTGGTGACGCTCCAGATGCGATCGGGCGAGACGAGCGGACGCAAACGCGCCACGGTTTGCTCGAGCATGGTTTGCTTGCCGACGATGTTGAGGAGTTGTTTGGGCGTGCGCGTGCGGCTGCGCGGCCAGAAACGCGTGCCGCGGCCTCCGGCAAGAATGACGGCGTGAGTTGTTAGTTTTTCAGGCGGCATGGGAGAAGGAAGAATTTAACACACAGAGCCGAGCGGAAGCAGAAAGCAAACCGCGCGAAACTGTGCTTAAGAGATCAGATCCTTCTGGGTTGCCGGATGCGCTTCGTGAAGGTTATCCGAAGCGATTGTGGTGACCGGCGATTTTGCGCGTTCGTCGACGTGGAGCTGAAAGACGTCGGGGCGGGCGTAGTGGCCGACGACGTCGAGGTCCATTTTGCCGCGAATGATTTGCGCGCGGTCGATTTCGGCAATGAGGATGGCTTCGTCCTCGAAATTCGGTCCGGCGAGGAAATTGCCAAAAGGATCGACGATGCAACTGCCACCGCGCATGACGACGGTGTTCGGATCGTCGCCGAATGGCGTGCGATAGTCGGCGGGAAAATCGCGGCGGCGATTGAACTGATTGCAAGAGAACACGAAGCAGCGTCCTTCGGCGGCGATGTGGCGGACCGTGGCGATCCAGGAATCGCGCGAATCGGCGGTGGGCGCGCAATAAAGCTCGATGCCCTTGGCGTACATGGCGGTGCGCATGAGCGGCAGATAATTTTCCCAGCAGATGACGGCGCCGAGTTTGCCGAGCGGCGTGTCGTACACGGGCATGGTCGAACCGTCGCCGAAACCCCAGACGAGGCGCTCGGAAGCGGTGGGCATGAGTTTGCGATGTTTGCCGAGATACGCGCCGTCGGGCGCGAAGAAAAGAATCGTGCAATAAAGCGTGCCGCCGTTGCGTTCGATGACGCCAATGACGAGATAAATGTTGCTCGCGCGAGCGATGCGGCCGAGTTGGTCGACCGCGGGGCCGGGAACGTCGACACTGCTTTCCCAATAGCGCTGAAAATCTTTGCGGCCTTCTTCGGTGCGATTGCCGACGACCGCGCCAAAATCGAGGCCGCGCGGGTAAGCGGAAACAAACGCCTCGGGAAAAACGACAAGCCGCGCGCCTTTGCTTGCGGCTTCGGCGGCAAGCGAAGCGGCCTTTTCGATGGTGCGCTCGCGGTCAAATGCAACCGATGCGGCCTGCACCACGGCGGCTTTGAACGGGTTTGTATTGGCGGTCATGCGATCACTCCGAAAATGAATCTAGCACAGGAAGGCGGCGATTTGTGTTTCCTCGAACAAAACCAACTCGCCGAAAAGGCAAGCTTCATCCAAAAACGGTGCGAGAAATCGCCTCGGGCGAAATGCCGGAGTCTTGCCATCTTTTTTTTGCGGCACCGAGGTCCGGGACGTAGGTGCGCATGATTGCCGATTCGTCGAGGGGCTGGACGACGAAGACGTCGAGATTGGCGGGGATGAACCAGCACTGGCCGGGAGCATACGTGGCTTCGCCGCCGGTCCAGCGGATTTGTCCGGCGCCGTGCAGCACGACGAGAAGTTCGAAGCGCGCTTTGTTTGTGGAGCAATCGCAAAGGCCGGCGTATTCGGCGCGTTCCGTGGCGAAGTAAGGGCAGGCCGCGAGGAGCGAACGCGTGCCGCGCTGCGTGGGCAGGGCGATGCGCGGAACTTTTTCCACGATGCCGCCGGAAAAGTCCGTAACGGCGAGCGCTTTTTCGAGATGGAGCTCGCGCGGTTTGCCGGATGAATCGAGGCGGCCGTAATCGTACACGCGATAGGTCAAATCGGAATATTCCTGAACCTCGAAGACGACCATGTTTGCGCCAATGGTGTGCTGCATTCCGGCGGGAACGAAAAAAGTGTCGCCTGAATTGACGGCGTGACGCTGAAAAAGATTTTCGAGCGAGTGATTTTCAATCGCGGCCAAAAACGCTTGCTTGGTTGTGCCGGGCTGGAGGCCGAGAAGAAGCGACGCGTCCTGCTTGGCGGACACGATGTGCCACATCTCGGTTTTGCCGCGGCCGCCGGCGGCCTGTTCGTGCGCGGCGGCGTAAGCGTCGTCGGGATGGACCTGGATGGAAAGTTTCTCGGTCGGGAAAATGAATTTCGCGAGGAGCGGAAAATCGCCCGGCTTTGCGAACGACGTTCCGCGCCACTCGGCGGGCATTTCGCGCCAGGCGTCGGCGAGAGAAATTCCCGCAAACGAGCCCGAAGCGATGCGGCACTTCACGTCGGAAAGCCACGCTTCGCCGATGGGTTCGGCGAGATTGGATTTGTCGGAATAAAGCGGCGCGAGGGAACGAGCGCCCCAGAGGCGCGGACTGAATGTGGGTTCGATACGAAAAGGTTCGGGATTCATCGGCGGTCAGGCAAGAAAGCGTCGCGAAATCCGACGACGGTGCCACTCTTGGATTGCGGTCCCTCGTTCCGGCAGAAACAGCCGGAATTCAGGATGCCATAAATAAGAGTACGTCGAGAAAAATTGCGTTGTCGTGTTGCCTGGGGCGTATCGCCCAATGGCAATTTTTGTGAACCGTTACGCCGCGGCGGCGCGCGAGAAGAATTTTTCGATGCGCCGAAGGCCTTCTTCGATGCGTTCGATGGACGTGGCGTACGAGAGGCGCAAATATCCCGGCGCGCCGAAGGCTTCGCCGGGCACGAGTGCGACGTGCGCTTTTTCGAGAAGCAACGAGGCAAGTTCCGCGCTGTCTTTGGCCAGGGCGTTCGAGCCGGCGCCGACGCGGGCGGAAACATTTGGAAAAGCGTAGAAAGCGCCGCCTGGTTCGCCACAAGTGATGCCGGGAATGGCGTTCAAGCCGTCCACGATGCGGCGGCGCCGGCGCGTGTATTCCGCGAGCATGACGGGCACGCTGTCCATCGGACCGGTCATCGCGGCGAGAGCCGCATACTGCGCGATCGAGGTCGGGTTCGAAGTGGATTGGCTTTGCAATTTCACGGTGGCGGTGACAAGTTCCGCCGGTGCGAGCGTGTAACCGAGGCGCCAGCCGGTCATGGCGAAAGTTTTTGACATCGAGCCGATGATGATGACGTGATTCTTCGAATCGGGAAGGCTCGCGACAGAGAAAGGTTTGTTCGTTCCATAAGTGAAGTGCGAATAGCACTCGTCGCCCATCAGCCAGATGTTGTGCTTCTTGCAGAGGTCGAGCAGCTTGGCGCTTTCTTCCGGCGGCGTCACACCGCCGGTTGGATTGCTGGGCGAATCGAGAATGAGCAATTTCGTTTTCGGCGTGATGACTTTGGCGACGTCCGCGGCGCGAACGGCAAAACCGTCTTCGGCGCGCGTTTCGACGACGACCGGCGTCGCGCCGGTGTACTTGATGATGTCCGGATAGCTGACCCAATACGGCGCGGGCACAATCACTTCGTCGCCGGCCTGCACCAGCACGCTGATGACGTTGAAAATGGAATGCTTGCCGCCCACGTTCGTGACGCATTCTTTCGCGTCATAGCTCGAACCGAGTTCGCGTTTGTGCCACGCGCAAATCGCTTCGCGCAACGGCATCACGCCGGGCGTAGCCGTGTATTTCGTTTTATTCTCGTTGATGGCTTTGATGGCGGCTTGCTTGATGTGATCCGGCGTCGGAAAATCCGGCTCGCCGGGGCCGAAGTCGGCGATGTCCACGCCCTTTGCTTTGAGCTGATCGGCGGCGGCGATGACGGCGGCCGTCGGCGAAATTTGAATTCGGTTGATGCGGTCCGTGAGGTGCACTTCTTCTCCTTCTGAACTGCAAAAGCGTGTGAAAGTCTTTCGCTACCGGTCTCCGGAACTGTCATCCGCAAGCGATTGTTGTTTTGCAAGAAACGGAATTTTTGCCTTCAGACGCTCCTCCACGATGGAAGGGACCAATCCCGTTAGCGGCGCGCCGAGCTGCGCGATTTCGCGCACGAGTTTCGAGCTGAGATAGCTGTACGTCAGGCCCGGCAGCATGAAAACCGTTTCGAGGCGTCCTTCGAGTTTGCGGTTCATCAGCGCCATTTGCAGTTCGTATTCGTAGTCGCTCACCGCGCGGATGCCGCGGAGAATCACGCCGGCGCCGCGCTTGCGCGCATAGTCGACAAGCAGGCCGCCAAATACATCGATCTCCACGCCGGGCCATTGCTTTGTCACTTCGCGCAGCATCTCGACCCGCTCCTGCACCGAAAAGAGCGGTTTCTTTTCCACGTTTTGCAGAACGGCGACGATGAGTACGTCAAACATTTTCTCGCCGCGCTCGATCAGATCGAGGTGGCCGTTGGTGACGGGGTCAAACGAACCCGGATAGATGGCAATGGAGGTTTTCATTCGCGTTGCGTCGACAGTGGGATTTTAACTCAGCCGGCCGCGGAAGCGTGCCGCAATCTTGCTGCGCGATGGCGGTGGGCGCCGTCCGAAATGGACGGCACGAAAAAGCGCTTCGCATCGCGGCCCAAGTGTGCCACTATCCACTGGTTTTCCGCTACATAGCAGTGAAATGAAGCGGCTTCGGTTGGAAATCTTTGGGGGGCTGGACTCACAATGCCATTGCGCGAGATGGGGAGACGATTTGCCATGTTGTTGATGATGGGCTTGCTGGGCGCAGCGAACGCGAGACCGCAGAACTCGCCCGCGTTGAATCTGATGCCTTGGCCGGAGAGTGTGCAGGCGGGCAACGGCGCGCTGAAAATAGATGAATCGTTCCGCGTTGCGTTCACCGGCTACACCGAAACGAGGCTCGATCGCGCGGCACAACGCTTCTCGGAACGTTTGCACCGGCAGACCGGCATCGTTTTCGCGAATAAACCCGGCGATGCGACGAAAGCCGCTCTTGTGGTGCACACGGAAAAGGCGAGCAAGCCCGCCCAGGAATTGGGAGAGGACGAATCGTATTCGCTCGAAGTGACATCGAGCGGCGCAAAGCTCAACGCCACGACCCCTCTCGGCGTGCTGCGCGGGATGCAAACATTCCTGCAATTGGTGGATGTTTCGCCCGATGGATTCGTGGCGCCGGCGGTGACCATAAAAGATCAGCCGCGATTTGCATGGCGCGGATTGATGATCGATTCGAGCCGTCACTTCATTCCGCTCGGCGTGATCAAGCGAAATCTTGACGGAATGGAAGCGGTGAAGCTGAACGTCTTTCACTGGCACATTTCCGACAACCAGGGTTTTCGCGCCGAAAGCAAGAAATTCCCGAAGCTGCACGGCGAAGGTTCCGAAGGAAACTTTTATACGCAGGAAGAAATCCGCGACGTAATCGCCTACGCGCGCGATCGCGGCATGCGGGTCGTGCCGGAATTCGATATGCCCGGCCACAGCACATCGTGGCTTGTGGGGTATCCGGAGCTGGCGAGCACGCCGGGACCATTTACGGTGGAAAAGAAGTGGGGCGTGATGGATCCGGCGATGGATCCGGCGAACGAAAAAACTTACAAGTTTCTCGACGCGTTCATCGGCGAGATGGCCGCACTCTTTCCCGATCGTTATTTTCACATTGGCGGCGATGAAGTGAACGGAAAAGCGTGGGACGCGAATCCGAAAATTCAGGAATTCAAGAAATCGCACAATTTCAAAACGAATGAAGAGTTGCAGGCATATTTCAGCGGGCGCGTGCAGAAACTTGTGGTGAAGCATGGCAAAGCGACGATCGGCTGGGACGAAATCTTCGTCCCCGGCGCGCCGAAGGACATCGTGATTCATTCCTGGCGCGGGTCCAAAGCGCTCGCGGCGGCGGCGCAGCAGGGCTATCGCGGAATTCTTTCAAATGGCTATTACATCGATTTAATGTGGAGCGCGGCGCGGCACTACGCCGTGGATCCACTGAGTGGCGAAGCCGCGGCGTTGTCGGACGCCGAAAAGAAGCTTGTTTTGGGCGGCGAAGCGACGATGTGGTCGGAATACGTGAACGCGGAAAACATCGATTCGCGAATCTGGCCAAGGACGGCGGCGATTGCCGAGCGTTTCTGGTCGCCGCAAACGGTGACCGACGTTCATTCGATGTACACGCGGCTCGATGTCGTCGGCGAAAAACTGGAGTGGGCCGGCCTGACCCACCGCAGCTATTACCGCCAAATGTTGCAACGAATTGCCGGCGCCGCGACGCCGGAAGAATTCGCGGCGCTCGAAACGCTGGTGGACGTGCTGGAGCCGGTGAAAGATTACACGCGCGAAGAAACGGCCACGTATCAAGCCGGCAGCGATACGCCATTGAATCGAGTCGTCGATGCGGCGTCGCCGGAAAGCGATGTCGCGCGGCGGTTCGATGATGCCGTGACGGCCTATCTCGGCGGAAGCTGCCGTGATGCATCCGCGGCGGCGCGGCTCCGCGGGCAATTGCGAAAATGGCGGGAGAACGATGCGGCGGTGCAATCGCTCGCGCAACGGTCGTCGTTCGTGAAGGAAGTTGCGCCGAATTCGCAAGATTTGAGCGCGATCGCGGCGCTCGGCCTTGCGGCTCTCGATGCGCTTGCCGGCGGCACGCCGCTTTCCGATGACGCACAGACGCAAGCTTCCACGATAATTGCCGCCGCGAGCAAAGGCAAAGCGCAACTTTTATTAATCCCCGCCGGCACGGTTCAGAAACTGGTTGCCGCCGCGGCAAAGGGCGGCGCGTGCTCGGCTAAAAATTAGCGCGGCGCCTTCTCATTGTGGCAAGCGCCTTCACCGGAATCGTGAAACGCCCCGCCCTCGACGGGGACAAATTCCCACGTATATTTTCCGGGAGAGAGCGTTAGCTTCAGCACGCCAAACGTTTCCGCGTTACGAACTTCGCTATTCGCGGTGGCGAAGCCGAGCGGGTCGTGATTGCGGCCGCCCGTGCCGACAACTATTTCCCGAATTCCGCGCTTCTCATCCAAATTGCCGTAGACGTCTTGCGGAGCAAAGCGCTCGTAAGAATGTTCGTGGCCGTTAAGCATCAGATCCGCGTGTGCTTGATAAAGGTCCTGCCAAAGCTGGCGCAATTCGGGGTGAATCGCGTGGCTTCTTAGAACGCCGCTGCTGTAAAGCGCGTGGTGTCCGAACGCGACGATGCAGGATTTCGCGTGCTCCGCCAAATCTTTCTGCAGCCAAATGTCCTGCGGTGAACCGGCATCGCATCCGCCCAGGCCTGGAGCTCCGCAATTTGTGTTCAGCGCGATCACATGCCAATTACCCAGATCGAAGCTGTAATAACCTTTTTCCGCCGGCCCCGCTTGCGTGCCCCAATATTCGAAATAGGGCGATCCGTCCTTTGACCCGTAAAATTCGTGATTGCCCGGCGCCGGGTGCGTTCGGCTTTTGAATCGCCCCCAGGTTTTGTCGTAGCAGTTCTTAAATTCTTCGGCGGTGCCTTTTTCATACGCCAGGTCGCCCGCGGCAAACACATCGCCGGGAATGCTTTCGATCAATTTTGCCGTCGCCTCCGCGCCTTCCAGCGATTTACACGAGGCGATATCGCCCGCGCCGACCAGAACGAAAGTTTCCCGGTTGTTGGCATGATTGGTGTGGTTGCTTCTTTCGGCCGGCGTCGACGATGTGGGCTGCGTCTGGCCAAAAACGCCCCTCGGCGCCAGCAACCAACAAGCCAGTGCGATCATAATTGCGGATTGAAGAATGAGACATCGGCTTCTGCGCATGCGAAGGGCTCCTGCGAAGCAGTCTCTTCTCTGAAGCGCCAAAGGTCAAGGCGTGACCGGTCGAATCACCATTCGAAGGTCCGCGGTTGCCGGTCACCACAACTGGCTGCCGCCGAACGGAATTAAACAAAGCAGAGAATTTTATATTGCCTATCGCAAGATATAGAAAACAATATACTTATTTCAGTTTTCCTTGACGGTCACGGTTGACAAGCGCGCCTTTTCTATATAAACTTCCATACGCGACTGAATCAGTCGTATATGGCAATTTGCCTGGGGGCAGGCAGTTCGATGTTTAAGCTTTCTAAAAAGGCAGATTACGGCCTCATTGCCGTCAAGCATTTGGCCATGCACCGCGGACAGCACGCGTGCAGCGCAAATGAAATCGCGGATGAATACGGAATCTCATCCACTTTGATGGCCAAGGTGCTGCAAAAGCTGGCGCGGCAAAATTTGGTGGCGGCCAAGCACGGTTCGAGCGGTGGATATCAACTCTCGAAGGCGCCGGAACAGATCAGCGCGCTCGAAGTAATCACCGCGATTGACGGGCCGGTCTTGATTACGTCTTGCGTAACAAGTCACGGAAATTGCGACGCGACATCCAAGTGTTCCGTGCGCGAGCCGCTGCGCCGGGTAAACGACAGTATTTTGAACGTGCTGGGAACGGTAACGATTGCTCACATGAGCGAAGAGCCGCAAGAGCGCGTGCTCGTGGCATTGAAGGCTTAGGGAGAAGGAATCATGAGTGTGAAGCTGCCAATTTATTTCGATAATCATGCGACGACGCCGGTCGATCCGCGCGTTCTGGAAGCGATGCTGCCGTATTTTGGCGACAAGTTCGGCAACGCGGCCAGCCGCAACCACTCGTTCGGCTGGGCCGGCGAAGAGGCCGTGGAAAACGCGCGCGGGCAGGTGGCTTCGCTGATCGGCGCGACGCCCAAAGAAATTATTTTCACAAGCGGTGCGACGGAAAGCGACAACCTGATGATCAAGGGCGTCGCCGAAATGTACCGCGAAAAGGGCAATCACATCATCACCCAGGCCATCGAGCACAAGGCCGTGCTCGATACTTGCAAGCGCCTGGAAAAGTACGGATTTGAAGTGACGTACTTGCCGGTGCAGAAAGACGGCCGCGTCAACCCGGAAGATGTGCGCAAAGCGATCAAGCCGACGACGATTTTGATCACGGTGATGTATGCCAACAACGAAATCGGCATCATCAATCCCGTTCAGGAAATCGGCAAGATTGCGAAAGAACACGGCATCCTGTTTGCCGTCGATGGCGTGCAGGCGGTCGGCAAGATTCCCGTGGACGTGCAGAAGGACAATATTGACCTGCTGGCGATCTCGGCTCACAAGATTTATGGACCGAAAGGCGTTGGCGCACTTTATGTGCGCCGCCGCAATCCTCGCGTGCAGCTTTCCGCAATTATCGACGGTGGCGGCCACGAACGCGGCATGCGCTCCGGCACTTTGAACGTTCCCGGAATCGTGGGTCTCGGCAAAGCTTGCGAAGTGGCGCAACAAGGAATGGCTGAGGAATCAAAGCGTATGCTTGCGCTCCGTGAACGGCTCCAAAAAGGACTCGAAGCCAAGCTGGACGAGGTCTTCATCAACGGTTCGATGGAGCATCGGCTTCCCAACAACCTGAACATGAGCTTTGCGTACGTCGAAGGCGAATCGCTGCTGATGGGCATCAACGACATCGCCGTTTCGAGCGGCTCGGCCTGTACGTCGGCCACCCTGGAGCCCAGTTATGTCCTTAAGGCTCTTGGAGTTGGCGAGGATTTGGCGCACACGTCGATTCGTTTCGGTTTGGGGCGCTTTAATACCGAAGAAGAAGTAGACTACGTCGTCGACAAGATGGTTCAGGTCGTCAGCAAACTGCGAGAGCTTTCGCCCCTTTACGAAATGGCCAAAGAGGGCATCGATATTTCCAAGGTGAAATGGCAGACCGCGTAAGCGGCTCCTGCATCTAAGTGAGAGAAAGAAGCACCCAGCAGAAAGGGAAAAGAAAGAAATGGCAAGCGTGAGTGTAAGTGAAGGGACAATTCGAGTTCATCGTTCCATCGCGGGGACGGGCGCGGCGTTTCGCGTCGCGTTTGTGCCGTATGCGGAGGGCGACGATGCCAAGCCGGCCGGTGAGCGTGCCTTTAATCACCTGCAGGAAGTACGCGCGTTCTTGAAAGTTTTGGGAATTGGCGCGGACTACATCAAGGATGTGCTCCGGCAATTGACGATGGGCCGCTCGGCGTGGGTGCCGAACGTTTCCATCTCGGAAAAAGTATTGCGCAACGCGGGTTTTGTCAGCATCGGAAACCTGGCGCGCAGCAATTAACTTTGGCACCACGATTTCAACTCGGCCGCGAAAGCGGCCGCGGAGGAGCGGTTTATGGCATATAGCGACAAGGTTGTAGACCACTACAACAATCCCCGCAACGTCGGAAGCATGCCGAAGGAAGATCCCAATGTCGGGACCGGCCTCGTCGGTGCGCCGGAGTGCGGCGACGTAATGAAGTTGCAGATGAAGATCAATCCGGAAACACGGGTCATTGAAGAAGCGAAGTTCAAAACCTTTGGCTGTGGCTCCGCGATCGCAAGCTCTTCGCTGGCGACCGAATGGGTGAAGGGCAAAACGGTCGACGAGGCATTGGCGATCAAGAACACGGACATCGTCCGCGAGCTTTCGCTTCCGCCGGTGAAGATCCACTGCTCCGTTCTCGCCGAAGACGCCATCAAGGCGGCCATCGGCGATTGGAAGAAAAAGCACGGCGTGGAAGTGCTGGCTTCGGAAAAGCCCTCGCACTAATCGGCGAGAGACTTTTTAAAGAAAAGGGACGCATAAGCATGTCCACGGAAACGGCAAGTCCGGCAACGGCGACGATTC
This sequence comes from Candidatus Acidiferrum sp., assembly GCA_035310365.1. Lineage (GTDB taxonomy): Bacteria > Acidobacteriota > Terriglobia > Acidiferrales > UBA7541 > Acidiferrum. The sequence goes on from DATGEI010000070.1 coordinate 41,279, forward strand.
ACCTGACCGAGAAGGCGGCAAAAAAGATTCGCCAACTTCTCGAAAAGGACGGCGTGTCTCCGGAAGTGGGCGGCTTGCGCGTTGGCGTGCAAGGCGGCGGCTGCTCCGGGCTTTCTTACGCGATGCGGCTCGATACGCAATCGCGCGACCGCGACAAAATCATCGAAGAATTCGGCGCGCGCATTTTCGTGGATCCCAAAAGCTTCCTGTATTTGAACGGAACGACGCTTGAATACGAAGACACGCTGATGCGGCAAGGGTTCGTGTTTCAGAATCCGAATGCGGCGCGGAACTGCGGCTGCGGCAGTTCGTTTACGGCATAAATGCCGCGATTGCCGGTTGGGATGGCTGGCCGCAAATTGCGCCAGCCATTTTTGTTTGAAGCAAGGACATTAAACTGATGCCACTCCCTGCGCGAGCGAATGTTCCGATGGTCTGCACAAGCTGCCACGAACGGCTGCAGGGCCCGCTCGTTTGCAGCAGTTGCGGCAAATTGCAATCGGCGCAGGATACGGATTATTTCGCGTTGTTTGGCCTTCCGCGCAAGCTGTGGATCGAGATGGGCGGACTGGAACAGAAGTTTCTGCAATTGAGCTGGAAGCTGCACCCGGATAAGTTCGTCAACGCCGCGGAAGACGAAAAAGAGCTTTCGCTGCGGCGCAGTTCGGAATTGAACGATGCGTATCGCGCGTTGAAAGATCCGGTGTCGCGGATCGAATATCTGCTGGCGATTGAAGGCGAGCGCAAGGAAGGCGAGAAAAAACAGCAGGCGCCGCCTGAATTGCTCGAGGAAGTGTTTGAATTGAACGAATCGCTGGATGAATTGCGCGAAGCGAAGTCGGCGGGCGCGGACGTGGCGGCGCTCAAAGCGCGATTGCAGGCAGCGGAAAAGAATTTTGCCGAAAAACTAGCCGGCGTCGACAAGCAGATGCAAGCAACCGCAAAAGATTGGGACGCCGCGATTGACGCGGGCGCGGACGAAGCGAGCGAAAAGAAAATCATGGCGCGTTTGAATGAACACTTGAATCGCCGCGCGTACATTCGGAATCTGGTGGTCGGCGTGGCAAAAGAATTGGCAGAGGCGTAAGCGGAAACATGGGACGCATCGTCGGAATCGATCTGGGGACAACGAACAGCCTCGTCGCGTACATCGATGCGCAAACGGGCCAGCCGAAGTGCATTCCGGGTCCAAACGGAAGCACGCTCTGTCCGTCTGTCGTTAGCGTGGATCGCGATGGAGCGATCATCGTCGGGGAACCGGCACGCACGCGGCTGCTGACGCAACCGGAACGCACGATCTACTCCGTAAAACGCCTGATGGGCCGCGGTGTGGACGATATTCAAGATGAATTGAAACTTTTCCCTTTTCGCGTCGACGCGGCGAGCGGCAACCTCATTCGTATTCAACTCGGCGAGAAGAGTTTTACGGCGCCGGAAATTTCTTCGTTCATCCTGCGCGAATTGAAAAATTGGGCGGAAGCGTATTTTGGCGAACCGGTCGATCGCGCCGTCGTCACCGTGCCCGCCTATTTCAATGACGCACAGCGGCAAGCCACAAAAGACGCCGGTCGCCTCGCCGGCCTCGAAGTGCTCCGCCTCGTGAACGAACCCACCGCCGCTTCGCTCGCCTACGGCCTGCATGAAAAGCAGCGCGGCACGGTTGCCGTGTACGACCTCGGCGGCGGAACGTTCGATATTTCCATTTTGAAGCTCATCTCGACCAGCGACGGCGACATCTATCAGGTGCTCTCCACAAACGGCGACACGCACCTCGGCGGCGACGATATCGACAATTTGTTGCAGGCTTTCGTTCACGAGCAGATCCTGCAGAATCACCAAATCGATTTTTCGCCGCACGGCGAAATCGCGCAGGAATTGCGCAAAGAATTAATCGCGCTAAAGCACGACCTGTCCGAAAGGGAATCCGCCACGTTGCGATTCCCGCTTCCCAACGGAAAATCGTTCGAGTGCGAACTTACGCGTGGCATGCTGGACGCGCTGATCCGTCCCGTCGTCGATCGAAGCATGACTCCCGTCAAGCGCGCGCTCGCCGACGCCCAGCTTAAACCGGAACAGATGGACGAAGTCGTGCTCGTCGGCGGCACCACGCGCACGCCTTTGATTCGCCGCACCGTGCAGGATTTCTTCGGCCGCATACCGCACACGGAATTGAATCCCGACGAAGTCGTGGCGCTTGGCGCCGCCGTCCAGGCGAACATTCTGGACCGCGGCGTGACGAACATGCTGCTGCTTGACGTGACGCCGCTTTCGCTCGGAATCGAAACTTACGGCGGCGCCGTCGGCAAAATCATTCCTCGAAATTCGCCGATTCCCGCCAGCGCGCAGGAGATGTACACGACGGGCGTCGACAACCAGACCGGCATCGACATTCACGTGCTGCAAGGCGAACGCGAACTGGCGAAAGATTGCCGTTCGCTCGCGCGCTTTTCCCTCAAGGTTCCTCCGGCGCCCGCGGGTCTGCCGCGCATCGAAGTAAAGTTTCTGATCGACGCAAACGGCATCCTGCAAGTCGCCGCAAAAGACGTTCGGACCGGCGCGCAGCAACTGGTCGAGGTCCGGCCAAGCTACGGATTGAACGACGCGGAAATTGAACGCATGCTCGAAGAATCGATCGAGTTCGCCGAGCAGGATTTTGCCGAACGCCAGCTGATCGAAGCGTGCACCGAAGCGGAAAGCATTCTCGTCGCGACGTCTAAAGCTTTGTCCGGCGAGCAGGCGAACGCAGTTCCTTCGGAAGAACGCGTGAAGATTGACGGCGCCGTGGCGGCATTGAAAGAATCAGTGGCAAGCACGGACTACAAGCTGATTCGCAAGAGAATCGATGAATTGAATCAGGTGACGATAAATCTGGCCGAGATTGTGATGAACAGCGCGATTTCCACTGCACTAAAAGGGAAGAGCGTCGGAGAAGTTTAGTTTCAAGCGGAGACGGAGAGGCACAGCATGGGCGGAAGCAATCCTTATATTGAAGAAACAAAATACACGCCGGCGACGAAGAAGTTCAAAGTAACTTTCTTGCCGAGCGGCAAAACGATTGAAGTGGATCCGGCGCAAATTCCTTACGGGCACAATGGCCTTCCGGGAAGCATCCTGGATTTCTCCGAAGCGCTGAAGGCCGGCCTCGACCATGCATGCGGCGGTGTCTGCGCGTGCTCCACGTGCCATGTCATCGTGCGCGAAGGCCTCGAATCCTGCAACGAAGCGACGGATGCGGAGCTCGACGAGCTCGACGAAGCGCCAGGCATCACGCCGAAATCGCGCCTCGGCTGCCAGACCGTGCCGGACGGCACGACCGACATCGTCGTCGAAATTCCGGAGTGGAACAAGAACTACGCGAAGGAGCTGGATCACTAGCCGCTTCCGAAAAGACCATGCCGCATACATTCGATTGGGACAGCTTTGAAGACATTGCCATCGCTCTGACCGACAAATATCCGGACACCGATCCGCTCACCGTCCGTTTCACCGACATGCACAAATGGATTACGGAACTTGAAGGATTTTCCGGCGATCCGGCCAAGTCGAACGAAGCGAAACTTGAAGCCATTCAAATGGCGTGGAACGAAGAATTTCAAGACCGACGAAATTGATCGTTCCGGTAGTCGCTCCAGATCTTTCGGCACAAACCGGAGTTGCTGAATTGCCGCGCATTCCCCGGCAAGTTCGCTTCTGTCGGCCAGCTGAGCCTGGCCAATCGGAAGAGGAATCGTCCCCTTCACCAAGCTGGTGCCCGAAAATTGGCCGCCGCACCCGCTTGTCGCATCGCAGGATTTCCCGTATTCTAGAAGAGTAGCAACCCCGCAACACAGTGCCGCTATGGTGCAACGGTTAGCACGTAGCCCTTTCAAGGCTAAAATACGGGTTCGATTCCCGTTAGCGGTACCAAAATCTAGGAACTGCGACACTGGCCTTTTCTTGTGTCTCGCGCATCACTTCATGCTCGGAAATTAATAATCTACTCATGCGTCGCCTGCCGTGCGCTAAAATTCCGTTGGTCGATCGGAGGCATAAGAATTGATAAGCAAATCCAAGAAGAAAAAGCTGTGCGCATGCGGCCACCCGCAAGCAACTCATTGGAGGGCAGAGAGCGTCCCGGAGAAGTGCTCGCAGTGCCCATGCAAGAAATTCAGACCTGTTTCCGACGGCAAAGGATAGCCGCGCAACGGCTCGCATTTTTTCGATCGCGATAAAATGTTTGCACAACAGGGAACGGCGCAACTTGCATCGCGCCTGTATCCTCTAGAATGACACACGCAGCCGTGCGGTGACGCTTCGCGGGGTCGCGACCGCCGTCCCCGAAAACAAGCTGGCAAAATCGAGCACGTTGACGCGATCGGTCAGATTTTCGCTCTGAATTTGCAGCCCCACCGAGCGCTGCTCTTTTCGATACACTTCCCATCCTGCCGCCGCTCCCAACGAAAAATTCGGCGCCACGCGGCCGCGATCGAAGTTCACTTTCCCGATAATTTCCGGTCCAAATTGCTGCAATAAGAACGGTATGTTGGTAGCCGTCGCGTCCAATTCCACGGGCAAGCCGCTGCCATATTCTCCACTGAGCGCAATCCACGTCCGCTTGGTCGTTTGCATCCGCATGCGCGCTCGCAATGTGTTGCGCTGATCCTGCGTCACGGCGAATCGCGCCGTGTTGGTCAGCGCGCTCGAGGCGTCGTCGCCCAGAAAAAGGCCGCCGGTCACCGGCCCTTCTCCAATCCCCGATTGATTCGAATAGCTGACGAAACCGGAAAATCTCCACCAGTGCGGAACCTGCAAGCTCAACTCCTCGCCGAAGATCCGCGCTTTTTTGAAAGAGACCGGAAATCCCACGCCGGTATCGAGCAGCACGTCGTCGTCCGGATAGTCGTGAAAGTCTCGCCGGAAAACGTTTGCTTCGATTCGCACTTTTCCGCCGGCGCCTTTCGTCAGCCCCCATTCAAAATAATTTGCGCGGGCAGGCCGCACCGGCAGCCGCAAAACATTCGGATTCACGACGCTCAAATCCGGAGAACTCGCCAGCAAAAGATTTTCCAGCGCCGGTGTCTGAAATACGCGGTCGAAAGATGCGTGCAATGCCAGATTCCAGCTCGGAATAAATCGCGAAATTCCGACGCGCGGACTCGCCGCCCATTCGGCCACGTTAAAGTCGTAGTGGTCCAATCGCAAGCCGGCGCTCACGTTCCAATTGCCGTAATGCATCGCGTCTTGCACGTAAAGAGATTGTTCGAGATCCCACGTTTCGTGCCGCGAAAATGTGAACTGCGGCAGCGTGGCGGGGTCAAACTGCGCCGGGTCGGTGACCAGATAGCTCAATGCCTCGTGCACCGGATTGAACACGGCGTCCGCGCCGGCTTTCCAGTCGTGATGCCCGCGGTGGCCCGCCAGGTCCGCACGGGCGTAGCCCTCGCGATACCCACGGTCCTGCGACACAATCACCGGAGTCGAATCGGGATTCGATGCAAGCGTCGCTCGCGCATCGCGTACGCTCGCCGCGGCGCTAAACACCGCGTCGGTCGACACGATGTGCTGCCAATAAATTTGCCCGGCGGTTTCTCCATCCGCGATGTCCTGCCTCTGCAGCGCATTTTGCTGCACCAATTCGTTCGGAACCAAAAAGCGGACCGCGCTGTGGGATACGCTCACGCGCAAGCGGTCGCGGTCCGAAAAGTCCCGTTCGTACGAACCGGAAAACCCGTCCGAGTTCGCGCGATTTGTGAAATTCTGCAACACCGGCGGATCGAGGTACCGATCCGTGTGAAAACCCTCGCCGCCAAACGAAAAGCGATCCTTCTCGCGCACATACGAAATTCGTCCCGACCCGCTTACAGCGGAAAAACTTCCTCCATCCGCGTCGAAATCGCCGTGCAGGCCGTGCGGCGGGTTCTTGCTCGTCGTCACTTCCACGATTCCGCCAAGCTTCCGTCCATACTCGGCGGGGAAGCTTGCCGTAAGCACCCGCATGGATTCCACGTCATCGGGATCGAGCGCCGGCGCAAACGCCGGCGAACGGTTTTGCGTCAGCGGCACGCCATTGAAAACGTACTGCACGTCGTACTCCGACCCGCGCGGATGCAGCACGCCATTCGCTTCGTAAATCCATCCCGGCTGATCGTTTACCAGATCGGTCAGCCCCCGGCCGGGCTGCGCCGGAATTTGCTCTTCAATTGCATTCTTTCCCACCGCGTACGTCACGCCCGTCCGCGAAGGATCGACCAGCGTCGCGGAATCCGACACCTGAATTTGCGTGTTCACCGCCGCGACGCCGAGCGTGATGCCAAATGTTTGCGGAACCTCCGAGCGAATCTCCAGCAAGCCCGACCACTCGGCAAAGCCCTGCGCCCGAAAACGGACGTGATAGCGCCCAAACGGCAAACCCTGCACAACGGTTTTTCCGTCGCCGCCAACCTTGAATTCGCGCCGCACATCGTTTAATTCGCTTACCAGCTCGCCTTCGCCCGCAGCGGTTGCGCCCTGTGGATCGCGCACTTCCAGGCGCAGCTCGCCGCGTTCGCGTTGCGCCACGAGCGCGCCTGGCCACGCCATCCATAGCAATAAACACGAAGCGGCAACACGAAACAGCATCAAGTCTCCTCTCTTCAATTGTGCCCTTCCGCCGCAAGAAAACGCCAGCCCGTGCGATCGCGTGCATTCGATTGACAAACGCATCGCGGTCGCGCTCCATTCCGCGCAATCGCGAGCTTCGCTCGGCGCATCGCAGTCGATGCCAAACTTGGGCTTGCCGCAGCGTGGCCGCGTCCGCAAAATGGAATGTGGATTCGTGATGACCAACACATTCTCTATTGGAAAGCGCGAGCTCGCCGTTGTCGCGTCCTCCGCGGCCGCATTCGGTTCGCTCTCCATACCCTCCGAGACGATTGACGGGCAGTTTGGAATGGCGGCGGGAAAACTCCGCGACCGCGCGGGCATCCGCAGCGTGTCGCGCGTCGCACCGGATGAAACGGAAGTCTCCCTCGGCACGCGCGCCGCGCTGGCTGCTTGTGCGGCAGGCGGAATCGAAGCCGATTCGTGCGACTGGCTTTTCGCCGCAAGTGAAACACATCACACCATCCCGTCGCTCGCCGCCGAACTTCACGCCCATCTGCACCTTCCCGAATCCTGCGGCGCCATGGACATCGGCGGCGCGTGTCTCGGGCTGCTCAACGCGCTGGCAACGGCACAGGCTTTCGTTGCCGCCGGCCAAGCGCGGCGAATTCTTATCGTCACTGCCGATGTGCACTCGCGCACGCTCACTCCCGAACGCGTGCGCGGCGAATTTGGAGGACTTTTCGGGGACGGCTCGAGCGCCTTCGTCGTGCAAAGCGCCTCAAATGGAAGCTCTCCATCTGCTTTCGTTCTCGGAGAATTTTTCTTCGGCTGCGCGGCGCAATTCGCTACGGCGATCGAAATCAAGGATTCCGCAAATGGAGCGCTCAACGTTGTCTTCGAAGGAGAAGCGTTGTCGCGCGCGGCCATCGCCAAAATGACTCAGGTCATTTCAGAAGTCGAACGCCGCAGTGGAATTTCTCGCCAGGATGCAATTGGCTTCGCCACCCACCAGCCAAATCCTCGATTGGTCGCTTTGCTCGCGAAACAAGCCGGCGTCTCTTCCGAAAGTTTTCCGCCCGTGGCGGAAGTTCGCGGCAATCTGGGCTCTTCCACTTGCGGTGCCGCGCTTCATCCATTGCTCCTGTCAGCTCGCGGACTCCATCACAACACGTCCGCGCCGATTTTTTTGGCGTCGCTGGGCCCGGGTTTGCTCTACGGCGGCGGCTGGCTCGTTGCTCGGTAGTCCAGGAATTTTTCCGAGCAAATCTTTGAGTCGATTACGGTGCAGGCCGCACTCGCAGCGTAAAGCCGGTATTTGCGCTTGGCACCACGCAGCTTTGGAGCGGCGGCCAGCCCGCGTCCGTCGTCGGATTTCGGCACAGCGTCGTCAGCGCGTTGCTTACTTGCGTCGGGTCCACTGCGCCATTCAAAGCTTCGGCATAAACTTGATAACTGTGGCCGATCGGCAACGCTTGAATCGCGTAGCTTCCGTCAAACTGCGCCGGGCCCGGCGATGTACAACTCCATCCGCCCAGCACGCCCGCCACAACCGCGCCGCTCGCCGCATCCACCGCCACCACGTGCGCTCCGAAAAGACCCGTCACCCCGGGCGGATTCGCGGGTAGCGACAGAGAATTGGCCGGGACAATACGCCCTTCGATCGATCCGACATACGTCGCATCCGTCGGATCGGAATAGAGCACCCGCAATCCCGTCCGATCGTCGTCGGCCAGCGGAGCATCGGGCGCTTGCACGGTCGGGCGAACTCCGCTGATCGTGCCGGGAGCCGGCGCAAAGGGATACATCATCGCGCTCCAAATCGCCGAATGACTGAACCCGAGAAAGTGTCCAAGCTCATGCGTCAAAATCGATTCCAGATCGTATGACTTCGGATTCGCGGCCAAGATCGCCGGCGTCGAAAACATGACATTCGAATCGCCCGGATTGAAGAAAACATCCGCATCGAGAATTTGCCCCGGTCCTGCCGCTGCCGCTCCATTTATCAATTGTTCGCCGGCGTGGTCGGCCGTCACGATCCGCGTAAACGCCAGCACGCCCGGCGTGAAGGCCATATCCGGCTGATCGAAGCAAATGGAGTTCATGCCGTCCGCGCCGCAAGAGGTCGCCGCACTCACCCGCGTAAGCGGTGCCAAGGAGGATGGCTTTAGCGTCGTTCCGGCCACTCCCGTCCAGACTGCAAACGATTGCTGAATTACTTTTTCGATTTCCGCCAGCCGGCCATCCGGCGTCTGGTCTTGCGTTAAAATCGTTACCGGATTTGTCGAAAGCGATGTGCTCCACCGCACCGCGATGCTGCCGCTCGCCGTCGTCTGGCGAGACGGCACCGGGCATGCCGACCCGCCCGAAAAGGAAGCGGGCAATCTCACGTCCGGCACAGTTTCGTTAAATGCATATCCCGCCGCTTGCAACGCGTTTGTAAAAATCAGCGCCAACGCGAGCATTGTATTCCTCGCAATCCACCATTGTTTCTTCATCGCGTTTCACTCCGTTTTCAGCGGTTTGCTTTCTCCAGCGCTCTTTTTAGCTTCAATTGAAAAACCGGCAGCGGCACGTTTCGCACTCCGCCGTGCCGAAATTCCCGCGTCGCCGGGTCAAATGCCGGCGTCGCGGCCGAGTCTTGCGTCACGCGCTCCAATCCCGTACGTGGATCGTGCATGATGCGAAACGTCCCCTGCGTCCAGCCCAAAACGTAGTTGTCCCTTCCGCGCGCATTCCAAAGAAATAAGTAAACTTCTTCCCCCGCGCGAAACGCCGGCACGCCCTCCACGTGCGATTGCAGGTGATCCATGCGGCCGCCGGGCAGCGAAATCCGCAAAATTCCCGGCGCGGTCCCTTTGCTCACCTCGAGAACTGCAAACTCCGTTTCGGTCCAAATCTCTCCATTGCGCCACAGGCTAGCGGACGCAAGACAACGCGCTCGCGCAATTGCCGTCGCTTGTCGCGCCAAATCGTCAAAGCTCAGCCGCACCAGCGTTGTCGCGTTCGCCGTCGCCACGAGCAGCATCAACAATCCCATCTGTAAAAGCGTCCAAACCAACTTTCTCCGAAGCCGATCGCTCATTTCACTGCACCTCCAGCACGCCGCTCGCCGCGGTCTCATCCAAATTCGTGTTCTGAATAAAAAGCGTGCGTGCTCCCGCTTGCGCCGTGGATGTCACTTGTAACGTCAGATGAATAATTCCGAGCCCCGCCGGCTGTTTCGCAATCACACTCACATCGCCGGACCCCGAGATCGTGTACGTCATGCTCGTATCCAATCCGCTTTGTGAAAACACGCAGATGTCCGCTGTCGCGGTGCCGCTTGCCGGTCGCGTCACCGTCACCGGATTTCCGCCCAGGTTGCAGGAATTGTTGGCTGTATGGAAAGAACCCAGCGCCGCGATATTCAAATCCACGTCGCTCGCGGGTTGTGAGACTCCCGCCGTCGTCGGTTCAACCACGGTAATGTCGATTCCCGTTGCGGCGGGTGACGCCGTGCTCAGCGCAATCGTTGCAACTCCCGTGCCCGGCGCCACCACAATCAGCGAAACGCTGTTCGATTTTTGTCCGTTCGGATTTTGCACTTGGACCGTGACGCTCCCCGCTGCCTGCGTGTCGCTCGCCGTCACCACCGCGGTGCACTCGTTCGAACTCGGGCACGTGGTCGTCCGCGCCGTTCCTCCGATCAGCAAAGTCGATCCCGCGCCCGTCGTTGTCGTCGTCAATCCACTGCCGTCCACCCGCAACGTAAATCCATTCGCTTCGCCTGCGTACACGCTTGCCGGATGCAACGCCAGGATGTCCGCCCCGGTTGAAATCGTTACGTTCGCCACTCCGGATTGCGAAGTGTCGTCCGCACTGATCGCCAAAATCTGGATCGCGTCCGGCGACGGCGCGGCCCCAGGCGCCGTATACGCGCCGGCCGCCGTAATCGTGCCGCATGCGCCAACTCCCGCGCAGCCGCTGCCTTGCACCTGCCATGTGACGCTCTGGTTGCTCGTTCCCAGCACACTTGCCGCAAATCCCTGCACCGCCAGCGGCGCGAGCGTTACGTTCCCCGGTTGCACGCTCACGATCACATGGTTGATAACGGTGATTTGCGACGACGCCTGCAACGTCGCATCCCCTGCGCTCGTCGCCGTCACCGTCACCGGATTCGGCGAAGGAATCGCCCCCGGCGCCACATAGTCCACCGGCAACGTGGTACCGCCGGTAATCCCATTGCATGGATTCGATCCAGCCGCACAGATCGTTCCCACCGTCGCGTTTCCACCAGGAACTCCGTTCACGGTCCAGTTCACGGTGGTGTTCGAAGTTCCGGTAATCTGTGCGGCCAAAGTCACACGATGATTTGCCGCCACGGTGGCCGTGCCGGGCGAAACGGCAATGCTCGGACCCACCTGTATTTGAATCGTGAGCTGCGCTTTCTTGCTTGGGTCCGCCGTCGGCGTCACCGTAATCGTCACTGAATTCGGACTCGGCGCCGCCGCCGGCGCCAAATAGCTCGCCGAAGACACTTCGACGTTGCTGGCATCAAATTGCGTGGTGGTCGTCGCCAGCGTTCCGCACGAATTTCCGTTGCAACCGTTTCCAGAAAGACTCCAACTCAAGTTCGGCGTTGGATTCGAATTCGGCGCCGGCGTCAGCGTCGCGACGATCGTTGTCGAGGTGTTCGTCGCGATATTCGGCGGTCCGGATAGCTGAAGTGTGAAATTGCTCGCAATCGTCAGCGCTGCCGTCGCAAATTTGGATTGATCCGCGGCGCTTTGCGCTCGCACCACAACGTTCGGTGACGCCGGTAAAATCTGCGGCGCGGTGTAGTTCCCATTCGCGTCGATCGTGCCGCATGCGGCCGGACACGACGCTCCGCTCAAGCTCCACAAAATCGTGTTGTCCGGATGGCCGCTGCTCGCAAGGCCGCCTTGCAGCTTTTGTACGCTGCCCAGTTCGACGTTCGCCGCACCCGGCGTCACGGAAACTGCGATGTCGCTCGCGAGCGTAACCTGTGCCGACCCCGACTTGGATGGATCCGCCGCGCTCGTCGCCGCAACCGTAACGATCGTATTGTTCGGCAAGTCCGCCGGTGCGGTGTAAACTCCCGCCGCCGAAATTGTCCCAACCGTGCCATTTCCGCCAACCACTCCGTTCACGCTCCACGTCACCGCCGTATTCGTCGTGTTTGCAACGTCGGCGGCGAACACTTGCGTGTTTCCGAGCAACAGCAAATTCGATTGCGGCGTTACGCTTACAACAATGGAGGGAGGTGGTGGCGGCGGTGGCGGACCGATTGCTGCGCCTCCCCCTCCGCAACCCTCGAAGCTTACGCCCGCCGCAAGTAGAAGCGCGACCCCCCAGCATTGGGAAAGCCCAGTAAGCATTTGCCGAAGGGGTCGCACGGCATGGCGAAAGGCAGTCGAAGGGCCAAGCGCCAACCCGCGCCCCACGCGTCGCAACGAAAATCGGTCCGATCGCCCGGAATTCAGTAAGTCATGTATTGTCTATAATTTACGAGAAACGAAGCCTGGTCGACGGATGTTCCTACGGTTTCGGCAATCATCTCCACTCCTCCCCGTAGTTCCACTTCGGGACATCGCCGCCAAATCCAAGTTTCAAATCGGAATTGGTCATCCTCCCCTTTCCTTTTTCCTTCGCCTCGCCATACTTCTTCAATTTGTTTTGAACTCTGCCGTCGCTCGCGGCGTCTGGCAGTTGTACATTGTGTGTGGCTGTCGCTTTTTGTCTTCATCTTGAGCGGCTTCCCGCAGAAGGCACAGAATGCAGGAGTTGATCCTGATCGAGCCGGGCAGCACCGCCCCCAAGTGTGGAAGTGACGAATGGACGCACGAAGCGGAACGCTCGGCGGTGCGCCGAGAGTTCGATGAGCGGCTCGCCGACTCGTCCGCGCTGGCTTTTCGTGTCGCGCGCGGCGTCTTGCGCAACGACGCCGACGCGGAAGACGTCGCGCAGGAAGCGCTTCTCAAATCCTTTCGAAATTTCGAGCGGCTCCGCGATCGCAACCGGTTTCGCGCCTGGCTTGTGCGCATCTCGTTTCGCCTCGCCCTCGATCGCCTTCGCTCCGCCAAACGCCGCGGCATGCGCGAAGCGGAATGGGTTCGCGAGCAGGCGCGTTCGCAAGGCGAGCATCTTCTCGACTCGCACGAATTTAAACGGCATCTCGATCGCGCGATGGAAGAATTGCCCGAAAAAATGCGCCTCGTCCTTTTGCTCTCCGCGATGAACGGCCACTCGCTCGACGAAGTCGCCACGTTGCTCGCGATTCCCGTCGGCACCGTCAAATCGCGTATGTTTTTCGCTCGGAAACAACTTGCGGAGAAACTCAGATGTTTTGTGAACCCTACAAAAAATCGCTAACCGACGCCGCAACGGCCGGTGAATCGCCTTCGTACCCACTGCAACGGCATCTCGCCTCATGCAAATCGTGCCGCGACGCCTTCGCCGAAGAACAATCTTTTTTTGCCGCCATCGACTCCGGCCTTCGCACTGCCGCCAACACCGAAGTTCCCGCCACTCTTCTCCCGCGCGTGCGCGCCGGGATTCTCGCCGCGCCTCCGCCGCGCCGCTTTTCCTTTTCGATTGTGGCCCTGGCGGGCGCCGCCGTGGCCGCAACTGCCATCATCGTCTCTTTCTTGTTGCAATCCCACACGCCGCCGATCCGCACCGCGGTGAATCGAACTTCCGCTTCTCTATACGCCGACAAGCCGAATCCGGTTTCCCCCGCCATCGTGAACCCTCGATCGGCCCGCGGCGTCTCTTCTTTGCAGCACGGCGCGCCGGCCACTTTGGCTGCAGGCCGCAGTGCAAAACCAAAGTCGCCGGAAGTCATCGTCGCACCAGAGGATGGCGCCGCCTTGCTGCGGTATGAAATGCTCCTTCGCAAAGCGCGCGCGGCGCGATTGCCGGTGGAAAGTGCCAATCCGCTCGATCGGCACCTTCCTATCGAGCCGCTCGAAATCGCCGATATCGAATTGGGCGACTTGAACATTCCGTCGTTGGCGAAGTCCGATCAAGAGGGAGATACGAAGTAGCACGGCAATGTTGTAGCGATGAAAATTCTTTTCGGAAAAGAGGCAACACGTATGAAATACGTTCGTTTGGTATTTTTCTCGATTCTCGTTCTGCTGGCTTCCAGCGGTCTCCGTGCCCAAGACGCGCCAAAACCTCCATCGTCACCGAAAAAAGACGATCTGGTTCAGGCCGTCACCTCGCTCAGAATTCAGGTCGTCTTTATGGAATTCGAGGGCGATAAGAAGGTCTCCAGCTTGCCTTACACACTTTCCGTTAACGCCGACGAACGCCGCGGCCGTCCGAATTCCCAGGTGCGCAGCGGAACGCGCGTTCCCATTGCCACGGACAAAGACAAGTTCACTTACCTCGATATCGGCACCAACATCGACTGCTCCGCCTCGCTCCAGGATGACGGCCGCTTCAAGCTCCAGATGACCGTCGAGCGCAGCGCCATCTCCGGTGACATTGCCAGCGCGACGAACTCGCCGATCATTCACCAATTTCGCGCCGAGTCGAATCCTGTCTTGAAAGACGGTCAGACCGTCGAAAGCATCGTCGCCACGGACCCGCTAAACGGCCACGTCTATCACGTTTCGGTGACGCTCAACGTCATAAAGTAACGCGCTTCACGCCGCGCGCTGCCCCAGGATCCGCGCCAGCGCGGGCCTCAGCGCGGGCCACTGAAACGAATAACCTGCGCCAAGCAGCTTTTTCGGCACGACGCGCTGGCTCGCCAGCAGCAGCGCGTCCGCCATCTCCCGCCCCATTGCCATTCGCAGCGCAAACGGCGGCGCCGAAAAAATCGCCGGCCGATGCAGCGCCTTCGCCACTTCGCTCGTAAACTCCGCATTCGTCACCGGCTCCGGCGAAACAACATTCACCGCGCCCGACACCGGCGCAAAGTTCACCGCTCCTTGAATCGGCGTTCGCTCTAAACACATCTTCAAAATCCCCACCACATCTTCCAGCGCGATCCACGACATCCACTGTTTTCCGCTTCCCATCCGCCCGCCCAATCCAAATTTGAACGGCGTCGCCATCTTCGCCAGCGCGCCGCCCTCTCGCGCCAAAATAATTCCAAACCGCGCCAGCACCACGCGCGTCCGCCAGTCCTCCGCTTTCCGCGCCTCCTTTTCCCAGTCTTTCGCAATCCCCGCCAAAAAATCTTCTCCCGCCGCGCTCTCTTCTCGCAAAACTTCATCGCCACGGTTTCCGTAGTACCCGATCGCCGACGCTGAAATCAGCACCGTCGGCTTCGCGTTCATCCTTCCAAGCGCTTCAATCAGCGCCCGCGTCACGTCCGCGCGGCTCGCTCGCAACTCAATTTTCCTTTTTTCCGTCCATCGCCCGTCCGCAATGGACGCTCCCGCCAGATTCACCACCGCATCCGGCCCCACCGCCGCGCCGCCCAATTCGCCGGTCGCCGGATTCCACGCCACGTTGAATCCGCCCGCATCGTCGTTCACACGCGTCTCTGGCCGCACCAAACGGCACACCGAATGGCCTTCTTTCACCAGCGCGGCCACCAGCGCCTTTCCAACCAATCCCGTCGATCCCGTCACCAGAATTTTCATGTCTACGACGCTACGGAACCCTTTCGTGCCGGTCAAGCGCCCATCCCACCATTTCGGTCTTTCTCGCGGTAGAATTGGTAGTCGAATACGCCATGCAAGCTCGCGTCCTCTTTTTCGGAAAACTGAAGGACATCGCCGGCAGCGCCGAGCGGTGCGTCGAATTTCGCTCGGGCGAAACGATCTCCGAGCTGTTCGAACGCTGCGCTTCGCAAAAACCGGAGCTCGCTCCGTTCCGCTCCTCCGTCGTCGCTTCGCGCAATCAGGAATTCGCTCCCTGGACGGCCGTTCTCGAATCCGGCGATGAAGTCGCTTTCCTTCCCCCCGTGAGCGGCGGCTGATGACCACCGCAGCTCCTTCGCCGACGGCCGACCTCGTCCAACTTGGGCGCGAACCCATCGCCGCCGACGCACTGATTCGCCACGTCCGTCAGGCGCACGACGGCGCCGTCGTCACATTCGACGGCTGCGTCCGCAATCACTCTCACGGTCGCGCCACTCTTTACCTCGAATACGAATCCTACGAATCCATGGCGATTGAAAAAATGAAAGAAATCGCCGCCTCGCTTCACACCCTCTTCGCGATCGACGGCGTCGCCATCGCCCATCGCCTCGGCCGGCTCGAAATCGGTGAAACCAGCGTCTTCATCGCCGTCAGCGCGCCCCATCGCAAAGCCGCGTTCGACGCCTGCCGCCATGCCATCGACACTCTCAAGAAAACCGTCCCCATTTGGAAGAAAGAATTTTTCGAAGATGGCGCCGTCTGGGCCGATGGCGAATTGCCGCCCCTTCCCGCGGCCACTCCGGCGGCGAAACCTGCATCTTAATTCTCAATGACGCCTACACCCCTCCGCGCCGCCCTCGCCCTCTGCCTTCTCATCGCCCCGTTTCCGCTTTCCGGCGCTCCGCAAGAGAATCCAAATCGTCCGCCGTGGTCGCAAAAAGACAAGCCCGCCGCGGCAAAAACGGCAAAACCCGAAGACACCGTCGCGGCAAGCGACGATCCCGTGCAAAACCGCACCACCATCAAAAAGCAGGTAAACCTCGTCAATGTTCTCGTCAGCGTCCTCGACGAAAACAATCGCCCTGCCGCGGACTTGCCCGTCGAAGCCTTCCAAATCGCCGAAGAAGGCAATCCCCAAAAAATCGAAATTTTCGAAAGGGAAACGCAGCAGCCGCTCGACCTCGCCCTCATGATTGACGCGAGCCTCAGCGCGCAAATCGGCATGCCCACCGAGCGCGCCGCCGCCGCTCACTTCATCCAGCAGGTGATCCGCCCGGGCGACCACCTCGCCGTCTTTGGTTTCGACGAAAACGTCACCCGCGTCGCCGATTTCTCCGACAAAATCTCGGTGCTCCAGGACGCCGTTCGCAAAATTCCTCCCGGCGCGGGCACGTCCATCTACGACGCCATCATTCTCGGTTCGCGCAATCTCGCCGCGCAAAAAAGCGAGCGTCGGCACGTCATCATCTTGATCACCGACGGCGGTGAAACCACCAGCCATTCCGATTTCGACGCCGCGCGCAAAGCCGCCGTCCGCTCCGAAACGCTCCTTTACACCATTTTAATTCGCGCCATGAAGAGTGAAGGCGGCCGCAACACCGCCGGCGAACACGCCCTGCAGACCATCACCGAAACCACCGGCGGCGCCATGTTCTTTCCCGCCAGCCTCACCGAACTCGGCATCATCTTCGATCAAATCGATCGCGAACTTCGCACGCAGTACCGCCTCGCCTACTATCCCAATCCGCGCGGCCCCGCCGATTCGCTTCGCAATATCGACATCACCGTCCTCGGCGACTACAAAGTCCGCCACCGCAAAAACTATTACATGGGAAAGGAGTAGCACCGCCACTCTTGGCTGTGCTCTTTTTCGTCTTTGCAGCGCCGTCCCTTTAGGGCGGCATCTTCGATTGTCGCCGCATCACCGAATTATCCGTTCACCGATCACGTCGTCGCCAAATTCGGATGCAGCCGATGAAATCCCGTCGCCTCCTGATACGCCCGCGCAAACGCCAGCAATTCCGCCTCTCCATACAATTTTCCCAAAAACGTCAGGCTCGTCGGCGTGCCCGGCCCGCCCGAATTCATGAAATCTCCCGGATCGTCCGATTCCGTCTTCGGCGCATCCTCGCCTCGAAATCCGTTCGGCAAAATCAGCGCGGGATGCCCCGTCAGATTCGTGCAAATCAATTGCGGACCATTCGAAGGCGTCACAATCACGTCGATGTCTTCAAATACTTTTGCCGTCGCTTCCATCAGCATCGTTCTCGCTCGCGCCGCTTGAATGTATTCCACCGCCGGAATGAACCGCGCCGATCGAAACGTATTCGGCCAGTCGTAATCCTTCTGCGCCGTCAGCAGTTTGTCCCGGCCCGATCGCGTCAAATCGTCAAATGCCGCCGCGGACTCCGCAACCAGCATCGCCGTCATCGCGTCGTACGGAAATTTCGGCAGCTCCACCGGAATCGGCTTCACTCCCATTTCGCGCAATTTCTCGAGCGCCGCATCCAGGTATTTTTTGTCGTACTTCTGCCGCGCTTGCGCCGCTTCGCGCCGCTTTTTCTGCTCCTCGCGCTTCTTCTCTTCTTCCGGTGTTTTCGCCGGCTCTTCTTTCGCCGCCTCCGCCCGTTGTTCCGCCGCCGGTTCGAACGCAGACTTTACATAACCCACGCGCATTCCCCGCACGTCCAGATTCGCATCCCAATTGAACGCCGCCGGTTGCACCGTCTTGTCCTTGCCGTCCTTCCCATAAATCGCGTCGAGCACCAGCGCGCAATCTTCCACCGTTCGGCAAATCGGCCCCAGCTTGTCCATGCTCCACGAAAGCGCCATCGCGCCCGTTCGTGGCACCAGCCCAAACGTCGGCCGCAATCCCGTGCAGCCGCATCGCGTCGAAGGCGAAGAAATCGATCCCAGCGTCTCCGACCCAATGCTGAACGCCACGCATCCCGCCGCCGTCGCCGAAGCCGGTCCCGCCGAAGATCCGCTCGATCCTTGTTTCGCGTTCCACGGATTCCGCGTAATCCCTCCGAACCACACATCGCCTTGCGCCAGCGCGCCCAGCGTCAATTTCGCCACCAGCACCGCGCCCGCCTTGTCCAATCTCTGAACGACCGTCGCATCTTCCTCAATCATCTGATTTTCAAATCCGCCCGCGCCCCACGTCGTTCGATAGCCCTTCGTCGCCAGCAAATCCTTCGCGCCCCACGGAATTCCGTGCAGCGGCCCGCGATATTTTCCCGCCGCTATTTCCTCGTCCGCCTTCTTCGCCTGCGCAATCGCCCGTTCTTCCGTCAGCGTCACCACGAATTTCAGCGTCGGGTCGTACTTCTTCAATCGCGACAAATACATCTGCGTCAACGCCAGCGACGAAACTTTCTTCGTGCGCACCAGCTCCGCCAGCTGCCGCACGCTCGCAAACGCCAGAATTTCGTAGTTCGGCCGCAATCCCGCCTCGCCCAATTGCAGATATTCTTGCGGCAGTTTTGCCGCGGACATTCGCATCGGCCGTTTTTCCGTTGCAAATTTCGTCGAGGCCGGCACCGGATCGAAAATCAGCGCCGGCGCCACGGAATTCGGCATGTGCAGCTTGTAAATCTCTTCATATCCGCTCGCCTGATCGTTCAGGTTCTCGAGCATCATCTCTTTGTATTCGTCCGAGATCGGCACGTCCGCAATCGCCGCCGCGCTCTCAATCATCTCTTTCGTAATTTTCTTCGCGCCCGTGGCCTGCGCTTGCGCCCACAGCACCCCCGGCAGCAGCGTCCCCGCAAACCCCATTCCCGCGCACTTCCTCACAAAATCCCGCCGATCCAGCATTCGATTCCTCCCGGAGTCCACTTCCGATTCGGCTGCGTACTATATCATCGAGTTCAAATCCTCCCTCTCGCCCGCTTTGTGTAGCGGAGGGGCTTTAGCCCCGTTGATTCGTCGCGGGCCTCTCATACGGCCTCTTTCCTGCGTCTCTCACCGATCCTCACGAGTGTTAAACTAATTCTTCACGAAGAAAACTTTCTAGAGGAGCTTCGTCTGCCGGAATCCCCAAAATCCTTTCTCGAAGTCGCCGTCGATACCGCCCTCGAAGCCGGCAAAATTCTTCGCGAAGAATTCGCCCGTCCCCCCGAGATCAAATACAAAGGCGACGTCGACCTCGTCACGCAAGCCGACAAGCGCAGCGAACGCGCCATCGTCGATCGCCTCTCGAAATATTTTCCCACGCACGCCATCGCCGCCGAAGAAGGCCTTGGCAACGACCACGACGCCGAATATCGCTGGCACGTCGACCCGCTCGACGGCACCACCAATTTCGCCCACGGCTATCCTTGCTTCAGCGTCTCCATCGCTCTCGCTCGGCAAGACGAAGTCCTCGCCGGCGTCGTTTACAATCCCATCTACGAAGAACTCTTTGCCGCCGCCCGCGGCGAAGGCGCCACCCTCAACGGAAAAAGAATCTCCGTCTCGAAAGTTCCCGCGCTTTCCACAAGCCTTCTTTGCACCGGCTTTCCCGTGCACAAGCGCCAATCCAGCCCCAACATTCATTATTATTACGATTTCACGCTTCGTTCCCACGGCGTACGCCGCGATGGTTCCGCCGCACTCGATCTCGCCAGCGTCGCGGCCGGCCGGTTCGATGGCTTCTGGGAATTTGGCCTCAAGCGCTGGGACGTCGCGGCCGGCGTCCTCCTCGTCGAAGAAGCCGGCGGCAAAATCTCCGATTTTCACGGCGAGCCGTACGCTCTCGGCGGCCGGGTGATCCTCGCCACGAACCGTCTCATTCACGAAGAAATGCGCCTCGTCGCGCTCGATCTTTCCCGCCGCGATCCTGCCTCTCCGCCGCAACGTCCCACTTTTTAGTCGCTTCCGCCGAACGTTCTTTCCCGCCGTTCGCGTCATGAGTTTCTTACGATTGTTTCACTTCCTCGATTCGCGAAAAATCGAAAACCGCGCGAGCCTCGCTAACCCAGGCGAGTTCTGACAAAAAAGAAAAAAGGCCGAAGGTTTTCCTCCGGCCCATTTCCATTTTCGCTTTTTTAGTTTCTCGCTTTACTTCTTCGCGTCCCATTCCTTATACATCTTTTGAATCGTCGGCCCGATCGAAAATCCCCATGCGAGCGTCGATAGCTTCGAGAATTTTTCGGGAATCGCATATTGATGTTGCGCTTCCTCCGCCGGCACTCCCGCCTTGTACAACTTCATCGCCTGCTCTTCGATGTCGTCAAATGTCGAGCGGAACAACGCAACCCCTTCCTGCCCGCACAGCTGCCCATGACCCGGAACAAACAGCGTGTCCTTCTCCCACGACGCGAACGTCTTCAACGTCGCGCGCCATCCCGAAATCGTCGCCTGTTCGTCAAATGTCACCGGAAAAATGCCGTTGAACAACAAATCGCCCGCGTACACCACATTTTGCTCCGGCACGCGCACGATCAGGTCCGTCCCCGAATGTCCCGGATAATGCTCGATCACAGCCGTCAGTCCGCCCAGATCTACTTTGTGCGGCAACATCGCCGGATCGAACGAATGGTTTGGCAACGATAGTTGTGCGCCCTTCACCAGGTCGCTGAAGTTGCCAAATGTCGCCAGATCCCCTTGTAAATGTTTCTTCGCCGCTTCGGACTTTGCGCTGGCGATCATTTTTTCCAGCGGAGCTGTCATCGCGGCCTTGTCCATCGTTTGCCACGGCCCGTAACTTTCATACATCCGCTTCGCCGCCGCCGCGTGCGCCCACAGCGGAATCCCCTGCGCTCCATACAACGCATTTCCCATCGTGTGGTCGAAGTGGTAGTGCGTGTCCAGCGCGCCCTTCACCGGCACCTTCGTAATCGACTGGAGCGTCTCCAGTTGGAACGCCGCCCCCGCCGCGCTCACGTATCCTTCAATCGGCATGGCGCCTTCCTTGCCCACAAGGAATCCGCCATTGCACATCGTCTGCAGCCCCTTCGACGGGTCGGAAATCGTCGCGTACAATCCGTTTCCGATTTTTCGCACGGCCGCAAATCCTTTATCCACCACCGGCGTCGCCGAAATTCGCGCATCTTGCTCCAGATTCGCCGCCAGCGCTCGCAGCGGAATCATGCTCGCCGCCGCGTACATCGCCCCCAAATAAGACGTCTGCGCCAGAAAATTTCGCCGCGATACTTCTTGCACTTTGCTTTGCATGGTTTCTCTCTCTAGGATGGAAAAAAGTATTCTCGTTACCGCAGGCCAAGTAGTTTATCAGATGTCGTTTGTCTTCGCCGGGGGTTGCATTTCCGCCATTCCCGCCCCACGCCGCCGCAAGCCTCACCCCGATTTGCACTACTCTGAATCAGTGCGATTTCGCAATCTTTGCCGATCCACCGGCGGAGTTCTTCTATGAAAAAAGTTCTACTCCTTTTCATCCTCTTTTTCGGGCTGGGTTTCACCGTCGCCGCCCAGGAAGAAGACGAACTAAAGCCCAATCAGGAAGCCGACCGTCAGGCCATCTCCAATCTCGAGCAGGGCTTCGCGCACGCCATCCAGCTTGGCAACTCCACCATCTTTAACACCGTCTTCAGCGACGATTTTTCCGGCGTCACCTGGTACGGCGAAGTCATCAACAAAGCCCAGCAGATTCGCCTCATTCAGACTTCCGGCAACTCCTATCAGTTCGTTCACGCTTCCGACGTTCAGGTCAAAATCTTTCGCGATGTCGCGAGCGTCCTCAGCCTCCGCACCGAACGCGGCACAGCCGGCGGCCGCTCCTTCAGCCGCCAATTCCGCGTCCTCCGCGTCTATATCAACACTCCGCGCGGATGGCGCGTCATTTCCTCGCAGGAAACCCAGCTCCCAGGGAAATAAATCGCAATCTTGTTTTAAATTTTCTACCGCAGGTCCGGCCGGCCTCGTTCAGGCCCCGCGTACCGCGCGCTCCGCATTCACCGCCGCGCCAATCACGCCCAGTGCGTCGTTCTCGGGAATCAATTCAAACCGGCTCCCTTGCAGCGGGCTCATCCTCACCATGTCGTGCACCATCCGGTCCAGCAGCCCCACGTCAATGAATCCCGCGTTCGGCCCCGTCAAATAAAACGGCCCCGGCCCCGCCATGTGAATCGAAGTCGCCGATGCCGCCGCCAGCGCGCGATGGCACTGCAGCACAAACTCCGCGCAACGCGTGTCGCCCGCCTTCGCATTCTCAAAAATCTCTTCCGGCTCCATATCGAGGAACCTCATTCTCATCGCGCGATACCCGAGAAATCCTTCGAGGTGTCCCACTCCCCCGCATCCGCAGAATCGCTCCTTCGGATCGATCGTCACCACCGAATGTCCGCCCTCCCAAACTCCTTCGCTCCACGGAAATCTTCCGTATCCAACCCCATTTCCAATCGCCCACACGCGGTTCAATCGGTGCAGCACCCCTCGCGTCGCCGCAATCCCCGCCGCCGTCGCATCCGCATCGTTAAACAAACTCACGGAGACCTTCACGCCGCCCCGCTCCAGCGCCGCTTCCACCGCTTTCGCCAGCTGAAATCCCTTCACCTGTTGCAGGTTCGGCGATTCTTCCGCAATTCCGTTTCGAATAATGCCCGGAAATCCAATTCCCACCGCTTCCAGCTTCGCGCCTTTCGCCACCGCTTTCACTTGCTCCGCAATCGCCTGCGCAATGTCGTCCGCCGGCATGGAAAGCAGCGCGTCGTGCGTCGCCTCCGTTTTCGGAAACGACTGCACTCCTCCCAGCACCTGGTTGTTTTCCACCAACCCGGTCGCAATGTGTTGTACCACGTGGACTCCGGCTAGCTTACCCATTCCTCGCCTGCCATTTCCCGCGAAAGCGCCCTGCTCGCCGCTAGACGTTCGAAAGCTTGTTCAATCCATTAAACGCCGCCGCCTTATAACATTCCGCCAGCGTCGGATAATTGAAAACCGTCTCCACAAAATATTCGATCGTGCCCTTCAGCACCAGCACCGCCTGCCCGATGTGCAGCAGTTCCGACGCGCCCTCTCCGATAATGTGTACGCCCAGCAGCAGTTTCGTTTCCGGGCTGAAGATCAATTTCAGCCGCCCCGTCGTGTCGCCTCGAATCTGTCCTCGCGCAATCTCGCGGAAATACGCAATCCCAACTTCATACGGTACACCCGCGTCCGTCAGTTGGTCTTCCGTCTGCCCGATAAATGAAATCTCCGGTATCGTGTAAATCCCGTACGGATAGTGCGCCGGATTCGAATGAATCTTGATCCCCGCCGCATTCGCCGCCGCAATTCTTCCTTGCTCCATCGAAACCGAACCCAGACTCGGAAATCCAATCACGTCGCCCACCGCGTAAATATGCGGCTGCGCCGTCCGGTAATTTTCGTCCACCTTAATTCTTCCGCGCGAATCCGCTTCAAGGCCCGCCGCCGCCAAATTCAGCTCGTCCACATTTCCCTGGCGTCCCACCGCGTACAGCAGCGCGTCGCCGTTCACTTTTTTCTTGCTCTTCAAATTCGCCACAACCGTCTTGTCCGGCAACTCTTCCACGCTCTCCACTTCTTCATTCAATCGCATCGTCACGCGCCGGTCGCGCAAGTGATACGACAGCGCTTCCACCATCTCCGCATCCGCAAATTCCAGCAGCCGCGGCCGTTTTTCAATCAGCGCCACGCGCACACCCAGCGTCGCGAACATGCACGTATATTCCACGCCAATCACGCCGCCGCCCACCACAATCAACGTTTTCGGTATTTCCGGCATCTGCAGCACTTGATCGCTGTTTATAATCGTCCGGTTGTTGAACGGCACCAGCGCCGACATCGCCGGCTTCGTTCCCGTCGCAATCACAATGTCCTGCGCCTGATATTCCGATTGCCCGCGCGTACCCACCACTCTCACTTTGTTCGGATCGATAAAGCTCGCCACCCCGTTCAGCACTTCGATCCCGTTCCGCGAAAGCTGCGCTCGCGTCACGTCAATCTCCGTCTTGATCACGTGTTGCGCGCGGAACGACAGATCCGCCATCGTGATATGATCCTTCACCCGGTAATTCACCCCGTAAATGCTTTGCCAATAAAATCCCGATAGATGCAGCACCGCTTCCCGCATCGTTTTGCTCGGAATCGTCCCCGTGTTGATCGCCACGCCGCCCACCACTTCCATCTTTTCGATGAGCGCCACGCGCTTTCCAAATTTTGCCGATTGAATCGCCGCCCGCTGTCCCGCCGGCCCGGAGCCAATCACAAGAAGGTCGTAAGTTTCCATCAGTCTTTTCTTGATCCTGCTCTCTCGTTCTTATCTCGTTAGCCGCGGAAGTATATCACCGCAGTCATTACACTGCCGTCTAAACTGCCCCGTCTACCCTGCACTTTTCTTTCCACCTCAAAATTTCCCGCTTGCAAATTAGACTTTCCTGATTAACCTTGTTCCGTCACTCAGGGACACTCATGGCCTCTTCTCCCGCTCCATCTCGCACCACTTCACTCGGTCAAACCCAGCGCCGCGACTCGTGGTGGCTCGAACTCCTTCCCGTCATCGTTCTCTTCGGCGGCTTCGGCGTCTACGCCACTCTCCGCGCCTTCGAAGGCCGATTTTACGAATGGGGTCCGTATCTCTCACCCTTCTATTCGCCCCTGCTCTCCTTTCATTGGTGGAAGTTTTCTCCCGCGCTCCTCATCCTCGGTGCGCCGCTCGGCTTCCGCACCACTTGCTATTACTACCGCAAAGCTTACTACCGCGCCTTCTTTCTCGATCCGCCCGCCTGCGCCGTCGGCGAACCATCCGTCCGCAAGAATTATCGCGGCGAAACTTCTTTTCCCTTCATCCTGCAAAACGTTCATCGTTACTTCCTCTATCTCGCCATCCTTTTTCTCTGCTTCCTTTGGTACGACGCCGTCAAAGCTTTTTTCTTCAATGGCAGGCCCGGCATCGCCCTCGGCAGCCTCATCATGCTCCTCAACGTCTGCCTTCTCACTCTTTACACATTCTCTTGCCACTCGCTTCGCCACATCGTCGGCGGCAAACTTGACTGCTTCTCCTGCTCCACCTTCGGCCCTCCTCGCCACTCCGCCTGGAGCTTTCTTAGCCTTCTCAACGAACGCCACATGATCTTCGCCTGGGCCAGCCTCGTCTCCGTCGGCTTCACCGATTTCTACATCCGGATGCTCGCTTCCGGCGTCTTAAAGGACTTCCGAATCCTGTGACCCAAAATTACGAAACTCACGAACACGATGTTTTGATCGTCGGCGCCGGCGGCGCCGGCCTCCGCGCCGCTCTCGAAGCCATCGCGCAAGGCGCGCGCGTCGCCCTCGTCTGCAAATCGCTTCTCGGCAAAGCTCACACCGTCATGGCCGAAGGCGGCATCGCCGCCGCCATGGCCAATGTCGATAAAGCCGACGACTGGCGCACTCATTTCTGCGACACCATGCGCGGCGGCAAATTCGTCAACAATTGGCGCATGGCTCAGCTCCACGCGCAGGAAGCGCCCGATCGCGTTCGCGAACTCGAACAATGGGGCGCGCTTTTTGACCGCACTCCCACCGGAGACATTCTCCAGCGCGCTTTCGGCGGCCACACGTTCAAACGCCTCTGCCACGTAGGCGATCGCACCGGCCTCGAACTCATTCGCACCTTGCAAGACCGCGGCGTCGAACTCGGCATCGACGTCTTCATGGAGTGCACCATCACGCGCCTTCTCAAAGACGGCGATCGCGTCGCCGGCGCCTTCGGTTACTGGCGCGAACAGGGCCGCTTCGTCGCCTTCAAGGCAAAGTCCATTGTCATCGCCACGGGCGGCATCGGCAAAGCCTGGCGCGTCACTTCCAATTCCTGGGAATACACCGCCGACGGCATGGCCCTCGCCTACGAAGCCGGCGCCGAACTCATGGACATGGAATTCGTGCAATTTCATCCCACCGGAATGGTTTGGCCGCCGGGAGTGCAGGGAATTCTCGTCACCGAAGCCGTTCGCGGCGAAGGCGGCATCCTTCGCAACAAACTCGGCGAGCGCTTCATGGAAAAATACGATCCCAAGAAAATGGAACTCTCCACGCGCGACGTCGTCGCCCGCTCCATTTACACCGAAGTCCGCGAAGGCCGCGGCACCGAACACGGCGGCGCTTTCCTCGACATTTCCCACAAACCCGCCGAATACGTGAAGAAAAAACTTCCCAGCATGTATCACCAGTTCAAAGAACTAGCCGACGTCGACATCACCAAAGGCCCCATGGAAGTCGGCCCCACCTGTCATTACATGATGGGCGGCATCCGCGTCGAAGCCGAAACCGCCGCGTCCACCGTTCCCGGCCTTTTCGCCGCGGGCGAAGCCGCCGCCGGCCTCCACGGTTCAAATCGTCTCGGCGGAAACTCTCTTTCCGATCTCCTCGTCTTCGGCCGCCGCGCCGGCAAAGCCGCCGCCGATTTCGCCGGCCACTCTTCCTCCACGAATCTCGATTCCACGCAGCTCGACGAAGCCGAACGCGAAATGCTCGCCCCGTTCGAACGCGCCGACGGCGAATTCCCTTATCCCATCCACCACGATCTTCAGGAAACCATGGGCAATCTCGTCGGAATTTTTCGCAACGAAGAAGACCTCAAAAAAGCCATTTCACAACTTGCCGTTTTAAAACCGCGGCTCGCCAAAGTTCGCATCGACGGCTCTCGCATGTTCAATCCCGGCTGGCATCTCACGCGCGACCTCAAAAACATGCTTCTCATCTCCGAAGCCGTCGCTCGCTGCGCCCTCGCCCGCAAAGAAAGCCGCGGCGCGCACAGCCGCATCGATTTTCCCAATTACGATCCCGCGTGGGAAAAGAAAAACAACATCATCGCGAACGAAGGCGGCACAATGACCTTGCATCAGCGTCCCGTTCCCGAAATGCCCGCTGACTTGAAGCAGCTTCTGGAGGAAAAAAAGTAGCAAAGCCACTCTCGCCCGCGCACGGTGCAATGTGAATCGCGGCGTGAACAATTGTAGAGGCGATCTCACATCGCCGGCTTTTTCATGGTCTTAGGTTTCGGTTTTCTTTTTTTGGTTTATTCTTCGCTTTGTGTAGCGGAGGGGCTTCAGCCCCGTCGAGCCAGGCAAGTTCGCTCGCTTCGCTCTTTGATTTTGTAGCGTACACTTCAGTGTGCGTGCGGCGTTTGTAACAAGGAGACCCTATGCCCGACGCCATTCTTCGCGTCTTCCGCGGCGACAAATCCGGCGGCCAATCCGTCGATTACAAAGTTCCGCTCGCTCCCGGCATGGTCGTCCTCGACGCGCTCCATTCCATCCAGGCCCACCAATCTCCCGATCTCGCCGTCCGCTGGAATTGCAAAGCCGCCAAATGCGGCTCCTGCTCCGCCGAAGTCAACGGCCGTCCTCGCCTCACCTGCAAAACCCGCATGGACTCGCTTCCGCTGGGCGAACCCATCACCGTCTCTCCGCTCAAAGCGTTTCCCATTATCAAAGACCTCGTCACCGACGTTTCCTGGAACTACAAGGTCAATCGCAAAATCCCCGCCTTCCAACCGCGCAAGAACGTCGAATGGAAAATGGATCAGCGCGACGTCGATCGCGTTCAGGAATTTCGCAAGTGCATCGAATGTTTTCTTTGCCAGAACGTCTGCCACGTTCTTCGCGATCACGCCAAACACGATTCCTTCGGCGGCCCGCGCTTTTTCGTCCGCGCCGCCGGCCTCGAAATGCATCCCCTTGACGGCGCCTCGCGCACCGCGCTTCTCAAAAACGAACTCGGCATCGGCTATTGCAACATCACCAAATGCTGCACCGAAGTCTGCCCCGAAGAAATCCACATCACCGACAACGCCATCATTCCCCTCAAAGAACGCGTCGTCGACGAATTCTACGACCCGCTCACCATGCTCGTCCGCAAAATCCGCGGCAGCAAATAATCCGCATCCTTTGTCCATGTAGGGCCCGCTTTCCGAAGCGGGCCGCTCTTCGATTTCGGTCCATGTAGCGCAGGGGCTTCAGCCCCGTCGACCTTGCCACTTCACCATCCGTTCACAAGTTTTTTTCTTAGTCTTGGTCCGTGTAGCGCAGGGGCTTCAGCCCCGTTGCACTTGGCACGATTTCTCTCTAGCGGCACAATATATCGCACCCTCCTCGCTGCAAAGTTCCCCGCATCCGGCTCACGCCCAGCCACTCGGCAATCGGCCCGAATCCATTTCCCTACGCCCCAAAATTTGCTTCTTGCTTTTCATTCCACTTTTGGTAAAAGTCCCTGTCGGCGCGCGTCTTTCCCGGAGGCCTCCATGAACTACCAACTCAAATCCATCTCTCACGCCGGCATCGCCGAAGCTCTCGCCAAAGCCGAACTCTACCGCTACCTCAACGAACCCGAAGAATCCGAATCCATCTGCCGCGATATTCTCGCCGTCGAACCGAAACAGCAACTCGCGCTTCGCCTCCTCGGCCTTTCCCTCACCGATCAGTTTACCGGCGGCGTCTCCGACCGCTGCCGCGACGCCGAAGAAATTTTCCTCAAACTCACCGACACCTACGAACGTTTCTACTACACCGGAATCCTCCACGAGCGCCGCGCCAAAGCCCAGCTCTGCGCCGGTCAGTTGCCGCACACGCTTCTTCCGCTCTTCGAACGCGCCCTCCAATCGTTCGGCGAAGCCGAAAAAATTCGCCCCGCCGGAAACGACGACTCCATCCTTCGCTGGAACCGTTGCGTCCGCCTCCTGCACTCGCCGAGCTTCCAATGGGAAGAACAACTCGCCTCGTTCGAAGCCGAAGACGCCCCGCCTCGCTAATATCTTTTCCTCCGGCCGTTGTAGGGCCGGCCTTCCGAGGCCGGCCTCTTCGATGTAAGCCGCGCCAATATTTCCCCTTCGGCACACACAACAGATATGTCATCTCATAAATGGTTCGTTAGGCGATGGGGTTTTAAGAATTGCAGGCTTTAAGAAGTAGGTTCTTTAGGACGTGGCGGCTTTAGGAGGTTTAGCCTTTATGACGTTTGTTCTTTAGGAGGTGGGGGCTTTTAGCCCCCACGGTGAGGCGAGAAAAAGTAGGGCTTCAGCCCCTGAAGAAACAACCTCCGCATTGCTTGGCCATTTATGAGATAGCTTCACGTCATCTCCACCGGAAAAGCCGATTCTTTTGCCGTCCAAGTTACGCCTGGTTCTTTTTACCATGCGTCCAACCTTGCCGCCTCTCATCTCCACCGGCAAAGCCGACGCTCTTGCCTTTCCGTTTCCTTCCATCGCGATCGTGTGGCCATCGCGGTTCGCTTCAAACAACCACCCAACAACCCCCCTGCCATTTCGACCGGAATATACCGACGCTTTTGCTTTTCCGATTCCTTCCGAGGAATCGGTCGGTTCATGGAGCGGAGAAACCTCTCTTCGATTTATCCTCGTGCCGCACCTTGTCGAACCCCGGCCACACCGTCTTTCTCCTTAATTAAATCGAATGAGGAGTGCTATCATCCCCGCCTTCAGGAGTCTTGCAATGTCAAATTTTCTTCGCCTCGCTCTTCTTCTCGCCTCGGTCGCTTGCGCTGGCACTCTGCTTGCGCAATCCCCGCCCGACGCCACCATCCACGTCGACATCACTCCCGCGCACCAAATCAATTCCTTCGACCCCGACTCCGCTCTCGGCTCCTCGCTCGACGTTCTTTCCCGGCGCGATATCGACCGCGTTCACACTCCGCACATCGTCCAGGAATCTCTTTCCGCCGGCTGGGGCCCCATCACCTATCGCAACAATTCCGAACTTCGCATGGCCGCCTGGCACTGGAATCCCGACGGCGCTTGGAGCGACTCTGCTCATCAAAGCGGCTACTTCACCGGCACCACCGATATCAAATCGCCCATCCGCTACATTCTTTCCTACGCGCTTCCGCATCGCGGCTTCGCCACCAGCGGCGACCGTCCCGTCCAGGGTCCCAATCTCCTGTACTGGAAAAGCAATCCTTATCTCACCAGTAAATTCACCGGCGAATCCGATTCGCTCCACCCGCAATGGGTCATCGTCGATCTTCAATCCGAAAAACAGATCGACGCCGCGCGCATCGTGTGGGCTTCGCCCTACGCAAAATCGTTTCAGCTCGAATATTGGGTCGGCACGAACGCGCTCGATTTCGACGCCGGCCCCAAAGGCGAATGGAAACTCTTCAACTCCGGCAAAATCGCAAATGGAAAAGGCGGCACCGCGGCGTTCACTTTCCCTGGTTCGCCCGTCTCCGCCCGCTACATCCGCCTCTTGATGTCCGAATCCTCCAACACCTGCGACGAACACGATTCCGCCGACCTTCGCAATTGCGTCGGCTACGCCATCCAGCAAATCGAACTCGGCACCGTCGACGCCGGCAAACAATTCGTCGCCGTTCCAAAGTCTCCCGCCGAACCCGCCGCAACTTACACCGCCTCTTCCATCGATCCCTGGCACTCCGCCGAAGACGTCCGCGACGGCGGCGATTACCAGCACACTGGTTTCGATCTTTTCTTCTCGAGCGGCCTCACCAACAATCTTCCCGCCATGATTCCCGTCACCATGCTCTACGGCACGCCCGACGATGCCGCCGCGCAAATCGCGTACATCGAAAAGCGCGGCTACCCGATCGGCTCCGTCGAAATGGGAGAAGAGCCCGACGGCAAACACGCCATGCCCGAAGATTACGCCGCGCTCTACATCCAGTGGGCTGCCGCCATCCACAAAGTCGATCCAAAATTAAAACTCGGCGGCCCCGTCTTCGAAGGCGTCACCAAAGACATCACGCTCTGGCCCGACGCAAAGGGCCGCACCTCCTGGATGGGCCGCTTCGTTTCGTACTTAAAAGACCACAATCATCTTTCCGACCTCGCCTTCGTCTCGTTCGAACACTATCCCTTCGAGCCCTGCACCATCGCCTGGAAAGATCTCTATCGTGAGCCGCAACTCATGAAAGGAATCATGCAGATCTGGCGCGACGACGGCGTCCCGCAAAACGTTCCGCTCATGGTCACGGAAAATCACTTGTCCTGGCAGCTCACCGGTCCCATGACCACCATCTTTGCCGCGCTCTGGCTCGCCGACAACGTCGGCTCTTTTTTCGAAGGCGGCGGCGCCGCGTTTTATCATTCGCCCATTCAGCCGCAGACCGTCAACAACACTTGCCTCGGCTGGTCCTCCTGGTCCAATTTCGTCTCCAACGAAAATTACGAAATCAAAGGCTACACCTCTCCGTACTTCGCCGCCCACATGATCAATCTCGAATGGGTCCAGCATCGCAGCGGCATTCATCAAATGTTTCCCGCCTCCGCCGATCTCAAAGACGCCGAAGGAAATCTTCTCGTCACCGCTTACGCCGTCCATCGCCCCGACGGCAACTGGTCGCTCATGCTCGTCAACCGCGACGAAAACAATTCCCACTCGATTCGCGTCTCCTTCGAAAACAAAACAGAAAATCGCGCCGCCTCTTTCTCCGGCCCCACCGCCCAAATCTCGTTCGGCTCCGACCAATACGTCTGGATCAACGACGGTCCCAACAGCCATCCCGATCCCAACCTTCCCCCATCCGCCAAATCCCTCGACGCTACCGCGCAAACCATCTTCACCCTGCCCAAAGCCTCCATCACCGTCCTCCGCGGAAAAATTGCCCAGTAGCGCGCGATTTTTCTCGCGAGCAAAGCTCCTTCCTATCGTTGACGCTTGTGCGGGCGGGTGTTACGCTCCTCCTCGCTCACGCAAGCATGCGCGCCGTTGACCTGATCCGAAAAAAACGCGACTCCGGGGAACACTCGAGAGAAGAAATTAATTTTCTTATCGCCGGCTACACGCGCGGCGAAATTCCCGATTATCAAATGTCCGCGTGGCTCATGGCGGCGTGGATTCGCGGATTGAACAACGCCGAGCGCGCTTCGCTCACCGAAGCCATGCTCTATTCCGGCGAAGTCGTCGATCTCTCCGATTTGCACGGAAAAAAAGTCGATAAACATTCCACCGGCGGCGTCGGCGACAAAACTTCGCTGATTCTCGCGCCCATCGTTGCCGCCGGCGGCGTGAACGTTCCGATGATCAGCGGTCGCGGGCTCGGCCACACCGGCGGCACGCTCGATAAACTCGAATCCATTCCCGGATTCAACACCGCGCTCTCGCTCCTGGAATTTCGCCGCGTCCTCAAGGAATGTGGAATGGCTTTGATTGGCCAGACCGCGGAAATCGCGCCAGCCGACAAAAAAATCTACGCGCTGCGCGACGCCACTTCCACGGTTGAAAATATCGGCCTCATTTGCGCGTCCATCATGAGCAAAAAACTTGCCGAAGGAATTGACGCGCTGGTGCTGGACGTGAAGACCGGTTCCGGCGCCTTCATGCAGAGGGAAGAAGATTCCGTGCAGCTCGCCGAAGTGATGGTGGACACCGCGAAGCGCATGGGCAAAAAAGCGGTGGCGCTGATTACGGACATGGATCAGCCGCTCGGAAAACTTGCCGGCCACTCAAACGAAGTGATCGAAAGCATCGAGGTGCTGAAAGGCCGCGGGCCAAAAGATTTGCGCGATTTGAGTTTGGAACTTTCTGCATGGATGTTTTTTCTTGGCGAGCGCACGCCGTCCGTCGATGAGGGAAGAAGGCTCGCGGAGACGATGGTTGCAAGTGGACAAGCGCTCGAAAAATTCCGGCAGGGAATTGCGCTGCAGGGCGGAGACGCGCGCGTGATCGACGATTACTCTTTGCTGCCCGCCACGAGCCACAGAATCGATGTAACCGCCGCAACGTCCGGTTACGTGGCGGCGACGAATTGCATGGAATTTGGAATTGCGCTGGCCATGCTGGGCGGCGGGCGAGAGACAAAGGAAGACAAGATCGATCACGGCGTCGGCCTCGAATTCCACAAACGGATCGGCGACCGCGTGGAAAAGGGCGAACCGCTCGTGACGATTTCTTACAATTCAACCGCGAAACTGGATGAAGCAAGATCTCGAATCGCCGCGGCATTTACTTTTAGCGAAACCAAAACGGAAGAAAAGAAACTGATCCGCCGTTTCATTGGCGTTTAGCTGGAGTTTAGTCGACGTTTGATTCGCGCTTGATTTTTTTGGAAGGAGCCGGCATGGGACGTTTCACGGGAATCCTCGGCATTGTCGCGATCCTCGGGCTGGCGTGGCTTTTTTCCACGGACCGGCGCGCCATTAAGCTGAAAACCGTACTGTGGGGATTTGGACTGCAATTTGCGCTGGGTATTTTTGTACTGAAGTCCGGTGCCGGCGGAAAGATTTTTGGATTTCTCGGAAACGGCGCGAACAAGCTTCTGAGTTATTCCTACGCCGGTTCGTCGTTTGTGTTCGGCGATTTGGGGCTGCCGAAAGAACTTTCGCGCCTGGGATTTTCGTTTGCGTTTCAGGTGCTGCCGACGATTATTTTTATCGCCGCTTTTTTTGCCGTGCTCTACCACATCGGCGTGATGCAATTGATTATTCGCGGCGCGGCCTGGCTGATGCAGCGCGTGATGGGCGCGAGCGGAGCGGAATCGCTGAACGTGGCGGCGAGCATTTTCATGGGCCAGACGGAAGCGCCGCTGACGATCCGGCCTTTTATTCCGAAGCTGACGAAATCGGAATTGATGACCGTGATGACGAGCGGCATGGCGCACATTTCCGGCGGAATGATGGCCGGATACATTCAAGTGGGCGGAGCGGACCCGAAGAATTTGCTGACGGCGGTGATTATGACCGCGCCGGGCACTTTGCTGATGGCGAAGATGCTGGTGCCGGAAACGGAAGTGCCGCTGACGGCGGGCCGAGTGGAAATGCCGGAGATGGAAAAGGAGTCCAATATTTTGGGCGCGATCGCGCGCGGCACGAGCGACGGTTTGCATCTGGCGCTGAACGTCGGCGCGATGCTTATCACGTTTATCGCGTTGCTCGCCTTGCTGAACGCGATGATGGGCGGCATTCACGGACTTCCGCACATGGCGTGGTTTCCGGAGAGTTTGCAGACGATTTTCGGATGGATCTTCGCGCCGGTCGCGTGGCTGATTGGCGTGCCGTGGGAGCACGCGGCGCAAATCGGCAATCTGCTGGGCACGCGCATGGCGATCAACGAGTTTGTGGCGTTTGGGCAACTCGGACCGATGAAAAGCGCGCTCGATCCGCGCACGTTTGCCATTGCCACGTTTGCCTTGTGCGGCTTTGCGAATTTCAGTTCCATCGGAATTCAGATTGGCGGCATCGGCGCGCTGGCGCCGGAGCGGCGGAGCGACCTTGCGAAGTTTGGCATTCGCGCCATGCTCGCGGGAACGATGGCGAATCTTTTGTCGGCGGCGATTGTGGGAATTTTGTCGTGAGCGCGAAGAAAAACTCCCCTCGAAAAGCGGGCGGTGAATTTGAGCGCGCTTCCGCGGCGGCGAAATTTATTTTCAAACAGACGAAACTGCGGCCGAAGATCGCGCTGGTGCTGGGCTCCGGGCTTGGCGCGTTTGCCGATGAATTTGCCGGCGCGAAGAAAATTCCTTACGCGAAGATTCCGCATTTTCCGCAATCGACGGCGATTGGGCACGCCGGGCAACTGGTGCTGGGAAAAGTGGACGGTGTGGAAGTGGCGGGGATGCAAGGGCGCGTGCATTTGTACGAAGGATATTCGCCACGGCAAGTGGCGTTTCCGATTCGCGTGTTTGCGCGGATGGGCGTGCGCGCGGTGATACTGACGAATGCGGCGGGCGGAATCAATTTGAACTTTTCCGCGGGGGCGCTGGTGGCGATTCGCGATCATATTAATTTGCAGGGCTTGAATCCGCTCGTTGGGCCGAACGACGACCGATTTGGCGTGCGCTTTCCGGACATGACGCGAGCGTACGATCCGGAATTCCGCAAGTTTGTCGCCGACGCAGGAAAAAAGTTGCAGATGAATCTGCACGAAGGCGTTTACCTGGCGCTTTCCGGTCCGAATTACGAAACGCCGGCGGAAATCCATTCGTTCCGAACGCTGGGCGCGGACCTGGTGGGCATGTCCACGGTGCCGGAAGTGCTGGCGGCGCGGCACGCGGGGATGCGCGTGCTGGGCATTTCTTGCGTGACGAACATGGCGGCCGGCGTGACGGGCGAAGCGCTGACGGCGGAAGAAGTATTTGAGACCGGCGCGCGGGTGAAGAACGATTTCATTGCGTTGCTGAAAGCGGTGATTCCGAGAATTGCGGAGGCGATTGCTTGAGCGAATACGATGCCCATTACGATGCATTGATTGCGGCGGCGAAACAATCGCGGGAGAACGCGCACGCGGCGTACTCAAATTTTCGCGTGGGCGCGGCGTTGCGCGCGACGTCCGGCCGAATTTTTGGCGGCTGCAACGTGGAAAACGCGACGTACGGGCTGACGGTGTGCGCGGAACGCGTGGCGATTTTCAAGGCGATCAGCGAAGGCGAGCGCGGATTCGACGCGATTGCCGTCGTGACGGACACGGATTCGCTGACACCTCCATGCGGCGCGTGCCGGCAACTGATTTGGGAATTTTGCGGCGACGTGCCGGTAATTCTTTCCAACCTGAAAGGGAAGATGGAAATCGTCGCGATGAAGATCCTGTTTCCCAAGCCGTTTGACGCATCGAGTTTGTAGTTCTGTTACCAACCCCCTCCCCTCTTTTTTGTAAGTGTTGAAAACACCGGTCCAGTCCGGCTAAGACGTCGGCGGGTCGCATCGATGACCGTGCCAAGCTCAACGGGGCTAAAGCCCCTAACCTACACAAAGCAGGAGAGATGTTTGGGAGCGAGGTGGACAAAGGAGGGAGAGCAGCGAAAAAGAGGCTGCTCTCCCGTTTGGTTGTGGAGTTTAGCCAAAGGGCGTTTACTCCGCGGGCTGGATCGTCAGGATGCGGATGAGGTTGTTGGCGGCGTCGAGGACGCCGGTTACGGAGACTTGCTTGCCGAGAAAGCGGGAAGCGAGGCGCTGATTATCCAGCCAGAAGAGGCCGGTGTCGGAGGCGTCGCGTAAAAGAATTTCGCCCTCGTTGCTTTTGCAGATTGTTCCCGAGACATACAGCAAGGGACCGCGAAGGGTTTGTTGAGATTGCTGCGGAGCGGGGCGAGAGTGTGGGCGGGGCGTCCCGGCGAAAACCGCGGCGGGGAGAGCGGTCGATAGAGTGATTGCTGCGACAGAGAGAGAGAGTAGACGGATAGAATTCGCATGCAGATTTTTCAAACGAGCACCTTGGAAATGGAATTGAGCGGGTGCGGAAGGTGAGGCAATCGGAGAGCCAAAGAATGAAACCCGTAAGGTGTTAGCTTTACGGGGTTCGCCGGGCGAAGTCAGGTGATTGCCCGAAGAAAAATCTGCAAGAGCGAGGAAAAAGTACAGCGGCGAAAAAATTACGCGACAGAAAAAATTACAAACGGGAAAAAATGGAAGAGGAAACGAGCGCTCGGAGGCAGATTGCAAAGCGGAGGCGCTTGCTACTTTTACGTTACAGAAATCGGAAATCGGAAATCAGAAAAGAGAAAAGAGAAAAGAGAAAAGAAAGAAGGGAAAAGAAAGGAGGGAAAAGAAAGGAGGGAAAAGAAAGGAGGGAAAAGAAAGGAGGGAAAAGAAAGGAGGGAAAAGAAAGGAGGGAAAAGAAAGGAGGGAAAAGAAAGGAGGGAAAAGAAA
>DATGEI010000071.1:0-144633 GCA_035310365.1 Candidatus Acidiferrum sp.
GTCCACGTTGGCTTGTGCTGCGCCGCGATCGCGATGCTTGCTGGATGTGCGGAAAGAAAAGTGCGCGCATTCCCGTGGGCCACCGCGGTTGTGGTCCGGCCAAACCCGCCCATCGTGCATGGCGATCCATCCTCCGCGGCGGAGATCGCTCCAGACTTTCGAATCGAAGCGCCTGCGAGTAACGGACGCCTTTTTGCAACGCGGCCCGCGCCACCTCGGCCGCACGCAAACACACCGCAGCAGCCTGAAGCGATTGGCGCGGCCAAATCGCAAATGCTTGTGCCGGAATTAAGCCCGCAAGAAACCGCGGCCGCGAAAGCGCAATTTGCGGAAAGCGTTGCCATCGTGGAGCAAAATTTGGCGACGGCACAGAGGCGAAAGCTAACGTCCGCGCAATCGGATGTCGTTTCGAAGATCAACGGCTTCGTGGCGGAAGCGCGAGAAGCGAGCGGCGAAGGCGATTGGGCCCGCGCAAGAAACCTTGCGAAGAAAGCGCAGATTCTGTCGCAAGACCTCGCATCGTCGTTGTGACAATTTGCCCGCGCCGAAACCGCGCCGTGATTTTTGCGCAGAAGCTCCAAATTGGGCGACTGCGATAGAATCGATTCATGAAGACTTTCGACGTGGCGATTGCGGGCGGCGGGCTGATTGGCGGCTCGATCGCACTTGAATTGGCGCGCGCCGGCCTGCGCGCCGGATTATTCGATAAACAGGAACCGGGAAAAGAGGCTTCGTGGGCCAGCGCCGGCATTCTTTCGCCCGCACCGGAAAGTCCCGCCATGATCGCGCTTGTGCCTCTTGGCAAAGCAAGCATGGACCTTTATCCCGAATTTGTTGCGGAAGCCTCGGAAATTTCCGGACTGCAAGTTGGGTATCGCGCGAAGGGAACGCTGGAAGTGCTCACTTCGCGCCGGGCGCGCGAGGAAATGAGTACACTCATCGCACTGCACCACGGCCTGGGTCTGCAAGCGGAACCGCTGAGCCCCGACGACGCGCGGGAGCTTGAACCCAGTTTGCGCGATGACCTGGAAGGAGCAGTGCTGCGGCCGGCGGAAGCGTCGGTGGACAATCGCCTTTTGACGCAGGCGATTCTTGCAAGCGCGCGCAAAAGTGGCGTTGAGATTCTTGCCGGCGTTGGCGCCGATTCGTTGTGGATCGAAGGCGGCGAGTGCAAAGGCCTGATCGCCGGCGGTGAAAAAATCTCCGCGAAGCACACCGTCGTTGCGGCCGGATGTTTTTCCGCGCAAATTCGCGGCGCGGAACAGTACGCGCCCGTTCGCCCCGCGAAAGGCCAGATGATTTCGTTGGCATGTCCCGAAGCAAAAATCGAACGCGTACTTTGGGGCGACGACATTTACTTGGTGCCGCGGAACGACGGCCGAATTTTGGCGGGCGCGACCGTCGAATACAAAGGATTCGACAAAACGTTGACTGCGGGCGGCCAACGAAAATTATTCTCCGCGGCGATTGAGTTGGTGCCCGCGCTGGAAAACGCCCGCGTCGAAGAAGCCTGGGCCGGACTCCGGCCCGACTCGCCCGACCACTTGCCGATACTTGGGCCGGCCGATTTGCCGGGCCTGCTCGTGGCCACCGGCCACTTCCGCAGCGGCGTGCTGCTGACGCCGATTACGGCAAAACTCGTACGCGAGTGGATTACGACGGGAAGCGTAAGCCAAGATTGGGACCGTTTCAGTCCGCTGCGTTTTGCTGCCATGCAAAAACAAAATGAAGCCGCGGCGCGCTAACTCTTACTCTTCGCGCTCATGTGTTCGCGACCGCGTGATGTGCAGCGGCCGTCCGGTTCCGTTAAAATCCAGGTAACTGGAATCCAGCGTAAGGTCGCGCTCGATCACAATGTCCAGCGTCGAGCCGCGCGGAATGTGCGCTTCCGGTCCGCGCGTCAGAAGCACCGCGGCGAGTCCGGCAAGCCCGCCAATGCCCGCGCCGATTCCCGCGCCTTTGCCGCCATCGGCAATGGCTCCGATGGCCGCGCCGGTAACGGTCGTTTCCGCAATTGTCCCGGCGTCCCTCCCTTTTCCGCCCGGACCGGTCACTCTGCCTTCGGAGTCCGTCGTTTCACGTCCACCTGTATCGGCGCTGCGAGGAGCGGCCATCAAATCCACCGTATATCCATTCGGAAAAATCAGCGATTCGAGCCGCAACCGAAATTCGCCTTTGCCCTTGATGCGGCCGGGCCGCTTGCTTTCGAGCAGCGACCCCCGAATGTACGAGCCCACGGGAATCACAACGCGATTATTTTGCGTGACGGGAAACGAAGTATGAAAGTAGAGCGAATCGCCGGCCTTCGCGCTGCGGGTCGAGATGCCGTTTTCCAGCACGACGGCGAGCCGCGTCCCTGCCGGCACGGAAATCTGCTGGCCATTTCCCGCGGTTTCTCGCTTGTGCACCGGCGCAACGGGCGGTGGCGCGGACGTTTGCGGACCGACGGATTCCTGTGCATTGGCCGCCGCGGCCAATGCGACGAACGCGCCGAGCATAAAAACAAATTTCCAAGGACGAGCGGTGTTGGGCAACATGGCAATCCTCCGAACTGTCCCGTGAGATGCAAATAGTAAGCCAAGCGGATGTCCGCGTCTAACAATTCCGCCGTGGCGTCGCGCGAGCCCACTGGTTCAATCTTGGAATGCACCCACTGCAAAGAACGGAAGGAAAATCAAGCAAAGCGGAATGGCAAGCGGTATAGCGACCGCGATACCCACGCCGACGCCAGTCCACTGTGCGCCTTGCTTGATCCGAGTTCCGACGGCAGGCACCACCCGTGGAGGCTCGGCCAGATTGGTGTAGTGAATATACGTGCCGCCGAGGGCATTCGTGTGAAGCGAAAATCCTTGGTCGTTCAGATCGCGAATCAAGCCGGTGAGAACTTTTCCGTTCTGCAGTTTGCAATGAACAAACTGGTGCTTGTGGCCGGCAAGCGCTTTGGCGGCAATCCGGTATTGATCCGCGGGCGAGCCAGGCTCGATCCATTCGCCCTGCCAGGGCAAGAGAATGGGCGGCGCAGGATTTGGAACCGGGGCATGTTGAAACAAATCTTCACCCGTCGCGGGCGGCACATCTTGCAAAATCGGCGGATCAATCTCCGGCAGCGAAGCGCGCGTCTGGCCGCTCGCAAAAGTTCCAGACAGCAAGGTCGCAAGAAACAGCGCGAAAGCTGCGATGATTTTCATCGAACCCTCCTCACCTCAAGTTCACGGTTGGGAGCAATGCACGGTTTGGGCCAGAATCCATGCCGCCGCATAAGAACCCCTCGTCCGCCTTAGCCGAAGAAATCGTGACACTTAACGGCGTTGCAAGTCGTTGCGGCTGCGTTCCGCTTGATCGCAATTGCGCCTCTTGTGGCGGGTATTCGCTCCAGTTGCAGTGCATGGCAAGCAGATTTGACAGCCAACCGCCGCTTGGGCACGCTGTTTGTGAACCGCGCTGGGGGAGAGAAAAATGGCAAAGCTGGCGTTGATCTATGGATTGCGATTGTTGCCCGAAGAGGATTTGGCGGAAGTGCGCGAAGCGACAGTCGTGCTCAAGAACGGAAAAACCGCGCGCGTGGCAATGCACCTGATCGAAGGCTCCAAAGAAGAAATCGAAGCAACTTTGCTCGAATCCGTGCAGGCCTTCTTCGAACTTTATCCGGAAATTTAACGAAAGTCAGCGATTGCCGAAATTTTCCGGATCGGCATTGGGGTCGCCCAGATTGTCGTTGATCAGCACCGTGGACTGGCCGGTAATCTCGATTCGCTTGCGGCACTTGTGGCAAGCCACAAGGTCGTCGAGACGAACCATGTACGACGAGGCCTTCGCAAATTTCTGCCGGTCTTCCGCATCCGCGTTGCGCGGCAACTCGCGCCGCTTGGTGCAGACCTTCCAGCGAATCGAAGCGGTAAATTCATTTCGGCAGCTGGGGCAACGCAGCTTCGTCGGCTTGTTTTCTTCCCGTTCCGTGTAAAACGCTTTATTGTCCATGACTATGTCGCGGGCGCGGTCACCGCTTCTTCGATTGTAACAAATTCGAGGCCGGCTTCGCGCCAGCGCGGAAGCCAATGCCCAAGCGCTTTGAGCGTATGCGTGCGATCGGCGTTGAGCGCCCGGTGCCCGCCGTCATGAAGGCAAAGTACGTCGCCCGCCGCACTCTCCGACGAGATGTTTTTTTGCGCGCGCCGGGCGATCGGCTCGAGCCGCCCAATCAGTTTCTCCGCCGGCTGCGGCGTCCAATCGCCCGGAATCAGAGACCACATCGCCGTGCGCATACCGAGTTGCGCCGCCGTCTTCACTACCCACGGATTGCGAAAACCGTACGGAGGCCGAAACCATTTTGCCGTGGCGCCGGTGGCGGCGGCAATCGCGTCCTGCGTCTGCCGCATTTCGTCCTGAATGGCGGCGGGAGCGCGCCAAAAAAGATTCGGATGCGTCAGCGTGTG
The DNA here is from genome assembly GCA_035310365.1 of Candidatus Acidiferrum sp. GTDB lineage: Bacteria > Acidobacteriota > Terriglobia > Acidiferrales > UBA7541 > Acidiferrum. The sequence goes on from DATGEI010000071.1 coordinate 4,434, forward strand.
ATTCGCCACGACGTGGCCGCGCCGCGCGGTTTCGCGCACCAACGCCGCGCACTCCTCTGCGTATTTGCCAATCACAAAAAAAGTCGCCAGCGCGCCGTAACGTTCGAGCAGATCGAGCAACTGCGGCGTCATCGCCGGATTCGGGCCGTCGTCAAACGTAATGGCCAGCTTGCGCGCGGAGTTCGTGCGGCAAACCGTCGGTCCAAAAATTTGCGCGCGCGGATGCACGGCGCCATAGGCCACCACGCCCGCACAAGCTGCGGCCACCGAACTTGCCGTGACGAGCGTATTCATCGGCCTAATTGTCGCACGCACAAAGTTTTTCCCGCCACTCGACCGTCGAGGTCAATCCTCATGTACGTACCTCGCGTGATACACTCACGCCGTTCGCCGCGAAAGGAGTTCACGGATGAAATGTCAGGTATGTGGCCAGGACTACGGCGTTGCCCACCAGTGCGCCGGGATTCCGGCCGCTCCGGATGTTTCGGATGTTCCCGCTCCCCCGAAAGGCTTCGCACTCGGTCACTATCTTGGCGAGGCGCTTCGCATCGCCACGTGGAACGACGCGGCGATTCGCCGAACCATGAATGATCCAAATGCGATTCTTTATGGCGTTATCGTTTACGGCGCGGCAGTCTCACTTCTGCTGGCGGACCCAATCCTGCGTTTCATTGCTGCTGGCAGGTACGAACACGCGATCATCGTCGCCTCATCTTTGGCGCTCGCGCTTATAGGTGCAGCCGTGCTGGATTTTCTAAAATTGGCAATCTGTCACTTGCTATCCAAATGGTTCTCCGGAGGCTCCGGCAAATTCACACAACTACTAGGCCCCTTGTTGCTGGGTTCCGTCGTTTACTCACTTTGTCTGATTCCGATCGTCGGTGGATTCGCCGCAGCCATGGCATGGATTGCCGTCTTCGTCATGGTGTTTCAAGAGGTTCACGGCCTTGAGCATCTCACGTCGTTCCTTTATTCGGCCACCGTTGGCGTGGTCTTTTTTCTCATCCAGCTTTATGCGTTACCGGCGCGGAACCACTAAGACCATTCTCTCCGCGACTATTCCGGCTTGCGCATCGATTGCAAATCGATGCCAAGCTGCTGGCATTTCTTGTACAGATGGCTGCGCTCGAGCCCCAGAGCGCGCGCGACATTCGTCATGTGAAAATTGTTCCGCCGAATCTCGGCAAGCAAAACTTCCTTTTCAAAACTTTCCGTGCGCTCCGCGAGCGTGCCCGTCGCGGCAATCGATGCCGAGTGCGCGGAGCCACTCGCCGGTCCCGCGCCGCCAGGCAAAGTGATCTGAACATCCTCCCGCGTCACGGAGTCGCTTTCCGCGAGCAGTACCAGCCGTTCCACCACATTGCGCAGCTCGCGCACATTTCCCGGCCACGCATATTTCCGCAGCTCCGCAATCGCGCCTTCCGAAAAAGTTTTTTCTTTCCAGCCGTTTTGCGCCGCAACTTGCCCGGCAAAGTGCGCCACCAGCGGAGCGAAATCTTCCGGACGCTCCCGCAACGGCGGAAGCGCCAGCGGAAAAACATAGATGCGGTGAAACAAATCGCGCCGAAACGCATTCTGCTTCACAAGATCTTCCAGATTTCTGTGCGTCGCCACAACCACGCGCACGGTCACCTTCACCGGCTTGTCGCCGCCCACGCGTTCCACTTCGCCTTCTTCCAGCACACGCAACAATTTTGCCTGCATCGCCACCGGCATATCGCCGATTTCGTCCAGAAACAGCGTGCCGCCTTCCGCCTGCTCGAATTTTCCCGTGTGGCGCGATGCCGCGCCGGTGAACGCGCCTTTCTCGTGGCCAAAAAGCTCCGACTCGATCAGTTCGGCGGGCACCGCGGCGCAATTCAGCGTGACGAATGGCGCATCTTTTCGCGTGGAACGTTCATGGATCGCGCGCGCAACAAGTTCTTTTCCCGTGCCGGTCTCTCCCAAAATGCAAACGCGGGTTTCGCTCGCCGCCACCCGGTCAATCTGCGCTTGCAGCTTTTTCATCGCCGGCCCGCCGCCCACGAGCGTGTGCTTGCCAAGCCGCTTTTTCAATTCGCGGTTTTCCGTCTCCAGGCGCGACAATCGCAGCGCATTTTCAACCGTGAGAAGCAGCTTGTCGGTCGAAAGCGGCTTTTCCAGAAAATCCAGCGCTCCCAGCTTCGTCGCCTTCACCGCCATTTCAATATTCGCCTGGCCGGAAATCAGAATCAGCGGCGTGCGGATGCCCGCAATGCGAATCTCTTCCAGAAATTCGAGCCCGCTTTTCCCGGGCATCACCACGTCGGAAAAAATCAGGTCGAACTTTTCCGATTTCAGCAGCTCCGTGGCTCGCGCCGCGTTGTCGCATACGGCCGCTTCGTGCCCCGCCATTCGAAACGCGCGCGAAAGCGATGCCAGCGTGTTTGCATCGTCATCCACCAGCAGGAGGTTTGCCTTTTGCGTCATGGACTTTTCGCGCGCGGCGCCGCTTATCCTTCCGTCGCCACGGCGGCCGCCTGCGAAGTTTCTTCGCCCGTCGTCTTTTTCGTTTCGCTCGCGGCTTTCACCAGCGTGTTGGACTGGCGTTGCGGCAGGTCGATGCGGAAAGTCGCGCCGCGTCCTTCCTCGCTTGAAACGGAAATCGTTCCGTGATGGTCGCTCACGATGGATTGCACGATCGCGAGCCCGAGGCCGGTGCCCAGCTGCTTCGTCGTGTAGTACGGCGTGAACAGGCGCGAACATTCTTCCGGCGTAAGGCCCTTGCCCGTGTCGCTGATCTCAATTCTAACTTTGCCGTCGCGTTCCGCGGTGCGCAGCGCGAGCGTGCCGCCCGCCGGCATTGCGTCCAGCGCGTTCAAAATCAAATTCTGAAACGCCTTGTGCAGCAGGTCCGGATCGGCATCGACTTCCGGCAACGACTCCGCCAGAAAAAGTTCCGTTCCGACCGGCGGCTTCCCAACGGCATTGAATTGCGGCTCAAACAATCGCATCGCATCGCGCAGCGCTTCGTTCACGCGTACGCGCGTGAAATTGGGCGCGGGCATTTTCGAAAAATCGCTGAATCGGCCCACGATTGCGTTCAAGTTGGTCAGCTCCGCTTTCAACGTGGCCGTCGACTCGTTGAACACTTCCAAAAATTGTTCCGAGCTGAGCTGCCGCGCGCGCTGCAGATTTTCCACCGTAATCTGCAATGGAAAGAGCGGATTGCGCAATTCGTGCGCCAGCCTGCGCGCCAATTCGCGCCACGCCGCCACGCGTTCCGCCTGCACCAATCGTTCTTTTTGCGAAGCCAGCGTTCGCGTCATTTCATTGAACGCGCCGGCCAGTTGTCCCACTTCGTCTCGCCCATGGATATCAATGTGCCGGTCCCACCGGCCCGAAGCGACGTCGCGCGCGCCTTCGGCCAGCTCTTCGATCGGCCGCGTGATGCGGCGCGAAATCCACCAGGTCAAGATCAAACCGATGAACAGCGCGGAGGCGCCGACGATCGCCGCGATCCACACGATTTTCTGCGTCAGCAAAACCAATTCGCGGCGCGAGCTTCCCACCAGCAGCGCCCCCAGCACTTCTCCTCCGCGGCCCGTCAGCGGAATGGAATGAAACGTCTCCGCGTCCGCCGCTTTCCCGGTCCAATCGACGTTCTTGATCTCCGGCTTCGCCGATTTGTGAATTTCGTTGATCAGCGGCTCGAAGCGATCCGGATTTTGCAGCGTGTCGTTCGAGTCCACCAGTTGTGCCGCGGAAAAATTCGGATCGAGGTTGCGGTAGAGCAAGGCGCGCATTCCCGAAGGCAGCACAAGCGAAGCGAGGAATCGCTTGTCCATTTTCTTCCCGCCGATTACGTATAGATTCTTCTTTTCCACCGGCAACGCGCGAACCACCGATAGCGACAGATCGAATCCGTCCGGCAGCTCTTCCTTGCGCAGGAACGGCGCAACTTCATGCCAGTCGCTCACCTGCGTAACCCAGTCTTCCTTATATCCGACGCGCGCCGGATATTGAGCCGACGAAATCAGCGTGCCCTGATAATCGACAAGCTCCACAAAGTCGAGGCCGTGATCCTGCGCAATGCCGGAAGCGTCGCGAAAGAAAATCGATTGATCGGCATTCGGCTTCGCCAGCTCAATCGCGGTGCGCAACGTGATTTCCGAATTGACGATGTTGTCGAGTTGCCGCGCAATCTCTTCGCCGCGCTGCGCATACTCTTTCTGGAATTGCGCAACAAGGGCCTCGGTTCGTTCGCGATCGATTTCTTCAAACGCCGACCGCGAATAATACGTCACCGCGTAGCTCACGGCCGTAACCGTCACCAGCACCGTCAGCAGAAACACCCAAAAAAGTTTCGTACGGAAACTCATGGCCGCGCTCCAGGCGTCGTCGTCACGGCGGACGGCGGATTTCTGGTCGCTCCGGCTTGCGAACCGGCCGGCTCCAGCCAGACGTCCGCCAGCCGCCATTCACCCCACGCGCTCGGCTGCCAATCCCGCACCGTCGGCGCCAGCCCCGCGTAATCCGGCAATGCCACAAGGGGAATCAATTTTCGTTCCTCCAGAATTTTCCGCTCCCAAGCATAGCGCCGATCCGGATCGGCCGGATTGCTTTCCTTCGTTTCCGGTGCCTGCTCCGCTTTTGCAAATTCGCGCAACTCTTCGCCGGGCGAAAGCGATGTGTATCGCCACGCGAAAAGATGTAGATCCGCGCCGTCGCCGGCCCGAACTGTCCCTTCGCGCGCGCCGGTTTTGAGCAACGGCTGCACGGAAAGACCCGCCTGCCGCGCATTCACCGCAACTCGCTCCGCCAGCAGCCGCGCCAAATCGCCGGAAGCTTGCGCTTGCACTCGCAAAGGCGACGTCCCGCCCGCAACATTCGCGGGCAACGACGCGCGCAACTGCTTCGCGCGCTCCAGGTCCAGCTCAGCACGGAAAAGAAAAGCATATCCCGAGAGCCACTGCGGCAAAAGCGCCGCGGCGGGCTCGCCTTGCCTTTGCAGCAACACGCCGGCCATCGTCGCGCGATCAAGCGAGAGCGCCAGCGATTCGCGAAGCGCCTCGTTCGCCGTTTGCGGTTGCGCCTCGTCGAATCGCAATGCGTAAAGCGTAAGCGGCAGAGACGCCCAAACGCGCGTATTCGATTGCGTCGCGCGCCGCGCGATGTCCGGCGCCAGTTCCGCCAATTCCGCTTTCCCTGCCTGCAAATCGAAAAGCGCGCGCAATGGCGGCACGCCAAGTATTACGTCAATCGCATCCAGAAATGGCCGCCCCGCCCAGCAAGTCTCGTTCGCGGAAAAACGAAAATGTTGCGCCGCCGCCTCCCCAACCGTAAACGGACCCGTTCCAAGCAGCGCTCCTTCCGGCGACGCGCGATAGATGAAATATCGCCCTGAGGCGAGAATTTCGAGCAGGTCGGGGCGCTGCTCCGTGGATTGAAAAACAACATTGTTCCCCGCGGCGCTAACTTTTAAATCCTCGGAGAGAAGTGGCGCCAGCGCCGCAGCGGCATCCGCCGCGGTCAGCGCCGCGCCGTCGGAAAACTTTACGTCTCCGCGAATCGCAAATTGCCACCGGTGGTAGGTGGCATCGTGCGTCCACTCCGTCGCCAGCTGCGCCGCGAACCTGCCGTAATTGTCCAGCGCCACGAGGCGATCAAACACCAGCGCCGCCAGCCGTTCATTCGTGGCGAACTCGCGCGAACCCGTCTTCCATGTGCGCGGATCGAGCGTGGCGGAATTGGCAAGCAGTTCGACGCGCAGCACGCCGCCGGTGCGCGGTTTCGTCGTCGCAGGCGCGCTCGAAGCAACGACAAATATGGTCGCGAGCGCCGCGAGACGCCTACAACCCGCAAGCCAGCGCGATTCGATGGACTTCATAATTTCCCGTGGAAAGGTTGAAAACGACCGCCGTGTCCGCGCGCAACGCTTCGCCGGAAGAAATCGACACAACCGGGCCCGCCGTCCCCAGTTCGGCCACCGGCGTTTGCGTCGCCGGCAACGACGGGTTCACCAGCTCCAGCCGGTCCGGCATCGTCTTGTCTCCGCCATCTGAACGCAGCCACCACACTTGCGAACCGCACGGCGAGCTCAGCAACATTCCCGTGCGCCATGCGTCTGGATTCTGCTGGCAGCTTGGCGGCGATGCATCGCTCAATTTCGCCTGGCAAGTTTTTCCAGCGACGACAATTTTCAGATGATCCGGCTCGTCCACGCCGAAATATAGTTCGCCGCGCGGTGCGCGCTGCGTGGATGCCGCATCGCCAAGCGGTTTTGATTGCGTCGCTTTCCAGCCATCCGACTGCTTTTCATAAACGTTTAGAGAGTCTCGTTGTAACAGAATCAGCCGGTCCTTCGCGTCGTTTTCGCCGCGCACAAAAATCGCATCCAGGATTCGCTCGCTCTGCTGCCACAACATCTCCGTTTCCAGCCGCAGCGCCGCACCCGTCGCGTTTTCCGCCGGAATTCCCGCCCGCGGCATCGCCGCAAACAAAACCTGCTTGCCGTTTCCGTTTTCCACATCCGCGGTGACTACAATCTGCGTCGGCGTGCGTTCCAGATAAACGGAAACACTGCAGTTCGCCGCCGCTGCCGTGGCATCGCCCTGCTGCCCCTGCAATTCCTCCACGAACAAGCTCTTCCATTGCTGCGAGCGCGCGTCCGGCACCGCCTCGTGATTATTCCAGTTCACGCAGTTCACTTTGTTTCTCGGCAATTCCGTCGCCACGCGATGCGCCAGCTCGCGAACGTGGTGCTCGGCGGAATCGTCGCGTGCGAAAGTCGTCGGGCCAAAAAACAAAAAAAGAATCGTGCAGAAAATCCAGATTCGCAGTGAGAGAAAACGAGGTCGTTGGGACACGGCAGTGCATGCAAATCATAGCACGCCTGCCTTCCGTTTCGCGGGGCACGCCGCCCTTCAGCCCTGAAGTGGCAACGGCGGCCCCGCGCCGTTCCCCGTGACCGACGGGGAAAGCCGGCCTTCGAAAAATCAACGTCGCGCCATGATTTCGGCATGCGTCGGCACCCATACAATCGCGTCCGCCTCGCCCGCGATCGGCAAGAGCCACGCGAACCGCTCCACCGTCACGCGATAACTCGCCTTGCCATCCGGCGAAGTCCAAACAAACACCGCGCGGTTTTCCGAAGCCGATTCCGTATCGAGCGGCAGCGATTCCATATCATTCGAATTCCCGGCAAACGCCGGCGCCACGCGACGCAGCTCATCCATCGCCACAAGCCGCGCGTCCTTGCACCACTCCTCATGCCCCGCGCTCACCCACCGCTGCAAATTCTCAATCTTGTGCCGGTCCATTTCCGGCCGCACATCGGTCCGCCGCTCGCTTGCCGCCATCGCCGCCGGCGCACCAACTGCCAGCGCGCCCGCAAGCAGCGCTCCCGCGATTCGCATTGCAATCGGCCGCTCTGTTCCCATCCCTGCCTTCCGTGCAAACGTTCCGTTCATGACTTCCTCCCGAATCCCTTTCTTCATTTCTCCGGCGGAACTCTTCGTCATATTCAGCGCGCCTGCCGGGTGGCGCAGTGCGCGGCGCTGGCTTCTGAGGTTGATCGCGACCCGGCGAAGCGCGGCGGTGCTTGCCGGATTCTGTTCTGCCGCTTTGCAGTTACGCGCGTTGCGGTTAAGAATGATCATGGCCTCTCCTTTCCAGCGTCGCGCACCGCGCCACCCACAGGGGTTTTGGCGGGCGCTGTTCGGCGGACATTTCTGCCCGCCGCCATCTCTTACGGCTTCCGGCCGCCGCGCTTTTGCGCCGTCAGGCCGCTCGCAGGCGAATCGCCTTCCGCATCTTCTTCGCCGCTTGCCGCTCCGCTCGCCGAGCCGTTGAATGCCGACCGGAACACATCGTTCGCAAAGAAATTCTTCCCGTCCACCGGCACCATCATGATTTGCAGCTTGTCCGACAGCCGTTCCGCGATAATCTTCTGAATCAACATCGGATTCTGCTTCAGCACCGCCGCTTCGAATTTCATTCGCTCTGAATCCGCCGCCGCCGTCACACGAATCCGATTCGCTTCCGCGTCCGCGGTCACGCGAATCCGGTTCGCCTCCGCGTCCGCCAAATTCCTTTGCCGTTCGATTTCCGCTTTGCTGTCGATTATCTTTGCCTGCGCCGCCGCTTCCGCGTTTTGCAGCGTCGCTTCCTTCCGCGCTTCCGCTTCCAGCTTCGATTGTTCGATCTGTTTCTGCTTCAAAGGCAGGGTGTATTGCATCGCATCCGATTGCGCCTTCGCTTGCAGCACTTGCACCTGCGCCTGCGCTTCGGCCTGTTTCACGTCGCGAGACTTTTGCGCCTCGGCTTCCAGCTCCGCAATTTTCACTTCCTTTTGTTTGATCTGCGTCACCGTTTCCAGTTGTTCGTTCTCCTGCTCTTTCAGCAGCAGCCCTTCCAACCCTTTCGCGTATTCCGCCGGCAACGAAATATCTCGCAGCAAAACTTCTCGCACCACAATTCCGTCCGACGCCAGCCGCGCCTTAATCTGATCCGCCGCTTTCGTCCGCAACTCTTCCTGCTTCAGCGCAAACACTTCCCGCGTCTCATAATTCGGCGCCAGCTGCCGGTAAATCGTCGAAACCACCGGCGCCACCACTTCCTGTCCCACCGGTTGCGGCAAATTCGAATGAATCGCCGTCAGCTTCGATGGGTCGAGCCGGTAGCGCACGCTCACCGCAATGCCGATCACCAATCCTTCGCGCGCTTGCACCGTCAGCAAATCGCTTCCCGCCTTCGCCGGCGAAGTCGCGGACGTCGAATACGTCTGTTCGCGCGTGTCGTACAGCGCCACGCTATCGATAAGCGGCGTGACCAGATGCACTCCCGGATACAGCGTGCCCGGCCGCACTCCCCAGATTTGGCTCAGCCGGACGCCGGCAAATCCATCGGGAACGACGGCGACGCTTTCCGAGATCAGCAGCGGCAATGCGCCCAGTCCCGCCAGTTGCAGTGCGCGCTGCCAGCGCACCGGGCCGAAAGGGCGTGGCACGAACGCTGCGGCGCTCAGTGCTCCCTCCGTCAATTCCGCCTTGCGCCGCAGCAACCGCCTCAACTGCGCCGCCACCACCACGTCGTAAACCACCAGCGCGCCCGCACTTCCGAACAACCCGATCCCCAGTATCACCAGCAGCAGCTTCAGAATGTTCATCGCAACACTCCTTCCTCTCCCTGCAGGTGCCGCTTTCTGCCTGCGTGCCATGGCGAAAAGCGGACCCTCTGTTCCCGAGCGTCAACGCGAACCTGTTCAGCCGCTTGCCCGCGCCGCCGCCCGTAAAAATCCGTACTTACCTCCGCACCGCCGCCGGTCCCAGGTTCCGCACCAATTCGCGAGTCCCCTTCACCAATTCAGCGCCAAAAGTTGTCGAAGCTGGCACATCGCGCGCAGTAAGCTTCGCCGTCGAGGCAGCTGTCGCGCCCGCTTTCTGCCTGTGCGCCATGGCGAGAACCGGCTCGTGTTGTTCGTTGGCAGTTGTAGGGCCGGCTTTCTGAAGCCGGACATTTTGCGCGTGGGAAACACTCGCCGGACGCATCACTTGAAACATCGCCCGCAAAAAAAGCCAATCCAGCAGCACCGCAGCCGCTGCCGCAAATATCGTCGTCAGTACAAGACCCGCAAAGTGTGCAATGGCGATCATCGTGTGCCTCCCGTCGTGCGCCAAACGAGATGGCACGCCCATCACCAAATCCAACTTATTGATTTAATTGGCTTTATCGGAGTTCAAAGCAGAGGTTCGCGTGGCATTTGGTCCACGCTGTGTTTCCTGCGCCGCACCCTTCCGCCAACATCCCGCGTAGCCAAAAAATTATTTTTGGCCGCCCGCGCGTCCCGCGATTTCGCGATCGTACCCAAGCACGACGCAGTTTTCTTGCCTCGCTCGACTCCCAACCTTCCGCCACTCTCGCCGGCGTTGCCACCCAATTTGCCTTGGAATGCCTTGTGCGCTCTGCTACGTTTCTTACCTGCCGTAAAAATTAAATGGGACGTGCAGAATCGATCCCGCGAGAGGAGCCTTGACCACGCGTGCAGCCGCTTAATTTACCCGACGACGAACAACTTCCGCGTCCAGCCAATTCCGCGCGTCACCTTTTCTTCGTCGCCCTTCGCCTTCTCGCCGGCATCGCCATCCTCGTCTATCTGGCAAAGTCCGGCATCATCTCTCTCGCCGCGCTTTCGAAACTGATCCTCGCCTGGCCAATCACCATCGCCGCCATCGCCGTCTTCTTCATCGATATTTTTCTCATGGCCGTCAGAACTTCCCTTCTTTTTCGTCCATTTGGCATGCGCCTCACGATTTTGAAATCCGTCGAGTTAACCCTCGTGAGCCTCTTCTTTTCGACCTTCCTTCCGGGAGCCGGCGGCGGCGATCTCGTCAAGCTCTACTACGCCACCAAAGAAAATGCCGGCCGCCGCGCCGAGGTCGCCACCATCCTGATGTTTGACCGTTCCATCGGCTTTTTCGCCATGCTGATCCTTCCCTTGTTCTTCGTGCCCATGTTTCTTCCTCTCCTTCAATCGGTCCCCGTTCTTCGCACCATTCTGATTTTCGTCGCGGCCCTTTCCGCCGCCATGCTGGCGGCCTTTCTCCTCTTCGCCTTCAGCGTGCGGCTCCGCGATTTTCTTGCGCGGCGCTCCATGCCGTTTCCTCGTTGGAGAAATCTCGCGGCCCGCGTTCTCGAAATTGTTCGGTCCCTTGCGCGAAATCCAGGCACGCTTCTCGCCGCACTGCTGCTCTCCGTCTTCGCCAATCTCTCCGTCATCGTCATCACCGTGTTCGCCGTCTTGATTCTCGATCCCCACAGTCTCTCGTCCCGAATGTGCCTTGTGATTCCGATCGGCCACGTTGTCAACGCGCTGCCCCTCACGCCCGGCGGTTTGGGTGTCGGCGAGACCGCTCTCAATGCCCTCTTCGAATTAACCGGTTTGCACGGCGGCGCGGAAACGTTGCTCTTCTGGCGTGTGTGGAAAGCGATCGTGGGGTTGCTGGGTCTTTTTATTTATATCCGCGGCATGGGGAGCATCGCGCTTGGTTCAAAACAAACCGAGCCGCGGCGGATGGCGACGTAACACAAACGCAAACCGCGAACCCGTCTTGTTTCCGTCTCGCCCGTTCCTTCTCGGACTCTTGCTCGTTCACCGCGCTCCGGAACCATTCGCGCGATTCGAACGCTCCGTCTCCACCACAATCGTCGGCGACAGCAGCGAAAAACCGCTCCGCAGCGTGCGCTTGTAAAAAACATACGGGAAAAATCCATACTGCCGGCCTTCCGGTATCAGCCGTTTCAGGTCTTCATAACCGAAAAATTGCTTGTGGTCGTCGTTTTGCATCTCCGCCGGGCTCTTGCCAAAGAAATCGAAGATTCGATACACCCAGAACCGGCTGTTCGGCGTCGTCAGCAGCAGCTTTCCGCCCGGCTTCATCACTCGATTCATCTCTCCGAGCGTGAATTCCGGCTTCATCACATGCTCGATCACCTCGGTGCACCACACCAGATCGAAACTTTCATCCGGAAACGGAAGCCTCTCGTTCGCATCCACTCGTAAGACCGAAGGATTTTGCGGTCGCAAATCCGCCGACACCACCTCATACCCTCGCGCTTTCAGTTTCTCCGTCCAGAATTGCTCACGGCAGCCCAGATCCAGCGCCTTGCGTCCCCGCCCGTCTCCCAGCAGGCTCAGCAGAATCCGCTTCCCTTCCGTCGTATGGCGTACTTCGTACTGACCGAAGTCCACCGGGATTCTCTTCAGCAGCGCCACCATCCTGCCAAATAAAGTCGGCTTCATCGCCATCGGCCTCCGGCCCTTGCCCTCCGTCCACACATCGCCCGATTGTTCCAATCAACCGCCTCTCCGTTCCCGTATCAATGCACCGCTCAACCGCAACTCGTTCTACCTCGATTTAACAGTATGAATCACTTTTTCATTTTCGTCCTCGTTTTCACTCCTTCCCACGGCGATTCCCTCACAAGCAACCACTGAATCCCCGTCTTTGTAAAACTTTTTCGCCTCCTCCCTGGATTTACCCAATCCATTCGAAGGCCAGCCCCATCCCCCAAATATCGTCAAATGCCGTTGTCGATTCTCTCTTCGGTTTAATGCGGTTATTTGAGTTGTAGGGCCGGCTTTCCGAAGCCGGCCTCTTCGATCCTTCCGTCAACCTCCATAGTCCCCATTCGCCCAACCCCTCCGAAATGTAGCGCCGCGGTTTCAGCCCGGCCTCTCGCTTTTTTGTAGTGGCGGGTCTTTAGACCCGTGCTTTTCTTTTCTCTTGTCTTTCTTTTTCTTCTCTTTCTTTCTTCTCTCTACTTCCCTTCTCCCTGCCGAACTCCGCCGCCCCACGCCTGCCCTTCCGTTCAGTTGACACCCCGCTCGATTATATATAATATTCCTATACATAAGGGAGAGCACCATGATCGCTTCCGGCATCAAACGCGGCACCGCCGAACTCGCCGTCCTCAGCGTCCTTGAATCCGGCGCTCTCCACGGTTACGAAATCGCTCGCCGCATCGAACGCCAGACCAAAGGTTCCCTCCGCTTCACCCTCGCCGCTCTTTATCCCATGCTCTATCGCATGGAAAAGCACCGCTGGATTCGCGGCGAATGGGAAACCAGCCCCATCGGCCGCCGCCGCCGTTGCTACCGTCTCACTCACGCCGGCAAGAAAAAACTCGCACCGTTGCGCCGCGAATGGTCCGAACTGTTTGCCGCTCTTCGCCGCCTTGAGGGAGTCTCCAATGCCTGATCCCGCGAAACACGATTGCAACCGGCCGCGTCGGCAAGAGCAAAACAGCCAGGAAATCGATTGGCACGAATTGGTCCGCCACCGCCTTGAAGGCCTGGCTCTCGATCCCGCCGAAATGCGCGAAGTCCACGCCGAACTCGTCGCTCACTTCGAGGAATCTTACGAAGCGTTTCGCGCCGAAGGCCTACGCCGGCAGGACGCCGTGCAGCGTACGCTTCTCCTGGCCGGCGACTGGCAGGATTTACGCCGCCAAATTGCAATCGCAAAAAATGGAGGACATCCCATGAAAAACCGTTTGCGCCACATCTGGATTCCCGGCTTGCTCGCTTTCGCGCTGTTCACCATCCTATTGATCCTTCTTCAACAGCTTCCCTTCCAGCCTCATCTCGTTTTCCGCAATGTCGGTTATTTGCCGTGGCTCCTCCCTCTTCCCTGCTTGGGCGCTCTCGCCGCCTATCTCTCTTTTCGCGCCGGTGGCTCACGCCGCGCCGCGCTCCTCGCCGGCCTCTTTCCCATTCTCGGTCTCGCCTTCGCCTTCCTCTTCATGTTCCCCGCCGGTCTCTTCCTCGAACGCCTCTTCGGGTGGCACGTCGATTTTCGCAACGTCGCCGCCGATTTTCTGTCATCTCCCATTGCCTCTTTGCTCGTTCCGACCATCGCCCTTCTACTGGGCGCGCTACCGACGCAATTTTTTCTTTCCCGTCGAGCAGCACCCTCGGCAAAAGCCGTCAGCTGACCATGTAGGGCCGGCTTTCCGAAGCCGGCCTCTTTCTTTTTCTTTCTTGTGTAGTGGCGCGTCTTTAGACGCGTTCTTTTCTTTTTCTCTTTCCTTTTCTCTCTTTTCTTCTCTCTTTTATATTTCTTTTCTCTTCTCTCTTCGCACTTGCCTCTGTGTAGAGCCGGCCCTTTAGGGCGGCATCTTCGATGTCAGCCGCACCGCGATCGCACCGTGATCGATAATTCATGCCGGGCTGTGGCTTTGGTCCTCTCGAGCGGCGACGAGAACCGTCGCGGTTTGGCCATTCTCGGCGCCGCAAACTTTCGGTTTTCAGTGTGCGAACTGTGATTTTTTTCTTCCCCCTTCGAACGAATTTCCACAGCCATTCGAATTACCTACTAACATAAGTATTGACGTGGTCATCTTCCTGTGCTACTATGGCGTGTGATTCGCTCGAGTCTTCTTTCTCTCCCCTCCGCGGTTTCTCACTTTCCCTTCGGCCTTCCGCAGAATTCGCCTAACTCCTTTGCAATGAACACTTACAAAAAATGCGTCCGCAACCCGTTTAGAATGAACACTTACAAATCGTTGGACTTAAAGTCGTTTAGATTCAACACTTACAAAAAAGAGGGGGGAGGGGGCCCCCAGGCCCGGTACTCTCTTCTCTTCGTCCTCTCTACGCAGTCATCCGCAGTCGCCACCGCTCCGTCCCCTCCATTGGCATCGCGCCTTTTCCCCTGTACCTTAGAAAGGAGAGCTTTGCCTCTCCCATCGACCGTGATGCCCACTCGACCAGGCTTTCGCATCTTCACCATCGCCGGCATCCCCATCTACGTGCACCCCACGTGGCTCGTCATCTTCGTTCTCATCACCTGGACCCTCGAAAGCCAATACCGCACCGGCCATCCCGATTGGTCCGCTTCGCAAAATTGGCTCGTCGGTATCGCCACCAGCTTGCTCTTCTTCGCCTCGGTTCTTTTTCACGAAATGGCCCACAGCCTCGTCGCGCAACGCTACAAAATAAAAGTCCTCTCCATCACGCTCTTCATCTTTGGCGGCGTCGCCCGAATCGAGCGCGAACCCTCGAAGGCCATTCAGGAATTCAACATCGCCGTCGCCGGCCCCGTCGCCAGCGCCTTTCTCGCGGTCGCCTTTTACGTGCTCAGCTCCCGCTTCGCCGAGACGTCGATGATCGGCAATCTCGCCATTTTGGTCTGCGGCGCAAACGCCCTGCTTGGCCTCTTCAATTTATTGCCAGGCTTTCCCCTCGATGGCGGCCGCATCTTCCGCGCCATCGTCTGGGGCATCACCAGGGATTTTTCCAGGGCAACGCGCGCCGCTGGATTTACCGGAAAGCTTGTCGCCTACGCCATGATTCTTTTTGGCGCCTGGCGAGCCCTCGGCAAATCCATTTCAGTTCCCGTCATCGGCACAATTCCCGGCGATTTTCTCGGTGGACTGTGGACCGCTTTCATCGGCTGGTTCATCTTGAATGCCGCGCAGGAAAGCGTCGCGCAAGTCGAAGTCCGCGAAACCCTGTCGGGCCTTCGCGCGCAAGACGTCATGAGCCACGAAGTGCCCACCTTCCCCGGCGGCAACACGCTCGAAGATTACGCCGCCGAAGTTCTCCGCACCGGCCGCCGCTTCCATCTCGTTCTCACCGACGATCGCCTCACCGGAATGATGAACGTCAACGCCCTCAACGGCGTGCCGCAACACGAATGGGCCGGCACGTCGGTGCAGGGCGTGATGGTGCCGCGCGAGCATATTTTGTGGGCCCGTCCGGAAGAGCCGCTTCTCGTCTTGCTCGAGCGGCTTCTTGCCAACGAAGTGAATCAGATGCCCGTCGTGAGCGAAAGCCCCGGCGAAGGCAACGAAGGCGATATGCACATCATCGGCATGGTCACGCGCGATTCGATTCTTCGCGTGATTCAAACGCGCAGCGAACTCGGCACGGAAGCCCTCCGCGCCAAATAAGCGCGCCGCGCTTCAGCGCGCCTCTAAAGTCGCCCGAATGCCGTGCGCGGGCCGCAGCGTAATCGAAGCCAGCGGCTTCACCACGTGGCCTTCGGCCAGCTTGAATCGAAATTTTTGCGCGATCGTCGCGAGGATCAATGTTGCTTCCATCAACGCAAACGAATTCCCGATGCACTGTCTCGGCCCGCCGCCAAACGGAAAATACGCAAATCGCGGCAGCCGCTTCGCCAGATCTCCTTCCCATCTTTCCGGCAGGAATCGCTCTGGCTCGTCAAACCACCGCGGATCGCGGTGCACGACCCACTGCGCGCACGCCACGCCGTTCCCCGGCTTCAGCTTGTACCCCGCCACTTCCACTTCTTCCGTCACCAGCCGCGCCATTCCCCACGCCGGGGGGTACAGCCGCATCGACTCCGTCAATATATTCGCCGTATACGGCAGCTTTGGAATATCTTCCATGCTTGGCGAGCGGCCGGCGAGGACGCCGTGCAATTCTTCGTGGAATTTTTTCTCGGCGGCGGGATTTTGCGCGAGCAGCCAGAGCGTCCAGGAAAGCGCGTTCGCGGTGGTTTCGTGGCCGGCGAGGAAAAGAGTTATTGTTTCGTCGCGTAGTTGACGATCCGTCATCCGCGAGCCGTCTTCGTCCTGCGCGGCGAGCAGCATGGAAAGCAAATCGCCCGCATCGCGCGCCTCGGCGCGCTTTTGCGCGATGATGCGGTAAATGATTTTTTCGATGCGGCGAATGCCCATGCGCGCGCGCAAATTTCGCGGAGTCGGCACCCACAAAGGAATCAAAATGGATTTGCCGAAATCGGCGGCCAGCTTCAATAGAACTTCCATCGTCTCGCCCACTTCTTTCGTGTCGCGCGCGAGGTCCGTGTTGAACAGCGTCTTGCCGACAATTTGCAGCGTGATCTCCATCATGTCTTCGTGGATGTCGCGCGTTTCTCCGCTCTTCCAGGCGCGCATCCCGCGTTCCGCGTGGTCGACCATCGTCGCGCCGTACGCCGCGATGCGCGCGCGATGGAAAGCCGGCTGCGCCAGCCGCCGCTGCCGCAGCCAGAAATCCCCTTCGCTCGTCAGCAGCCCTTCGCCGAAGAGGCGCATGTTGGCTTTCATCACGCGGCCTTTTTCAAACTTGCGCGCTTTGTTGACGAGCATGTCTTCGATGTCGTCCGGGTGGTTGATGAAAAGCGTGCGGAAATCGAAAAGCGCCACCTCGGAGACGTCGCCGTACTCGCGCGCAACTTTCGTGAAGAACGCCAGCGGATCGCGGCGCCGGTCGCCAAAGAGAAATGAGAACGCACTGCCGCCCGGTCCGGGCGGACGAGACTTTTTCGGAGATTCGCTCATCCTTCGATGCTATGGGTTCCGGAGCGAAGGAGCAAAGAATAAAATTCTGATACTTTTTATGCTTCGTGTGCTCGCAGCGCGCAAATACGAAACGCCGCGCCCTTCCCGTCGATTACGATCTTGGAGAAACCAAGCGACGTGAGTCTCGCAAGCGCCGCCGCGGGAGCCACCGGAACGAACGTGCTTTTGATGTGGCCAACGCGTTGCAGCCAGCCGTCGCCGATTTCCATGGCGAGAAACGCACCGCCCGGCCGCAGCACACGGTGAATTTCCGCGAACGCGCGTTCCTGCTGCTCTTGCGATTTCAAATGGTGCAGAACGAGCACGGCGATCACGGACGAAAACGACTCGCCGGGAAACGGCAGCAACGCTGCGTCGCCCTGCAAAACGCCGACATTCGTTTGGCGGAATCGTTTGCCGAGTCTAGCGGCGAATTTATGGTCGTATTCGAGGCTCGTCACGCGCGGTGCGCGCCGCCGCAATTCTTCCGTCGTCGCACCGGGCCCCGCACCCAATTCCAGGACGTTGTCGCCCAGCTTGTAACCATCCGTCATCCACGGAAGAATTTTTCTTTCCGTGACGCGCCGCCAGAAAGAGGATCCGCAAAACCAGTTTTCAATCCTATTCATTCGTGGATACTTAGCACAGCCAATGGCCGCAATTTTCTTTAGTGACGACTAGAATACGATCCCGCTCTCTTCTCTTTTTGCAGCCGAAATTAGATTGCGCATCTTAACTATGAATTGCGACGTCTCTTGTAGTTGTCGATCTTTTGTCAGACTGTCGAGCTCTTCTACTTCACCTTCTAGCCTTGCAATCTCGACGGGTGAAATCCAATCTCCGGCATGGACGCCGTTGTATAGAATTTTTACAAGAAGTATCGTTTCACGATTAGTGAATAGCTCGGCGACTTGCTTACGGAGAAAGGCGACCATCGCGATATTCCCCAGGTGTTCGTGCCACGCCTTCAGATTATTGCCTCCGAAGGTTTTCCCATCAGCGTCGTCGCGCCAAAGCAGTTCGGTTGACTCGTTATTACGAATCACGCGCTCCTTAAGGTGGGCGGGAAGATTGCGCGGGTTTCTATAGACGACAGCATCGAGGGCCATATTGCACTCATTGTAGCTCTTGTCGGATGCGTTTCAGGGCGGCGGCGAATTGATCGGCGTTGTAGGACGAAGGCATTTCGAGTTGCTGGAACAAGCCGTTGATCGCCGCGCGAACTTCGGCGGCGTTCGCGGGCTTCGCTTCTTTGCTGTATGCAATGTAAAGCGAATCGAGAGCCATGGCGGCTTGTTCGGCGGCGCGTTCGTCGGCCAAGGAAATTGTTTCGGCGTCTTCGGTGATGCGCTGCATGGCGTGCAAGGCGAGAGCGGAATCGAACTGCATTGCCGCGAGACGACCGGCGAGTTTTTGCGCGAAAGGCGCCGCGGAACTTGCCGCGGCAGCGACGGCATTGCGGTCCGGATTGAGTTTGCTCATCTCCGCGGAGACGGCGCCCAAGCTTTTTTCCAATTCCTGTGCGGATGCGCTGTCCACTTGTTGCGCCATCAAGCGAAAGACGACGAAGCGCGATTGGTTCCACGCGGGATCGCCGGGGCGGCGCCCGGTGTACTCATGCTTTTGGCGCCAACTATCGGCGGCGGGCCCGAGCGAGTGATGGCAGGCAAAACAGGAAAGCTCGGCGTATTCGGGCCAGACATCTTTTTTGTCGAAGCGCTCGCCTTTGGCTCGCCACGCGAGCCGCTCCATGGCAGCGCGAAGTTGCACGGCTTGGCCGGCGCTCCAATCGCGCACGCCGACCCAGGCGGGATCTTCCATTGGTTTTCCCGCTTCGGATTCGAGCGGCTGCTTCCAATGGCGCGGCATGACGGCGGAAAAAGAATCGAGTTCAAAATAGAGATCGGGATGACCGGCGGCGATCATTTCGTGATCGACGAATTTTTCTTTTGTGCCGAGGTGACATTCGAGACATTTTTCGGTGCGATGAATGACGTTTCGCGTTTCCGTCATGCCGAGCGGAACGGATTTTTCGTGTGGCCAGCCGGTCGTCGCGTGCGGGCCGAGCCAGCCGGAAGCGGGACCGTGGCAGTTTTCGCAGGAAACGCCTTCGGCAATTTCAAATTTGCGGCCCTGCTGGTCTGGCTTCGCGTAGAGCGCGTGGCAAACGAGGCATTTGGGCGAGTCTTCCGCTTTTGTGTCGAGCTTCAAAATGCGCGCCATGCGCTCGCCGACGTCGCCGGTGAGCGCTTGATAGGCGCGGCTGTGTTTGTCTTTCAAAATCCAAGTGGAATATTCCGTTTGGAGAATGCGGCTGCCGGCGATGGGTTTGACGCTGCCGTGGCAACTGGTGGCGGCGCAAGAGCCGGGACCAATATATTTCATCGGCTCGGAGGCCGGAGTTTTTGTCTGCGCGAAAAGCGATGCGGAAAATAGCACAAAGGACGCGCAGAAAACCGCGTTCACCGCGACCGCAAGAGAGCATTTGTGCAGAGTGAGCATCCGTCAGGCCGGAGAGTCCCTTTGTATATATCTTTGGTGCCGCGTGAAGTCAACGACGGGATCGACGTTTGCGCTGAGCAACAAATAGGACAACGCATGGCGCGACGCGAACAGCCAGTACTACGTGATGAGCGATGAGCCGAACTTTAATCCGAACGGAAAGCTGGATGGAAATTGGACGCACTTGTAATTGGTGCGGCCGCAGCCTTGATGGTGGACGGCGCCAACGCGTTATTTGAAAGGAACTCGGATTTCTGTTTGAATATCCGCAAATCTGTGCGCGGAGGTCGGCATGAAAATCTACAATGTGTATGGCTATCTGATTATTTTGGCGTACATGCTGGGTTGCGTGTATTTTGCACCGGCACATTTGGGACCGTGGATGGCGATGCTCGTCGGCGCGGCTTATTTTATTTTTTGCTGGTTTATGGGCGGGTTGTACCTGGCGGACGTGCTTCACCTGGGAATCGCGCATCGATCGCTCGATTATAAAGAATGGTTCATGAAGGCGGTGACGATCGTGAATTGCACGTTTGCGATTTACGTGGATCCGATCGCGTGGGTGAACCGGCACCGGCTGCATCATAAACATTCCGACCACGACGGCGATCCGAACAAACTTTCCGAGGATGGTTTTTGGCGGACGCTCTACCTTTGCCTGATGCCGTATCAATGCCGGGAGAATGTGGCGGGCGACAGGATTTTGAAGTCGCGGACTTTCCGGGTGGTTGCAAATCCGGTTTTTGCAATCGTTGTGCAGGCGGCTAATATTTGGCTTTTGTGGAAGCTGGTGGGGAGTTTGAAGTTTGCGCTGGCGATGTGGATTGGAATCCGGATTTTTTCGCTGTGGGTGAATATGATTCAGAACTATTGGACGCACACGCGAACATTCGGATACCGGCGGTATCACGATGAGGAAGACAACGCGATGAACATTGGCGAGTGGCTGCCGGTGACGGCGACATTCAGCGCGTGCCTGCAGAATAATCATCATCACTACGAGGGGCTATTGCGGCTGAGCCACGACAAATCGGAATACGACTTTGGATTCATAACGGTGAAAGCGATGAAATATCTGGGACTGGTGAAGGCGACGAGCACGGGCGCGCAGATCCCGAAGGATGTGCCGCTGGACGCGCTAGGGTTCTAGGGCGTTCTTTTTCTAACTTATTTTTTCTTTCCGAGGAAAGGTTCGATGGTTTGGCCAAGAAAGGTGGGCGAAACTTCTTCGCCGGCCAGGCCGTAGTGTTCCGGCCATTTATCGGGAAAGTAGTACGTTCCGAAAATTCTATCGATCCACGGAAAATGGATGGCGAAATTCTTGTCGATGGACTCTTTTTGCGAGGTGTGATGCCAATGATGGTATCGGGGCATGACGAGAAACTTTTCGAGCCATTTGGCGTTGGGACCGAAATTGCAGTGAGTCCAGGTGGCGTGAAGGGTGACGAAAACCAAATAGGCGAGGATGATCGATTGCGAAAATCCAATCATCATGGGAACAAGAATGAATCCGCGGACAAGGGTGTCGTCCACGAAGTGAGAACGTGAACCGGCGATCCAATCGAGCGCCTGGGAAGAATGATGAATGGCGTGAAAACGCCAGAGAAACGGAATTTTGTGGAGAGCGAGATGAATGAAATATTCGGCAAGGTCCGCGACGACAACGGCGAGGAAAAATTGCAAGAGCCAGGGCAAGCGAGCGATTGACGATTGAAGAGAAGGAACACCGAGATATTTGGTGGCCTGGGTGGCGGGCAACAAGACGAGAAACGATAAAACCTGAATGGGCAGATGGGTGGACATGAAATAGACGACGTCCTGGACCCAGCCCTTTCTGAAGGTTCCCTGTTCGGGATACTGCGGCCAGATTCTTTCGAGCGGGACGTAGATCAGAGCCATCAACAACAGATCGAGCAAAAACCAATCCATGCCTATGGTGATGCCATTGAGTTTTCCGGCATTTACTTTTACGCTTGCGCCGCCCCAGGCCGTGGCCGCGATGGCGAGCAACATTCCCGACAATGCCAAAGTTTTTTTCTTGCGCAAAAGAGAAGAGAGAGCGCCGAACGCAACCGCGGCCACGATGAGGAATTGGATCAAGAGGCGCATGGCGCGCAACGAATAGAACGGGCGGAATTCGGCGGAGGTGAGGAACTGAGGAAAATGGAGGCAAAGAACACCGCCGAACGCGAGAAATCCAGAAAAGGCGGACAAGACGCCGCTCCACCAGCCGGTTCCGAAGCCAGTGGACTCGGCATCGCCAAAGAACGCGTTAATTTTCTGCTCGAGCACGATGTTGAGATGTTGCAGCGAGTTTATTTGCGCTGATGCAACGCCATTCGGGAAGATTCTACACCGCGAAACGCGGCGGCGGGGCGGATGGTGCCGCGAGAGTTGCCTCGTTGAACAAGCAGGCCAGTACTACAAATCGCCGGCGAACGCGCGGATGAGCAGCACGGGCTGCGCTATTATTCCTAACTGTGACTGAATTGCCGGATTCACCAAAGCTGAAGTTGGCAAGCCCGATCGTGACCGCGCCGCCTGTGGCGCGGAAGAGTTTTCTCCGATTTGTGATTCGATGGGTTGCGATCGGCGTGGCGAGCCTTTGGCTGGCCGCGGCGCTGCTGATTGTGGCGGCGCGGTGGATCGATCCGCCGACAACCGTGGTGCACATGCAGCGTGGAATGCAGGCCTGGATGCACCACACGACGTACCGCGAACGGTACAGATTTGTTCCGCTCGGACAAATTTCGAGCGAACTGCAGCATGCCGTGATTGCCGCAGAAGACGCGCGCTTTTACCAACATCATGGATTCGACTGGCAGGAGATCGAAATTGCCGCGGAAGACGATTTGGAAGGTGAGCGGACGCGCGGAGCTTCGACGATCACGCAGCAGCTCGTAAAGAATTTATTTTGGGGAACGGGCCGCTCATTTTTGCGCAAGGGCGCGGAGGCGACGCTGGTGCCGGTGGCCGAATTCGCGCTCGGCAAAAAGCGCATTTTGGAGATTTACCTGAACGTTGTGGAATGGGGCCCGGGGATTTATGGCGCGGAATCGGCGTGCCGCTACTACGACGAGACCGGCGCGCGGAATATCGGCAGGGAAAACGCGGCACGGCTGGCCGCGATACTGCCGGCGCCGCTGCGGCGACGACCGGAGCGGATGAATCGCTACAGCGAACTTATTTTAAGGCGGATGAGCGAATTGGGTTGGTAAGCGGAGACGGAGGCGACGCTTCGCGCTTCGCCGCAAGCCTTTCGAACGCGGACGCGCTCTTCTATTTACACGAGACGAATCCCCCGATACTATCGGCAAGACTTTTCACTCCACTTTGCGTCCCGCGATGTTTGCTCTTCCGGCGGGGCGCTTTAACGCGAGACGGGCGCCGTGATCTTTGACGACTTGCGGGCCATTCAGCAACGCCACGGCTTCCTGCCGAAGGCGGAGCTTGAAGCATTGTCCGCGCGAAAGCAGACGCCGCTTTATCAAATACACAGCGTGGCCAGCTTTTATCCGCATTTTCATCTTGTGCCGCCGGCGCGGGCGGAGATTCGCGTGTGCGCGGACATGAGCTGCCATTTGAATGGCGCGGGCGAATTGCGGGCGGACATCGAACGGCGATTTGCGGGCGCTGCGAAGAGCGAAGTGGAGATTCGCGATGTGTCGTGTCTTGGGCGGTGCGATCGTGCGCCGGCCGTTTCGATTAACGATCGAATTTACACGGATGTGACGGCCGAGCACGCGGAAGGAATTGCGCGCGCGGCGATTCGCGGCGACGATTTGGCGGAAGATCATCCGCAAGCGCAACGAGTTGAATGCGCGTCCGATCCTTATCCGGGCGCGGAAAAATACGGCTTCCTGCGGCAACTGATTGCAAGCAGGGATTGGGACGGCGTGCTGGCGAAATTGAAAGAAGCGGAACTGCGCGGGATGGGCGGGGCGGGATTTCCGACTTCGATGAAATGGGATCTGGTGCGCAAGCAGGCGGTGGCGGAGAAATATATTGTCTGCAACGCGGATGAAAGCGAGCCGGGAACGATCAAGGACCGCTTCATCCTGACGCATCTTCCACATTTGGTGATTGAAGGAATGGCGATTGCGGGGCTGGTGACGGGCGCGAAGCACGGCATCGTTTATATTCGGCACGAATATCATTTGCAGGAAGAGATTCTGGGCGAGGAGATTCGGCGGTGCTATCTGGCAGGGCTATTGGGAAAAAATCTTTCGGGCAGCGGACTGGATTTCGAGTTGCGCGTGTTTGTGAGCCCGGGCGGATACATTTGCGGCGAGGAGAGCGCGCTGATCGAAGCGATTGAAGGGCACCGCGCGGAGCCGCGGAACAAGCCGCCATTCCCCGGCGTGAACGGGCTCTATCAGAAGCCGACGGTGATTAATAATGTGGAGACGTTTGCGAATGCGCCGCAAATTTTGGCGCGCGGGATCGATTGGTACAAAGCGGCGGGGCAAGGCGGTTCGCGCGGGCTGAAATTTGTGGGCGTGAGCGGGCACTCTGCGAAGCCGGGAATTTTTGAAGTGCCGATGGGAATTCCGATGCGCGAAGTGCTTTTTAATTATGCAGGCGGAGTGCGCGGCGGGCGGCAATTGAAGGCGTTTGCGCCGTCGGGTCCTTCGTCGGGATATTTGCCGGCGTCGATGGTGGATGTACGGCTGGATTTTAAGGCGCTGGCGGAGGCGGGATCGATGCTGGGGTCCGGCGCGATTGTGGTCTGCGACGATACGACTTGCATGCTGGACATGGCGCTGAATGCGGTGCGGTTTTACCGGAATGAATCGTGCGGGAAGTGTGTGCCGTGCCGCGTCGGGTCGCAAAAAATGGTGGATTTACTGACGCGATGGTCGCAGGGAGCGGTGCCGGAGGAGCAGTATCGCGCGGAATTGGAATTGCTGGACGAGCTTTCGCATGCGATGGCGCAGGCGTCGATTTGCGGGCTTGGGCAGATTGTGCCGGCGCCGATTCAATCGGTGCTGAAACATTTTCGCGCGGAAGTGGACGCGCATGTTTTGCGCGGAGAGTGTCCGAGTGGAATTTGCAAGAGTGCGGCGGCGCGGGCGGGCGAAGCGAATCGGGTGGGGATTCGGCCGTGAGAGGTGGAGGTGTGACGTTTAGCGTCCACTGTTTGCTGTTTACCGTTTGTTGTTTGCGGTCGGAGAGTGAAGCGGCACGGAAGGGGACGTAACGGAATCCGGAAGACAAATTAGCGCAGAGGACACTGAGGAAAGAGGCACAGAGGGCACAGACAATAAGGCAGTGTAACGAATGACGACGCCGAGGACGCAGAGGGAAGATACGCAAAGGAAATAGAAAATAAAGCAGCGAAGCGAATGACGACACCGAGCACACCGGCGGGGCTTATCGACATCACGATTGATGGCGCGGCGGTGCGCGTGCCGGCGGGCACGACGGTGTTTGACGCGGCGCGGATGAACGGCGTTCCGATTCCGACGCTTTGCCATTTGCAGAACGAAACGCCGGTCGGAGTTTGCCGGTTGTGCCTGGTGGACACCGGGGCGCGAGTTTTATCGGCGGCTTGCGTGCGACCGGTTGAGCCGGGATTGAAAGTCGTGACGAATTCGGAAAAAGTTTTGCGCGCGCGGAAAACGCTGCTCGAGCTATTGATGGCGGACCACCCTTCGCCCTGCGCGCGGCAGACAAATTCGGGCGACTGCGAACTGGAAACGCTGGCGAGCGCGGCCGGCATCAAGGAGCCGCGATTCGCGAAGCGAAGCGTGGCGCGCGGGCACGACGACTCTTCACTGAGCATTGCCGTCGATCACGATGCGTGCATTCTTTGCGACCGCTGCATTCGCGGGTGCGACGAAGTGCGGGCGAATTTCGTGCTCGGCCGGATGGGAAAAGGATACGCGACGGGCATTGCGTTCGATCTGAATTCGCCGATGGGCGATTCGACCTGCGTTTCGTGCGGCGAGTGCATGGTGTCGTGTCCGACCGGGGCGCTAACGAACAAGAGCGTGACGGGAACCGCGATTGCCGAAGGGCCGGGCGCGGAAGGATTTGAAGCGGAAGAGTTGCTGCAGATTCCGGTTTTCAAAGGCGTGTCGGGAACTTTTTTGGAAATGAATCGCGGCGCGATCGTGAAACGCCGCTTTCGCAAAGGCGAATTGATTTGTAAGGAAGGCGATTTCGGCTCGACGGCGTTTTATGTACTGGAGGGCAAAGCGCGCGTTTCGATTTCCACGCCGATCGCGCACGTGAAAACGCAAGGCGGGGCGAAGGGTTTGTTCAAGCGATTGACGAGCACGCTGGTGGGACGCGACGAAGACGCGCGGACGGAAGAAGTGCGCGACAAGACGATACCGATCGACGCGGCGGTGGACCTCTCTTACGGGAATCCGGTGGCGGAACTGGGACCGGGCGATCTTTTCGGCGAAATGACTTGCATGAATTTTTATCCGCGGTCGGCGACGGTGCGCGCGGAATCGGATGTGGTGGCGTACGAGATGCTGCGCAACGTGCTGGACATCATGATGAGGAACAAGACGTTCAAGGCGCAGATCGACGAAACGTACCGGCGGCGGGCCCTGGAAAACCATCTGCGCGGCGTGCCGATGTTCGCGGAGCTGGCGCCGGACTTCATCGAATACCTGAAAGAGACGGTTGCATTGCAGCGGTTTGCGCCGGGGCAAACGATCGCGCGGCAGGGCGACGCGGCGGACTGTTTTTATCTGGTGCGAATCGGTTTCGTGAAGATTTCGGAAGAATATCCGGGCGGCGAACTGGTGCTGGCGTACGTTTCGCGCGGCGATTATTTTGGCGAGATCGGTTTGCTGGGCGGCGGAGTGCGGACGGCGAATTGCACGGCGCTCGATCACGTGGAAGTGGTGCGGATTCCCGGCGAAGATTTTCGGCAGATGGTGGAGCGATTTCCGACGGTGCGCCGCGGATTGGAACTGGTGGCGGAGGAACGGCGATTCGCGAATCGGCAGCGGATGGAAATGATTCAAGGCGTGCCGATCGATCAATTTCTTTCGCAGGGGCTGATGGAAGCGCAGAGTTTGCTGGTGCTGGACCTGGAAAATTGCACGCGCTGCGACGCTTGCGTGAATGCCTGCGCGGATGCGCACGACGGCGTGACGCGGCTGGTTCGCGAGGGGCTGCGGTTCGATCATTTTCTTGTGGCGACGAGCTGCCGGCAGTGCCGCGATCCGCTGTGCATGGTTGGGTGTCCGGTCGGGTCGATTCGGCGGCGGAATTCTCTCGAAGTAATCATCGAGGATTGGTGCATCGGATGCGGGCTTTGCGCGCGGAACTGTCCGTACGGAAATATCAATCTTCACCCGTTTGAAGTGATGGCCGAGGACCCGGAAAATCCGGGCCGCAAGAAGGCGACGATCAAACAAAAAGCGACGTCGTGCGATTTGTGCACGCATTTGAAAGAGCCGAGCTGCGTGTACGCGTGCCCGCATGACGCGGCACATCGCGTGGAGCCGCGACAGTTTTTTCAGGAAGTGATTCATCAGGGCTGGAAAGTGAAATGAGATTCGACGCCACGCAGCGATCGTGGTTTTTTATTTCGCTTGCGATATTTGTGGTGTGCCTGGCGATCTACATTCCCTATGCGCTGACCGCGGCGCGAGGACCGACCGGCGGAAGCGGGATTGGACTGGCGTTCGGGATTGCTGGATTTGCATTCATGTTGTTCGCGGCGGCGCTGGGCGCGCGAAAACGAGTGGCGACGTGGCGGCTTGGGCGGGCGCAGGCGTGGATGCGCGGACATTTGTGGCTGGGATTTCTGGCGCTGCCGCTGATCCTTTTTCATGGAGGGTTTCATTTTGGCGGAACGCTGACGCGGATTCTGATGTGGCTGCTGATGGTTACGGTGGCGAGCGGAGTATTCGGCGCGGCGCTGCAAAATTATGTGCCGCGAATGATGACCAAGGATGTGCCGCTGGAAACGATTTACGACGAAATCGGGCACGTTCGGCGATTGCTTCGAGAAGAAGCGGATCGGGCGATGGAATCACTTTGCGGCCCGCTGGGATTTACGTATGGATCGGAAGAATCCGGGCAACGGGCGGGAGGATTTACGGCGATGCGCGCGCTGACGGCGACGACGGTTGCGCTTCGCACTTCCGCCGCGGTGAGCGCGGGGGCAAGCGTGGCGACGGCGGTGGCCGCTGCGCCGGAGATTTTGTTGCTGAATGACGAACAGTCGGCTCCGCTGCGGCGTTTCTACTGCGGAGAAGTGCGGCCGTACCTGGAAAATCCAAAGCGGAGTTTTCGCGTGAGCGATGCCGGCCGCGCGCGGAGTTCGTTTGCGGCGATTCGAACGCTTGTACCGCCAAGCGCGCAAGCGACGATCGGCGATCTGGAAGAGATTTGCGACGAAGCGCGGCAAATTTCGTTGCAAGAGCGGATGCACCATTGGCTGCACGGCTGGCTGCTGGTACACATTCCGATTTCGCTCGCACTGATTTTGCTTGGCGCAGTTCACGCGGTGATGGCACTGCGCTATTAGGTGAAGTTTGGCACGCACGCGGACAACGAAAAAACTGGCGCAGCGGATCGACCTGAACTATTTCAAGAGGCCGACGCCATTTAAACGCGCGAAGCTTTGGCTGGCGATTTTGCCGCCTGCGATGGCGCTCGTGTGGATTGCGGCGCATTTCGTGGCGCACGATTCGCGCGTGTATTCGAGCGGTCGGTTAAGCAACGCGCATGCGGTGTTCGAAACGCAATGCGCGGCCTGCCACGTGCAACAAGCGGGAAACTTCAGCGCGAAAGCCGAGAACTCGGCGTGTCTCGCTTGTCACGACGGGCCGTTTCATCACGCGGAACAAACGAGGACGCCGGAGTGCGCGGAATGTCACGTGGAGCATCGCGGGAAGATGAAGCTTTCGGCGGCTTCGAATCAAAGTTGCGCGAATTGCCATGCGAATTTGCGAGTAAAGAACGGGGATGCGCACCTCCCGTCGGGAATACGGAGTTTTGAGGACGGACATCCTGAATTCGCGGCCGCAGAAAATGGCAACACCGATGCGGGCACGATAAAACTGAATCACAAGCTGCATTTGCAGCCGATTCGCCGCTCGGCGAACGGTCCGAATGTGCAGCTCGAATGCAACGATTGCCACCGGCCCGCCGCGGCATCGGGCGCGGCGTGGCCCTACGCGGATGCAAAGTATTCGTCGGCATCGGTGTCCTACACGGACGCGGAGAATTTCCGTGTGACGGCAAATTCCGGGCTTGCGCCACACAACCCTTCCACCGGGCGCGAGCTGATGGCGCCGGTGAAATTCGCGACGGCATGCGCGGCGTGCCATTTGCTGACGTTCGACAAGCGGTTTGACGAAGGCGTTCCGCACGACAAGCCGGAAGCGATTCATGCATTTCTGGTGAAGAAGTTTGCCGTTTACATTGCGGCGCACCCGAACGAGCTTCACGAACGGCAAGAGCCGGGGCGCGAGCTGACGGGAAAGCCTCTGCCGCCAAAGATGCAGACGCTGACGACGCCGCAATGGATTGAGGAAAAAGTGGCCGTCGCGGAAGAGCTGCTCGCGCGAAAGACGTGCGCGCAATGTCACCAGATGACGTTGCAGAAATTACCGGACACGGCGATTGCGCGGTGGCTGGCCGGCGAACAAAGCGGTGGCGGAAGACAAATCGCGGCAGCGGGCGCCGCGCCGGTTCTGCCCGCGCGGTTTCCGATTGTTGCGCCGGCGAACACCACGGTGCGGTGGCTGCCACATGCAAAATTCGATCATTCGGCGCACACGGGATTTACTTGCACGAGTTGCCACGCGAAAGCGCTCTCGAGCACGGAGTCGAGCGACATTCTGATTCCCGGCATCGCGACGTGCCAGACTTGCCATGCGCCCGGAGCGAATCATGCGGAATCGCGATGCTTTGAATGTCATACGTATCACGATTGGGCGAAGCGGAAAGAAGTGAAGCCGTCATTCACGCTTCCGGCGCTTCACGCGGGGATGTAAAGTTGTCAGCGAGGTGGATTGCGATGTCTTCCACGCCACAAACTTTGTTTCATGCAAAAACGTCGGTCGCGCCAATGCTGAGCGTGCGACGCGGTGCGAAGGCGGTGGAATTTTACAAAGCGGCGTTCGGCGCGACGGAGGCATTTCGCATGGATGACCCAAGCGGCGCCGTGGTGGCGCGGCTTTCGGTGGAAGGCGCGGAATTCTGGGTGGCGGATGAATCGCCGGAGCACAAAAATTACAGCCCGGAGACGCTGAACGGCAGCACGGTTCGAATGGTGCTGGTGGTGGACGATCCGGACGCAGTGTTTGCGCGCGCGGTTGCGGAGGGTGCGACACCGGTTTATGCGGTGCACGAAGATTACGGCTGGCGACTTGGCCGGCTGATGGATCCCTACGGACACCACTGGGAAATCGGGAAGCCGCTTGCGGAAGGGCTTTGACTTTTATTCGAAGGTAATTTGAACGATTTCCGCTTGCGTGCCGACGCGCAGCGGCGGTCCCCAAGTGCCGGCGCCGCTTGAGACATAGAATTGTGAAGCGCCGAGCCGGCTTAAGCCGTAGGTGAATTGGCCATAGATTCGGCGCGTGATCCAGGAGAACGGAACGAACTGGCCGTGGTGGGTGTGGCCGGAGAGTTGCAAGCCGATGCCGGCTTCTTCGGCGATGGCGGGACGATCTGGCGCGTGCGTGAGCAAGACGCTTGCCGACTGCGGATCGATGGCGAGCTGCGCGAGGACGGAACGAAAATGGCCGGCGTCGGTGGCGTGGTGGTACGGCACGCCCAAGATTTGCAGGCCGTCGACCGTTACTTTTTCATTTTGCAGGACACGGATTCCGGCGAAGCGCAAGGATTCCAAATAGAGCGACTCGCCGCGAAAGAGCTCGTGGTTTCCGGTTACAAAATACGCGCCCAACGGCGCACGCAAATACTTCCATGGCGCGGTAACGTCGCGCGCGTCAACCGCTGTGCCATCGAACATATCGCCGGCGATAAAAACAACATCGGGTTTCAGCGCGCCGATTTTTCGCACAATCCGGTGGGAGAAGCCGCGATGATGAACGTGGCCAAGATGCAGATCGGATGCCAGAACCGCGGTTCTGCCGCGCCATGCCTCAGGCAGATGGGGAAGGCGCAGCGTGATTTTTTTGACGCGGACCCAACTTGCGTTCACAACGCCCCACAGGATGAAGAGGGCGGCGACGCCGAAGCATGCGAAGGCAATCGGCCGAGTGGGAATTCTCGCCGCACTGGCGAGCACGAATCCATACGCCAGCCAACTCGCCAAAGCGGCAAGCACAAGGAAATTCAATGCGCCCAACCAGACGGCGGCAAGACGATAGAGCGTTCGGATGAAAATATTGTTGATGCGAAACGCAAGAAGCGTAGCGGCCAAAAAGCTGACGCTTAGAATGGCGGCGCCGATTGCGAGCCCGCGGTGCGCGCCGGCGCCGATTTGCCGCCAGAAAAAAGTCCATGTTTCGAAGACAAACCAATGCGCGGCGAACATCACCAACTGGAAGACGGAGACGATCGTTGCAATGCCGGCGCGCGAAGCTTCGCGCTGGCTTGCGGTTCGGCCGCGCGGGTCGGCGACTTGTTTTTCGGCTAATGTATTTGCTGTCGACATTTTTTCTGCGTCCGTTCCGCGGTTTATGCGTTCACGAGCTT
This sequence comes from Candidatus Acidiferrum sp., assembly GCA_035310365.1. Taxonomy (GTDB): domain Bacteria; phylum Acidobacteriota; class Terriglobia; order Acidiferrales; family UBA7541; genus Acidiferrum. The sequence goes on from DATGEI010000071.1 coordinate 35,349, forward strand.
CATCATCACTTCGTTGTAACGATGGCCGGCGGCGGCGTCTCTGGGAGCCACTTCGGCGATTCGTTTCAAATCGAAAGGACTTAGCTTGATTGCATCCGCGCCGGCATTTTCTTCAAGAAACTTTCGCCGCTTGGTGCCGGGAATCGGCACGATGTCTTCACCCAAGGCGAGGAGCCAGGCGAGCGCGAGCTGACCAGCGGTGCAGCGTTTTTCCCGTGCGATTTGCGTCACACGGTCGACGAGCTCGAGATTTTTCTGAAAGTTCTCGCCCATGAAGCGCGGCGAGGTGCGGCGGTAGTCGTCCGAGGCCAAGTCTTCGAACTTTTTGATTTGGCCGGTCAAAAATCCGCGGCCGAGCGGGCTGTAGGCGACGAAGGCAATGCCGAGTTCGCGCGTCAGCGGCAAGATTTCGTCTTCTGGATCGCGGCTCCAAAGCGAGTACTCGGTTTGAAGAGCGGCGATGGGATGGACTTTATGCGCACGGCGAATCGTTTCCACGCCGGCTTCGCTCAGACCGAGGTAGCGGACTTTTCCCGCGCTCACGAGTTGGGCCATCGCGCCAACGGTTTCTTCAATGGGCGTTGTCGTGTCCACGCGGTGCTGGTAATAGAGATCGATGGTTTCGACGCCAAGGCGCTTGAGGCTCGCGTCGCAGGCAGCGTGGACGTACTCCGGCCTGCCGTTCACGCCGCGGGCGGAAGGATTCGCCTTGTTGCGGACGATGCCGAATTTTGTTGCCAAAAAAACTTTTTCGCGACGTCCACGCAGCGACTTGCCCACCAACACTTCGTTTTCGCCGTAACCGTAGGCGTCGGCAGTGTCCCAAAAGTTGATGCCGAGTTCCAAGGCGCGATCGAGCGTTGCGAGCGATTCTCGGTCGTCGCGCCCACCGTAAAATTCGCTCATGCCCATGCAGCCGAGGCCCTGTGCGGACACGGAAGGGCCGTTCTTGCCCAACTTTCGAGTGTTCATTCGGACTCCCACTCCCACTTCATCTGATGCGCGAAGAGCCGCGGGCGGTTACAAACGAAGATGACTGCAATTGTTTAGGCCCGACTGCGGAATCCGCGTTTTGGACTCGGCGGGCGCGCCCGGGCTAGAATCTTTGTTCTCTTGCGTTGCGGAACGGCAGAGTGCCGGTTGCGCGACGATTTCCATGGCCAGCAATCCGATCACAACATCGGGAACGACGAGTGCGCAGGCCGCGGCGCCTCCGAATCAGGCGCGGGCGATCTGGCGGCTGCTGACGCATTTTGACCAGGCGAAAATGGTGCCATCGCTGGCGCTGCGAAATGCGGCGGGCGTTGTACTGCCGCTCGTGGTCGGTTTCGCGCTGGGGATGCCGCGCGGCGGACTGGCGATGGCTAGCGGCGCGCTGAATGTTTCGTATTCGGATGGACACGATCCGTATGCACAGCGCGCGCGGCGCATGCTGGCTTCGACGGCATGGTGCGCGATTGCGATTTTTCTGGGCGCGATTACGGGCCATCGCAACGTGGAAGCGGTATTCGTGGCGACGGCGTGGGCGTTCATCGCCGGAATGCTTGTTGCGGTGGGGACGACGGCTGCGGACGTGGGCGTGATCAGCCTGGTGCTGCTTGTTGTGTATGCGGCGCAGCCGCTTACACCGCGACAAGCGGCGGAAGCCGGAGCGCTCGCCTTGTGCGGCGGATTGTTGCAGACGGCCCTTTCCATCGCGCTGTGGCCGGTGCGCCGGTACGATCCTGAGCGGCGCGCACTGGGAAATCTTTTTCTGGAACTTGCGGGCGCGGCGGGCGAGCCAACGCAAGCGGCGAACGCGCCGCCGGCGACGACGGCCACAACGCAAGCGCAAGACGCGATCAACGCGCTCGGCAGGGATAGCTCGCTTGAAAGCGTGCGGTTTCGCGCGCTTTTGAGCCAGGCGGAGCGATTGCGGCTGAGCGTGATGATGCTGGCGCGCTTGCGGCTGCGCATGCAGCGCGAAAATCCGGATCATCCGGCGATTGACGCCGTTGGCCGTTACCTTGAGAACGCTGCGGAGATTCTTCGCGGCATCGGCGAAGCGCTTTTCAACGACAAGCGGATTGGACTAGAAGCCGACCGTGTCGTTTTGGGCGTCGCGCTTACTTATCAGATTCGCGCGCAGCACGGAAGCGGATCGCGCGCGGCGTTTTTTGACGCCGTGCTGCAGGACGCGCAATTTCAGATGGACGCGCTGTCGGGCCAGCTTCGCGCGATCATCGACCTTGCGAACAACGCGACGCCGGAAGGAGCGGCCGCGTACGAGAAAAAAGAAAAACAACAACCACTGTGGCTGCGGTTTGGCGGCGCCGTGGCGACGCTTCACGCGAACTTGAATTTTCGGTCCGCGGTGTTTCGCCATGCGCTGCGGCTGAGTTTCGCGATGGCCGTTGGCGATGCGCTTGGACGGGACTTTGACTGGCGGCGCTCGTATTGGATCCCGATGACGATCGTTCTGGTGTTGAAACCGGAATTTGCGGTGACGTTTACGCGCGGCGTGCTGCGAATCACCGGCACGATTCTCGGCCTGCTGCTTGCGACGGCGCTTTTTCACTTTTTGCCGATTCATGTGGCGACGGAAATTATTTTGATCGGAGTTTTTACGTTTTTGATGCGGTGGATCGGCCCGGCAAACTATGGCGTCTTTGCGGTGCTGATCAGCGCGCTGGTGGTGCTGTTGCTGACGATCAATGGCGTGTCGCCGAAGGAAGTGATCGTGGCGCGGGGACTGAACACGGCGGCAGGCGGCGTGCTCGCGCTGCTGGCGTATGTGGCCTGGCCGACGTGGGAGCGTGCGCGAGTTGGGGACAATGTGGCCGCGATGCTGCGCGCGTACCGCAAGTATTTTGCCGGCGTGGCGAAGTCGTACATTGAGAAGGAAAACGGCGAAAGCGCCTCGATCGAGCGCCACCGCCAGAACGCGCGCACTGCCCGCACGAATCTCGAAGCGTCGGTGGAACGGCTGGCGGCCGAACCCGGTACGACGCCGGACCAGATTCGGCGTATCAATGCGATGCTCGCAAGTTCGCACCGCTTTGCGCACGCGATCATGGCGCTTGAAGCGGGCCTGCCGCTGACGCCGCCGGTGCCGGCGCGGGAGGAGTTTCGCGTGTTCACGGCCGATGTTGAAAAAACTCTTTTGTTGCTGGAGGAAATGCTTTCCGGCGGAAAAGTTCCCGACAAAAAATTTCCGAATCTTCGCGAGGACCACACGCGTTTGCTTGCTGCCGGCGACCCGGAGAAAGAACGCTACGCGCTCGTGAACATCGAAGCGGATCGCATGACGAATTCGCTGAACACGCTGCGCGAGGAGATTGTGGCGTGGTCTCGGCTGGCGCGCGGACAATCGGTCGCGCAATCGGGGATTATTGCGGCCGCGGCTCCGGGCGGAAAAGCGTAACCGGCGATGTGCGCAAGACGGAAGCAACAAAGTGCTACCATTCCCTTCACACGCCGCAAGATGCAGGCTTCGGAGGGCCGATGCTCAATTCGCGCCGATCTTTTCTTTATTCACTGGCTGCGACCGGCATGTTTGCCGGATTGCAGCAGCAACCACCCACGCCGATCCGTCCGAAAAATGAACCGCTGCCGGCGCATCCCGAACCCGGCGAAAAGCTGCCGAGCGCGCCACCACGGAAGGCCAATACGAATAATCCGGCGACGCTGGTCGCGCACGAAAAGGAACTTCGCGATGCCACCGATCAGCTGCTCATCAAGGTTCAGGAATTCCGCGCGCAACTCGATGGCACACACACGGCCGACGTTTTTTCCGTGAGCATGTACAAACAGACGGAGGACATTGAGAAGCTGGCAAAACTGCTGCGGAACCGGGCAAAGCCCTAGGCAGAGAGAAAAAAATGGCGCCCCGGAACGGAGCGCCATTTTTTGATGGACGGAATCTGGAGTTTGAGAATTACGCGCCGTGGGCAATGACCGGCGCGGAAGAGACGGGCTGTTCCACTGGAAGCAAATCCGCCGATTCCTGGATGAGCAGCTGATCTGTGCGGGACTTGCCCCATTCGCGAAGCAGCAAACCCTGCGAGGCAAAGAAGCGCCGGATGCGGGCGGAATCCCAACGCAGGACTTCTTCCATGACGGGGACGAGCACGCTCATCGCGTTGTCGCTGAGCACGGTGCGCTTGGCGACGCGAGTGATGAATTCGGCTTCGCTGACGGCGATCGTGAGGCCGTCGTAGGAATTGACGTGCATCATGACGGGCAAATCCGAACTGCCGTCGCCCATGTAAACGATGTGGTCGTGGCTCATGCCGAGCGTTGCGCGAATTTCCTCGAGCACGGTGATCTTTCCCCATCCCGCCGAGGCGCGGATGATGGCGGCCACTTCGCCGTTTTGGGCGTAATGGAAGCGCGTGCCGAAAATGTGATCGGGCGGAACGATTCCCTCGAGCGCGGATTGAATAATTTCCTGCGGCGCGGCGGAAATCACGTAGAACGAGAATTTATACTCGTCGGCGAGATTATCGAGCGCTTTGGCAAACAGGCCGACGTTGTGCTTGAGACGGATGAGCTTGCCCGTTTCGATCAAGTGTTCCTGGCGCACGCGGCGGAATTCCGGGTCGTGCAGAATCAGGTAAGAGAGCTCCGCGCCCTGTTGGACAAGATTGATCTGCGACAGGCCTTTTACGCGGTCGTGGAAATTGTTGATGCCGATCAATTCGGCAAGGACCACGCCCGAATCGTTGAAGCTGAGCGTCTGGTCAAAATCGCTGGCTAATAGATATTGCTTCATATTGAAAACCCCTCTCTTTCAAGTGGCCCGCCTTTGGCGAGCCGGGTCCACCGATGTGGACCAAATCACCCCCACTCCTGACACCTTACGCGTGTTCGCCGGGGGAGGCCCAACAAATAATTTTAATCATTTCTATGCAGGGAACGTGAATAGGATGTTTTACCTAGGTTAGATGCTGTAGACACGCAAAGGGTTAAATATGAATAAGTTGGGGACTATATCGTTAAAGGTTTGGGAGGAAAGTTGGGCGGGAGGCCGGGCGGACAGGCGAATGATAGGCGAATACGCTTTTTGTTTGCCCGGTGATTATTTATTTACCGGCAAGATGCCAACGGAAAAGGCGTTCGAGCCAGGCCGGCGAGGTGTTTTGGGAGGCGGATTTTGCGTCGTCGTCGACCACGGTGTACGGCGCGTTCGAACCGGTGTGGAGGTAGAGGGCGCGCATCTCGTTGCGATTGAGCGGCCGAGCGCCGCGGCGGCCGAAGACGGCGAGCTGATTGCCGGATTCGTCGACGGCGCGATCGCGGTCGATGCCTTTCGAAATGGCGAGTGCGGGGCCGCGCGTGCGCGCGGTGGCGATTAATTTTGGAGTGGGGCGAGGCGAGAAGCCGGAAAAATGAGCGGAATCGTCCCACGGGGAAATAATTTGCAGGACGCGCAGGCCGTTGTACCCGTCGGCAACGAACGCGAAAGCGCTGCCGGCGACCATTCCGATTTTTACGTCGTTTACTTCGTGCATGGTGCTGTTGGCGTTGAAGACTTGATCGAGGCGCGGAGCTTCGGGATTTTCGACGTCGAAAATGGCGAGGCCGTTTTTGCCGCCGGCGACGTAGGCGTAGGTGCGGGCGACGTAAACGTTGCGAGCGTCATCGAGAGCGGCGCGGCCGGTCTGGATGGATTTTGGATGAGCGAGGTCGGTTACGTCGAATGTTTTTAGGCCATAGCTATCCACGACGAAGGCGTAGCGGAATTGGACGGCGATGCCGCGGGGATGGTCGAGGTCGGGAGCGCCGATGGTGGCCGTGATTTTCGGAGCGAGAGGATTATCGAGGTCGACGACGACGAGATTTTTGTCGGTGAGGATGTAGGCGTAGGTTCCCGCGATGGCGATGCGGCGCGCGCCGGTAAGAATTCCGCCGGGATTGAAGGCGAGGGCGCGCTTCAAGAAATTATTGCTGGGATTGCCATCGAGCAGGGTGCCGACGCCGGGTGTTTTCGCTTTGAGATTTGGATCGCCGATGACGACGAGGCCCTCTTCGCTGTCCGCCACGTAAAGAAAACCGTACAGCAAGTGGATGGGTTGCTCTTCGTTTTCGGGAAGTTGTTTGCGGAGCGGATCGACGCCGAGCGTCGTGGGCGAAGCGACGGCCTGTGCGTTTTTGGTTGGAACGAAGAATTTCTGTCCGAGCGGCGAAACGGGCGCGCTGGTGATGCGCTCGGAGAAGCCTTTGTTGTCGACGTTTGCGATGTCGAAAACGCGAAGACCGTCTTTGCCCATGGCGGCGTAGGCGTATTCGCCGCGCGTTTGGATGTCGAGGATGTTGCCATCGTGTTCGTAGGAGGTTGTGAGTCCCCGGCCGCGCTTGACGAATTTCTTGTAATCGTCGGGATAGGCGATGCGGTGGAGGTCGCTGCCGTAGATGGCTTCTGGTTCGTCGTGTTCGGCGACGGCAACGGCTTCGAAACCTTTTTTGCCGGTGGCGACGTAAACGTAGCGGCCCATGAAGTTCATGAAGTTGGTGCCCTGCAAAAGAAGCTGGGCCATCCAGGCGTTGTTGTCGTTTTTCTCGGAGACGTGGCAGTCGCTGCACTGCTTGGTTTCTTTGGCGCGGACGGTGTGCGGGACGAACGTGGAATAGGCCTGGCCGGAAAAACCGGAAGCGGAAATGGTTTGCTGCTGATAGTAGATCCATTCGCGATTCGCGTTTTGCGAACTGACGAGAATGGCGCAGCTCGAGCGCGCGGGAGCGATGCGGTGGCCGGTGACGGTGCCGTCGACGCCGAGCATGTAGATGTCGTCGCGCAAGACCTGAAAATTGTAACTGGTGTAGTTGCGCGTCATCAGGCCTTCGTTGTGCAACATTGGGCGGCGGACGTTGGCCGTCATTTGCAAATGGCAGCCGAAGCAGGTGGGCGTCCAGGACGTGTGACAGGCGTAGCAGGTCATGCTGGAGTTGGAGTGCGCGAGCGATTTTTCGTCGGCGGGAGCGGCGGCGAGCGGAGTGCCGTCTTTGCTCATGAGTTTTGCGCGGAGAGATTTGGGATTGAAATGGACGTTGCCGGGAGTGACGGTGTCGACGGTCTGGACGATTTCCCATTCCTTGACGGGATCGGTCATGGAACGCTGGACGATTTTTCCTTCGCGCGATTCGAAACGGCGAAGGCCCCATGGCGTGCGAAGCGCGTCAAGGCGATGGCCGCGCGGCCAAGTGGGAAGCGCGGCGTCGGGCGCGGCGGGGCCGGACGTGGTGAGCGTGGCTTTTTTCGAAATGGTGCCGTGACAATCGACGCAATCGATTTCGACGGCGGCGCGCGGCTCGCCGTAAATTTTTGTGTCGCCGTGATTGTCCTGGCCGAAATGGCAATCGGTGCACTGCATCCCTTTTTCGAGGTGAATGTCGGCGAGGTGAACGGCTTTGCCGAAGCGATCGGGATCTTCGAACGGAATGATTTTGTCGTCGGCGGCGAGCCAGTTCCCTTTTCGATCGTGTTTGTAGACGCCGCGGAAAACCCAGCCGTGTCCGTGGAAGTCGGCGAACCGGGTTGTCTTTAATTGTTTGTTGAATTCGGGCGAGCCGACTTTATTGAGAAATTTTTGATCGCGCCAGAGGCCGCGCGTGGCGGCAGCTTCGGGATTGCGCAAAGCGACTTGATAGCGTTCTTCTTCGCTGGGATTGTGCTGCCGCTTCGGGTACATCGCTTCTCCATCGATTTCGTTGTCCCACCAGGTGAGGCCGAAATAAGTGGTGAGCATGTTCGTGCCGGGATGCATGTGGCAGACCATGCATTGGCTCGACGGGATGGAACGGGTGAAGACGTGGCGAATGGGATGGCCGGATTCGCTTTTGGGAATCGTGGGATCGATGGTGGCGGTGTGGCCGAGATTTCCGAATTGCGCGTATTGCGCGGAGTGGAGCGGATCGCGATCGTTGGCGTAAATGACGTGGCAGGCGGTGCAGCCGCTGGCGCGATAGTCGCCGGGATGATCGTTCGTGCCGGGCATGGACATGACGGGATCGACGAGGCGTGTTTTCTGCAGACCGAGAACGACGGGATCGGTGCGAAGTTCGGTGCCGAGGCCGCGGTCGCTTAATTTGTCGTCGGGCTTGCCAGGCGCTTCGTCATTTTTGGGATTGCCGATTTCCCCTTTTTTTTCGCCGCCGCGTTCAAAGACGCGAAGGATGTTGCCGGGCTGAGAAGTTTCCCAGCGAAGAAGCGGATCGAGTTCCGGAAGAATTCCTTTGGTGCGCGTTTCTTCGGGCGTTGGCGGCGGAATTGTCTTGAGCGATTGCGGCTTGCCTTCGCGATCGTAACTTTCGCCGAAGCGTGTGTTCTTGGCGGGATAGCCTCCGTTGTTGTAGAGGGCGGCGCCCCAGAGCATGCCGGTGTGCGTCATCATGCTGCTGGAAACGGCACGGGTTTCGGTGGCGTGGCATCCGGCGGGGCCGCAGGTTTCCGGCGCGACGCGAAGATCGCCGGGATTTATGAATTTGATGAATTCGGCGGGCTCCTTGAGCCATTTTGCGTAGACGAGTTCGGGAACGGCGCTGCGATTCTTGAAGATCGGATCGTGCGGCGAGACGTGAGCTTTTTCTTTTGCGGATTTGTAGGCGGCGGAATTGGGATCGGCGCTTGAGGCGGAGATGGAGGAGTTGCCGCCGTGACAATCGGTGCAACCGAGATGGACGGTTTTTGTGGGATGCATCGTGGGTTCGTCGGTGGGGCCGTGGCACGAGATGCAGCCGGTGGATTTTGCGGCGGCCTCGGATTCGGATTGGCCGCGAAGAGGCGAGATGGGATCGGAGGGTTGTTGAGCTGAGGCGGGAGTATTTCGTATTGCGATGAAAAGGCAGAAACCGCAGATGGCTATGGTGGCACCGAGGAGTGGCCAACGGGAGCGCCCGCCACCGCCACGAAAGGCGGCCGCTACAACGGAAATTACGCGCCGATGAGAAACGCTGGGCATCAGAACGTAAACCTCACGGAGGTGAAAAGAGAAAAGAGCGTGTGGCCGCCGTAGATGTCGCGGAAGCCATCGCCGGGCGTGAGAGCGGAGGCGCCGCCGGTGATGACGATATTTTCGGAGAGCGGCGGGCGGTAAGTGACGCCGACGCCGTAATCTTCGCCGATGCTGTGGCGGATGCGCCCTTGTAGCAAGATAAATTCGAGCGGCTCGGTGCGATCGAAGCGGAGGTAATTGAAGTTTGCGAAAGCGCGGAGTTTGGGTGTGACGTCAAAATCGGCGCCGGCGTTGGCGAGGAAAATTCCGGGGTTGACGAAATTGGCCTGGCCTTCTTCTTTGTTCGAGCGAAGAGAAGGAAGCAGGCTGCCGGGCGGCGTGAGCGAGACGCCGGAGCCGGTAAGGCGGATCTGTTCGCGATTCCAGAAGCTGAAGAGGCCGCCGGCGAAGGAGGGAAGATCGAGGATGGAATCGAAACCGCGCGCGCGGCCGTCGCGAGGATTGGCGTCACCCGAAGCGTAGAAGCCGGAGACGCGATAGCGGATCCAATTGCGGTCGTAAGAAAATTCCGCGGCGGCCATTTGTGCGTTGACGGTGACGCGCTTGCCGGCGATGGGATTGAAGGTGTCTTCGCCGACGGCCTGGAAAAAAGCGTGTGTGAGATTGACGCGCTTGATGTGGCCGCTGCCGAGCCAGCCGAAATAGCCGACGCGAATGCCGTGAAGAACTGCGCCGATGCCGGGGTTTTGATTGATGACGTTTCCGACCGGTGAAGGACGAACGAGGAAGCCGTTGTCGTCGAAATGGAGGCCGCCGTCGTCTTTGTTGTACGCAACGAGAAATTCGGCGGTGTAACCGGGGAAAAAGAAATCCTGCAGGTAGGTGTTTGCAATGGCGACTTGCTGGTTGCGGCGTTCGAACGTGTTCAGGCCGCTGTTGGTATTTTTTTCGAGAAAATCGAAGTAGGCGACGTTGTATTCGATCTTGTCGTTGTGAAGATCGCCGAAGATGCGAATGCCGGGCTGTTCATCTTGAAAAAGAAAGCCGCGGAAGTCGGCATTGAATTGCTGAATGCCGGCGCGAACGGATACAAAATCGTAATTGGAACTGAGGTCGTGGATTTTATATTCGACGAAGGCTTCCTGCAGACCGACGTGCGAATCGAGACGATTCGTGCCGTTGAGCGGGCTGGGGCCGACGATGCCGAGTTCGCGAACTTTGAGATTGTTGAGGCTGATTTCGGGCGTGATGCGGATGCGCCAATCCACCGGCTTGAACGACGCGTCGCCGTGGAAAAGATCGAAGCTGACGCGAAACGTTTGGTCGAGAAAGGCTTGTTCGCCGCGGCCGAAAAATGCCGAGCTGCCGGGATCGGCGGTGCTGACGTTGCTGGGCGAAGGAACGCGGCGGCCATCGAAGAATGTTTCCGAAGTTGCGGTGAGGTTGAGAAAGGTTTGCTGGCCAAATTTCGACGGCCAGATCGGTTCGTCGCCTTTGAATTTATTGCGATTGAAGGGGTCGTACCAGCGCGGCTTGGTATAGAGATATTCGCCTTGCGCGTCGTAACGGCGGTATTCAGGCTGTTGCAATTGCCAGCGATCGGGGACTTTGTTGAATACGTCGGCGACGGGTGGAAGAATTTCCGCGGCGGGATTGAGGACGTATGCGGGATCGGCGTCGAGACGATGGCGAAATTCGCGGTACGTGCCGAAGGACTCTTCCGCGGACGCGGAGAGTGCGGGACCGAGTTCAGGTTGACGCGGAAGGCGGGAGCGGACTTCGATGGCGGCGACGGTGACGAGAGAGATTTCGAGCGTGACGACGTCGTTCGGCTGAAACGAAAGATCGGCGATGACGAAAGGGCCGTAGTCGGGCGCGGTGACGCGAAGTTCGTAGCGGCCGGGCTGAATGGGGAAAATTCGGAAGACGCCTTCGCCGCTGGCGGCGCCGGAAAAAGTTTGTCCGGTTTGAAGATTGCGGAGCGAAAGAAGCGCGCCAGGAATGGGAACATTGGTGTTCGAAAAGCCGGCGTCGCGAACGATGCCGTCGAGCGCGGCGGTGGTTTGCGCTTGTTGGCGCGGGATGCGCGGAGATTGCACGTTTGCTTCGCGAGATTGCTGGGCGGCAGGCTGCTGCGTTCCCGATTGATGAAGACTGCGGGTGTAACTCGAAGTGGACGCGCAGAGACACACGGCGCAGGCCGCGAGGGCTGCGCGAAAGGCGGGTCGGGTATGCCGCGAGATCGAATTGCGCATGAGCCGAGACCGGAAATGTCCGGGATGGAACCAGGAGTCGCCCACTAGCTAACAATATCGGAGGCGGATGGGCAACGGATTTCGCGGGCGCGTTGCGACATTTCATAACGCGTAACGCGAAGAGCTGAAAAAACGCGTTCGCCCTTCTAATGGAGGAATATGGTTCACTGAACAGTTTCCAGTTATGACATTAGGCAGGTACTGAGGAAAATTTCGCTGAGATTTGTGGTTTATACTTCAAACATGCCAAACGGAAACTCTGAAATCTCTACTGTCGAGTGGACAAACATAAGAGCATTCTTCGGCACAATTTCAGCGATTTTATCGGAGTTTGCAACTCGGCATAACGTCGCGGTCGATGAGTATTATCACGAATCGCCATCATGGTCCTTCCGTTTTCAGCATCCAAAAGGCGGTTGCGCAACCGTTCATGTTGAGCGGCTGAACGACTCAACGGTTCGATTAAACGGCGCTTGGTACGTCGATGAATACGAGACGTTCACTCGACACTTTAAATTAGGTTCGAATCACGACTTACTTTTAGAAGTCATCGATTTGAGAAACGAACTTGATGCGACGTTGAAAGAGATAATTGGATGGGAGAGAGGAGATTTAACTCCGCATCCGGGTTACAAAAAAGTGTGGTCCATCTACAGCAAGGAAGAATGGAACAGAATATTTACAACTGAACATTTGCCGCGACTAAATCCATAGGTCCTCATAAGTCGTGCTAGCTACCGGAAACTTGCCTATCAGCAACAACGCAAAAGCGTTGAGTCGCATGGCGGGAGTGTGTTACCAAGACTGGTACCGTTTGCCATGGCGACTGTCCACCGACTTCGGAAACCGGTTGCGTCCACGACGCTGCTAGCGCGGCGCAGAAAAATACTGGGATTTGGAATTGTGGTCGCGCTGGGAGTTGCCGGCGCGCTGGCGTATTTGCTGGTGGGATGCGGAGGAGGGAGTTCGACGTTGCCGCCACCGCCTCCGCCGCCGGCTGCGTTTCAGGCGCTGACGGCGGCGGAAGTGAGCAACATTGCGACGGCGGCCGCGGCCGCGGTTTCGACGGACACTCTCGTGATTGCCGTTGTGGACCGGCAAGGAAAAGTGCTGGGCGTGTTTCACAAGGCGAGTGCGCCGACCGGCGCGCTTTCGCTTGGGAATTTTTCCTTGATGGAAAATGCGGACGATGTGGCCGTGGAACTGGCGCGAACGGGAGCGTTCTTCAGCAACAATCAGGCGCCGCTGACTTCGCGGACGGTGCGGTTCATCAGCGGGATTCACTTGCCGCCGGGCGTGATGAATCAACCGCCGGCTGATTTGTACGGAATTGAAAACACGAATCGCGGCTGCACGCTTTCCGCGGAACTGCAGACGCACGGATTTTTGCCGTCGCATCCGGTGGGCGGAACGAAGCCGCTGGGAATTATCACCGGGAAAAAAGATACGAATGATTCGGACCCGAACGCGGTGAATCCGGGTGGCATTCCGATTTATCGCGGCAATGTGCTGGTGGGCGGAATCGGCGTGACGGGCGGAACGATGGATGTGGACGAATACGCGGCGTTTGTGGGCGCAACTTCGAATGGATTTGGCGGATTTTTTGGCGCGCTGCCGCCGCCGGGCGCGGTGTTTTTGGGCGGCGTCGTTTTGCCGGCGGTGACGAACACGACGCCACCGAACGGAATTGGACCGGGCACGGCCGCAGGCGGAGCGTGGACGATTGCCGCGACGAATGGCACGGGCGCGCCGGAGTTTGGAGATTTGGTGGCGGCAAGAGCGGGCTCGGCGCTTTCCGCGGCGGACGTAAAAGGAATTTTGGACAACGCGGAGAACGAAGCGAATTTGACGCGCGCGGCGATTCGTTTGCCCGAAGGCTCGCGGGCGCGAATGGTGATTGCCGTGGCGGACCTGGACGGAACGATTATTGGCTTGCGGCGTATGGACGACGCGACGGTGTTCAGCATTGACGTGGCGGCGAGCAAGGCGCGGAACATGGTGTACTTCAACGGCGGCGCGCGGTCGGCAGCGGATTTGAATGGCGTGCCGATGGGGACGGCGGTGACGAATCGCACGATCAGTTTTGGTTCGCAGCCGCTTTTTCCGCCGGGAATTGACGATTCGCCGCTGAATCCAGGGCCATTTTTTGATTTGTATTTGCATGACACGGCGCTTCCCTGTTCGCAAGGATTGGGAAGCGGCCTTGCGAGCGGAAACAACGGCGGGATTGTGTTTTTTCCGGGAAGCGCGGGATTGTATAAAAACGGCGTGCTGGTGGGCGGATTGGGAGTGAGCGGCGACGGCGTGGATCAAGACGATTTTGTGACCAGCGCCGGGACGACCGGCTTTGAAGCGCCGGACGCGATTCGCGCGGATCAAATATTGATTGAGGGCGTGCGGCTTCCGTATTTCAAATTTCCGAGAAATCCGACGAATTAAAATCTAGCGCGGCGCCGAAGGATCGGCGGAAGTGGCGACGTTGAGATCCAGATGGAATTTGTGTGCGGTGTCGAAGGCGGCGTAGCAATTGCCGTCTTTTGCGTAACCGCGGCAGTGGCGGGCTGTTTCGTTGTCGCGCGGCGAACGGACGAATTGCCAGACTTGCGCGTACGCGACGCCGCTTTTCGAAGGCGCAGGTAGTTCCGATGGCGTGAGGCAGCCGGGCGAAGGCGGGCACGAGTCGTTGAAGACCCAATAAATCAATTCGGTGGGCTTGATTTGATCGCGGATGAAATCGGCGGTGATGATCGAGCGGCCTTCGCCTTCATCGACAGGAATTCCGGAGCAATAGACGCCGACTCGAAAACCCGCCGCGGCAAGATCGGCGACCCAATGTTTCAGATAGGACATGTAAGTCGAAGGCAGGCGGCCGCCCTCTTCGATGTCGAGAAAAATTACGGTGCCGGCGGGAAATCCTTCTCGACGGGCGGATGCGACGGCGGCAGCAACATCCTTGGCAGCGCGCCTTTGCGCGGATGCTTCGTCACGGAGTTGCCTGGAGGGCGGCCCGTTGAAGAGAGGAAGAAAACCCCAGCCTTGCGAGTGGAGCAATTCGCGTTTGCCGGACCAGGAGTTCGACTTATCGCCGGGCGGATTGCCGAGCCAGTAGCTTGTAAAGGAGAAATCCTTTCGAAACAGCTTCATCGCATCGTCGCCGGGATAATCGTTGCGGTCAAAGCCGAGAAAGAATTTTCCCGGCGAGGAATTGGGCGAACAGGCTCAGGGGAGGGACAGTAGCGACAAAAGAAGAGCGGCGACGATTCGCATGGCGTGACTTTTCCAGCTTAGCCCGAACGCAGCCGGCGAGGAGAAATATTTTTACCCTTCGCGAAGTTTGTGGCCGGAAAGATTTCCGAGGCCGTCGTACGCGGCGTATTTGTACATTTCGCTGAGCGTCGGGTAATTGAAAACCTGGTCGATGAATTCGTTGATGGTGAGGCCGTTGTCGAGAACCACCATGCCGATGTGCACGAGTTCGGTGGCGGATTCGCCGATGATGCTGAGGCCGAGAAGTTTTTTGTCGGCGGGAGAAAAAATCAGCTTCAGCAGGCCGGCGGTGTCGCCGGTGATGTGGCCGCGGGCGTTATTTTCGTAGTGGGCGCGGCCGACGCAATACTCGATTTTCTTTTCCTTGCAGGAATCTTCGGTTTCTCCGGCGGCGGAAATTTCCGGAATGGTGTAAATGCCCATCGGAAGCATCGAAGCGACGCGCTGCTTATATTGAAAGCCGAAGGCGTGGCAGACGGCAACGCGGCCCTGCTCCATGGAAGTGGACGCGAGCGCGGGAAAACCGATTACATCGCCGGCGGCGTAAATGTTCGGCACCGCGGTGCGGTAATTTTCGTCGACGGCGATGTAGCCGCGGTCGTTGACGGCGAGGCCGGCTTTTTCAAGGGCGAGTCCGTCGACAGCGGCGCGACGTCCGGCGGCGAAGAGGGCCGCCTCGGTCTCCAGAACTTTTTCGGACTTCATGGTGAGTTTTGCGCCGGCGGCGGAATTTTCCACTTTCACCGGCCGCTCGCCAAACCAGAAATTCATTCCGAGTTCGGCGAGGCGATTGCGGAGACGGTCGGAAATTTCCGAATCGAGGAACGGAAGGAGTTTGTCGCGGCCATCCACCAAGGTGACGTTTACGCCGAGCGCCATGAAGATCGAGGCGTATTCGCAACCGATGACGCCGCCGCCGATCACGGCAAGCGATTTCGGAATACGATCCATCTGCAAGACCGTATCGGAATCAAAGGTGTGCACGTCGTCAAAGGAAATTTCCGACGGTCGATTCGGTTTCGAGCCGGTGGAAATGAGAATAATTTGGCCGGAGAGCTTGCGACTGCCAACGGCAACCGTGCGCGCGTCTTCGAAGGAGGCCTGTCCCTGGATGTATTCGATTTTGTGGAGGGCGAGATTTTTTAGGATGCGGCGGCGTTCCATTTCAACCACTTCGCGCTCATGATGCATGAAGTCGTGTACGGTAAGATTTTCTTTGAGCGAATAATCGATGCCATAAAGGCCGCGCTGGCCGAGGCCGGAAAAATAGAGCGCGGATTCGCGCAACGTTTTGCTGGGAACGGTGCCGGAGTTGATGCAACTGCCGCCGGGATTTGGCGACCGCTCGATGACGGCGACACGCTTGCCAAAATACGCGGCCTGCGCGCCGGCCTTTTCTCCGGCGGGTCCGCAGCCAAGCACAATGAGGTCGAACGAATCGTTGGGTGCCAACGGAACCTCCACGAGAGGATTCAGAAGGGATACTCTACACGGAGTCTAGAAAAGTAACAGCAGCTGCGCGCAAACGAGTTACGCGGTTTGCGACGAATTGTGTGAAACGCCGTCCGATGGAATCGTTGCAACCCGCTTCCATCGATCTCGCGTACGCGACGATTGTGCCGATGTGAGCCACGCAAGAAATGCAAAGAGCCGTCGTGGAGAAGGCCACGACGACTCTTTATCGCTCACGAATTTATTCGCCGGCGTTATTGCGCCAGCGCGCGGGCGGTGAGTTGGCGTCCGCTGCCGAATTGCAATTGTTGCGCCCGTTCGCGGGCCTCCGAGACTTGAGCCGAAGTCAGGCTCGCTTCGAGGGCGCGCAGGCGTTCGCGCCCACGCTGATCTCCGCCCAGGGACGCGGCGGTTAGCCACATGTACGCGGCTTCGAGATCTTTCCCGGTGCCGATGCCCTCGGCGTACAACGAACCGAGCATAATGCGCGCGCCGGTGTGGCCGTGGCCAGCCGAACGTTTGAAAAGACGGAACGCTTCCGCCGCGTTCTGTACAACGCCGTCGCCGCGCAAGTACATGTCGGCGAGGTTATTTTCGGCCAGCGGATTGCCGGCGTCTGCCGCCTTGCGATACCACGCAAGCTCGGAAGTTAAGTCTTTCGTGCAGCCGAGTCCATTGCCGAACATGTAGGCGAGATTCGTTTGTGCGTCGGAATCGCCCGCGTCGGCGCCGAGCTGAAACCAGCGCTGGGCTTCGGCAAAGTCCTGGCGGACTCCCTTGCCGTTCAGATAAAGAATCCCCAGATTGGTATAAGCGCGAGCGAACCGTTGCGCCGCCGCGGCGTGAAGCCAGTTCAACGCGGCGCCATACTTTGGCGGCGTGCCCCAACCGTTGGCGTACATCACTGCCAGATTCACTTGCGCGGGCGCGTAGCCTTTTTGCGCGGCGCGCGTGAACCACTTCAACGCTTCGGCGTCGGTGTAGCCCGGACCGATTGCGAGTATGGAGGCGATGCCCAGTTGGTTCTGTTCGAACGCGTGCCCGCGTTCGGCAAGTTCCTTCACGAGCTTGCCATCGCAAACTTTCTGATCGTTTGCAGCCAAATGCGAAACCGCCGCCAGACTACACTGTTCATCCAGAGGCGCGGACGCAGCCTGCGCTGCGGAGATTCCCGCCCAAAACATACTCATAGTCATTGCCACCAATGACGCCTTCCACGTTCCTGCATAAAATCTCTTCATAAATACCTCCCAATTTTCGCCAATTATTTTGGCCACTCAGTGCTGGCGACGAACAACGTGCCCGATTTGTTTGGCGGCATCCATGCACGGAAGCTCATGACTCGGTACGTTGTGGGTAATTTCTCTGCCTTTTTGAGGTCATCCATTAACAAGTTGATTGCACGAGACTTATCGGCGAGATTTCGAGGCATTCGTTCGCTTCCCGGCGCCGCAGATGGGTTAAGATGGGACCGGTTCGGCAACCTAAACGTCCATAAACTCGTACCTACGGACATGTCTACAGGGGCCTTGTCGCGCGCAATGAATGGAAGCAACTCAGATCGAGTAAAGTTTGGGCCATTTGAGGCCGACCTGCACACGCACGAAATTTGGAAATTTGGCGTGAAGATCAAGCTGGTCGGCCAGCCATTTGAAATTCTGGCCATTCTGCTACGGAAGCCGGGCGAACTCGTCACGCGCGAAGAGTTTCGTGCGTTGCTCTGGCCGAGCGATACGTTTGTGGACTTCGACCACGGACTGAACGCGGCGGTGAACAAACTGCGCGAAGCGCTGAGCGATTCGGCAGAAGCGCCGAAGTATGTCGAGACGCTTCCGCGGCGCGGGTACCGTTTCATCGCGGCGGTCGAACGGCCCACGGAACCGGCGGGAGCGGCGTTTTCGGCGGCGACAGTCGTTGCCGGAAGTGCAACCATCCTTGTTCCCAATATCCAGGCCAGCGCAAAAGTCACGAGCCTGTTGGAAAAGGAAAAGCCGCGACGGTGGTTCGTCTATGCGCCATTGCTTGTCGTTGCCGTCATTGCGGCGGCGTGCATCGCCTTCGCGATCGTATTGTTGCCGTTTCGGAAGGGACACCTGAACGGAATCGCGCACGACGCGGGTGCGCCCGAACAACGCATTCGGCCTTTGACGAATTTTGCGGAGGAAACGAGTGAACCGGCTTTTTCCTGGGACGGAAATTTTGTGGCGTTCCGGAGGCGATCGGCTAAACCCAATGGGTCGGGAATTTACGTGAAAGGATTTGAAAGCGAAGAGGTGACACAACTTACAAGCAACGGTAATGATTGCTGCCCTGCGTGGTCACCCGACGGAAAAACAATCGCGTTCATGCGCTCGGCGGACAACAACGACCTTGGAATTTTTCTGGTGGCGGCGTCGAAAGGCAAACAATCCGCTGCCGATTACAACGGGCAAAATCTGGCGGTGCAGCTTGACGGAAAAGAACGCCGCCTGGACACGCAAGGCGTCACGCCAAAGCGCTTCGAACTTGCGTGGGCACCGAACGGCAAATCGATCGCATTCAGCGCCGGAAGCGGAATCGCGCTGCTCTCGCTTGAAACTTCATCGGTGCGCCGGATCACCACGGCCCCGCCGCTCTCGGAGGACTGGGGTCCATCGTTTTCTCCGGACGGAGAAAAAATTCTGTTCGTGCGCAGTCCAGATTCGGGCATTCCCGAAGAATTGATGATGGCACAGTGCTTGACCGGCGAAGTGAGGCGCATCTCGTCGCAACACGCTCGAATTCTTGGCGCGCCGCAATGGTCCATGGACGGCAAGAGCGTGATCTTCGCTTCGGACTTTGGAAGCCATCCGGGATTGTGGCGCGTGGGAATCGATTCGACCGCGGTGGCCGTGCAGATCAATGACAGCGGGTGGAGACCGTCGGTTGCGCGCACGGGTTACCGGCTTGCGTATCAGCGAATCACGCACAGTTTGAACATCTGGGAGCTGGAATTGACGGATCCGCAGCGGGCGACGGCGAGAAAAGAGCAACGAATTCTGGTTCCGTCCACGAGCGAGACGGACCAAGGGCCCGGGCCACAAATCTCTCCCGACGGAAAAAAATTGGCGTTTATGTCGGACCGCTCCGGAACGATGGAGATTTGGGTGAGCGACCGGGATGGAAGCAATCCGGTTCAGCTGACCGCCGTCGGCGGCGCCGGCACGCCGCGTTGGTCGCCGGACAGCCAGTGGATTGCGTTCGACGCATCGGACCGAAACACGACCAAAATTTACAAGATCAAGCTTGGCAGCGGAGTGCCACAACTTCTGACACACGACGAATTCGAAAATCGATGCCCGAGCTGGTCGCACGACGGGAAATGGGTGTACTTTGCGTCGACCCGGACAAATCAATATCAGGTGTGGAAAGTTCCCGCCGAGGGCGGCGCTGCCGTGCAAGTGACAAAACAAGGCGGGCACGCGGCGCTGGAGTCCGCCGACGGCAAATTGCTGTATTACGCGAAAACTTCGTACGCTAGCCCGGGAATCTGGCAAGTGCCGGCGGACGGCGGCGCGGAGCGGCTGGTGTCCCCGCAGTTGCAGCCGTTCAGCTGGGCGAGCTGGGCGGTGGTGGATCAAGGAATTGTGTTCGCGGGACCGTCAGGCAGTGCCGGCCCGTGGATCAGCGTCTATAACTCCGCACAACATACGATTACGAAATTCGGCGAGATTAACACCGTGCCGTTCTGGCTTGGCGCATCGCACGATGGCAAGACGGTGGTGTTTGATCAGCCGGGCTGGCAACAATCCCAAATCATGCTGATTGAGAATTTTCGCTAACGCTGCTGAGTCGAGCCAAAAAAATCTCCACCGCCAGACGGCGTGAAAAAGCACCCACCCGCAATGCGGTGGAGTTTTGGCGGAAATCGGCTCGAGCGATGTGGAACTCTGCGTCGAAAAGAAGCTAAAAAACCGGCAAAGAAGACGAAGAGAACGAAAAAATTGGCGAAGCGCGCCGCCACCAAGAAGCGGACGACGGCGAAAAGGCCGGCGAAGAAAAAATCGCGAAGGGCCGCTCCGCCGAATCGAAGCGTCTTCCATCACACCCGGCAACAATTGCAGCACGCTCGGCTCGAATGGCCAAATGATCCGAGAGAACGAAAAGGAAGCTTTGCCTCGCCACTTCCCCGGCGGCGAGCGGCGGCGAAGATATAGTTCTGTCACAGTGTGCCGCGGCGTGTGTCTAACCAAATCAGAGGCGACACAAAGATGAGCGTGAAGGAACTCCAAACCCTGGCACAGCAATTCGCCGATGCCTTCGATCAGCGCGAACTCCAGCCCATTCTGGACATGCTTTCCGAGGACGTGGAAGTATTTGACCACGCACCCTTTCGGTTCGATGGCAAGGCGGTTTTTGCCAAGTATCTCCGTGAGACCATCGCGAGCCTTGCCTCGGCCAGCTTCGGCTTGCGACAGCCATCGTGTCGCATGTACGGTGAAACGGTGGGCATCGTAAATGCCCACGACATGTTTACGGGAGTCACCAAAGACGGCAAGGCTCTTTCCATCCATGGCCGAACTACATTTGTCTTCAACAAACAAAGCGGGCAGTGGAAGATTGTGAGCGCCCACTTCTCTGCAATACCCAAGGGTCTTTGAGAATCGAGCCAAGGCATGCAAATTTCTGGAGATGCACCATGACGATTAGAAATCCGCTAGCCGACAATTCCCACGACCACGAAGACCAAAGCCTTGTGCAACGCGCGCGCTCGGGAGATCGCCGGGCGCTCGAAGACCTGGTTCAGCGGCATCAAACGTGGATCTACAACATCGCCGTTCGCATGCTGCACCATCCGCAGGATGCCGAAGACGTGACGCAAGAGATCCTCATCAAAGTACTCACGCGGCTTTCGTCGTTTGAGGGCCGGAGCAGCTTCCGCACGTGGCTCTACCGGATCGTGGTCAACCATGTGCTCAACATGAAGCGCGGGCGAGTGGAGGTGCGGCATGAGTCCATCGATTTCGCTGCCTACGGCGCGGCGCTCGACGCTACGCCAGATTTAGAGTTGGCCGATCTCAAAGCCACAACGGCGGAGACGGAACTGCTCGTGACCGAGGAGATGCTCTCCTGCACCTTGGGAATGCTTCTTTGCCTCGATCGTGAACAACGATTGACCTTCATCCTCGGTGCGATCTTCGATGTAAGCGACACCGTTGCCGCAGAGGTGCTCGAGATCACTCCCGACAACTTTCGCCAACGCCTGGCCCGGGCGCGGCGAGACTTGCGCAACTTTATGAACGACAAGTGCGGACTCGTGAACCAGGCGAACCCCTGCCGATGCGCCAAGAAAACGCGCGGCTTCATACAGGCAGGCTACGTCGATCCCGAGAATTTGTTGTTCGTTCGCGAACGAATCGGCGAGGTGCGGGAAGCCGCACCGAAAGTACATGAGGCCCTCAGCACCCTGGATGAAAAATGCGCGGAAATTTTCCGCGGACATCCGTTCTACAAGGCTCCCGATCTCGCGCCGATGCTGCGGCGGCTGGTCGCGAGGACGCATTTCACAAACTGAACGGCAACAGCCGGCGACTGCTTCGCCAAGGTGCACCGAGCGTGGCCGCACGAGGCGCGGATCCGCGTGGCTGTCACCGTCAAACGATAGGAGGAAAGCAATGATTGACCATATTTATCTCCCCGTCTCCGACCTGGAACGCTCGAGCGAATTTTACAAAAAGCTGCTTGAGCCGCTTGGCATCGACATGCCCTACAAGTTCGATCAACTGAACGGTTTCGCGATCAATAGCGATCCGGGTTTCTGGTTGAAGAATGGCGAAGTGGGCAAAGATCTTTACGTTGCCTTCACCGCCAAGAGCGCCGACGTTGTCAGGGCCAGCTACAAGGCGGCGATGGATGCGGGAGGTACTTCAAAAAAGGAACCGAGCCTTCGGCCCGAATGGCGTGCCGACTACTTCGCGGCAAACATCGGCGACCCGGACGGATACAACATCGAGATTGCCTATAAGCCTTGGCTTTACAAATAAAAGGTACGACCCATCTACCCATCTGCGGCCAGCCGACACCGGCCGGCTAGAACAAAGGAAAAATCATGAAACGGCTCGACAATAAGGTTGCGATAGTGACAGGCGCTTCAAAAGGAATCGGAGCGGGCATTGCAAGAGTTTTCGGGGCGGAAGGCGCGGCGGTGGTTGTGAATTATGCGCGCGATCATGAAGGCGCGGAACGCGTGGTGCGCGAAATCACCGGCAAAGGCGGGCGAGCCATCGCCGTGCAAGGCGACGTGGCGCAGAGGTCCGGCGCACAACGTCTTGTCGCGGAGGCGAAAAAAACTTTCGGCCGCCTGGATGTGCTCGTGAACAATGCGGGCGTCTTCTCGTTCGCGCCCTTTGAGCAGTTCAGCGAGCAGGAATTTCACCGTCAGTTCAACACGAACGTGTTGGGCACGTTCCTCACGATCGAAGCCGCTTTGCCGGCCTTCGGGGCGGAAGGCGGCAGCATAATCAACATCGGATCGGAGGCCAGTGTCGCTGCCTACCCTGCCCTTTCGATCTACGTGGCGTCAAAGTGCGCCGTCAATGGCTTGACGCGCGTGCTCTCAAAAGAGTTTGGCGCCAGAAAAATCCGCGTTAACGCCCTCAATCCCGGTGGAACCGAAACGGAGGGTGCGCACGCGGCGGGTGTCATGGGAACGGAGTTCAAGAAACAGATAATCGCGAGCACGTCGCTCGGCCGCGTCGGCCAACCCGAGGACATCGCGCGCGTGGCCGCATTTCTCGCCTCGGATGATGCGGGCTGGCTTACGGGAGAAATCATCTTCGCGAACGGCGGAAAAAAGTAAAACGCCTTCAGAAGAACAAAACCATGAGCGGCTACATTTCGGTAATCGATTAACAAAGAAGGAGAACGATCATGTCCGCATACGTTGTCTTCACAAGAACGAAAACCACCGATCAAAAAGAGCTCGAAAAATATCGGACTGGAATCAAAGCAACGATGAAGGATCTTCCTATCGAAGTGCTCGTAGCCGATGGAAAGCACGAAGTCCTCGAAGGCGATCCGATTGAGGGAATGGTCATTGTGAAATTCCCGAGCGCAAAAGCCGCAAAGGATTGGATTTACAGCGAGGCCTACCAAAACGTCGCCAAACACCGCAAAAACGGGGCGATCTATCACGGACTCGTCGTTGAAGGCGTCAGTTAACGGAGAACAAATCCATGCCCAATGGCGCCATCACCTCCTTCATCCTTGCCGTTCCGCAGGCGGACCTCGAGAACCTCAACCGCCGCATCGGCCGGACCGGACACGCTTTCCGGACGCGGAGACAGTCGACTGCCGGCACTTTGGCGCAAAACTAAATTTTGCGGGTTTCAAAGCCGCTCTCTCGTGACGGAGAGGCTATAGAAGAGGTCGAACGCATCTCGAATCATTATTTCTTTTCTTGGAGGAAACATGACGAACAGCTATCCCTTTGCCGTTTCTGGCGATGAGTTCAAAGGCAAGCGGGTTCTCGTGACGGGCGGCACGAAAGGTATCGGAGAAGCGATTGTGCGCCGCTTTTTATTGAGCGGCGCCTCGCTGGCCACCACCGCGCGCTCCGAACCGGTTGCAGGCAGAAATTCTGTTCTCTTTATCAAGGCGGATCTTGGAACGGCGCGTGGCGCGCAAAACGTCGTCGATCGCATTCAGAAAGAGTGGGGTGGGCTCGACGTGTTGGTGAACAATGCCGGTGGAACAGAAACAAAAGCGGGCGGATTCGAAGTGCTCACCGACGAGGACTGGCAAAGAATACTTGATGTCAACCTGCTCGCCGCCGTTCGGCTGGACCGCGGTTTCCTCCCCGGCATGATCGAACGGAAATCAGGAGTCGTCATTCATATTTCTTCCGTCGCTCATCGTTTACCGTTTCCCAATTCGACGCTCGCCTACGCGGCGGCCAAGGCAGCGTTGACAACTTACAGTAAAGGGCTGGCAAAGGCCGTTGCTCCGAAGGGAGTGCGAGTAACGACGATCTCGCCCGGTTTCATCGAGACCTCGGGAGCGAAGGGAATGATCGACGACATCTCCAGAACCAGCGGCATCAGCGAAGACGCCGCACGGCAACGGATCATGGAGTTGCTTGGAGGCATTCCCTTGGGTCGGACAGGCCGTCCCGAGGAAGTGGCGGAGCTGGTCGCCTTTCTGGCCTCGGACCGAGGCGCGTTCATCAGCGGGGCTGACTACATCATCGACGGTGGCACCATACCCACCACTTGATTTCCTCGCATCCATTACCGCAGATTACTTCCGCGTTCTTTCGAGTGTTTACCGTGGCAGCGTCGCCGGCCCGAAGCCTTGGATCCGCGCAACCGCGCTACACGCCAGGTCCACAAAAATTCTGCCGAGAAATTTTGGCGTCAAGATGCGCAGACAAAAATGCGGATCATTTCCCAATCATATAGAGCTGCCAAAGTTCTTTCCCCCTGACATGCAGGAAGGGGAATAAGGCCAGCCTTCCCGTCTTGCCGATGCTCTTTTCCAGGTATTTCATCTCCTGGAAAAGCGCGCGCGTTTCCTCGTCGGGCTCGGCTTCAAATCCCGCTTCGCGCATCATCAGAATTCCCTTGGCGCACATGGACAATTCAAGGTGAATTCTGAGGTAGCAGAGAAGATCCACGACGACCTCGCCCGTGAATTTTTCCTTGAGCGATTGCAGGTATTTGCCAACCCTTGACTCCGCCAATCTGCCGGAGTTCATCAGTTCCAGCAGTTCGGTGTCGGCGTCGAATCCAACTTCCAGCCAGTTCCTCAGCGATTGTTCGCTCTTTTCGAAAACCACGAAGATGAGCAGCGGGAAAGCCAGAAGTGTGGCAAGGGTCGAAAAGATCGGCGAGAAAAAAAGGTGATTGAACAGCGAATGGAGCACCACCGCCGCGAGCAGGCCCGGCAGAAAGATCGAAAGGCGCTTCGCGGACTTAAGCTCCGCGAGAAGCTGCGAAGTGATGGCAAAAATGGCGGTGGTTCCGCCGTGCATGACCGCCGTTCCCAAGCCCCGGATAACCCAGACCACGAGGTGCGCGTCCGAAATGGATCGCAGGTAGTAAGCATTTTCAAGGAGCGCAAAACCTGTCCCCACGGCGAATCCCAAAATGGAAGCATCAACGAGAAATCCGGTCCGCTGCGACCGGATGAACCAGATCACCACGAGGGCCTTGGCTGATTCTTCAACGAACGGAGAGATGTATCGCGAGTACATCGTGAAATCCATCGCAAGGCGGGACAACAACACCGCGTTCACCGCGTAGCTCGCAGCCGCCCCTGCTCCGCCCAACACCATGGTCAATATCACCCAGCGGAGCCGGACGAGTTTGTAGCTATCGAGATAGATGAGTACGCCGAGGAAGATCAAGACGGGGAGAAATGCGGCCAGCAGGCGAGGAATGAGCTCAGTCATCGCCGGCGGCCCCGCGTAAAGAGGCAATCCAGGAAAAGTGGAATAGAGTTTCGCGAAGCATCAATTCATGATCTTCAGCGAGATCATCGTTTCGTCGTGTTTTGAGAGGTTGTTTCCGAAGGCCACCGCGTATCCGCCCGAGAGGGTCATGTCTAGCCTCGAAAGCAGGCTGAACCGCAGATCCAACTGCGAGCCGGCGTTTCGAACTGTTCTGCGAACGTTTGCGTCGTCCATGTTCGTGATGAGGCCACTGGTAAATACGGAGGGCCGCGCCCAGCTCGGATAAAAGCCGGGAGTGCCCACACGGCGAAAGCGAACCGGAGGAAGGTTCCACTCGAGTGTGCTCTTGGCATAGTTTTTTCCGCTAATCTCATCGAGCTGTGTTCCCGGAAAGCTGTAGTATTCGCGGTACCTTTTTTCCGGACCATAATCCACCCAGTTATTTCCGTATCCCCCGAAGTAGAAATTGGCGAATGGAGACAGCCGGTCTCCGAACGCCGTTCCTGCGGAACTCCGCAGCCAGAGGGAGGAGTGGCGAAGCGGCAGCGAGATGCCCCAGTCGTAGTCTGTCCAAATCCTTGGCACGGCCGTTCCGTTTTCATAATCGTTCTGCACCGCGACCTGCCATGCCTGGCCTTTTTCATCGTCCACGTGTCCGAGCGAGGATCGCAGATTGGTGTACCGAAGTTTTGCTCTGACGGTGAATAGCTTGTCGAAAGTGGCGGTCACGTTCTGGTAATCGGGCAGGCGATCCAAATTGCCGTAATATTTGCCATCCAGACTAAGAGTCAATTTCCTCGGTTGATCGTACAAGAGCGTCTTGTCGTAGCCGAGGCCAAAAACGTAACCCCTGCGGCTGGTCTTGGTCGGTCCAAACAGATCGTAAAAATCCGCCGCGTTGTAGGCGAAGCTGGCTTTCCAGTCGTACCGGTGGTATTCGATTTGCGCGTGCATGCGCTCATCCGACGGAAGAGCATGATCGGGAGAATAAGAAGCCGTGAAGTCGATTCGGCTTAAGGAGAGCGGATCGGAGAAATTCACGCGATACCCGTACGCGACCGAATCCTTGTAACCCTGCACGATCGGATAAGCCGATTCCGGCCGCATGTTCCTCCACAAAACGTACTTGTCCTTGCTTGTGATCATGGAATCGAGCGGCACGTTTGCCGGCGAACCGACATTCCATTTCGACAGCTCGGGATATTTTTCAATGATTTTTGCTCCCAGGAAGGTAATCGAGCCCAGGTCCTCGGTGGGCTTGGCGTCGATCGTCGTGGGAATGAAGCCTTCTCCGCTATAGCGGAACACAATGAGTTTCCCATCCTCTTTGGGAATTGGGCGGAAAAATCCGGTTTCGCTGTTGCTGAGCGCCTCCAGCTTGCCGGTGGCGATCTCATAGCGGTAGATGTTGGAGACACCGGTGTAGTAGGAACTCCCGTAGACATACTTTCCGTCGGGCGAAAACACAAAATCGAGAGGGAGTGAATCGCCAAAGTCGAAGTGTGCGATGGGTGCGATTTTTCCGGCGAGCAGATCTTCTGTCAGAAAAATCTGCAGCGAATGTTTTCCGTTGATTTCACCGACGGAGGCCGAAAGCATTCGGCCGTCGGGTGAGACGTCAAGATCGTAAGCTACTTCCCCATAAGGCCACGAATGGACTTGATTCCAGCTGTTGTAGGGAGGCGGAACTCGGACGAGTGTCGCGATTCCGTTGAAATGGCGCACTCCCCAAATCGATTCATCCGACTGGTTGTACGCAAGGTCGCCAATCCGGGCGTCCTTCATCAGTGTTCTTGATTTGTGTGTGGTGGGGTCCAGATACCGCAAGTCGCGATATTCCGTATTGTCGGTCGTGTAGAAAATGCTCTTCTTCCGTGGATCAAAGGCCATTGACGTTACGCTATAGATCGTCGGGCCCTTAACGTCTACGAGTTTCTCAACCGAACCGTCCTGCATCGAAATTGCGCCCACGTGAGCCACGACGCCCGGATAGTTGAACGCGGCATAGATCTTCTCCGAGTCCGGATCGTAAAAAGCTCGCGACACCGACCCAAGTGCGCGCTGCGAAAGGTCATGATACGGGGTGACCGGAAACTTGCGGATCGCCTCAAGATTTTTCTGCTGGAACTCCTTTTCCGATTTGATCCAGTCTTGCCATGCGTCCTCAAGTTTCTCGCCAAAGACATTCCGGAATTGAGATGCGTAGTAGCCTTTGCTTCCTTCGCTGCGGGAAATCCACGCGACCAACTTTTCCGGCGAGTGCTGGTCTGCCAGATAGGACATGAAACGCGTCCCGTATAAATAGGAGTTCACCCCTACCTGGAAATCGATCTTCGTCCCTTCGGAAACGAGCCCAAGCGGATCGTAAAAGCGGCTCCGATCCAAAACCATCGAGCGGAAGACCATCTCGTCGTAAGGGCCCTGGGCGCGCCCCATTCCGCCCGCCATCCAGGTTTCGACGAAAACCGCGATCCCTTCGTTGTACCAGTGGGGCGCCGCCACTCGCGGCGAGGTCAGAAAAAAATAGAGAATCGACTCGGGGTCTTCGGCCACCGGTATTACTTTGCCGTCAAAGAGTGTGCGAAAGAAGCGATCCCGCCGCGCAGTTTGGTCCACGGTAGCGATGTGAACCAACTCGTGGTTCATAATAAAGTTCAATCGTTCGTTCGGAGTGACGGTCTCAAAGGCAACGTTGATCGGGGCCGTTTCAATCAACAGCACATTGTGCGGGGTTCCCGTCGCGCTCGCGTTGCCTTCGTCCGAGTAGTCGTTCAAAAGGACGACTATTTTCTGTGAAGGGTCGTAGTTGAACAGCCAGCGCTGGAAACGCAGCGAGTTTTCAAAACAACGGCCGGCGTGAGGGACCAAGTAAGATTGCGATCCATCGCGGTAAAGGAGACGAAGGTCTTCGGTCTGGATTTCCGACAGTCCTTGCGCATGCGAAGAAACGGGGCCGGCAGCGGCGATCACAAGTGCGATCGGGACCACCCAGGCTGCCAGACGCATTCTTCCTACCCCACAATTCGGCAACAACAGGTTGCAGTGCAAAGAGCGGAAGCGAGACGCGCCGTTAACGTGATCGGTCCGAGAAAATGGGTGCGGACCGCGTACATCCGCGGTTCAAAAAACAAATCATTCCACCCTATTCCCGCGCGAGAGCGTCGCGCAGCGCATTGCTGCTCAAGGCGTTGCGGAAGCCCTCGTTGCTGAGTGCGTTCCGGAAGGCCTCGCTGCTCATCGCATTCCGAAAGGCTTCGCTATTCAGAGCATTCCGGAAAGCCTCGCTGTTCAGCGCGTTCCGAAAAGCTTCGCTGCTCAAGGAGTTTCGGAAAGCTTCGCTGCTCATGGCGTTCCGAAAAGCGTCGCTGTTCAGCGCGTTCCGGAAGGCCTCGCTGCTCAATGCGTTCCGAAAGGCTTCACTGCTCAATGAGTTTCGGAACGCTTCGCTGCTCATGGCGTTCCGAAAAGCGTCGCTGTTCAGCGCGTTCCGAAAGGCCTCGCTGCTCAATGCGTTCCGAAAGGCTTGGCTGTTCAGCGCATTCCGATACGCTTCGCTGCTCAAGGAATTGCGGAAGGCTTCGCTGTTCATGGCGTTCCGAAAGGCATCGCTATTCAGTGCGTTCCGGAAAGCATCGCTGTTCAGGGCATTCCGAAAGGCGTCGCTACTCAGCGCATTCCGAAAGGCCTCGCTGCCGAGGGCGTTTCGAAAGCTTTCGTTGCTCAGCGCATTCCGGAAGGCTTCGTTGTTTAAGGCATTCCGAAAGCTCTCGTTGCTCAAGGCATTCCGAAAAGCTTCGTTGTTCAAGGCATTTCGAAAAGCGTCGTTCGCCAGCGCATTGCGAAACGCTTCACTCGAAAAGAGCTTTCGCGCGGCCCTGTCCTTCGAAAGATGGTCAAATTCGGCGGTCTGGGTCCACCGTGTGATATCCGTTTCCTCGACCTTCACGTCGCTATTTCCGATTTGCGAGGCCCGGTAACGCGCGGCCGGGGCAATCGTGCCGGCAATGTGTTTGCCAGAAGGCGGATAGAAGAAGCCGAAATAGCCGGCTATTGCCAAGGCAACCAGAGCAATTCCCCCCAGAATGATGCTCTTGCGGGCCTTTTGACTCTTGTCGCGCGTGTCCATACGTCCTCCAATGTTGCTGAATTACTGGCTGCCCAAACTACTTGAAATACAAATGTGCTGGAAAAAAGTTGGAACCTATTTCGTGGATCCCCCGGCGCCCCTTGCTCCCAGCGTGCCCTGCTGCATCAATTTGCCCCCGACATACATTCTCACGTCCGGAATCAGCACAACGTTCTTCTGACTGGTCAGTACGATTGTCGAGCGCTGCTTACCTTCACTGCGGAACGAAATAGTACCCTTTTGGGCCGCAAAGGAGGCAACGCCACTCGGTTGAAGGTCGAAGCTCTTCAGGCTCCCTTGGCTGCCGTCAAACCCCACTTCCACGTCAACCGCTTGATCGCCCTGCAAATCGAAGATAATCATCGTGTCGGAAGCAGAACGGCATAGTTCGACGGAACCGCCGAGTTCGGGACGATCCAGCTTCATCTGGTCCACGGCGATGCAACGAGGAGCCGTCTCCCGAACGGCCATCGTGCCGTAGACGTCTGGTTTTTCGAGCGGAGACATGTTCTTTATGGCGACACCAGTTAGAGCCGCCCCCAGGAGGATCCCCGCCGCCAGCGCGTATCCGTAACGAATCAGCGGAATTCTAAAACGCCACCCACTATTCCGCGCTCCCATCTCGTTTTCAACGCGCTCTCGCGGTAGCGCTGCCAGTATGCTTTCATGCAAATCGTCAGGAGTTTTGACGGCTTCGACGCGGTTCAAAATGCCGGTCAGCTTTACCAACTCGGTGTGAGCGATTTGCGCTTCGGGGTGCGAGCCTAGATACTCTCGAAGAGCGGCGCGTTCCGTGCCACTCGCCACGCCATCAATTTCCGCGTGCATCAGTTCCAGGTACTTCTCGTCCGAATCGCTCAAAGCATCCCTCTCTTCGTCAGGACGTTCCTTAGCAGGGCGCGGGCCGTGAACAGCCTTGACTTGACCGTTTTTTCCGGTATTTCAAGGATCTCGCTCATCTCCTCATAGTTGCAGTCGTTAAAATGCCTCAGCACAATCACCGCCCTGTACTCGGATGCCAGCGACAGCAAAGCCGCTTGCACACCGTCGCCCAGCTCGACTCTTCGGAGCAGTTTTTCGGGCGTATTTTCCTCCACCCGGGCGTCTTCCGCACTCTCAAACCGCCTTCTGCTCTTGCAAAGATTAATGGACTCATTGAGCGCGATTCTATAAATCCAGCTGAAGAAGCGGTGCTTCGTGTCAAAGCGCTCGAGGTTTTGAAACGCCTTGAGAAAAACGTTTTGCGCAACGTCCTTCGCGTCTTCGGGGTCGTGTACCATGCGGTACGCTGCATTGTAGATCGCCCTTTCATACCGGATAATCAACCGTTCAAAAGACGCCCGGCTGCCTTGCCGAGCTTCCTCGACAAGCTTCAAATCCTCGTTGTCATCCATAAATACAACGCACCCGAAGAAAAGTTGATCTGGGACCGACCGAATGTCCGCGCATTCTACCACCCTATCGCGTCAACAATTAGGCACAGAAAAGGGCCACCCACTTCCGCCAAAGTCGGGCGCGCGGGTTCGGCAGTGCTCTATCCGTCCTGTGGTAGGATTCCGGCAGGAGTTTCCGGGACAATATGGGTTGGGATCCTCCCACCTCGCTTACGGTCGGCGGTGCGTGCATGGCCTGTGAACAAATCCGCATCGTCTTAAGCAACGACCTCTCCGAGATCGCCACGTTGCACCGTGAACTGGAAAACTTCGGACAGAGGTGCCGTCTTTCGTCAAAGACCCTCTTCGAGCTCAATCTGATTCTCGAGGAAGTCCTCGCCAACGTTATCTCTTACGCCTATGCGGATAACCTGCGGCACGAGATCGAGGTTCGCGCCGACTCGAGAGACGGCGAGTTGGTCATCGCGGTCGAGGATGATGGCCGCCCCTTCAATCCGCTGCAAAGTCCCCCACCGGATTTGGACCGTCCACTCGATCAGCGGAGAGTCGGCGGGTTAGGGTTACACCTGGTGAGAGAGCTCACCAACAGTATTCAGTACGACCGCCGAGGCGGGAAAAACCATCTGCTGGTAAGAAAAAAAATCGAGGAGGGCGATTCGAGAGAGCGTGGGACGTAACCGCGCGGCATCGCTCGCGTCGATGCTCGCACCGGTATCGAGTCGTAGCTATGGTAAAAGCGCGGGCTTGTGAACCGGTGAATCTGGTTTTGACAGGCAGTCGGCGTTTACGGAAATAGCGATTTTTTTGGGAATCGAAGGGGCAAGACTCGGTCGGATTCGCGCGTTAACCGCGCACAGAGGACAATTTTTGATGGAGATCAAACAAGAGACGCGGGGCAATGTGAAGGTCGTTGGACTGTGCGGCAGGCTCGACGCGAACTCCTCTCAGGCCGTCGAAAAGCAGCTCCAGGCTTTTATGGATCAGGGTGAAGAACGGCTCGTGCTGGATCTTACTGAGCTGACTTATATCAGCAGTCTCGGTTTGCGCGTATTCATTGCCGTGGCGAAAAGCGTTCGTAATGTGAATGGCAAGCTCGCCCTCGCCGGACTCAATAACCATATCTACGAGATCTTCAAGATAGCCCGCTTCACCAACATTTTCTCTATTTATCGTAGTTGTGAAGAAGCAGTCGCCTATTGCGCGGACTGAAATGAATTGGCGCGGCATTGCATTGGGAATCTTCGCTCTTTGTGAAGATTTCGCCGTGAATGCCGGCCAGGGTGTGAACACAACTCAGGGCAAGATTCCTAAGTCCAATGGTCGGAACGGCGCTGCAGCGGAAGCCGCTCAACTTAGTTTTATTGCTTTTGGTGACGGCCGTAGTTGTGATTCTCTTCCGTCGCGACCGAATGCACTCTGACTCGATCGCGTGAGGGAACATTACGCTTCGTCATTTCGTTATATAACACCGGATGGAGTAGACCCTTGAAACCTGGAAAATTTGCCGTGCCTGGAAAGACCGGCGCACTCGCTTTCCTTGCGCTCGCGATGACTCTTGCCGTTCCCGCCGAGGCACAAAATGTATTGACTGCTGCCGAGTGGCGCGAGGACCTCAAAAATCTTGCCGTCCTGGTTCCAAAGGCACACCGGAATGCTTTTCACAGCATCTCACAGGATTCCTTCACCGCAGCCGTTGCCGAAATTGACAGGCAAATTCCATCCATGTCGGACTACGACGCGATGGTGGCAATTGCCCGGTTGGTGGCGATGCTGGGAGACGGGCATTCTCGGGTCTCCCTTCCCGGCCTGATTGATCCCATGTCAGATAGACCTTCCATCACTCAACCCAAGGATGCGAGATTGGCCTTTCATCAGCTCCCGGTGAAGCTGCACGCGTTTAGCAATGGTCTGTTTGTAATCGCCGCGACCAACGATTTCAAGCAGTTGCTCGGCGCTCAAGTTCTCCAGATCGGCGCGTACCCTGTTCAGAAAGCCTTGGAAGCTGTCTACCCGATCGTGAACCGTGACAACGAAATGGGATTGAAGCTCCTCGCGCCACATTTTGTAACGGTGCCGGAAATCCTTCGCGCTCAGCACATCGTGCAAGATGCATCTCAAATTCCTGTCACTTTCCAGACCCGCGACGGAAAGAAAGTAAGCATCGTACTTACCCCGCTTGCCCCGGCAGCGCAAATCGATTGGAAGGATGGACTGGAGGATCTGGGCATTCCGGAGCCTCTTCGACTTCGAGAGCCGGACAAGAATTACTGGTTCGAATATTTGTCCGACTCCAAAACTATTTTCGTGCGAATCAATGTGATCGAGGATTCTCGTGCGGAGTCTATCGCTCAGTTCGCTCGTAGACTTCATTCGTTCGTGGAGTCGAATCCTGTCGATCGCGTCGCCATTGACATCCGCGACTGCCATGGCGGAGACAACCAAATGTTCCGTTCTTTGCTCCTCTCGCTGATCCGCGAAGCGAAGATAGACGTGCCGGGGAAACTATTTGTAATGATTGGGCGCAACACCTTTTCGGCTGCGGTTA
This sequence comes from Candidatus Acidiferrum sp., assembly GCA_035310365.1. Lineage (GTDB taxonomy): Bacteria > Acidobacteriota > Terriglobia > Acidiferrales > UBA7541 > Acidiferrum. The sequence continues at coordinate 68,730 of DATGEI010000071.1, forward strand.
ACGCTGCCAGCGACCTCGAGCGCCTCTGCGACTGCATTTTCGTCGGCGAACCAACGGTGGGCTCGCCAAGTTCGTACGGAGACGCGCATGTAAACACTTTGCCGGACAGCGGGCTCGTCGTTCGACTATCCACTGTGTACTGGCGCGATTGGACGGGTGATGAATCCCGGCCATGGATCGCGCCGGATATTTCTGTAGTGGAGTCTTCTCAGGATTACTTCGCAGGGAAGGATCCTTCCTTGCAGGCGGTTCTTGATTTTCAGAGAGACGCGGGTTTTGACAACGTACTTATGAATGTCGTGCGGGCGGGTGGAAATACCGAGTCCGTCATGCGCTTGTATTACCGTCAAAAGACCGATGCGAGGTCCGCGAATGAATCGACCCGCGAAGCTATGCAGCGCCTTGGCGCTTATTTCGTTTCGAAAAAGCAGTACAAACAGGCGCTGCTTGCGTTCCAAATCAACGCGAGGGATTATCCAGACTCCGTCGCGGAAGCCCTGCGAATAGTTGACGAGGCGCGATCCAAGGATCCCCAAGACGAACTCTTGTCCGATTTCGCCAAGAAAATGGAAATGTTGAGAAGCAAGCGTTGACCTTTCCTGCGGCCTTTCGCAAAACCCAAAACCGCTGCGCAGGACGGTTCACGGAGAATCAATCGCGGCCAGCGCTCAAAAAAGCGCGATTGCGCCGGAATGTCTCCGTCCGCTTCCAAGGGCTGCGCTTCAGCAATCGCTTGAAGGCGAAGCCAAGCCGTCCCGGTCGCCCTCGCTCATTTGGAATGTCAAGGCGCGCATGTTTTCCGCAAGGTGATCGAGTTTTGACGTTCCGACGACCGCGTGAAAATTCGGAGCGGTTTGCAATATGTAGTTGAGCGCGATGGCCGACAGCGGAACGCCATACTTCTCGCCGAGAAGTGTGAGCTGACTTATCCTTCGGTCGTCTTCCGGATAGCGTTCAGCCGGGCGGCTGTCGATACATCTCTTTATGCCGCCGCGCCCCAGTGGCGAGTAGGCGAGAAAAGGAAGGCCGTTTTCCCGAAGATAGTTCACATATGCGCGATCTCGTGAAATGTTCTGCGCGCCCTTCCACCGCGCCCCATCTTTGGCCGGCAGAGCGCTAAATTCATTGCTCACCCACGGCACGACGTTTGCCTGCCGCAAGCAGGCGCGAATCTCCTTGAGCCTGTCAAGCGAGACGTTGGAATATCCGACATTATGCGCCTTCCCGGATCGCAACAGTTCAACACTCATTTCGGCAATCGCCTGCGCCGAAACTTTCGGATCGTCATAGTGCAATAGATAGACGTCGATGTAGTCGGTGGCAAGGGCTCGTAACGAATCGTCCAGTTCGCGCAATAACCTTTTCTGCGTCAGCGGCGCGAAACGGCTCGGGTGTCCGCCCTTTGAGATGATTCGAAAAGCCTCGCGACCCGACGGATGTTTCCTGACGAAGCCTCCCACAACTCCTTCGCTCCAGTACATCCTGGCCGTATCGAACGAGTTGATGCCCAGCTCGACGGCGCCATTCAAGATGGCATCGGCGCGCTTTGTCGGAGCGAGATTCCAAGACGCAAGGTTCGGCACCGCAATCATCCAATCGGTTCCCAGAACCATTTTTGACATTTCGGATTTCACGTCGCTCCGTTAGATGTAGGACTTGATCAAGCGTTCCGCCAGGCGATGAGCGAGCGCCATGATCGTAAGCGTGGGGTGCTTCTCGCTGAGAGCCGGTATCACCCCGCCGTCACATATATAAAGGTTCTTACTCTTGAAATATTTCAGATCCTTGTCGACCACGCCGCCTTTCGCTTCCGCCGCCATTCGGCAGGTGCCCACGTAATGAATGCCCGATCCCGGAGGAGATCCGGCGTCGTCCGCGATGTACCCGCTGGCTTTCCTTAGCATGCGGCGAGCCAGCGCGGCCAGCTGCCGGCCGTGGTCGGCCTCGATCTCTGACGTTTCGTATTCGATACGCACCTGACGTTGTCCGAACTGATCCACTCCATCGGCCAACACAACCCTATTCTTTCGCTGCGGAACGGCCGGGCTGAACATCACCAACGTCACCGTGCTCTTAAACACTTGCCGCGAAATGGATTCCACAAGGAATCGGGGCATCCGTGGTATTTCTGCCAGATAATAGGGAACCTTCATGAAATCGGACCAGAATTGGCCCACGAATGGAAACTGTTTCCCTTGTGAATCCTTGCTCTCGCCGCCCACCAATATGTGATCGCCATAACCGCGGTCTTCGTTCGCCAGCCCGAACCACAAACGAAACAGGCTCGTGCCGACGACCGCGCGCGGGCTGTCCTGCAAAAACTCGCCGACCTGCTCGGCTTTGCTCCGGTCGTCGGCGAACGAGTTCAGCAGCAGCCGCGGCGATTCGATGGCGCCCGTACAGACGATGACCACATCCGCTTCAATCTCAACGATCTGCTGGGTGCGTTCATCGATCGCCACAACATGGGAGATCGAGAACCCCTCCGCCTTGTCACCGTCGACGGCGGTAAGTTTGATCGCCCGGGTATGCTCGAGCAAGCGAAAGTTCGGCAGCGCTCCGATTTCCGGCAGGAGACGCGTGGAAAATTTATAGACGCTGCCCGAACGGCACCCGCGCCCGCAATTGCCGCAGGCCACGCACTTTTGCGCGGAATCCGGCCGCAAGTCGACGGCTTTCCGGTTTGCCAAAAAGAAAAGATCCGGGCCGAGCGAGCCGGCATTGCTATCGATGAATACGCGGTCAATTTGTCTTGCGCCGCGTGGCGCGAGAAACGATCCGTCCGGAAATTGACGCAAACCGTTGCGCTCACCCACCACCAATGCGAGCCGCTCGACCTCGGAATAGTGATCGGCAAGATCGCCCAGAGAAATCGGCCACCGGCAGTCGTCACTATACGAATTGCGATTTGCAAAATCGTCTTCTGAATACCTCAGGCAGATCCCATTCCAAAGATTCTGCAAGCCATTGACGTGGTGAATTTGGTAGTGATGGAATCCACCTTCCCGTGGACAGTCCATGGAGCTCCGGCTGCGAGCGTCCGCGAGAAGCGGATGAACGATGGAGATTTCCGGCCTGACCGGGAAAGTGGTATGCGGGCCTATTTCAAAATGGCCTTTTTGTTCGGGGCTCAGCTCGTTTTTAAATTCGGATTGCGCGGGAATACCGCCTGAGTTGATGACCAGCACATCGGCACCCGCCTTCGCCAGACGATAGGCGAGGATTCCCCCGCCGGCGCCGGTGCCGATCACGCAGAATTTGGCGCGAAGCTTCACCGGCCCGTCCGTGCCGAACGCGCAAAGGCATCGCTCGCGAAATACAGGTACTTCACAAACTCGCAAAGCACCTTGATTTCAGACGGATTGAAATATCGCTGCGGTGTTAGATCAGGCGTCGCATTTTGCCGCCACGCCGTCCATAAGGGGCGGAGTTGGTCGTTCCTCTCCATGATCTCTGGAACCAGATCGATAATCGGCTCGATGCGGCCGACGTAGGGCGAGACGCAGCACAGTCGCCTGGCCAGCGAATCATGGCCGCTCATTTTCGGGCAATCATCCTTGCGGCCCCGAACGGCCATAACGCACCGTAAACAATTCGCCCCGATTTTGAGAGATTTTCCACCGCGATTCCTTCAGCGCTCGCCGCTTCAGAGAGTGTGCACTACTTGTACCACGGTCAAAAGCGCTGCGGCAGTGCCCATCGAGGGCCCGCGCTTCTCGGAGATCATTACCGCCCATGCACCCGTCCGAGAATTTAACAAAAGCCATCACCTGGATCAAGAAAGTGGGCGCAAGCGATTTGCCCGCCGGCCGAAGATGCGTTGCTGTCTTCTGACTGAACAATCCCTTCTACCTGGTCTATCCCATCGCCGTCCACGCATTTGGCGAAGGCTGTCAGGCGCCGCCCGTCTTATCTATACACCTTCCCAGCCGTTTCGGGTCGGGCTTGGCTCGGAAGCCACTCCTGCATTCTCACGGTGAGGTACATCCGAAATAGGCGGTAGGCGAAAATTCCGCAACTCATTCAAATTTCAACGAGAAACAATGGTGCCCGGGGTGGGAGTCGAACCCACATGAGGAAAAATCCCCGGAGGATTTTAAGTCCTCAGCGTCTGCCATTCCGCCACCCGGGCCAAGGCAGTACTGCAAGATTAGCATGAGGCGGCGAGCGCGCTAAAGGTACGCGTCCCGTCGTCCGGTTCGTTCGCCCCTGCAATGATCCGCATACAGCTCCACGCGCGGTGCAACCAACCCGCTCGCGCCTTCACGCGAACGGATACCAGCTAATTTTAATTTTGGCGTAAGATAACTTGCCTCCGGCTTGTGCCGAGCGTCATCTAACTTTCACCGGGAACAGGATTCCCTGCCCCGAGGGAGCCATCGTGAGCCAGTCGAATATTTCGCAACTCTCCGTCAACACCATCCGCACGCTTTCCATCGACGCGGTGCAGCAGGCGAACTCCGGCCATCCCGGCGCGCCGATGGGTCTCGCGCCGGTGGTGTACGCGCTCTGGCAAAAAGTTTTGCGTTACGATCCCTCCAATCCGCTCTGGCCCAATCGCGATCGCTTTGTTCTCTCCGCCGGTCACGCTTCCATGCTTCTTTATTCCACGCTGCATCTTGCCGGCGTCAAAGCCGTCGACCATCACGGCAAAGTCCTCGATCAACTTTCCGTTTCGCTGGATGAAATCAAACGCTTTCGCCAGATCGACAGCCGCACGCCGGGCCATCCCGAATCGCATTTAACGACCGGCGTAGAAACCACAACCGGTCCGCTCGGCCAGGGCGCGGGCAACAGCGTCGGCATGGCCATTGCCGGAAAATGGCTCGCCGCAAATTTCAACAAGCCCGGCTTCGCCATGTTCGATTACAACGTCTTCGCCGTTTGCGGCGACGGCGACATTATGGAAGGCGTCTGCTGCGAAGCCGCTTCCCTTGCCGGCCACCTCAAACTTGGCAATCTTTGCTGGATTTACGACAACAATCGCGTCACGCTCGACGGCCCCGCATCGTGGTCCTTCAGCGAAGACGCGCTCACCCGCTTCAAAGGTTACGGCTGGAACGTCACCGAAGTGAAAGACGCCAACAATCTCGACGAACTCGCCGCCGCTTACCAGAATTTTCTCAACACCAACGATCGGCCCACGCTCATCGTCGTCGATAGCCACATCGGCTTCGGCTCGCCGCACAAACAGGATTCTTACGAAGCGCACGGCGAACCGCTCGGCGAAGCCGAAATCAAATTGGTCAAGAAAAATTACGGCTGGCCCGAAGACGCAAAATTCCTCGTGCCGGACGGCGTCTACGACGATTTCAAGAACGGCATCGGCAAACGCGGCAGCGATCTCCGCTCGGCGTGGGCAAAACTTTTTGAAGAATACGCCAAGCAATTCCCCGCTCTCGCCGCGAACATCAAAATGATGCAGGCGCGCGAACTTCCCGCCGGCTGGGACAAGGACATCCCTTCTTTTCCCGCCGACGCGAAAGGCATGGGCACGCGCGAAAGTTCCGGCAAAACGTTGAATGCCATCGCCAAAAATATTCCCTGGTTCATCGGCGGCTCGGCCGACCTCGCCAAATCCAATAAAACCAATCTCGATCCATCATGGGCCGGCGATTTTCTTCCCGGCCAATACGCCGGCCGCAACGTGCACTACGGCGTGCGCGAACACGCCATGGGCGCGGCCATGAGCGGCATGACGCTCTCCGGTCTTCGCCCCTTCGGCGGTACCTTCTTCAATTTCAGCGACTACGTAAAACCGGCCGTCCGCCTCGCCGCTCTCATGGAAATTCCCGTCATTTATGTCTTCACGCACGATTCCATCGGCGTCGGCGAAGATGGTCCCACTCATCAACCGATCGAACAGCTCGCCGCCTTGCGCGCCATGCCCAATATTCTTGTCATGCGTCCCGGCGACGCGAACGAAGTCGCCGAAGGTTACAAAGTCGCCGTCGCACAAACTCATCGGCCCACCGCGATGGTCCTCTCGCGCCAGGCCGCGCCGACGCTCGATCGCACCAAATACGCCGCTGCCTCCGGCGTCGCCAAAGGCGGTTACATCCTCGCCGACGCGCCCAATGGAAAACCGGACGTGATTTTGATCGGCACGGGCACCGAATTAAGCCTTTGCGTCGACGCGTACGAAAAATTGAAAGCCGAAGGCATCAATGCACGCGTCGTCAGTCTCCCTTGCGTCGAATTGTTCGACGAGCAAGACGCCGCGCACAAAGAAAGCGTTTTGCCTTCAAACGTCACCGCTCGCGTCTCCGTCGAAATGGCCTCCACCTTCGGCTGGGAGCGCTACACCGGCCTCAAAGGCAAAATCATCGGCATGCATTCGTTCGGCGCCTCGGCACCCTTGAAAGATTTGCTCAAAAAATTCGGTTTCAGCGTTGACGCAGTCGTCTCGGCCGCAAAATCCCTCTTGGGAAAGTGAGTCCTCGATGAAAATCGTAATTGGTGCGGACCACGCAGGCTTTCAATTGAAAAACGCCGTCGGCGATTTCGTTCGCTCGCTTGGCCATTCCGTTATGGACGTCGGTGCCTTCAACGAGAATCCGTCGGACTATCCGGATTTCGCCGTTCTCGTCGGCAACGCCGTTCTCGAAGGCAAAGGCGAGCGCGGAATTCTCATCTGCGGAAGCGGCGTCGGCGTCAGCGTCGCCGCCAACAAAATCAAGGGGATTCGCGCGGCCGTTTGCCACGACACGTATTCGGCCCACCAGGGCGTCGAACACGACGACATGAACGTCTTGGTTCTCGGTTCCCGTGTGATTGGCGCAAAGCTGGCCGAGGATTTGGTTAAAGCTTACTTAGGCGCGAACTTTACCAACGAAGAGCGCCACAAACGCCGCCTTGCAAAAGTCGCGGCAATCGAAGCGGCTCAATAGAATCACCGGCTCCGGGGGAGAATTCCTCGGCGCTTCCCGCGTCACAGAGGTAAGATATTCTTTTGCGGAGTGACCGGTACAAAGGAGAAGTTGCATGACGACCACCACCACCATCCCCAATATGAGCGCGGCGCAAGGCGCGAATCCGTTGAAGGGCTTGCTCGCCTACGGCCAGTCGCCGTGGCTCGATTTCATCCGGCGCAACATTTTGCTCAACGGCGATCTCAAGAAAATGATTAACGAAGACGGCCTGCGCGGCATGACTTCGAATCCCGCCATCTTCGAAAAAGCCATCACTGCCGGCGACGATTACAACGACATCATCAAAGCCGCCGGCGCGAAATCCTCCACCGCGATGGCCCTCTACGAAAAAATCGCCATTCGCGACGTGCAGGACGCCTGCGACATCTTCAAATCCGTCCACGCCGAAACGAAAGGGCGCGACGGTTACGTCAGCCTCGAAGTTTCGCCCATGCTTGCTTTCGATACGCAAGGCACCATCGACGAAGCGCGCCGCCTTTGGAAAGCCGTCAGCCGCGGCAACGTCATGATCAAGATTCCTGCAACCAAGGAAGGTATTCCCGCAATTCGCCAGGCGCTCGAAGACGGCATCAACATCAACGTCACGCTGCTGTTCGCTCAATCCGCCTACGAACAGGTTGCGGAAGCATATCTTTCCGCTCTCGAAGGGCGCGCCGCCAAGGGCCAGGACGTATCGCACATCGCCAGCGTCGCCAGCTTTTTCGTCAGCCGCATCGATTCGCTCGTCGACAGTAAAATCGACGCCATGCTCAAAACCGAAACCGACGCCCGAAAAAAAGCTCAGCTCGAATCGCTCCTCGGCAAAGTCGCCATCGCCAATGCCCGCCGCACTTACGCCAAGTATCAAGAGCTCTTCGGCGGTCCGCGCTGGAAGGCGCTTGCGGCCAAGGGCGGTCAGACGCAGCGCCTGCTTTGGGCCAGCACCAGCACCAAGAACCCGAAATACCGCGACGTGATTTACGTCGAAGAGCTCATCGGCGCGGACACCGTCGACACCATTCCGCCGGCAACCTTTGACGCCTTCCGCGACCACGGCAAATTGCGGGCGAGCCTCACCGAAAACGTCGACGCCGCGAGCAAAACCATGAACGACCTCGAAGCCGCCGGCATCTCCATGAAAGAAGTGACCGACAAATTGATCGCCGACGCGGTAAAACTTTTCCAGGACCCCTTCAAACAATTGCTCGACGCCATCACCAAGCACGCCGGAGTCTCCGCGTGAGTTTGAACAAGCTGACGTATAAACTCCCGGCAAATCTCGCGTCAGCCGTCACCGCGGCGGTAAACGATTGGAAAGCGAACAACAAAGTCGCCCGCATGTGGGCGAAAGATGCCTCCATTTGGACCGGCGCGGATGAAAGCAACTGGCTCGGCTGGCTCACCATTGCCGACGAGCAGATCGCCAATATCGGCGCGCTCAAACAACTCGCCGTCGAAGTGAAGAAGCGCAAGTTCAAGCACGCAATTCTTCTCGGCATGGGCGGCTCCAGCCTTTGCCCCGAAGTCCTGCGCATCACCTTCGGCAAAATCGCCGGCTTCCCGGAAATGCACGTTCTCGATTCCACCGACCCCGTTCAAATCAAAGCCATCGAAAAAAAGCTCGACCTCAAGAAAACGCTTTGCATCGTCTCCAGCAAATCCGGCAGCACGCTCGAACCCAACATCTTCAAACAATATTTTTTCGAACGCGTCAAAGCAAAAGTCGGCGTTGCCGAAGCCGGCAGCCGCTTCATCGCCGTCACCGATCCCGGCTCCAAAATGCAGCAAGTCGCCGAAGGCGATAAGTTTTGGAAAATTTTTGCCGGCGTTCCCAGCATCGGCGGCCGCTATTCCGCGCTCTCCAATTTCGGCATGGTTCCCGCCGCCGTCATGGGCCTCGACGTCGCGAAATTCCTGAAGATCACGCACGAAATGGTCGCCGCCTGCGGCGCAGCTTCCGCCGCCGACAAAAATCCCGGCGTCATTCTCGGCGCCATCATGGGTGCCGCCGCCCGGCAAGGCCGCGACAAGCTCACAATCGTCACTTCTCCTGGAATTTACGATCTCGGCGCGTGGCTCGAACAGCTCCTCGCCGAATCCACCGGAAAAATCGGCAAAGGTATCATTCCCGTGGACCGCGAAAAGCTCGGGAAGCCCGCGTCCTACGGCAACGATCGCGTCTTCGCGTACTTGCGCTTCGCTTCCAAACCGAACAAAGCGCAGGACGCCGCCGTCGCCGCTCTCGAAAAAGCCGGCCACCCGGTCGTCCGCATCACCTTGCCGAACATTTACGCCATCGGCCAGGAATTTTTCCGCTGGGAAATTGCCACCGCCGTCGCCGGCTCCATCATCGGCATCAACGCCTTCAATCAACCCGACGTCGAAGCCAGCAAAATTGAAACTCGCAAACTCACCTCCGAGTACGAATCCACCGGCCATCTTCCCGCCGAAGCGCCGTTCTTCGAATTGGCCGGCGTAAAACTTTTCGCCGACGAAAAAAATACCGCCGCGCTCAAGGGCGGCGGCAGGCTCGTCGACGTTCTAAAAGCCCATCTCGCCCGCGCCGGAGCCGGCGATTACTTCGCCGTTCTCGGCTACATTCCCATGAACGCCGAAAACGAAAAAGTTCTCGAGGAATTCCGTCACGTCGTCCGCGACAAAAAGAAGCTTGCCACCTGCCTCGGCTTCGGCCCGCGCTTCTTGCATTCGACCGGCCAGGCCTACAAGGGCGGCCCGAACTCCGGCGTCTTCCTCCAAATCACTTGCGATGACGCTTCCGACCTCGCCGTCCCCGGACAGAAATACACTTTCGGCGTCGTCAAGACCGCGCAAGCTCGCGGCGATTTTAACGTCCTCGCCGAACGCGGCCGCCGCGCGCTCCGCGTCCACCTCGGCAAAAATTTGAAGTCCGGCCTCAAATCGCTTTCGCGGGCCGTGCAGCAAGCGGTTTCCTGATTTCGTGGCTGGTCCAGCTGAATTTGTCGGACCGTGACGCAAGAAGTCGAAAATTCAAATTGGCCGGCCGCACGCGATTCACGAATTTGAAAAGCAGTGCCCTCGAACAATTCGCAGCTTAGGAGCGGACAGAATGCAACTCGGAATGATCGGTCTCGGGCGGATGGGTGCCAACATGGTGCGCCGCCTGATTCGCAATGGCCACACCTCGGTCGTCTACGACCGCAGCCCCGAATCCGTTAAACAACTCGCCGGCGAAGGCGCCACGCCATCCGATTCGCTCGATGATTTCGTCAAGAAACTTTCAAAGCCGCGCGCCATCTGGCTCATGGTCCCCGCCGGCGTCGTCGACGCCACGCTCCACGAACTCGTCCCCAAACTCGAAAAAGACGACATCGTCATCGACGGCGGCAACTCCTATTACATTGACGACATTCGCCGCGCCAAGGAACTCTCCGCAAAGGGCATTCACTATTGCGACGTCGGCACCAGCGGCGGCGTCTGGGGTCTCGACCGCGGTTACTGCCAGATGATCGGCGGCGAAGAAAAAATAGTGAAGCATCTCGATCCGATTTTCAAAACGCTCGCTCCCGGCCGCGGCGACGTTCCCCGCACTCCCGGCCGCGAAAAAGCCGGCGGCACCGCCGAAGAGGGCTATCTCCATTGCGGCCCGTCCGGCGGCGGCCACTTCGTAAAAATGATCCACAACGGAATCGAGTACGGCTTGATGGCCGCTTACGCCGAAGGCCTCAACGTCCTCAAACACGCCAACGCCGGCAAATCCCATCGTGAAACCGACGCGGAAACCACGCCTCTCCGCAATCCCGAACATTATCAATACGATTTCAATCTCGCGGACATCACCGAAGTCTGGCGCCGCGGCAGCGTCGTCGCCTCCTGGCTTCTCGACCTCACCGCCATCTCTCTTCTCGAACAGCCGCAGCTCGAACGCTTCTCCGGCCGCGTCTCCGATTCCGGCGAAGGCCGCTGGACCGTTCTCGCCGCCATCGAATCCACTACACCCGCGCCCGTACTCACTGCATCTTTATATCAGCGCTTCGTTTCGCGCGGCGAAGACGATTTTGCCGGAAAAGTTCTCTCCGCCATGCGCTTCCAGTTTGGCGGACACGTCGAAAAGAAATCCGGCCATTAAATTTATTCTCCCGGGCATTTTCGGGAAGGACCTCATCGATGACTAACGGCATTTACGCAACAGCCGCGGCGCATCCCGCGCCGCCCTGCTTGATGGTGATTTTCGGCGCCAGCGGCGACCTCACCAAGCGCAAACTTCTCCCCGCGTTGCTCAATCTCGCGGAAGAAGGCCTTCTCCCCAAAGACTTCGCGATCGTCGGCTTTTCCTTCGATCAGATGACCACCGAAGCCTTCCGCGAAAAGCTCGGCAAGGAAGTCCGCGAATACGCTCTTCGTCCCGTCGACGACATCCTTTGGCAGTGGCTCGTCGAGCGCATCTATTACGTCCAGGGAGACTTTGCCGATCCCGCCGCCTACGAGCGACTCAAGGATCAAATCCTCGCCGCGGAAAAAACGCACAACACGCTCGGCAACCGCTTTCACTATCTCGCCGTCGCGCCAAAATTTTTCTCGCCCATCGTCAAGCAACTCGGCCAGGCCGGTCTCACGCAGGAAGCCAATGGCCGCTGGACTCACGTCATCGTCGAAAAGCCTTTCGGCCACGACCTCGAATCCGCCATCCAACTCAACAAAGACCTGAAGGAAACGCTCACCGAAAAGCAGATCTACCGCATCGACCACTATCTCGGCAAAGAGACCGTGCAGAATCTCATGGTCTTCCGCTTCGCCAATTCCATCCTCGAGCCGCTCTGGAATCGCAATTACATCGACCACGTGCAAATTACCGCCGCCGAAACCGTCGGCGTCGAACATCGCGGCGGCTTTTACGAAACCGCCGGCGCCCTCCGCGACATGGTTCCCAATCATCTCTTTCAGCTCCTCACGCTCACCGCCATGGAGCCTCCCATCTCCTTCGAAGCCGACGCCGTTCGCGACAAGCAAGCCGAAATTCTTCACGCCGTCACGCCGCCTCCCCCCGAAACCATCTTGCAGACCATGGTCCGCGGCCAATACGGCGAAGGCGTCGTCAACGGCGAAAAGCTCGCCGCCTATCGCGACGAACCCCAGGTCGCTCCCGATTCCCACACCGAAACGTTTGTCGCCCTCAAACTTCGCATCGACAATTGGCGCTGGGCCGACGTTCCTTTCTATCTCCGCACCGGCAAACGCATCGCCAAACGCTTGACCGAAATCGCCATTCAATTTCGCCGTCCTCCCTTTCAGCTCTTCAGCAAAACTCCCATCAAAGATCCGCGCGCCAATCGACTCGTCATTCACATTCAGCCCGAAGAAGGCATCTCGCTTCGCCTCGGCGCAAAAGTTCCCGGCTCCGTCATGAAGCTCGGCCTCGTTCACATGGATTTCGATTACGCTCGCGACTTCGGCACATCGCACAGCACCGGCTACGAACGCCTCCTCTACGACTGCATGATCGGCGACGCCACTCTTTTCCAGCGCGCGGACATGGTCGAAGCCGGCTGGAGCGTCATTCAACCCGTCCTCGACGTTTGGAAAGCCCTTCCCGCGCGCGATTTTCCAAACTATCCCGCCGGTTGCTGGGGTCCGCCGGACGCCGACGAAATGATGGCTCGCGACGGCCGCGCCTGGCGCGACATCGAATCCGACGAACCTCTCACCGCCACTTGTCCCGCGCGCGCCACCGATAAGGCCCACGCCTAGGAGAATTTTCTTTGTCGCGCTCCATCCAAATTTTTCCCGACGTCGCCGCCATCGCCCAGCACGCCGCCGCGATTTTCACGAGCGCCGCCGAGCAAGCCGTTCGCGATCGCGGCGTTTTCCGCGTCGCCATGGCCGGAGGCTCCACGCCCAAAGCCCTCCACGCCCTCCTCGTCGCCGAACCCTTCCGCGCCCAACTCCCGTTCGAAAAAATGCAGCTCTTCTTCGGCGATGAACGCCACGTTCCGCCCGATCACGCCGAGAGCAACTTCCGCATGGTCAGCGAAACCTTTGTCTCCAAAACTCCCATCAAGCCCGAACAAGTCTTTCGCATCAAAGCCGAACTGCAAGACGCCGAACGCGCCGCTCTCGACTACGAACAAACTCTCAAAACGCAATTCGCGCTCAAGCCCGGCGAACTTCCTCGCTTCGACCTCATGCTGCTCGGCATGGGCAACGAAGGCCACACGCTTTCGCTCTTTCCCGGAACCACCGCCCTGCGCGATAATGGTCGGCTGGTTGTGCGCACTTGGGTCGGCAAGCTTTTCACCGAACGCATCACGTGCACCGCGCCGGTCGCCAACAACTCCGCCGCGGTCTTATTCATGATCGCCGGCGCCGATAAAGCGCCCGCGCTCAAAGCCGTTCTCGAAGGCCCCTGTGAACCGGACCAGTTGCCGTCGCAGCTCATCCAGCCGGCAAACGGCAAATTGTTTTTTCTCGTCGACTCCGCCGCCGGCGGCATGCTTTCGAACAAGTTCTAGAAGTCATCTCATAAATGGTTCGTTAGGAGGTGGAGATTTAAGAAGTGCGGGCTTTAAGAAGTGGGTTCTTTAGGACGTGGCGGCTTTAGCAGGTTTAGCCTTTATGACGTGGGTTCTTTAGGAGGTGGGGGCTTTAGCCCCCACGATGAGGCGAGGAAAAGTAGGGCTTTAGCCCCTGAAGAAACAACTTCCGCATTGCTTGGCCATTTATAAGATAGCTCTAGCGGTCCAATTTGAATTTCGTGGTTCGTGACACAATAAGTCGAAATTCAAATTGGACCACTCGCAGAAATTGGCAACATCGGTAGCGGGTCAGTCTGAATTTTTTTGTTTCGTGACACAATCGGTCAAAAATTCAGACTGACCCACTACTCAACTACCTAAGGAGAAACGCAAGCAATGGCAACAACCACCGCATCCAGTTCCATCCAGCAACTTCTCGGAGCAAGAGCCGATTCGCTCCTCGGCTTCCGTTCGCCCAAAATCGCCAAAGAGCGCCTCCATCTTCCCGGCCCGGATTTCATCGATCGCATCTTCGCTCCCTCCGATCGCAATCCGCGCGTCCTCTCAAGCCTTCATCGCATGTTCAACACCGGCCGCCTCGCCGGCACCGGCTATCTTTCCATTCTCCCCGTCGATCAGGGCATCGAGCACTCCGCCGGCGCCAGCTTCGCCAAAAATCCCGATTACTTCGACGGCGAAAACATCGTCAAGCTCGCCATCGAAGGCGGCTGCAACGCCGTCGCCTCCACGTTCGGCGTCCTCGGCTCCGTCGCCCGCAAGTACGCCCACAAAATTCCTTTCCTCGTAAAAATCAATCACAACGAACTTCTCACCTTCCCCAACCGCGCCGACGAAATTCTCTTCGGCACCGTCAAGCAAGCCTACGACATGGGCGCCGTCGCCGTCGGCGCCACCATCTATTTCGGCTCCGACCTCAGCAGCCGCCAGATCGTCGAAATCAGCCAGGCCTTCGCTCACGCCCACGAACTCGGCATGGCCACCGTTCTCTGGTGCTATCTCCGCAACAACGCCTTCAAAAAAGACAAGGACTACCATCTCTCCGCCGACCTCACCGGCCAGGCCAATCATCTCGGCGTCACCATCCAGGCCGACATCATCAAGCAAAAACTCCCCGAAAATAACGGCGGCTACACCGCCCTCAATCTCGGCGATTCCAGCTACGGCAAATTCGACAAACGCATTTACACCGACCTCGCCAGCGATCATCCCATCGACCTTTGCCGCTATCAGGTCGCGAATTGCTTCATGGGCCGCGCCGGCCTCATCAATTCCGGCGGCGCATCCGGCGCAAACGATTTCGAAGAAGCCGTCGCCACCGCCGTCATCAATAAACGCGCCGGCGGCACCGGCCTCATCTCCGGCCGCAAAGCTTTCCAGCGCCCCATGAACGAAGGCGTAAAACTTCTCAACACCATTCAAGACGTCTACCTCAGCCCCGAAGTCACCGTCGCCTAATGCATCTGTAGGGCCGGCTTTCCGAAGCCGGCCTCCTCGTAGCGTACGCTTCAGCGTGCGTCCTCTCACTAATGTACGCCCCGCCGTTATAGGGGCCGACTTCCGAGTCGGCCCTCTCTTTTTCCTCCCCAACGTCACGGTAGCGTAGGCACTCTTGCCTGCGCCGGTGTTCTCAGCGCCTCGGTCAAAACGTCGAAGCGCAAACGTAGTCTCCAATCCATTCACCCGTAGGGGCCGACTTCCGAGTCGGCCCTCTTCGCTCGACACTTGTGTTCCCACCCTTCCCTTCGCAATCCGCCCTCATTCTTCGCCGTTGTCGCGGCCACCTTCTCAGGTGGGCGCCTTTTCGATCCACCCCCTATCGAAATTCCCGCTTCTCCGTATCCAAACTTTCCGGAGTATTCATCACATCACCTGCGTCATCATCCATTCATGCGAGCCACTGGCTTCCCCATCTAAAATGACATCAGGCACAAAAAGGAGTGCTTCATGCCGAAAACAAAAGCGTCTTCCCCCTCCAAGGCAAAGACACCTCGCGCTGCAAAAGCGAAACCTTCACCCGAAGAGATCGCCCTCCGCGCCTATCACATCTATCTCGAACGCAACGGCGCGCCCGGCGATCCACATTCCGATTGGCTCCGCGCCGAAGCCGAACTTTCAACCGCGCCCACTAAGCGTTCCAAAAAGTCCAAGGTAGTCTCCATCGCCGCATAAGCCTTCGGTTAATCAATCGTTAGGTAGACACATCCATCGGTTTTCGATCGATTCAAGCATTTGTAGGGCCCGCTTTCCGAAGCGGGCCGTTCGCTCGATGCAACCCCGCGTACCCTCCGCCGTCTCGCACAAGCCTTCGCCCCAAACCACGAACGCTTAACCGCAGGCTAAAAAACGCTGAACCAGCCCTATCCTTTTCTTTCGCGCCTGAGCAATGCTTGCCAGTTTCGCGAGCCGTGAATGACTCGCAGTATTTCCACTCCGTCCGGACTCGGTAGATAAAGAATCAGCATTTTTTCGAATCCAGTCACGGGAAATGCCCGCAAGGAGGCAAGTTCCCTGACTTTAAAATGCGCAATCCATCCCATTTCCGGATGACTGGACAGCAATTGAAGGGTTTCGTGCACGGCGAGGATAAATCGATGACCAACTTCGGGGCTTGCTTCCGAGGCAAAATAATACGCTTGCTCGTCAATATCCTGATCGGCCTTCGGCCGAATCGCATATCCAGCTTTCACTGGGAAATACGATTGTTCAGGCGTTCTTCAAGCTGCTTGTGTTTGCTTTCCCAATAAGACGGACCAATCTTGACCGGCGCTCCGGAATTGAGCCCCTCCAGGGCCAGTTTTTCCAGATCGTCAAGCCCGTCACGCTCCCCGGCAACTAGCCGCTCCAGGTAGGCTTCGACGCTCAGGCCCTCGGCATCCGCTTGCTCGCGAATTTTTGCTTCCAAATCTGGACGGATCGCTAGGCTCATCTTCCCTCCGCTAGGCCGTTTTCAACTCCATACTACGCCCCGCCTGCTCCCATTCCCAACAGAATTAGCCGCGGAGCCATTCTGAATTTTCTGGACCGCGACACACTGAGTCGAATCTTCAAACTCACCTATCAAAAGGATTTCGCGGGCCACTCCTCGCTAACACCTTCGCTCTCTTCAGTCCTGAAAGACCCGGCAAAGTTAAGCCCGCCGGTTGCATCCGTATTTATCTGCTCACTCGCTCGCCCTTCTCCATGCACGACCTCAACAACGAACTCCTAGGCGCTCGATTCGGCATCATCCCCGCCCATCATCTCGAAGACCGCATTTGGGACCAGATCAACCTCCACGTCGGATTGTTCGAAATTGAAATATAAAGCAGCTGCGAAACTTCCTTAAGCGAAATCGCCTCCAACTCCACAGCCTCGCACGTCCACAACATCCTCGCCTTCCGCCAACGAAAACTATCCGCGCGATAAATGTCACGACCCTTAACATCGCTTTTGAGTAGGGGCACGATATATCGTGCCCAACTTCTCCAAACGCGAGACTTAAACAGCCTCATTAGCTCTATTGAATATCAACCGATTCGCTATTTCTTCGCCCTCTGGTATCATCTGCGAATGCAATTAAATAGGCGACTAATAGGGGTGTCTGCGATTTTCGCGAATGGGAATGTATCAGACGTTGATTTGGACGATCTCATCGCTAAGCTTCTGCTTTTCGACAAGTACATACTCACGACAATCCGCCTACAAGAATTTCCCATCTTAGCTAGATACCTAGGATACGAAGTGTTGCGAGATCTGTTAGCCGCCAAGCTAATAGAAATCCGCTGCGAATGTTTCCAAGCTGCACAAATCGGCCAGTCGGGTTTACTTGGCGACCCGATACTACCGTTGCTTACTTATAGATTTAACTATATTGATAGTCATGACAGGCGCAAATACATCCACGACTGTCTGCAATGCATCCATAACGCAGACGGTCTCACGTCAAAACAAGCAATCAAACTAAAGGGACAGATCGCCGGACTAATTCAGCCGCTTCCAATTAAGGCTCGGAGCGAAATGTTTCCAGCATTTCTACACGAACTAAACAATCCTACAATGCTCGATAAGTCAGTACGAATGGTGCTTAAAAGGGAAGCACTACCGGACAACATCCCATTCTATCTAAAAATACACCGAGAGGGCGCAGAGACGTTTCGTATCGAGACAAATCTCGATCGATCCGCTGACATCCCAGAGGGAAAAGCACACAAAGTGATTGAAACAGGCCTAATGGGTGTTCATGGTCTTTCACAAACTCTGGTGGAGATGAAGCACTATTGCGCCATATCAGGATTTAGAGACGAAGAGATGCCACTCTTGCGTCACAAGCTCGACTTCCTAGCTGACGCCGTTACCTCACACGAGAAGGAACGTAGCTTTAGGCGCGTCATGCAGATTGCTGGAATTCCACGATTCACAGAATTAGGAGCTACGCTGAACGTAGACAAGCTATTAACGATTCGAGATTCAGGCGAAGCAAGAGAATTTAGAGACTGGCTTACAGGAGTCTCAGAGGCAAGTGATGATGAAATTAAGCAGCGGGTTTCAGGTCTGAGGGCAAGCGTGGGACTAAAAGTAGGAGGCGAAAGGGGAAAAACGGTACGATTCCTAATAAACGCCGGTCTAGGACTGGTGCCAGGGGCTACAGTAGTAGGCATGGCGGTCGGCGCCTTCGATCAATTCGCCGTCGACAAGCTACTGCCCAGATCAGGCGTGACAGCCTTCGTGAACGAACTCTACCCTTCGATATTTGAACGAAAGTAAAAAAGGAAGGTATCCGCCTCAACTAATACCCAGCTAACCCCATGCAAACATTGGCCTTACTATTTATCACTTGACAATGTAGACCGATGTGGTATAATGCGCAAGATTGGTTGGCACGCTCTTTGTGCCCCTTCTTATGCCGCGTCGCCGGGTGGTCCCTCAAAAGCCTCCCGCCTCAATCCACCCTCTCCCGTTACCTTTTCGCCAACACTCATCGCTCGTAAGTCCTTTGCTTGCCATACTTACAGACGCCTCGCATCGTTATCATTCCACGCCACTTATAAACCCTTTCGTTTCACAACCATACCTTTGCCTCCGCCAACATCCCCTTTGTTTTGATAACCATCTGGATTTCATCGATATTGGCGCAGCAAAATCCCGGCCCCTTCCTCCCCCTTCCCCTCATTTTGATTGGATGAATCACGGCGAGAACGTCGGCAGCGCCAACGTCTTTTCCTTACTTCCTTACCTCATTGCTTCGTTACTTCGCTTCTCAAGCGTGCGCGGCGGTTGCCGACCGCGCCGCCTGCAAAAGTTTCCGCGCGTTCTCGCGAATGTCGCCCTTGCCGAACACGGCATTCCCCGCCACCAGCAAATCCGTGCCCGCGCGCACCACGTCGCCAATCGTATCGAGCCCGACGCCGCCATCCACTTCAATCCGGAAATCCAGCCGCCGCATTTCGCGTTCATTCGCCAGCTCGGAAATCTTCTTCAGCGAGTTCTTAATAAATTTCTGTCCGCCAAATCCCGGATTCACGCTCATCACCAGTACGTGATGCACCAGGTCCAGCACTTCGTCCAGCGCTTGCACCGGCGTCGCGGGATTGATCGCCACGCCCGGCTTGCATCCATGATCCGCAATCAAATGCAGCGTGCGATCCAGGTGCACGCAAGCCTCCTGATGCACCAGAATCCATGTCGCGCCCGCTTCCGCAAACGCCGAAATATATCGATCCGGATTTTCAATCATCAGGTGCACGTCAAAAATCGCGTCGGGAATCGCCTTCCGCAGCGACGCCACCACCGGCGGGCCAATCGTAATGTTCGGCACAAAATGCCCGTCCATCACGTCCACATGCAGCAGCGTGCCTCCGCCTTCAAGCGCCAGCTTCGCGTCGGCGGCCAGATTCGCAAAATTCGCGGAAAGTATGGACGGCGCAAGTTCTACGGTGCGAGCCACGTTGCCTCTCTTTCCTTTAGCATAGCCGATTCCCGCCGCGCACGCGTTCCCGTTGCGCAAGCCGGAAA
Organism: Candidatus Acidiferrum sp.; assembly: GCA_035310365.1. Lineage (GTDB taxonomy): Bacteria > Acidobacteriota > Terriglobia > Acidiferrales > UBA7541 > Acidiferrum. The sequence continues at coordinate 88,144 of DATGEI010000071.1, forward strand.
CTCACAATTTCCACGGCAAAACGCTCCGTTTCGCGCTGCTCTCCACCGACAACTCCAGCGCGTACATCACCCACAAAGCTTGCTCCAGCGTGACGATCGGTTTCGCTTTCCCCAGCATCGCGTCCCGCACATTCGCGTAAAAATCCCGGTAATCCCCGCGCAGCGTCGGCACTTTTTTGTACGTCACGTTCGCCGCGTCGAATTCCGCCAGCGTTCCCCACTCTTCCTCTTTTTCCAGGCCCCAATCGTCGCCGCCCGCTGGCTGGTCCGCGCGCAACCGCGCCTCTTGCGGATCGAGATTCTGATGCACGTACATTCCCTTCGTACCCAGCACGCGAAAGTGCGGCCGCGGAATCGGGATCAGCGTTCCCGAAGAAAGATGCGCGCGCAATCCGTTCGGGTAATAAAACGTCAGGTCGAACGCGTCGTCGTTCGCCGAATTCTCCCTCTCCGCGCGAATGTCCGCCCAAATCGCTTCCGGAGTTCCCGCGAGCGTCAGCGCATGATCGATCAAGTGCGGCCCCAGATCGTAAAAAACTCCCGTGCCCGGCCCCGGCCGCTCTTTCCACGAGACGCGAACCTCGGGTCGGCAGCGGTCAAACGTCTCTTCAAATTTCAAAAGCCGTCCCAATTCGCCGGAAGCGGCGAGTTGTTGCACCGTGCGAAAATCGCCGTCCAGCCGCCGATTCTGGTACGCCGTCAGCAATCGTCCCGTCTTCTTCGCCACCGCGATCAGTTCCTTCGCCTCGCCCACCGTCGTCGCGAACGGTTTGTCCACCACCACGTCTTTGCCCGCCTCCAGGCAAGCCTTGGCCAGCGGCGCGTGCGTGTCGTTCGGCGTCGAAATCGCAATCAATCGAATTTCCGGAATCGCCAGCAATTCCTCCAGCGTGCGCACGATTTTCGTGCCCGGATAAATCGTTGCCGCATCCTCGCCCGTGCGCTGCAGCACCGCCGTCAGCTTCAGCCCCGGCACCGCCGCGATGAGCGGCGCATGAAACGCGCGCCCTCCCAGTCCAAATCCAATCAGTCCGCATTCAATCATCTGCGCCCTTTCGCCCGCAATATTCTCTCGCTTGTTCCTGCCCGCACACTGCCAATTCGGCCGGAGCCCGCCGAGGGAGAACTTCCCCTCTCCACGCGTTGGTTGCGCGGAGAAATCTCTCTTCGACCTCCAATTGCCTCAACCACGCCGTACGTTTGCCAGCTCTGCGAAACTGCGTTTGCGTGTTCACCCTTGCGCAGGCAAAATGCCATGATGTCCGCAAAAACGCAAATTCTCCCGCGCGAAAGCGCCGCTCCGTCCCCCGCCATTTTTTATCTCCTCTGCGCCGGCTTCGTCGTCAACGGCATCGTCATCTCCTTCATCGGTCCGCTTCTCCCCGTTTTCAGCGCAAAATGGGGCCTCGACGACGCCCGCGCCGGATATTTTCTCCTCGTCCAGTTCCTCGCGTCTTTCGTGGGCGTTTTGCTCTCCAGCCGTTTGATCGCCGCAAAGGGCTTCAAACCTGCCATCACCGTCGGCCTTGCCTTCCTTGGCATCGGCTTCGCCCTCCTCAGCGCGCCCACTTTTCCCTTGGCCCTCGCCGCCAGTGGCATTTACGGCTTGGGCTACGGCTTCAACACGCCGGGCACAAATCTTTGGGTCAGCGAATCTTATGGCGAACGCCGCGCTTCCGCCCTCAACCTCGTCAATCTTGCCTGGGGCGTGGGAGCCATCGCTTCCTCGCCCCTCGCCAAATTCACCATTCGCACTGCCACCGTGAATTCCCTTCTCTATCTCGTCGGCGCGGTCTGCGTTGCGGGCGCCGCGATTCTGGTGCGAATGAACTTCGGACAGCCTCGTCGGGAAGCGGAAGTTTCTGCGGCCGCGCCGGCATCGAGCAAGAACGGAATGGGCGTTGCCGCTTTGCTCGGCATTCTGTTTTTTGTTTATGTCGGAACCGAAGTCGGAACTTCTTCGTGGGCCCCGACGCACGCGCAGCGTGCAACCGAGTGGGCCACCAACAATTGGGCGCTGACTCCGATGTTTTTCTTCGCCGGTCTGCTCGGCGGCCGCGGCGCCGCCGCGGCGATTTTACTAAGGCTCAAAGAGGTCACCGTCGCGGTGAGCGGTCTGTTCATCGCCGCTATCGGAGAGCTGATTTTCATCACCGCTCATTCGCCCGCCTCGCTTTTTGGCGGCGCATTTTGCGCGGGCCTCGGTTTTTCCAGCCTCTATCCGATCTGGGTCGCGTGGCTCTCGAAATGGTTTGGCGAACGCGCACGAAAAGTGGGCGGCGTGATGTTCGCCCTCGCCGCTCTCGGCAGCGCTTCGATGCCCTGGCTCGTGGGCGTCGTCTCGAAGCGCTACCAGGGCAATCTTCGCGTGGGGCTGCTCGTGCCGCTCGTCGGCTGCGCGGTCATGCTCGCCACGATCGCGTTAGTTCGGCCCGGCCGGCGCGCTTGAAGCGCTGGGCGCGGAAATTTGCGCGGCGGATTTTGGCGGCGCGGTCATTTCCATCGCCCAGATCGCCGCGGGCCGCATGTACATCGAAGCGCGGTAATTTCCCGTGATGTCCCACGCTTCTGGAGTGCGGAACCAGTAACCCTTAGTTTCATAGTTAACATGGTAGATGCCCCACGCCGTGCGAAACGCCTCGTCCTTCATCCCCTCGCCGAGCAGAAATCCGGCAAGGCCCAGCGTCGTGCCGGTCCACACTTCCTGCACTTGCTCGTTCGTCGTGATGATCGTGCCGTCCGCGCCGATGCCGTTCACCGCGCCCATTTCGCCCTTCGCGAATTTCATCACGTTGAAATCGAAAATGCTTTTGAGCGATTTCAAGCGCATCTCGCGCGGAACGATGTCGCCGAGCCCGGTCATATCCGCGTACCATTGTCCTGCAAGCTGATCGGACTGGATGTTGTCCTTGTATTCGCTTTCCGTGTCGTAACGGAAATATTTGCCGTTCCACAATTTTTCGATGTAGCTTTTTTGTCCCTTCAAAAACCATTCGCGATAATGCGCGGCGGCTTTTTCGTCGCCGAGTTTTTTCGCGATCTCTTCCGCGGCGCGAAGCGAAGCGAGCCACAAGCCGCCGGAATAGGCGCTGTCGCCGCGCACGAGCCACGTGTCGTAGGTTTGATCGGGATAGCCGTCGTTGTCGGGAATGCCGTCGTTGTCGCGATCGAATTTTCCGAGATACTCGAGCGCTTCCTCGACGGCGGGCCAGGTGTATTTTAGAAATGCGGCGTCGCGCGAACCTGTTAATACGTAGTCTCGATAAATCATAAGTACGAATTTGGAATTCAAATCCTTCCAGCCGTTGGTGTCTTGCCAGCTGAATTGATTGACCTGGAAAAACGGATCCTCGTTCGGCACGCCCATGTCGTGCGGCACGGCGCCCTTTGTTTTTCGCTCGCGGAATGCCGCTTGCCCGGTGGTTATCGATTTCCAGATCCACGCCATGCGATCGTCGAGATGTTTTGGAACGGTGTCGGCGAAATCGCGCATGACTTGTTTGTCGATGTCCGGCCAAAATTTGATGAGGGGAAGCGAGCCGTAGAAACGCACGTCGAGCGTTTCGTAATACGGATAATCGAAACACTCCATGAAGGAATAGGTGGACGATCGATTCGAATCGGCTCCGACGGGGCGGCCCCAAAACGAGCCGCCGTCGGCGAAGACATAAAGTTCGTTGAAGAGCATTCCGCGATACCACTCCGGTTTCGAATCGTCGTTGATGTAAGGAGCCTGCCACGCGGAAATTGCATCGCTCCACGCGGCGGCGTTTTGCAAACCGTCGCGCGCGATGGCCCAGGAATTTGCGCCGCTGGTTCCGTAAAAATCGGTGTAATGGCGATACCATTTTCTTCCGGAGCCGAATTCGACGACGGGAAGATCCCAGGACAAGACCATGGGGACGATTTTCTTTTCGCCGGGCGCGAGCGTGAATCTTACAGCGATGGCGCCGGCGAGCGGTTCGCCGCTGCTGAGCCAGGGCTTGGTGGAAGTGGCGAGGGTGCCGTCTTTCGAAAAGGTGGACCAGACTTCCGAACCGTTACCATCGGGTGAATAAGTAGTCAGATAGGAAACTTCGACGCCGGGGGATTCGAGGGCGGCGATGGTCATCTGGCCGTCCCAGGCGTTGGGAATGTTTCCAGCGCGGGTTCGTTCGAAGACGATTCCTTTCATGGTGGCGTTTGAAAGTTTCTCGGAAGCGGAACGATTGAAATTGCCTTCGCTGAGGGCGGCGCGGAAATTGCGGTCGGAGTTACGAAACCAGCCGAGCATGTTGGTCCAGGAGAGAAGGACGGAGACGGTGACGCGTTTGTTGGTGAGATTTTCCGCGTGCCAGCGATAGACGGCGACGGGATAGCTGGTTTCTTTGTAATTGTTGGGAAGGATCGGCGAAAACTGCTCGAGGGTGACGCGAGCGGGAAATTTTTCGTAGCGATATTCGAACCAGGATTTTGGATAGAGGGCGGCGTAGTCGCCGGCGCCGACGGGATAATCCCAACTCCAGGAACTGAGTTGGCCGTTCGTGGGATGACCGGCGAAGAGCGCTTTGGCGACGCCTTCGGAATCGCCTTCGGATTTTTGGAACATGGCGAACTGATTGGCGTAAATCGGTTGATATTTGTGTATGCCGGGTTGCACGTGCCAGCGAGCGAAGTCGCCGCGAAAGGTTCGCGAAAAAGTTCCGGCGCCGAAGCCGCCGACCGGAGCGCCCTGCCAGAAGCCGTCGTCAATGTGTCCGCCATCGAGCGAAGTCTTTTTTGTACCGGCATTTTCGAGAGGCTTTCCGATGGGGCGTTTCCAGGCGGCTTTGGGTATTTCGTCGTTGGCGGAAAGGGTGGGGATGGAAAAAAAGAGCACACACACTGCGAGAAGCGCTCGACGCGGGAACATATAGCCTCCAGACAAGGCATGGGGCAGCCCGAAGGCTGCCCCGGAGTGTAATTCCGAACAGTTGAGCGATGCTAATACAATAACGATATTCTAGGCAAGAGAAAACTTACGGGAATGGGAATTCGGCAAGAGGCAGGTTGGATGGACTACCGGGATTCATTGCGAATTGCGCGTTAACGGGATGAATCGCGGTCTACTTCCTGCAAGCCTGCTTCGGGGGACTGATTCCGGCGTGGAAACGGGATAACTTCCGGATTGGCAATAAACCGCTAGTTATCGGTGACAGCGTGAGTTGAGGGGCACTGGGCTCAATAAGAATCGAGTTGGCTGAAAGTAGCGAAGGGAGACACTCTTTCCCTTGTCCAAATATAGCGATTATCTAGACGTGACAGCTTATCGTTCCTCTCGTCTAAGAGGCTATGTGGAAGGATCCGGCCCTAGTCTGGCTGAAGACCGTGCGGCGGACGGCGAAAGTTCTACTTAGTGCCCTGTTGATCTGGTGCGCCGGCGCGTTCGGGTTGCCCGCCGATCAAACCAAGGAGATTGGCAACCTGATTTCAACCTTGCATGAACGAGGTCAGTTCAATGGCGTCATCCTCGTTGCGGAACAGGGAGACATCATTTACCGCAAGGCGTTTGGAAATGCGAACTTCCCGACGGGCGCGAGTTTCACTCCTGAAACACCGTCCGACATCGGCTCTGTGACGAAACAATTTACGGCCATGGCGATTATGATTATTGTGGAGCAGCGCAAGGTGAACTATGACGATCTTGTGTCGAAATATATCCCGGAATTCTCCGGCTCCCCGCATGTCAGTAAAATAACTTTGAGACATTTGTTGACCCACACTTCCGGGATCCCGGACTACGGCGATCTCGGGATCGACGACTCCTCCCGTCTGAATGAAAAGCGACTAATCGCCGCTATTCTTGAAAGAGAAGAGCTTCTTTCTAAACCCGGCCGGAGATACCGATACAGCAATCCGGGATATTCGCTACTGGGAATCGTCGTGCACAGGGTTTCCGGCAAAGCATTTGGCGATTTCCTTGAGCAAGAGATTTTCAGACCCGTCGGCATGAGCAACACTTTCGTCTATGACAACCCGCGAAAGAGAAAGCCGCTGGCGGCCGCGGGCTACGACCAATTTGGCCAAGTAGATGACGGCGGACCAACCGCAATCCCCGGTGATGGCGGCATTTATTCGACAGTGGATGATCTATTCAGGTGGGACCAGGCGCTGTACACAGATAAATTGGTTCGGCAGTCTACATTGTCCGCCGCATTTACGCCAGGCAAAGTGGAAGAAGGCAGTTCGACGTATGGTTTTGGATGGAATGTGGCGGGAGACGGCGGCGATAAATACGTTTGGCATACAGGCAGCCATGCCGGCTTCCGGGCCTTTATTGAACGTCGGCTATCAGAAAGAATCACCGTCATCATGTTGACGAACCAGGGAAACAGCAAGCGGGTGGAGATTAACACCGCCATTCAGAACATCCTCGCAGCCAAACCATATGTTTTGCCAAAACAATCCGGCGCCGAGAAACTGTACAAGACGATCCACGAGGCTGGGATTCAGGCTGCAATGCAAATGTACGATGCCCTCAAGAGCGGGAAAAGCGCCGACTATGACCTGGGGGAGTCCGAGTTGAATACGCTGGGATACCAGTTGCTTTACGGAGATAAGAGGGTGAGCGACGCAATTGCGATTTTTAAGTTGAATACGACGGAACACCCCGCTTCTTCCAACGCCTTCGACAGTTTAGGCGAGGCTTATCGAAAAAACGGCGAAAAGGTTCTCGCCATCAACAGTTACCAAACAGCTGTCATACTGGATCCCTCGAATGGGCATGCAGCGGCCATGCTAAAGGAATTGAAATAGCCAGGCCATAATGGGTTCGATGCTCCGCCGACAGTTGTCGGGCGGGTGACGGGAAACCGGAAAGTTATCAGTTCGACCGTTGGGCTCGTATAGAGAAACGCGCTTGTACTGACCGGGCTGAAGAACTTCCCATAACTCGACGAACGGGAAGCGTTGCGCGGGCGGTTTTGGGGTCGAGAATGGCAACGGCGCTTGGGACCGATGCGGATTCTGAAAGACCTGCCTTGCAGTATTCACGAAAAACGCGGGATTGAAAAATGGGCCGAGTGCGGGAGACGGCGCGGAGCTTGCGTTGAAGCTCGCGCGAGGAGGTGAGATTGCGTGGGTTGGTGAAGTGGTGTTGCGCGGTATATTCTCTGGCGATGCCACCACGCGTTCAGTCGAACCGCTCTCCCACCGCGGCATTGCTATTTGGATTGGTGCTGACGCTGGCGGCGGTGCTTTTGTTTGCGTATTACATGACGACGCAACTTACGGGATTGCGCGCGCTGCAGAGCAACCTGGTGGACCGCAACCGGAAAGATTCGCTGCAACTTTTGCGCGTGCAAAACGATTTGAATTCGCTGGCGCTGGCGATGCGGGACATGCTGGATGCGCGTGAGCCGTATCCGCTGACGGCGTGGACGGCGCAATTCGAGCGGATCCGCGGGGATTTGGATACGGCGCTGAAGATCGAGGATGCGTTTGCGCCGGCGCAGCGGACGGCGGAACAGCGAACGTATTTGAGCCAATCGCTTGCGCAATTTTGGGATGCGACGGACCGGATGTTTGCGCTGGCGACAAATAGAAAAGAAAAGGAAGCGCGGGATCAGATACAAGTGACGCTGCAGGCGCGGCAAGCGGCGCTGAGCACGGCGGTATCGAGACTGCTGGTACAGAACAATGAAGCGGAAGAGGAGGCGACGGCGGAGATTACGAAAATTTACGATCGCGTGCAGCGGCAACTTTATTTTTTTCTGGGGGCGGCGCTGCTGGTGATTGTACTGACGAGTTTGTATTTGATTCGCACGAACCGGATTATTTTTGCGCAGATCGAGGCATTGTCCGAGCAGCGGAGTGAATTGGCGCAGAAACTGATTGCGACGCAGGAATCAACGCTGCGGCATCTTTCGCGCGAACTGCACGATGAATTTGGACAGGTGCTGACGGCGATTGGAGCCTTGCTGGCGCGGGCGGGAAGGCAAATGCCGGGCGATTCGGCGCTGCGAGAAGATTTGAAAGAAGTGCAGGAGATTACGCAATCGACGCTGACGAAAGTGCGAGGACTTTCGCAAGCGCTGCATCCGGTGCTGCTGGAAGAAGCGGGACTTGCGGCGACGCTGGACTGGTATATTCCGACGGTGGAGCGGCAGACGGGACTGGCGGTTCACTACGAGAAAAGCGGCGCGGAGTTTCCGGTGGAGACGGCGGCGGGAGTGCATTTGTACCGCGTGGTGCAGGAAAGTTTGAATAACGTGAACCGGCATGCGGAGACGAAGGAAGCGTGGGTGCGGCTGACGTATGGCGCCGAGGAGCTGCGATTGGAAATTGAGGATCACGGCAAGGGAGTGAAGCGCGAAAAGGATCAGCATGGGATTGGAATGGTGGCGATGCGAGAGCGAGCGGAATTGATTGGCGGGACGCTGGAATATGAAAAGCCGGACGAGGGCGGAACGCGCGTGAGGCTGCGCGTGGCGCGGGAAAAGGTGGAAGCGCATGGCGGATAAAATAACGGTATTGCTGGTGGACGATCATGCGCTGGTGCGGCGCGGATTTCGAAGGATGCTGGAAGACGACGAGACGCTGAGCGTGGTGGGCGAAGCGAGCGACGGAGCGGAAGGCGTGAAGCTGGCGAAGGAACTGAAGCCGGACGTGATCGTGATGGACTGCCAGATGCCGGTGATGAACGGACTGGAAGCGACGCGGAAGATACTGGAGGCGAAGGCGGGATCGGCGATTTTGATGCTGAGCATGCATTCGGAAGACACGCTGGTGAAACAGGCGCTGGAGGCGGGCGCGCGCGGTTATGTGCTGAAAGAGGCGCTGGATCTGGATTTGGCGGGTGCGATCAAGAATGTTGCGGCGGGACAGACGGTGCTGGACCCGAAGGTGGCCAAGCCGCAGGGGCTGAAGGGCGAGCGCGAATCGGGGCTGACGCCGAGGGAGCTCGAGATTTTGCAACATATTGTGGCGGGAAAATCGAACAAAGAGATTGCAGGCGAGCTGGAGCTGAGCGCGAATACCATTGCGGTGCATCGGGCGAACATCATGGACCGGCTGGGGATTCACAAGACGGCGGAGCTGGTGGTGTACGCGATTCGAAATGGACTGGTGAATTTGCCGTGAAGCGGCGCGACTTTTTATATGGAGCGGCGGGAGCGACGGCGGCGAGTTCGCTTTTTGCGCCGGAAACATTTTCCGCGCCGGCCGGACGCGGATTCCGATTGACGGACGCGACTTCGCAGGCGGGAATTTCATTTCAACACAACAGCGGCGCGTATGGCGGGAAATTGCTGCCGGAGACGCTGGGATCGGGCTGCGCGTTTCTGGATTATGACGGAGACGGCTGGCAGGACATTTTGCTGGTGAACGGGATGGACTGGGCGGGACACAAAAAGCAGCGATCGACGCTGAAGCTGTATCGAAACAATCGAAACGGAACGTTTGCGGATGTGACGAAAGCGGCGGGCCTCGATGTGGAACTGTATGGAATGGGTGTTGCGGTGGGAGATTACAACAACGACGGGTTCGCCGACATTTTGATTACGTGCGTGGGGCAGAACCGGCTGTTTCAGAATACGGGCAAGGGCACGTTCGTGGATGTGACACGGAAAAGCGGGCTGTTTGGGCGGCAAGCGTTCAGCACGTCGGCGATCTGGTTTGATTACGATCGCGACGGATGGCTGGATTTGTTTGTGTGCAACTACGTGAACTGGTCGGCGGAACACGACGTGTTTTGCAGCCTGGATGGGAAGCAGAAATCGTATTGCACGCCGGAAGCGTATCGAGGAGAGACGTGCTGGCTGTTTCGAAACCGAGGCGATGGAACGTTTGAGGATGCGACGGCGGCGAGCGGGGTGTTTGACGCGAGTTCGAAATCGCTGGGCGTGGCGCTGCTGGACTTCGATCAGGATGGATGGCCGGATTTGCTGGTGGCGAACGACACGCAGCCGAACAAACTTTACAAAAATTTGCGGAATGGAAAATTCAAGGACGTGGCGGTGGAGGCGGGAATTGCGTTCAGCCCGGACGGAAAAGCGCGGGCGGGAATGGGCGTGGCGGTCGGAGATTTTGAAAATGAGGGCCGGGCAGGGATTGCGATTACGAATTTTGACAATGAAATGATTGGCGTGTATCGCGCGGGAAAAACGGGCGGGTATGAGGAGAATTCGCTGGCGTCGGGAATTGGAGCGCCGTCGAAAACGACGCTGGGATTTGGGTGCGCGTTTCTGGACGTGGACCTGGATGGGCGGCTGGATTTGGCGGTGGCGAACGGACACATCGACGAGACGGTGCGGAACATCCGAGGAAATGTGGGTTACGCGCAGGCGCCACAACTTTTTTTGAATTTGGGCGGCGGAAAATTTCGCGACGTGGCGGCGGAAGCGGGAAGCGATTTTGCGAAAGCGAAAGTGGGGCGCGGATTGGCGTATGGAGATTTCGATCGCGACGGAGATCTGGATTTGCTGGTGACGACGAACAATGGGCCGGCGTATTTGTACCGGAACGATCAGAGTGCGGGGCATCGGGCGGTGCGGTTTTATTTGCGGGGCACAAAATCGAATCGCGATGCGATTGGGGCGGTGGTGCGGTTGTACAACGGCGGCGAAGTGCAATGGCGGATGGTGCAAGGCGGGGGGAGCTATTTGTCGCAATCGGAACTGCCCGTGACGTTTGGACTGGGCGGGCGGGACGAGGTGGAGCGGGTGGTGGTGGAGTGGCCCGGCGGGGGAACGGAGGAATTCAAGAAACTGCTGGCCGGGAAAGCGTACCAAATTACGGAATCTAAAGGACTTGCAGAAATATACGGGTTCTAGTTCTTTTACATTATTGTGCGAGTGGGCGGGGAAATTTATAAAGGGGACAACGAAGTTCCATGCGCTACCCGAACTAGAGTTTCCCAGATTGTACCCTCGGGAGCACCCCTTGATCGCGCGGCCGGATACCCTAAGTTATCCCGGCCGCGCAATCGTTTTTGGAGGGTTGCCGAACGGATAGAACGAGGCGGTGGTTGAGGGGGCGCAGCCAAGAGTGGCTACGCTACCGGACGGGCCGCGCAATCGTTTTTGGGTGGGCGATGGATGGCAAAGGCCGGTGCGCGAACGGACAGAAGCGCAGCCAAGAGTGGCTACGCTACCGGACGGGCGGCGCGGTGGGGCCGGGGCGAGTGTAGAATCGAACGGCTGATTTTGTTCTGGAGATCGGTTAGATGAATTTGTGGCGGCCCCGGATTCTGGTTCTTCTTGCGGTTACTTCCATTTATTTATACGGATTCCCTTCCGCGACGCTGACGTATTCGGGCGTGCTGCTTTTCCATTTGGGAGCGGGGCTGGCGCTGACGATTTTGCTGGCGCCGTATTTTCTGCGCGTATGGCGCGAAGACGCGCTGGCGAACCGGGTGGGATGGAGTTTGCTGGCGGCGGGCGCAATTTTGGGGATGGTGCTGATCAAGATTGGAACGCCGCACCGGTTCAAGAATTGGCTGTATGCGCATATTACGCTATGCGTGGCGGGAGTGTTTGTTCTGACGCTGAAGTGGCTTTCGGCGCGAAAGTGGCTGGGTGAAGGAGCCGGCGCGGCTTTGATGCGGGCGGCCGTGGTGATGGTGGCAATGGCGGCGGTGAGCGCGGGCACCTGGTGGGCGCGAAACGTTGCTTGGAAGAATGCATATCGGGTGAAGAATCCGGCGCTATCGACGGAGACGATGGACGGCGAGGGAGACGGGCCGAACGGGAAATTTTTTCCGAGCTCGGTGCAGACGCGCGACGGGAAAAATATTCCGGCGAAATATTTTATGCAATCGCAGGCGTGCGAGCGGTGCCACGGAGACGTGTACAAGCAATGGAACAGCTCGGCGCATCATTTTTCTTCGTTCAACAATCAGTGGTACCGAAAAAGCATCGAATACATGCAGGACGTGGCGGGCGTGAAGAGTTCGAAATGGTGCGCGGGATGCCACGATCCGGCGCTGCTTTTCAGCGGAATGTTCGATACGCCGATCCGGCAGATTGAAAATACGCCGGCGGGGCAAGCGGGATTGAGCTGCATGATGTGCCACAGCATCGTGGAAGTGAAAAGCACGATGGGGCAGGGCGATTTTGTGCTGGAGTATCCGAAGCTGCATGAACTGGCGGCGAGCGAGAATCCGGTGGTGCGCGCGGTACACGATTTTATGGTGAAGGTGAATCCGGAGCCGCACCGGCGCGTGTTTTTGAAACCCTTTATGCGGGAGCAGACGGCGGAATTTTGTTCGGGATGCCACAAGGTGCATCTGGACGTGCCGGTGAACAATTACCGATGGATCCGCGGTTTTAATGAGTACGACAACTGGCAGGCGAGCGGCGTTTCGGGGCAGGGAGCGCGGTCGTTTTATTATCCGGCGAATTCGAAATCGTGCGCGGACTGCCACATGCCGATGGTTCCTTCGAAGGACGAAGGGTCGGTGGATGGATTGGTGCACTCGCACCGATTCCCCGGCGCGAATACGGCGGTGCCGACGGCGAATGGCGATGCGGAACAACTGGCGGCGAGCACGAATTTTTTGCAAGACAAGCAAGTGAGCGTGGACATTTTTGGAATCGCGCCGGCGGAAAAAGCGAGCGCGGAGACGAAAGGAAATGTTCCGCACGGCGGACAAGAGCTTTCGACGACGTTTGCAGTGGGCGAAGAAGCGGAAGTAACGGGGCCGCGCGGCGCGGAAGGAAATACGAAAGCGATTACGGCGCCGCTGGGGCGCGTGGATGCGGCGGTGCGGCGCGGAGACGATGTGAATGTGGAGGTGGTGGTTCGAACGCGGAACGTGGGACATTTTTTTCCGGGCGGGACGGTGGACGCGTTCGAAGTGTGGCTGGAGCTGCAAGCGACGGATGAAAAAGGACAGGTGATTTTCTGGAGCGGGCGAGTTGGCGACGACGGCAAGGGTCAGGTGGACGAGGGCGCGCATTTTTACCGGTCGCGGCAAATCGATGGACACGGGAATGTGATTAACAAGCGGAATGCATGGGCGACGCGTGCGGTGGTGTACGTGCATTTGATACCGCCGGGCGCGGCGGACACGGTGCATTACCGGCTGCACATTCCGGAAAATAGCGGCGAGAAGATTACGCTGCGCGCGAAAGTGAACTACCGGAAATTCATGTGGTTCAACAACCAATTTTCGTACGCGGGCGTGGAAGATGCGAGCGCGGCGAAGGGAGAAGCGACGCCAAATTACGACGACCGGAAATGGGTGTTTACGGGCGATACGAGCGGCGTGGCGGGGAAATTGAAAGAAGTGCCGACGCTGCAGATTACGGTGGTGGCGCAGGACACGAAGGAATTGCGCGTGATTGGGAAGAAAGAGGCGACGCCGGCGCCGCAAGTTGCGACGGTGAAAGAAGATTGGATGCGGTGGAACGACTACGGGATTGGATTATTTTTGCAGGGAGATTTGCGGAATGCAGGGATGGCTTTTGAAAAAGTGACGGAGGCGGACGCGCAGAATCCGGATGGATGGGTGAATATTGGACGGGTGCGCGCGCAGGAAGGCGACAATGCGGGAGCGGTGCAAGTGCTCGACAAGGCCTTGGCGCTGCGACCGGGACTGGCGCGGGCGAACTATTTTTACGCGCGCGTGCTGAAAGAGGATGGGAAGTACGAGGAAGCGATTGCGAAATTACAAGGCGTGCTGCAGCAATATCCGCGCGACCGCGTGGTGTGGAATGAACTGGGGCGGATTTATTTTTTGCAGAAAAAATATGCGGATGCGGTGAAAGCGTTTCAATCGACGCTCGCGATCGATCCGGAAGATTTGCAGGCGCATTACAACTTGATGCTTTGCTACAACGGGCTGGGCGACGATGCGCGGGCGGAGCAGCACAAGGCGCGGTATTTGCGGTACAAAGCGGATGAATCGGCGCAGGCGCTGACGGGGCCGTACCGGCAGGCGCATCCGGAAGACAACAATGAGCGGCAGATGGTGCACGAACATTTGTCGGCGGCTTTGGATGCGGCACCGAAAGCGGCGACGAAAAAGAGCGTGAAGAATGCGACGGCGAAAAGTTCCGTTGCGGCGGGTTCGGGCGGCGGGCGATAAAATTTTTCGCAGGTGAAAATCGGGAGACGACGGGATGACTTGGATCAAGACGGTGAGCATGGAAGAAGATCCGCGCGTGAAGGCGGCGATGGAGGCGCAGCGCAAGATTTATCCGCAGGAGTATGCGACGCCGGTGGCAAGCGTGGATCGCGGGCTGGAGGCGAGTATTACGGCTTCGCACTCGCTGATTCCCGATGCGCTGTATCACGCGTTCAGCGCGTTTGGCGCGATGATGGCGCCGGATTTGCCGTTGAAGCGGCATCAGCATGAAATGATCGCGACGATGGTGTCGGTGACGAACCGATGCCACTATTGAATCGAATCTCACGCAGAGTTTCTGCGTAGGGTAACGCTTGACGAAGGACTGGCCGAGGCGCTGCGGCGGGATTACCGGACGGCGCCGATCAGCGAGCAGGACCGCGTGATGCTGGACTACGTGGTGAAGCTGACGCGGGACGCGACGCAGTGCAGCCCGAAAGATCATGCGGCGCTGCGCGCGGTGGGATTCGACGACAAAGGGATTTTGCAGATTACGATGATCGCATCGTGGTTCAACTACATTAATCGCATGGCCGATGCGCTGGGCGTCGGACGCGACGAACTTTCGGGGAAACCGTGAAGAGGAAATTGGCGGCGGCGATTGCTTCGGTTTTGTTTGTTTTTTCCCCAAATGCGCAAACACAGGCTCCCGCGACGGCGAAAGGGCCGGCGGAATTTCGCGATGCGACGGCGGCGGCGGGAATCAAGTTTGTTCACAACAACGGGGCGTACGGAAAGAAATATTTGCCGGAGACGCTGGGGCCGGGCGTGGCGTTTATCGATTACGACAACGACGGCTGGCCGGATATTTTTTTGGTGAATGGGATGGACTGGCCCGGGCACCCAGCGAAACATTCGACGCCGAAGCTCTATCACAACAATCACGATGGAACGTTTACGGACGTGACGCACAAGGCGGGGCTCGACGTGGAGATGTTTGGCCTCGGCGTGACGGTGGGCGATTACGACAACGATGGGAATGACGATTTATTCGTGACGGCGTACGGGCAGAGCCATCTGTTTCACAACAATGGGAATGGAACGTTTACGGACGTGACGCAGAAGGCGGGATTGGGCGGCGTGAAAGAGTTCAGCACGAGCGCAGCGTGGGTGGATTACGACCGGGACGGACGGCTGGATCTGGTGGTGGCGAATTATGTGACGTGGTCGCCGGAAGCGGATCTTTACTGCACGATGGATGGGAAGAGCAAATCGTATTGCACGCCGGAATCGTACAAAGGCGCTTCGATTCGTTTGTGGCACAACAATGGCGATGGAACGTTTTCGGATGTGACGAAGCAAGCGGGGCTCTACGAGCCGACTTCAAAGACGCTGGGAATTGCGGTTCTGGATTTTGACAACGATGGATGGCCGGACATTTTGATTTCGAACGACACGCAGCCGAACAAGCTTTACCGAAACAACGGGAACGGGACGTTTACGGAGAAGGCGGTGGTGGCGGGCGTGGCGTTCAGCGAAGACGGCGTGGCGCGCGCGGGGATGGGCGTGGACACGGCGGATTACGACCGTAGCGGAAATACTAGCTTGCTGATTACGAATTTTTCGAATCAGATGATTTCGCTTTATCACAATGAGGGGCGCGGATTGTTTGTGGATGAGGCGCCGCGGTCGGAAGTGGGGCGCGCTTCCCTGCTGACGCTGGGATTTGGGTGCTTCTTTTTCGATTACGATCTGGATGGATGGCCGGATATTTTGGTGGTGAATGGGCACATCGATCCGGACATTCAAAAAGTGCAAGCGAACGTGAAGTATGCGGAGCCGCCGCATCTTTTTCGAAATTTGGGAAAAGGAAAATTTGCGGAAGTGACGAAGACGGCGGGCGCGGCGTTTGCGGCGGCGCGGGTGGGGCGGTCGGTGGCGTACGCGGACGTTTACAACAATGGGCGGTTGGACATTTTGATGTCCACGAATGGCGGGCCGGTTTCGCTGTTCAAGAATGAGGCGGTGGGGACGGCGAATCACAGTTTGCGGGTGAAATTGATTGGGACGAAGTCCAATCGCGATGGGATTGGCGCGGTGGTGCGCGTGACGACGGCGGAAGGAACGCAGACGCAGATGTTGCGAAGTGGATCGAGCTATTTGTCGGCGAGCGAGTTGGTGCTTACGTTTGGCGTAGGGCAGCAGAGCAAGGTGGATGCGGTGGAAATTCGGTGGCCGAGCGGACAAATCGATAAACTCGGCGCGACAAACGCGGGACAAACAGTGACTGTGACGGAAGGCAAAGGCCAGACACTTGCACGACAGTTTGGGAAGTGAGCGCGTAGATTTTAGGAACACGAGATTTTGACACACATACTGAGCATAGCTAGATAACGTTGCGATTTGGCGTGAAAAGGCGAGCGCACAAGAAGTTAGTTGCTGACCCAACAATGGTCAGCAGACTTGCATCTCGCCAAAAGTTCTGCAAATGCGACGCTAATCCCGCAAGAATCGTAGTCGGTATATCACGCGGCGCACATAGTCCTGCCCAAGTTCCTCCCAGTAGTAGTCCCGCAGTGGCGGCTAATACGAAGAAGTGAGTGCGTAATCTAACCAAAGCAGCTAATGCGCCAATAATTGCCATAGTCAAAAGCGCAACGGTTCGCCACTAGGCGAGAGTAAGGGATTTAAGGATCGGAAACGTAAGCCAAAACTTGTAGAGGAAAGACGTTACGGCCGCGAAGAGTGATCCGAGGCCGAAATTGCGTGCGGGCGATCTGTGCATAATCATTAGACGCCGCGGACGAACTTTTTTGCCAGCAATTTCAGACTGAACGCGTAGAAAATTTAGAAAAAGCGCCCGCCTCCGAAGGCGGCCGCTACAACTCGGATTAGTCTCATCGATTCTGGATTGGCCGCAATCGAGCCAAGATGCCTCCACTTCGCAGCCCCGCGCGCAAAAATCGCACGGAAGAAAAAAACGGGGCTGCTGCGGTCGGGATGACAAATGCTTCGTGCGGCGAAAGTGAATTAGCAATTTAAAGGCGGCAGATGAGGAGTTCGCGCTCGTAGACCATTTCTTTGGGGAGATGGTCGTGGAGGAGGATGAAGAGCTCCTCGTGTTCGATGACTTCGTGGCGCCAGGCGGCGTTGTTGAAGTCCTGCAAGGCTTCGAATTTTTCGCGCGGGAAATCGAGGCCTTTCCATTCCATATCTTCGTAATGGGGCATCCAGCCAATGGGCGTTTCGCTGGCCTGGGCGCGGACGCGAGCGCGATCCACGATCCATTTGAGGACGCGCATATTTTCGCTGTAGCCGGGCCAGATGAATTTTCCGTCGGCGTCCTTGCGGAACCAATTTACGTGGAAGATGCGCGGCGTGACGGTGAGCGAACGCTGCATCTTGATCCAATGGCGGAAATAATCGCCCATGTGATAGCCGCAGAACGGAAGCATGGCCATGGGATCGCGGCGCACTTTGCCGATGGTGCCGGCGGCGGCGGCGGTCATTTCCGAACCCATCGTGGCGCCGATGTACACGCCCGAGCTCCAATTGAAGGCCTGATAGACGAGAGGCATGGTGGTGGCGCGGCGGCCGCCGAAGATGATGGCGTGAAGCGGAACGCCGTTCGGATCTTCCCATGCTGGGTCGATGGTGGGGCACTGCGAAGCGGGCGCGGTGAAGCGCGCGTTGGGATGCGCGGCTTTGGCGCCGGTTTCTTTGGCGATTTGCGGCGTCCATTTTTTGCCCTGCCAATCGAGACATTCGGCGGGCGGCGTGTCGGTCATGCCTTCCCACCAGACGCCGCCTTCGGGAGTGAGCGCGACGTTGGTGAAGATGGTGTTTTTCGAAAGGGCGGCCATGGCGTTGGGATTGGTTTTTTTGGATGTGCCGGGCGCGACGCCGAAAAAACCGGCTTCGGGGTTCAGGGCGCGAAGAGCGCCGTTTTCGTCGGGGCGAATCCAGGCAATGTCGTCGCCGACGGTCCAGACTTTCCAGCCTTCGAAACCTTTGGGCGGAATGAGCATGGCGAAATTGGTTTTGCCGCAAGCGCTGGGAAAAGCGGCGGCGACATAGGTTTTTTCGCCCTTGGGATCTTCGACGCCGAGGATGAGCATGTGCTCGGCCATCCAGCCTTCGTCGCGCGCGATGTTCGAAGCGATGCGCAGCGCGAAACATTTTTTGCCGAGAAGCGCGTTGCCGCCGTAACCGGAGCCGTAGGACCAGATTTCGCGCGATTCGGGAAAATGGACGATGTACTTTTCCTTGTTGCACGGCCAGGGAACGTCTTTTTGGCCGGGAGCGAGCGGCATGCCGACGGAGTGGAGACAGGGCACGACGCGAGCGCCTTTGTCGATTTCGTCGACAACGCGGGAACCGATGCGGGCCATGATGCGCATGCTGACGACGACATAAGGCGAATCGGTGAGCTGGACTCCGATTTTGGCCATGGGCGAACCGATGGGGCCCATGCTGAACGGAAGGACGTACATGGTGCGGCCTTGCATGGAACCGTTGAAAAGGCCGCGAAGCTTCTTGCGCATGTCGTACGGATTTTCCCAATTGTTGGTGGGGCCGGCGTTGTCCTTGGCGTAGGAGCAGATGAAGGTGCGGTCTTCGACGCGGGCGACGTCGTTGGCGTCGGAACGGGCGTAGAAACAACCGGGCCAGAGTTTTTCGTTGAGCTTCACGAAGGTGCCGCTCGTGACGAGCTCCGCGCAGAGCTGGTCGTATTCTTCCTGCGAGCCCTCGACCCAGTGGATTTTGGCGGGGCGGGTAAGCTCGGCCATTTTCTCGACCCAGCGGAGAAGGTGGTCATTCTTGGTGAGCGGAATTGCGGGGTTACGAGCACTCATGCTGGGACAATCCTCCGTTCAAAACTTCGCCGAACGCGTTCGCGCGCGTGAAACGCACGACGATGGGTCGAGGGGCGAAGGGCACATCACACGATAAGGAAAAAACGATTGGTAGCGATACCGGGATTCGAACCCGGATTTTAGCCTTGAGAGGGCTACGTCCTAACCCTTAGACGATATCGCCGGAGAAACCGCAGGACTACCTTCCTGCACTTTAGACAGTGACTATTTTCGCATGGGGAAACCGGGGGTTCAAGCATGCGGGCCAAATTGGGCGCTTGTGCGTGGAGGATCGGGAGAGCAGGAGGCGGTCAAGCGACGCGTTGATGACTTTCGCTGGATTCCGCGGAAGAAGATTCCCGGATGGGGCGGATGGAGAAGAATTTGTGGCGGCAAGGTTCACATCGCAAGGACGGCAATCCGAGAATGCGTCCGAGCAATCCCATGAGTCCCGGAACGTATTCCGGGGAGATACGCTTGAGATCGAAATTGCCGCAGATTGTGCAGTGGGCGTATTTCCACGAGCTGATGGGCACGGCGCGAGAACGGAAGCGAACGCCGCACGCGGTGCAGCGCCAGGGAATGAGACCAATGGCACCATAGGCGAAATCGGCGAGGCCGTGCCGCCGCGAACGTCGGCAAGCGGAAGAGCTACAAGAGGGGCATTGAGCCATACGTGGCGCTCTTTACGAGGGGAGACAGGGAGAGCATAAGCGAAAAAGTCGCGGCGTTCAAGGATGGCAATACGATGGCAATGCGACGGAGACAAAGGGTCCGTTTGCTTTTTTGCGGGCTGTGCCGGGCACCGAGAAATTCTGGCTGCGCCAGTGCCCGTTCGGATGGAACGATGACCACGGCAGTTCGATGCGATAGAATTGCGATTCAGGAGCGGACATGGCCGACTACACCGACGAGCACGCGCAAGCGGGGATCAAGACGAAGCTGCCCAAACTGGATGCGTGGCCAAATCAATTTCCCGGGTACGTGATTACGACGCGGTATCCGGAATACACGTCGATGTGCCCGAAGACGGGATTGCCGGATTACGGGACGATCACGATTGAATACATGCCGAAGAAATCGTGCATCGAACTGAAGGCGCTGAAGATGTACCTGCTGGCCTACCGGAACCTCGGAATTTTTTATGAAAATGCGGTGAACAAGGTGTTGCATGACATTGTGGACGCGATTCGGCCGGAATGGTGCGTGGTGCGAGGGGAATTTACGCCGCGCGGCGGACTGAATACGACGGTGGAAGCGCGATGGCCGATTCAGAAATCGGCGAAGGGAAATCTAAAGAAGTAAGCCCTCTAAACTTGCGAGAAAACGGAATTCAGTTCGCGGGGCAGCCTTGCTGCTTGAGGAGATCGAGGCGACGGCGGCCTTCGGGACTTCCTTTTTGCGCGGCCGCCCGGAGAAGAACGCGGGCTTGTGCGCAGTTTTTGTCCACACCGTCGCCGCGGGCGTATAGATCGGCGAGCGTCACTTCCGCCGGTACGTAACCCTTGCGAACGCCAATCCAGAGAAGCGCGACCGCCTCCGGAATTTCGCGCTGGCGGCGATTCCCTTTCAAAATAATTCTTGCTCGATCAAATTCTTTCTGGCCGGTGCCGCCGTCTTCGGATGCCGGCACGCTTTCCAGCTTTGCGATCGGCTGCTGGGATGCGGGAGCCGATTGCGCGGGAGGAATGGCGGTTTCAACCGAGTGTTCGTCGGGCTTGGAAGGAGCCGGCGAAATTGCATTCGCCGGATTGTCGCTAGCAGTATTCGCCGAAGGTTGCGAGACAGGAGGAGAAGTTGCGGGATGTTGTTGTTGTTGTTGTTGTTGTTGTTGTTGTTGTTGTTGTTCGCCGGCAAGTTTCTGGCCAAGCCGGATCAGCGTTTCGCCGGCTTCGCGGCGAAAGTTCAAAAGCAAGGCGCCGAGAATCACGGCAAGCGCCAAAGCGACGATGCCAGCGGCGGCAGCGCGATTCAAACGGGGAGGTTCGACTGGTAAATCTTGCGGGTATGCGTCCTGCCCGAACGATGGTGCGGGCTCAGCGCCGGGGATTGAACGGTCAGTTGGCGGAACATCGATCGGGAAATGAGTTGCGGCGAGAGGCGGCGGCG
The DNA here is from genome assembly GCA_035310365.1 of Candidatus Acidiferrum sp. GTDB lineage: Bacteria > Acidobacteriota > Terriglobia > Acidiferrales > UBA7541 > Acidiferrum. Next base: position 109,135 of record DATGEI010000071.1, read on the forward strand.
CGGGAACGGCAGAACTTGGAGATACGGGAGTCGCGGCAGTTTCTGCCGGTGGCGGCACGGGAGGCGAAGCCAAGGGCAGGCGAAAATTCGAAAGAGCGAAAGCTGAATCCGAAGCAGGCGCCTGATCCGAAGAAGGCGAGGGCTCTTGCCTTACCGCGTCCAAGGAAGACCGGTCCGGCTGGCTGGGGACGATTGGCTTCTGAAAAATCTGCGGAACTGGAGCCGGACTTGCCGGCGAACTTTTTTCTTCGACGTCTTTTTCGACAAGATTTTCTTCCGTGCGCAAAACGGAAGCTCTAATTGATTCCGTTTTGCCTTCGCGGATGCTCGATTTGATTTTGTCCATCGAGTCCAATGGCAAAGCGGAGGCCGGAGTATATTCGCGGCCCGCGTTCTTCGGAGAGATTTCATCCTGGAGCCAAGCGCGCAACGATTCGCGGAACTCCGGTGAAACGGTTGCAAATTTCAGGCCGCCCGTTTTGCCGTCTTCTTCCGTCCAGGCAATTTCGCCGACTCCCTGCAAGCGAGTCTTGCCGTCGAGGGCGAAGGAAAAGTTGATCGGGCCATCGGATTTGAGCGGAGCGACGGCGCGGAAGGTGAGACCGAGATCGCAAATGCCGAGCACCATGCCGCCATTGAACGGGCCGAGCTCGACGTAGACGAGTTGACGCGGCTTTCGTAAAGGCCAAGCGAATTGGGTTTGGTTGGTCGCCATGGCGAAGTGACGCGAACTCCGAGTGATTCTATTCTCGCAGATTCCGAATGGTGCGGCGGCGAAAGAGTGTGCGAGTGGCCGCAAAGGCAAAAAGGCGAGAAAAAAGCGCCGACTGCCAGGAGTGTAAATTTTGCGCAGGCAATCTGATACCAGTACTGGCTCGCGAACGAGACCGCCTGTAAAGAAGTGAAACTACAAGTAGTTAAATAACCGCGTGACTTGGCAAACGTATTGCGGTACGAATAGAGCCCCTGCCCAGTGTCCACGTTTGTCTGACCGTGTAATTCCGTATCGATCGAAGCGAAATGAGGCATGCGATGCGCACAACGCTGAAAATCGTGTTGCCGTTGGTGGTGAGCGTGGCGGCGGTGTCGCTGCTGTTCGCCGGTTATCAGGTGCGAACGGAACGGAAGAATTTGCGGACGGATCTGGCGCGGCGCGCGGAAATGCTTGCGGACAGTTTGCAGGAATCAATCGAGCCGCAATTTGAAAAGAAAGACCGCGGATCCGAACGCGCGATGCAGCGAGTGGTGGACCGGTTCGCGCAACGCGAACACATGAAAGGGATCGCCGTGTATGAAGCCGACGGGGCGCCACTGGCGATGACGTCGACGCTGGGAAGTTATTTTCGGTCGGCGCCGGCGGTGGCGGTCGAGGCAATCGCGAAAGACAAGAGCGAGAGCGATGCGTCGTCTATTGACGATACGCCGCTGTATTTCTATTCGCTGCCCCTGCACCGCAACGAGCAGGCGGCGGGCGCGCTGCTGGTGATCTACGACACAAGCTACATCGATTCGCGCGTTCTGCGGACGTTGCGCGATTCGATGCTCACGGCATTGCTCGAGACGATCCTGATCACGGCGCTTGCGTTGGTGCTGGTGCGATGGACGTTCATGGACCCGCTGCGAAAGATGGCGCAGTGGCTGCAGCATTTGCGAAAGGGAGAAAGCGCCGCAGGCCACACCTTGCCGCAAGGCGAGCTGTTCGAAGAGATCAATGTTGAAGTGACGCATCTGGCGCGGGATTTGGGAGTGGCTCGAGCGGCGGCGGAAGAAGAGGCGCGGCTGCGCGATACGAACGCGACGCAATGGACGGCGGAGCGGCTGCGCGTGAGCATACGCAACAAACTGCGCGACAAGCCGCTATTCGTGGTGTCGAATCGCGAGCCGTACATTCACATGCGCGGCGCGAAGGAAATTGAAACGATCGTGCCGGCGAGCGGCGTGGTGACGGCGCTCGAGCCGGTGTTACTGGCTTGCGACGGGACGTGGATCGCGCACGGAAGCGGAACGGCGGACCGCGAGACGGCGGACGCGAACGATCACATGCGGGTGCCGCCGGAGCGTCCGAGCTATACGCTGAGACGCGTGTGGCTGAGCGACGAAGAGGAAAAGGGCTACTACCAGGGATTCGCAAACGAAGGGCTATGGCCGCTGTGCCACATTGCGCATACGCGACCGACGTTTCGGCCGGAGGACTGGGGCCATTACCAGGTGGCGAACCGCCGATTCGCCGACGCGGTGCTGGAAGAGATGGAAGGAACGGAATCGCCGATTTTACTGGCGCAGGATTATCACTTTGCGTTGCTGCCGCGAATGGTGAAGGAAGCGCGGCCGGACGCGCGAATCGCGATCTTCTGGCATATACCCTGGCCGAATCCGGAAGTGTTTGGAATCTGCCCATGGCAACGCGAAGTGTTGGACGGACTGCTTGGCGCCGACCTGATCGGTTTCCACACGCAGACGCATTGCAACAATTTTCTGGCGACGGTGGATCGCGCGCTGGAGGCGTTGACGGAATGGGATCGATTTGCGGTGAACCGGCAAGGACATGCGACGTTGGTGCGGCCGTATCCGATTAGCGTGGCGTTTCCGGAAAATACGGCGCAGCAGGCGGAGTGGAAAAGTTCGGGCGAGGAGCGCGCGGCGCTGATGGGGGAATTGGGAATTGAGGCGTCGCTGCTGGGCATTGGCGTCGATCGCGTGGATTACACGAAAGGAATTTTGGAGCGGTTTCGCGGGATCGAACGATTTCTCGAGGTGCACCCGGAATATCAAGGGCGATTTTCGTTCGTGCAGATTGGCGCGCCAAGCCGTACCGAGATTTTGCGGTACCGCCAGTTTCTGGAAGAAGTGTCGGCGGAGGCGGACCGAATCAATGCGCGATTCCAGAACGGCCGGTGGAAGCCGATTTTGTTGCTGCGAAAGCATCATTCGCACCGGGAGATTGCACGATTCTACCGCGCGGCTTCGGTGTGCGTGGTGACATCGCTGCACGACGGGATGAATCTGGTTGCGAAAGAGTTCGTTGCGTCGCGAGAAGACGAACGCGGCGCACTGATCTTGAGCACGTTTGCGGGGGCGGCGCTGGAGCTGACCGATGCGCTGCTGGTGAATCCCTACGACGTGCAGCAGGTTGCGGCGGCTATTTTGCGGTCGCTGGAGATGCCGGAAGAGGAGCAGGAAACAAGGATGCGCCACATGCGGAAGAATATACGCGAGCACAACGTATACCGCTGGGCGGCAAGTTTACTGTCCGATCTGACGGAAATCCGGATTGACGCACCCGATCGCGGTGAGACGCCGAAGCAGGAGGAAATTCGCGCGGAGGAAGCAAAGTCACGATGACCAGCACGGTGCAGGCAGTCGGAACTCCCTTTTCATTTTTTACGGTGGCTTATCTGACGCGGATCGGAAATCAATGCGCGCGAACGCTGACGGAATTCCTCAAGGGATTGGAAGAATGCAGCGACGCGTCGATTTTTCACCATACGTTTCAAACATTGGGCAGCCACCATTTTTTGACGGAAGGCTTTTCGAACGATTTCGCGCAGTGGGTGCTGGCTTCCGCCAATCGCGATGAACTGGCGGAGCGATTGGCGGCGCTGGATATTCGCGACTATCTGTCGATCGCGGAATTGCGGAGCGATTTGCGGCGGGTGGTCGGCGCGTATTGCTCGCAATTTCCCAACTACGCCGCGCAAGAAGCGCTCGAACCGTTTTATTTTTGCGAGAGCGTGGAAGTGACCGAGCCGCTGGGGCTAACCGCGCAAAATTTGCAGGAATTTCGCGACGGAATCGGGAAGCTCAGCCACTCTTCCTTTTATTTTCATTTCATTTCGTCGCGGCTGCGCCTTCATTTGCGTACAAACGATTTTTCGGTGTGGCTCGAAAACAGCCTGGGCATGGACACCCTGGCAAACAAAGTGAATCGAATTGATGTGTATACGAACACGCTGGATAGCGCGAGAGCGAGCCTGGTGCGGCTGATTGAATTGGAGGATGAAAAAGCATGACGGCGACGCAAGTGATAAACCGGGTACCTTTGGAAGCGTATGGGCCATTGCTCGGCCAACCCGAAGTGGACGAACTGCGTGCGCTGGCGAAACCGCTGCGAGGAAAGGCCGTGCAGATGATCAATTCGACCGCGGTGGGCGGCGGCGTGGCGGAGATTTTGAACCGGTTGATTCCCCTGGCGGAAGAACTGGAAATCGACATTCATTGGGACGTAATGCAGGGCGGAGCGGATTTTTTTGAAGTGACGAAAACGTTTCACAACGCGCTGCATGGCGGCGCGTATGCGACGCGGCCGGAAGACTTTGCGATTTTTCGCGAATACAACCGGCGCAACTTTGAAATGGTGCGGCGCGATGCGGAGTTCACAATCATCCACGACCCACAACCGGCGGGCCTGATCGAAGCGCGAAGCGAAAAAGCCGGCCACTGGATTTGGAGATGCCACATCGACTTGTCGCGGCCGAACTCGGCGGTGTGGGGATTTTTGGCGCCCTACGTTTCGCGTTACGACGGTGCGATCTTTTCGTCGCCGGAGTTTTCGCGGCAACTGCCGGTGCCGCAATACCTTTTTTACCCGTCCATCGATCCGCTGTCGGAGAAGAACCGCGATCTGGATGAAGAATTCGTTGCGTCGGTGTTGAGGCGCTTTTCGATCGATTCGCAACGGCCGATTCTGACGCAGATATCGCGATTCGACCGGCTCAAAGATCCGGTGGGCGTGATTCGCGCATACCGAATTGTGAAACGCTATTTCGATTGCCAGCTTGTGCTCGCGGGCGGAGGCGCATCGGACGATCCGGAGGGAGCAATCGTGCTGGACGAAGTGCGGCGAGAAGCGGATGGCGACCGAGACATCCACATTCTGGAATTGCCGGCGTGGGCGCCATTGGAAGTGAATGCGCTGCAACGCGCTTCGACGATTGTGATTCAGAAGAGCTTGCGCGAGGGTTTCGGGCTGACGGTGGCGGAAGCGCTTTGGAAACGGAAACCGGTTGTGGCTTCGGCCGTCGGGGGCATCCCGAATCAGGTGATCCACAAACACACCGGTTTGCTGGCGCATTCGGTGGAAGGCACGGCGTATCAAATACGATATTTGCTTTCGCACCCCGAAATTGCGAAAAAACTCGGAGAACAAGGCCACCAGCATGTGAAAGCGAATTTTCTGATCACGCAGAATCTAAAAAACTATCTTGTTCTGATGCTTTCGCTCTCTCGCACGAATTGAAGGATGCTACCATCCTCGAAAGCAGCTCCGGGAGAAGCAGCGATGAAATGGACACCCGAAGGCGAAAGCCAGGACATTGAGGATCGCCGAGACGAAGACGAATCGGGCGGAGGCGGATTTCAGTTCGGCGGAATGCACATCGGACTCGGCGGCGCGGTTGTTCTGCTCATCCTGAGCCTGGTTTTTAAGCAGAACTTTTTTGCCCTCATCGGCGGCGGCGGGGCGACTCCGGTGGCGAGCCGGCCCAATCCGGCGAGGACCGCGGCCGAAAGACCGCTCGTGCAGTTCGTTTCGTTTGTCCTGGACGATACGCAAAAAAACTGGGAGCAAATTCTGCCGCAGCAAACGGGAAAGCAGTACCGGCATGCAAAGCTGGTTCTTTTTCACAATTACACAAGGTCTGGATGCGGCGCGGCGGAGTCCGCGACCGGGCCGTTTTATTGCCCCGAAGACGAGAGGGTCTATATTGACCTGGGTTTTTACGATGAATTGAAGCAGCGGTTTGGTGCACCCGGCGAATTCGCGCAGGCGTACGTGCTGGCACACGAAGTTGGACATCACGTGCAAAAACTGGTCGGAATAGAAGCGAAAGTTCGCCGACTGCAGCAACAAAATCCGCGGCAGCAGAATGCGCTTTCGGTACGGATGGAATTGCAAGCGGATTGCCTGGCCGGCGTTTGGGCGCATTCGACCGAGGAGCGTGGGCTGCTCGAAAGGGGCGACGTGGAATCGGCATTGGGGGCCGCGGCGGCCGTGGGCGACGACCGGCTGCAGAAAATGGCGACGGGCCATGTGAGCCCGGAAACATTTACGCACGGAAGTTCGGCGCAGCGAATGAGCTGGTTCCGCAAAGGGCTGGATAACGGTTCGATTGCGGCGTGCAATACATTCAATTCGAACGAATAGCTGCCGGAGCGGCTCAGGCCGCGATGTTTTCGCGATGCTGCTTCAAAAGAAATTGGTCGGTCATGCCGGCGATGTAATCGCAAACAACGACGTGGCGCGGAGAAGAAGCGGTGAGCGCCTCGTGAGCCGAAGGCATCGATCCAACGTTCCCCATGTAAAAAACAAAAAGCTCGTCGAGGCATTGGACCGAGCGATCGCGATCTTCCGTAATCGAGGGATGATTGTAGACGTGCAGGAAGAGAAATTTCCTCAGCGCGGCGATCTCTGCGGCCGCGGTTGGGCTGAATTGAGCGAGACGAAGCGGTAGAGAGCGGACATCGGCGAGGGTGCTGATTCCGTGTTCCCGTACCGCGCAAGCAGACGCATTAATAAGATCGGTTACAAGATAGTCGACGACACGTTTTAGCGTTTCATTGAATTGCGATTTGGTTTGCGCTTCGGGATAACGACTCAAGACCTCGGAAAACACAGCGGCGAAAAGAGGCACTTCGAGACTCAACCGATCGAGATCGAGCAAATCAGCTTCCATCGCGTCGTCAAGATCGGCGGTGTTGTAGGCGATTTCATCGGCGCGATCAATTAACTGCGCTTCGAGCGGCGGCGTTTGGTCCAGGAGATATTCGCTCAGCTCCGGAAATTTTTGCGAAGAATAGTCGCGCGAATGTTTAATGATTCCTTCGCGGACTTCAAACGTGAGATTCAACCCGGGGTGGGCGGGAAAGCGTTGTTCGAACTGTTCGACAATGCGGAGCGCGTGGAGATTGTGGTCAAAGCCGCCGCCATAGCCGCGCAACAAGGCGTCGAGGCGGCGTTCGCCGGCGTGGCCGAACGGCGGATGGCCAATATCGTGAACAAGCGCGAGGGCTTCGGCAAAATCGACATTCAGGCCCATTGCGCCGGCGACGGTGCGCGCGATCTGAGTCACTTCCAGCGTGTGCGTCAGGCGATCGCGAAAATGGTCTGAATAGCGCGTGGTAAAAACTTGCGTTTTCGCCTCGAGGCGGCGAAAGGCGCGCGCATGGATGATGCGGTCGCGGTCGCGAGCGAATTCTCCACGATAGGGATGGGGCGGTTCCGGATAACGGCGGCCGCGCGAATCGGCTTCCCGCATGGCCCAAGCGACGAGCATGGAGTCGCGTTCGATAGAGGCCTCTTCGCGCGAGGGAAATTCGCGTTCGTTTAGGATTTTGGCGGAATCATGCCGAGACCGCGGTCGGCCCGCTCGACGACGCTTGAATCGGGAAACTCTTTCTTGATTTGCTGATACAGGTTGGCGGCTTCCGAAGGATTACTCTGACGCAGAAAATCGGCGAGCTCCACGAGCACAAGTGGACGCGGGACGAAAACCGAGCGCTGATCGGCGAGGGCGCGGTAGGTTTTCACGGCATCGTCGGTTTTGCCGGTGCGGGCGTAAATGTTCGCCATCTGGTATTGCGCCATGGCGGCAAGTTCCTTGTCGCCGCCAGCACTGATCTTTTTCAATTCCTCGAGGGCTTGATTGTGGCGTTCCAGATCTTCCAATTCGAGCGCTTGGTAATAGCGGGCGAGGCGTCCGGGATTGGTGTGGGGATACTTGTCGGCAACCATCGTGAACTTCAACAATGCGGCTTCGGATCTCGCTTCTTCGGTGGGAAAGGAAATGTCACTCGCATCCGCGGAAGCGTTTGCAACGCCAATGCGTGCGCTGTACGCCTTGTTCGCTTCGTCGAACGCGGCGGAGGCTTGCAGGGTCTGGCGGTCGGTATAGAACTTCCAACCGGCGTAACCGAGCACGGCAGCGAGCGCGACCGCGACCAAAAGGCCCGCGAGCTGGCTGTGCGAATAGACCGCTTCGGCGCCGTGGGCGAACGACTCCCGAATCTTGTCTTGCTTGAGTTCCTTGCGCGAAATATGGTCCGTCACCCTGCATCTCCTGCTCGGATTTGAATCGTTAATTCTAACATAGGAGCCGCGCGAGGAAGATAGCGGCGGGCGAAAGGAGTGATCCGCCCAGACCGCGCCGCAAATCGACGAAAACGTTATACTCAGGGAGTATGAAGGTAAAGTGCGGCAGTTGCGGCGCGGAACATAATCTGAAGGATGCGGAGATCGCGCGCCACGCGAAAGTGCAATTTCGCTGCTCGAAGTGCGGGAAGCCGACCGTTGTGGAAGTAAAGTTGAAGCCTGACTCGACAATCGTCATGTCGCCATTGCCCTCGTTTGCTCGGACCGGCTCGGAAGGCGGAGGCGGACTCGGATTGCAGGATCCATCGTTGGCGTTGCCGGCCGGGGTCACGGCAAGCGTAAGTGTGATTGAGGGGCCGGACAAAGGGCTGGTCAGAAAACTGGAAAAGGCGAAAGTGATTCTGGGCAGGCAGGGCGGAGATATCAGCTTGAACGATCCGGAAGTTTCTCGTCACCACTGCTTGATTGAAGTCAAGGAAGGTTACATTAATTTGAAGGATATGGATTCGACGAACGGGACATTTTTCGAAGACGAGCGGGTACGCGCGGCGATGCTTCAGGATGGCGCCGAGTTTCGCATCGGAAGCAGCATGATTCGAGTGGGGCTCGAACGGAAGCAATAGAGAACTTTTCGGTTTTGGCGCGGCAAATTCAGAAGAGCTCGGAGCGGCATGATTCGCATCGGCGTGCTTGGCTATGGATACTGGGGACCAAACGTAGCGAGGAATTTTCATTCGCGGGCGCGCGCGGAAGTTGCGATGGTCTGCGACCGGGACGAGAAGGCGCGAGGACGATTGCAAAAGCTGCTGCCCGCAGTTCCTTTCACAACGAATCCGGACGAAATTCTGGCGTCAACAAAGATCGATGCGGTCGCCGTCGTGACGCCCGTCGGCACGCATTTCGAATTGGCGAAGAAGGCGCTTGAAAACGGAAAGCACGTATTTATCGAAAAACCCTTTACGCAAAGCTCCGCGCAAGCGGAAGAGCTGATTGAGCTGGCGGAACGCAAGAAACTGCAAATCATGGTGGATCATACGTTTCTGTTTACGGGCGCCGTGCGCAAAATTCGCCAGCTGGTGGAAGAAGGATCGCTTGGCGAGCTTTATTATTATGATGCACTGCGCGTAAATCTCGGATTGTTTCAACACGACGTGAACGTGATTTGGGACCTTGCGCCGCACGATCTTTCCATCATGGATCACGTGATCCGGAGCAAGCCGGAGGCCGTCGTCGCGACCGGCGCGCGGCACTTCAATAACCTGGAAGACATCGCGTTCATCACGGTTTACTTTCCGAATAAAATGATCGCCCATATAAATGTGAACTGGCTTTCGCCCGTCAAGATCCGAACGACGCTGCTTGGCGGCGAGAAAAGAATGCTGGTATGGAACGATCTGGAGACGGATGAAAAATTGAAGGTTTACGACCGAGGCGTGTCCATTGCGGACGGAGAGGGAGTTCACAAATTGCTCGTCAACTACCGTTCGGGCGATATGTGGTCGCCGCGCGTCGAACCAAGCGAAGCGCTTACCGCGGAAGCGGAATATTTTCTGGATTGCATCGAATCAAACCAAAAACCGTTCAATGACGGCTTGAACGGGCTGAGAATTGTGCGGTTGCTCGAAGCAGCGGACCGGTCCATTCGCAATCGGGGCGAAGCGGTGACGGTATGAACGAATTCAATTCGATCGCGCCCGACGTGAAGCTGGGAAAGGGTGTAAAGCTTTCGAAATTCATCAACCTGTATGGATGCGAAGTCGGCGACGAAACAAAAATTGGGGCGTTTGTCGAAATCCAGCGCAATGCCCGCGTGGGGAAACGCTGCAAAGTGCAGAGCCATACGTTCATTTGCGAGGGCGTGGAAATTGAAGATAACGCGTTCATCGGCCATGGCGTGACGTTCACGAACGACAAATACCCTCGCGCAACGACCGAGAGCGGCGAATTGCAGACGGACGCGGATTGGAAATTGGAAAAGACGCTCGTGAAGAAAGGCGCGTCGATCGGCTCGGGCGCGACGATTTTGAGCAATTTGACGATCGGCGCGGGGGCGATCGTTGGGGCCGGAAGTGTCGTCACCAAAAGCGTGCCCGCCGGCGCGATCGTAGCGGGAAACCCCGCGAAGGTTCTGCGGCAACGGCGGACAACGAAGAAAACTCGGCGATAGCCACCGATGAATCGCATCTCCTTCTGCATGATTACCCGAAACGAAGAAAAGAATTTGGCGAGGGCGCTGCCGTCCATTGCGGGCGTCGCGGACGAGATAATCGTTGTGGATTGCGGCAGTACCGATCGGACTGAAGAGATTGCGCGAGAACACGGCGCGAAGCTCGTACATCGCGACTGGACAAATTTCGGCGATCAGAGAAATTTTGCGGTCGCACAGGCCAGCCACGAATGGATTTACACGCTGGACGCGGACGAAGCGCTTAGCGACGAGTTGCGCGCTTCCTTGCTCGATTGGAAACAGAGAGAACCGGAATTTGCGGTCTACGAAGGGCCACGGCTCACGCAATATTTGGGCGGGTGGATACGGCATTCCGGCTGGTACCCGAATCTGCAGCGGCGGTTATACCGGAAAAGCGCGGCGCATTACGAAGGGATCGTTCACGAGACATTGGTATTTGACGCGGAAGTTGGGCGGCTAACAGGCGATTTGCTGCACTACACAATTGAAACCTTCGCCGAGCACGAAGCGAAGGTCGAAAGCTATTCGACTCTGGCCGCGCAAAAGATGTTTGACTCGGGCAAGCGGCGATGGCGAGCGGCGATGTGGTTTGCAACACCGTGGACGTACTTGCAAAGCTTCGTATTCCGAGCGGGATTTCTGGATGGCCATCGCGGCGCGCTGATCGCGCAAATGGCGGCGCGGTCGGTGCGGCTGAAATTTCAAAGGCTTGGCGCGCTCGTGGCGAAAGAGCAAGCGGGTCGCACTCAATGAAGATTCTGTTCGTCGATTTGGACCGCGAGTGGAGAGGCGGACAGAGCCAGGCGTTTCTGACCGTTACCGGGCTGCGGGCTTGCGGCGTCGATGCGCAACTTCTCGCGGTGGAAGGTTCTCCGTTGGCGCTTAAAGCCGCTGCCGCCGGCGTGCCGGTTCACGCAGTGGCAACACGCGCCCGGAGGTTCCTGGCTGCCTGGTTGCTGCGGCGATTGCTTGCGCGGGAAAACTTCGATCTCGTCCACGTGAACGAGCCGCACGCGCTGACGTCCGCCTGGCTCGGGCGCGCGCACACGGCGGTTCCGGTGATTGTTTCGCGGCGGGTCGCTTATCCCATTCAAAAAGGCCGCGTTGCGCTCAAACGATATTTGACCGCCAGTCGCATTGTGGCGATCTCGCGATTCGTGGCTCAGAGCTTGCTCGATTCCGGCATCGGTGCGGAACATATCGAAATCGTTTACGAAGGAGTGGAAATACCGCCACGCATCACGGAACAGGAGCGGGCATTCGCGCGAAAGCGATGGCGCGTGGACGATCGCAACATCCTGCTTGGATGTGTCGGTTATCTCCTTCCCGAAAAAGGACAGGAGCAACTCGTGCGCGCTTTTCCAGCGGTGCGCGCAAGGTTTCCTGAAGCTCGCCTGCTGCTTGCCGGCGATGGACGTTGCCGCAAGACGATCGAATCGATCGCCGAAAGTTCTGGTCAGCGAGACGCAGTCATCTTTGCGGGATTTGTTGAAGACATAAGACAGGTGTATGCGGCACTGGACGTCTTCACGTTTCCCTCGCTGGCCGAACCGCTTGGCACTTCCCTGCTTGCGGCGATGGCCTGGGGCCTCCCCGTAGTGGCGGTGTCGAGCGGCGGCGTTCCGGAATATGTCCAACACGAAGTTACCGGATTGTTGGCGACGCAAGCTAAGCCGGACTTGTTGTCGGCGGAATTGCTGCGAATGCTTGGCGACTACACTCTCCGAAGCAAACTGGGCAATCAGGCTCGCCGCAAGATTGAGCAAGACATGTCGGCCGGCCGGATGGTGGACAACACCATACAGGTTTATGAGCGCGCCGCTCGAAAGTAAGGATGCACGAACACGAAATAGATATAGCCGGGAAACAAATTACGCAACTGAGTCGCAATGCGGTTCAAAACCGAAACGCATTGCGACTAAACGTTCCGACTTCGCCGATCGTCTTCCTCTTCGCTCGTTCGTGCCACTATTGCCCGATTCCGCGTGAAGTCCTTGCAATCGAATTGGCCCTTGTAAGAGAGTAAGGGCACTCTTCAAGCGGGGGTCATTCATGAAACTCAGAGCTGCGATTTGTACGATTGCCGTTGGTCTTTTCTGCCCGGCAAATGCGCAGGAAAAAGCCCCTTCGAACAAGTCGGCCGATTTGTCGCTAACGGCGGTGGGGCGGCAGCATCATCCGATTCAAACGACAAGCAATGAGGCGCAGGAATACTTCGACCAGGGAATCACGCTGCTTTACGGCTTCAACCACGAAGAGGCGGCGCGCGCGTTTCAGAAGGCCGCGGAACTCGACCCGCAATCGCCGATGCCGCTTTGGGGCATTGCGATGGCGGTTGGACCAAACTACAACGCAAACGTAGACGCGGAGCGGGAAAAAATCGCGTTCGAAACGATCCAGAATGCGTCCAGGCTGGCCGAGCATGCGCCGCGAGTGGAGCAAGACTATGTGACGACGCTGATGTTGCGTTATTCGAACGACGCGAAGCCCGACTACAAGAAATTGGCAAATATCTACGCGATGGGCATGCGCACGCTCTCGCGCAAGTATCCGGAAGATCTGGATGCCGCAACCCTGTACGCGGAAAGTTTGATGGACCTCGACCCATGGAAACTTTGGACCTTGGATGGAAAGCCGGGCGAACGTACGGAAGAGATTATCAGAGTTTTGGAATCCATTTTGACGCGCGACCCGATGCATGCTGGCGCGAATCATTATTACATTCATGCTTTGGAGGCTTCGCCAAATCCGGAACGCGCGCTTGCGAGCGCGCAGCGGCTGGAAACGCTCATTCCGCGAGCGGGCCATTTGGTGCACATGCCTTCGCACATTTACGCAAGAACCGGCGATTTTTCGCGCGCGGCCGAGCGAAACAGGAAGGCTGCGCAGGTTGATAAAGCGTATGCGGAAGAGGCAGACCGTTCCGGCAGCATGTACGACCTGATGTATCACAGCCACAACGAACACTTTCTGGCGATGGCCGCAAGCATGGAAGGGCGTTATGCAGAGGCCAAAGAAGCGGCCGACGCGCTGGCAAAACGCTTGATGCCGCACGCGGCGATGATGCCGATGCTCGACGGCTTCGTGATGACACCGATCTGGGTGGATGCGCGCTTTTCAAAGTGGGAGGCGATTCTTGCGCGGCCCGAGCCGGCCATTACTCTTGCGGAGACGCATCTGATGTGGCGCTATTCGCGGACGCTGGCGCTCAGCGCGCAACACGATGCAAGCAAAGCCGCCGCGGAGTTTGCCGCGTTCGAAAAAGAAGAGGCCGCGATTCCCGCAACTGCTCCATTTGGACTGCAGGCTTCCGGCAAACCCGTACACGTAGTCGCGCACGAAGTTCTCGCCGCGCGCATCGCGGAAGCGCAAAACAAGCTGGACGACGCCATCAAACATTGGCTCGCGGCCGTGGATGCACAGGACAAACTTGCTTACGACGAGCCGGCCGATTGGTATTACCCCGTGCGCGAATCGCTTGGCGCGGCGTACATGAAGGTGGCGAAGCCCTACGATGCGGAAATGGCATTCCGGGAAGATTTGGAACGGAATCCGCGGAACCCACGTTCGCTCTTCGGACTGCGCGAGGCGCTTGCCGCCCAACATTCGGACACGGATGCCGCCTGGGTGGATCGGCAGTTCAAGGAATCGTGGAAAAACGCGGACGTTGACTTGAAGCTGGAAGATTTGTAGGCAGCAAGAAATCGGCGGCCAAAAAGCGAAAGCGCCGGAGGCTCCTTCTCAGGCTTCCGGCGCTTCAGCATACAACTAAGAACTTTGCGCTAGTTTCATTCTTCACGTTGTTCCGGTCGTTCCCTCCTCTCCGCTACGCCGTTGGGCCGAGCTATCTAGCGTTTTGAACAATCCATCGTCCCTTTGCGTCGAGAAACTCCACCCCAATGGCAAAGCCGTCGCCTTGCAAAGGTTGGCAGTATGCCACTCGAGCCGAGGAACGAAACTCTCCGTTGCGCAAAGAAAGGACGAGCCGGTCATCCGGCTCCCACTTGCGTATGCTGACTACGCGCGCTCCATTGGAGCTGACGTTCTCCGTGAACGTCGATTCCGCGCCAGGAACCTGCCGATTCCCTTCGAGATAGCAGCCGATCTCCATGGGGATTCGGTTTTCAGTGCGATGAAACGGATAGATACGGCTGCGAAGGGGGGACATGTCATCCACTCACAAGCACGCAGCGATGCGCGATAAATTTTTGATGCTGCTTCCGCGGTGCTTCATGCGGTACAGAGCGCGGTCGGCGGCGGCAAGAAGTTTTTCCGGCGTGTCGCCGTCTTCGGGAAATGCCGCAACTCCGGCGCTCGCCGAAAGCGATGGCTGCTCGGCATCCGATGCCATCCGTTCGCGGATTCTCGAAACGATGCGTGACGCGATGTCCTTCCCTGCTTCCGGCAGGATAATCGCAAACTCATCTCCGCCGTAGCGAGCCGCGGTATCGATCGCGCGGCTGTGGTTGCGCAGCACTTTGCCGAGGCGAACGAGCGCCCGGCTGCCTGTCAGATGTCCGTATTGATCGTTGATGGCTTTGAGGCCGTCCATATCGAACAGCACGACGCTGAACGGGCGTTGCGTGCGCCGCGAACGATCAAGCTCCGCTTCCATGACGCTGAGGAGGCGGCGGTAGTTGGCAAGACCGGTCAATGGATCGCTGACGGCGAGCGTGCGAACTTGATCGAACAATCGCGCCTGGTCGAGCAGCGCGCCACAGAGCATCACGACATAGCTGACCGTCTTGCTCATCTCGGCGAGGAAGAACGGACCATCCAGCAAATGGCGCGAAAACGCCGCGGCAACGTGGCACGCGACGTTGAGCGAAGCCACGATGAACAATGAGTAGTCGTAAAGCGAGCCACCGTTCTTTTCCTTGCGAAAACGGCTTCGAAACGCGATGGCGGCAAAAAGGAAAAGCGCGGCCGGCAACAAATCCCATGGCCGCGAAATGACTTGGAGCGCTTGCGGAACCGGAGCGGCGGGCGCGGCAAGGAACGCCGCGCTTGTCCCATACGCGGCAAACGCCACAACGAGCAGTACGCCAGCGATCTCTTTGCTGGGCTGCCGCGCGGTGGGCATAAATCGTTCCACGGCAAGCGCAGCCAGCAGCAGAACGGCAAGCAGCGTGCGGCTCACCATCCAACCCATCGGAATGTGCGCCATCGCGGCTGCACTTCCGCGCAAGCCGCCATTGAGGCTGAAGTAGCCGATCGTCTCAATCATTCCGGAAAGAACAAAACCGAAGGCGAGTATCAGCGCAGTGCGATCATGCGTGCCGCGGAAGCGCACCAAGGCATTGGCGGCATAGCAAAAACTGAGGAGAGTGCCTCCGACTTCAAGGTATAGATAGGCTTGCGGAGTTCCGGAGAAATTCGACGCGCGCAGATAAAAGATCGTGGCGACGTAAGCCAGCGCAAGCACAGAGAGCGCTGCGATCGATGCGACGGAAGGACGCTTCCGGAGAACACCGATGATTTTGGCCCAATCTCCCACGAATTCCTCCAACTGCCGATGAAAACAGGACAAACCCGAAGAAATGCACGTTTGTGCCCTTTTTTCACGGAGAATTCGAGCTGGTATGTTGTTGAAAAAACAGAAGTTATTGTGGAGCGATGTTTGGGTGTTTCAGCGGGTCGCTCGTGCGAGACGGTTCAAAATCTCAAGCGCCAAGCCTTGCGACAAAATAGGGCATTTGTTTCCAGAGAGTTACGGTCGGTCGCGATGAGAATCACCTAATCGAAACACTTTCTCAGTTTGATACAGTCTCATGCGACTTGGACACGCTAAACCGCTTCAAATCTTGGGTTTCGGGGCCGGAAGGTCTCGGGCTTGGACCGGATCGGTGAATCCGACGCGATTGTGAGAACCGTCGCAAAAGGGCTTGTTGGCCGACTGCCCGCAGCGGCAAAGGCCGATGGCAGTGCGTCCAGCCAGACCAAAAGTCGCTCCAGACGGGTCGACAATCTCAAAATCGCCCTCGACTCGGATAGACCCATTGCTGTTAATCGTAATTTTCGTCGCCGCCATCGTTTCCCTTTTCTGTGTTTGATTTGAGTACGTCAATTCCGATCGACCGCACGTCTTGTTTAGTCTACTTGAATTATTCAGTCTACTTGAACTTCGCGCAACGAACCTTTCTTCACGTCGTACACGAAGCCGCGCACCTGAATATTCCTGGGTAGAAATGGGTGCTCGCGGACTCGCTTTACCTGATCGGAAACGTTGCTGTCGAGATTGGTGAACGCGTGAAACTGCAGGTGAGAAGCGTCTTTCCCCATTTCTGAACTCAAGCGAAAGCGCATTTGTTCATCCGTGATGGAAAGCAGTCCGCATTCCGTATGTTGAATAATGGCGATGGAGCGGGTGCCGAGCAAGTGCGTCGAAAGGAGCAGCGAACGCACCGCATCGTCGGTGGCAAGCCCGCCGGCATTGCGAATCATGTGCGCATCGCCCACTTGCAGTCCAAGCAATTGCTCGAGGTCCATGCGCGAATCCATGCACGTAAGAATGACGAGTTTTCGCACCGGGGGAGTTTGCAAGTGGCCCAGTCCGAACGTCTCCGCATAGCGAACGTTGTGGGCCAACATCTCGTCGAACACACTCATTTTTTCCGTTGCTCTTTTCGCGGATCGAGATTCCATCTCAATATTTTGGCACGGATGGGTCCACTTCGTCAGACCAAGCCAAAATTCCGCCCTTCAAATTCAGAATCTTGCGAAATCCGGTTTTACGAAGGAAGTCTACCGCATCCGCCGAGCGCTTTCCGCTGCGGCAATGCGCAACGATTTCCTTGGATGAATCGAGTTCATGGACGCGGCGCGGAAGTTCGCCGAGCGGGATGAGGTGGCCATTCAAATTGCAGATTTGGAATTCATGCGGTTCGCGAACGTCGAGAATGAACAAGTCATCGCCGCGATCCAGGCGCGATTTCAGTTCGCGCGGCGTGATTTCCGGCACTTGCACGTTCGAAGCAGGCGCTTCTTCGCCACGCACACCGCAAAATTCGTAGTAGTCGATCAACTTCGTGATCGTCGGATTTTTTCCGCAAACGGGGCAATCCGGATTCTTGCGCAGCTTTAGTTCGCGGAATTTCATGCCAAGCGCGTCGAAGAGAAGCAACCGGCCGGCAAGACTGTCGCCGCGCCCGATAATGAGCTTGATGGTTTCCATCGCCTGAATCGAACCGACGATTCCGGGCAGAACGCCCAGAACTCCGCCTTCCGCGCACGAAGGCACGAGCCCCGGCGGAGGCGGTTCCGGATAAAGGCAGCGATAGCACGGGCCATCGGGCGCACCGAAAACGGTGGCCTGGCCTTCGAAGCGGAAAATGGAGCCGTACACATTCAGCTTGCCGAGCAAAATGCACGCGTCGTTGACGAGGTACCGCGTGGGAAAATTATCCGTGCCATCGACGACGATGTCGAAATCCTTGAAGAGTTCGAGCGCATTGCTGCTTTCGAGCTTCGTCTCAAACGTTTCAATCTCGATATCCGAATTCAAACTCGAGAGGCGATTTTTTGCCGCGAGCGTTTTCGGAGTGCCGACGTCTTGCGCGCCGAACGTCACTTGCCGCTGCAAATTTGTCGAATCCACCACGTCAAAATCAACCAGACCTAGCTTGCCGACACCCGCCGCCGCCAGATACAGGCCAAGCGGCGCGCCGAGCCCGCCCGTGCCAATGAGCAGCACCTTCGCGTTCTTCAGCTTCAACTGCCCGTCCATGCCGACTTCCGGCATGATCAAATGGCGGCTGTAGCGCAGAATTTCGTCTTTCGAAAGACCGGTGAATTGCGCTTTTGCATCCACGGTCTGTGCTTTCGTCGCCATTTCAGTCTTGCTCCTAAAAATTACAGTTTTCCGCCGGCAATCGACGGCACGATGCTCACCACGTCGCCATCTTTCGTCGGCGTGTCTTCCTTGCCGAGGTAGCGGATGTCTTCGTCATTCAGATACACGTTCACAAAGCTGCGCAACTTTCCTTCGTCCGTAAAAAGATGCTTGCGAAGGTCGCCGAATTCAACCGTTAGCTTGCCCAACGCTTCGCCCACGGTCTTCGCCGGAAATTCGGCGGAATCTTTTTTTGCCGCAAAGACTCGCAGCGGCGTTGGGATGATCACTTTTACTGGCATTTTCTTCTCCGTATTTTTGTTTCGTTGCGTGCCGAATCTCGTTCCGCGTTCAAACCGTCGCACCGCGCTTGATCTCAATTGCTTCGGCCGAAAACTGCTCGCGATCGTCATTCAGCCGCCACGAAGTCATATCCTGAGGCTGACCTTCGGCGACGCTGACGATGATGTAGCTGTACCACGGCCAAGCGTGCTCGCGATCGTATTCGCTCGGGCGCGCCGGATGATCCGGATGCGAGTGATACCACCCAACGACATCCAGGCCCTGCTGGCGCGCCACTTTTTCCGCTTCGACGACGTCCGCCGTTGATACGGAAAAGCGGTTGCGCGGCGAATCGTCGCGCCGATTGACGAGCGGGAACAGGCCGAGAATCTCGCGCGGTTCATTGTCGCGCCCAAGCAGCGCGCCGCAACACTCGTGCGGATAGGTTTCCGCGCCGTGTGCGCGAATCCTCTCGGCAAGTTCCTTGCTAATGCTCAGCAGTGGTTCGGCCATGTTCAGTCTTCATCCCAGAAACGTTCGCTCAAATACTTCGACGCAGAATCCGCGAAAATCGTGACGATGTTCGCCTTTTCGCCACGCGGAATTGTTTTTGCGACGGCAAAGCAGCCGAGCAAAGCCGCCGCGGCGCTTGGGCTGACCAGCAGCCCTTCTTCGCGCGCGAGCCGTTTCACAAGCCGGTAGGCTTGCTCCGTCGAAACTTCCAGATTTTCGTCGGCGAGTGTGTCGTCATAAATCGCCGGCCGCAGCGCGGTTGGCATGTGCTTCCAGCCTTCGAGGCCGTTCCATGGGCCGTCCGGCTGGAGACTGACGAAACGAATTGCGGGGTTGAGTTCGCGCAAGCGCCGCGTCGTGCCGACGAATGTTCCGCTGGTGCCGAGCGCGGCAACGAAGTGCGTAATTTCGCCGCGCGTCTGTTCCCAGATTTCGTTTGCGGTCGTGTGGTAATGCGCCTGCCAGTTTGCCGGATTGCTGTACTGGTCCGGGTAAAAATAAGCATCGGGATTTTCCGCCACGAGTTCGCGGACGCGGCGAATGGCGCCATCCGTTCCTTCATCGCCCGGCGTCATGACCAGTTCCGCGCCGTACCCCATAAGGATGCGCTTGCGTTCATGCGAAGCGCTGTGCGGCAGGAAGAGCTTCACCGGATAACCAAGCGCGGCTCCGATCATCGCGTACGCGATGCCCGTGTTTCCGCTCGTGGCGTCCACAATGGTTTTTCCAAGCGAGAGCTTGCCGGCCGCCAAGCCTGCTCGAATCATGCGCAGCGCAGCGCGGTCCTTGACCGAGCCTCCGGGGTTAAACCATTCGGCCTTGGCGAAAAATTGAATGTTGTGAAATTCGCTGCCGACACGCTCTAGACGAAGAAGTGGCGTGTTTCCAATGCGTTCGAGCACAGCTTCTCCGACAGCCGGGCGGCTCGCCGGAAGTTCGACCCTTGCGGATGCGGGTTCTGTTGTAGCCATCTCTGGACGTTCCCTGAGACGCAAGTCGCACCGAAATGCGACCAAAATACTCCGAATTGGATGCAACAGCCCATGGTTCGGATATGGCTTATAGTCTACCGCAATTTAGGAGATTTGCGACGGCTGTCCATACAAAAATTGACCCCGGACGCTCGACTTGGCGTCCGGGGCCTGGACGTGCGATTTCAGTGCGACTGCAATTCCTAGAACGTCAAATGCAGCGCCATCTGTATGAATCTTGGGCTGCCCAGAGTTCCCTGAATTACACCGGAGCCAAATGGAGCGGCTTGGTTCGGGTTGTGAAGTCCATCAGCGATGGGACTGGTCAATCCCGCCGGAGCCGGAATCGTCCCAAGCCACTGGCATCCGTTCGCCGGGCTGGTTTGAAGGTTTGGCCCAAAACACGGATTCAGGCTGATGTTGTTGTTCGGTGCGTCGAAGCTAACGTGGTTGAAGAGGTTGAAGAATTGCGCATCATAACGGAGGCTAAACCGCTCCGAGATCTTCCATGTCTTCACAACGCCGAAGTCGAACCGCAACTGGAACGGTCCGCGAAACGTATTTCTCCCCTGGTTGGAAAACCCGGTTTCGGAAAAGTCGCATGCGGCTGCTGCCGTATTCTCGTCCGTGGTTGGACCGCAGGGTGGAACACCGTTTGTACCCGGAGCGTTCACGGTGATGCCGAACGCGCTGGCGTTCAACACCGGATTGTTCGCGTTGACGCCGGTCGTTCCCTGCAGCTGCACACCCTTCGCGGTTCCGCCCGGAATCGCCAGCAAGGGATTTGTGATGAAGTCGTCGCCCGCTCCAAAATACTGGCTCGCGACGGTTCCCGAGAAGTCGTACACGCTATACGGCTGCCCGCTTTCCGCAATGGTGATTCCCGTAAGGCCCCAGCCGTTGGCCACGTGTTTCATAAAACTTTGCGACTTAACGAAGTTCGGGAACTGGTAGGTATAGCTAACCGTGAACACATGAGTGCGATCAAAGCTCGAACTGCCATAAGCGCTTCGAGGATTCAACGGATTATTCCCATTGAAGAATAATCCCTCGGAAATTCCACCGCCTTCATCCAAAGCGTGCGACCACGTGTAAGAAGCGTTCACCGTGAGGCCATGACTCAAGCGTTTTTTGACGCCCACCAAAAGCGCATGGTAGTTGGAGATGCCTTCCGCTTCCCAAAAATCGGAGTTCGGGTTATAGCCGATGAAAGGGACGCGAAGCGCCGAGTTTCCGTCGGCGCCGGCGAATTCTCCAATCGTAGTGCCCACTTGTTCGGTGAGCAGCGTGCCGTTGCCGCCATCCGCGTCGGTAGCTTGAAAACCATAGGAATAGATCTGGCCGTTTATTGGACGAGTCGGCGTCGCAATACCCGGCTGGTTAAAGGGAATGGGCAGCAGCTCATGTTGGCCGTGATTTCCAACGTATCCGATGTCGATCACCAGCGTATCGCGCGGCTGCCACTGCACATCCAGCGACCAGTTTTCCGAATAAGGCAGGGTGTTCCTCGGATCGTAACCGCCGAATAGAAAGGCGAACAGCGGATTTCCGGTCGGCGTGCAAGTGGGAGTCACAGGAGCCGTACATCCGCTCAAACCAGACTGGTTATGAACGAGTGAAGCGACGCCTGATAGATCTTTCGGCGGAGGTGGCGGCGCGGCAGTGCCGAACGGATTGTTGCTAAGGCAACCCGTGCCCGTGCAAGTGTTAGCGAAAGGCACCGTGAAAGGTTGCTCAGTCGTCACGCCGAACGGTCCGCTGATGCCCAACCCCGCGCTCGGCGAAAACTCCGTGAAGAATTCTCCCCGGTCGGCATAGAGACCGTATCCCGCCCGAACAACGAAATTTTTCACAAAGCTCGGCGACCAGGCCACGCCAAGGCGCGGTTCGAAGATCCATTGCCTGCCGGTGAGCGTCGAATCGCTGTTCGAACAAAAGACGGATTTTGTGTTGCAGAATTGCTTGTTGTTGCCGGCGATCACCAGCCCGATGTTGTTGATCGTGTCGGTTGCAAGATCATACGAATAGTTCTTGGCGTAGAAATTGGTAAGTAGCCCGTTCTTTTCGTACAGCGGGCCATCCCAATCCCAACGAAGGCCGCCGGTGATCGTCAAGTTCGATTTTAGTTTGAAGCTGTCCTGCACGAATAGACCAGTCTGTTTCGCGCGGAAATAACGGTTTGTTTCCCCGTTCAGAAGTTGTCCGCCCCCGTTTCTGCCGCCCAATTTCCCCGTCACAAAATTCGCAAAATTCCGGAAAGTGAAGGTGGCAACTTGATTTTCGCGGTTCAAGACATTGAGCTGGCCGTAGTCGCCATTGAAGCCGAAGGAGATGGTATGGCGGCCGACGCTCCAATTGTAATTTGTGGCCAGCTGAAAATGGTTCTGAAAAACGCCGGCGTTTGCGAAGTTATTCGCGGGTCCGATGCGCAGCGAGTTGAAATTACCAGATCCGGCGTTGCTGATAGTAAAGCCGGGGAAGTCCGGACTGCCCAATAGATTGAGGTTTACATCGGCGGGAGTCAGAATCTGAGACGTGCTGGCATTCGCGAATTGCCGCAGGAATCCGATTCTCTGTTCCCACGTCGTATTCGGAGTCAGACTCAAGGTGTTGTCAATCGAAACCACCTGGCTTCCGGCATGCAGACTTTGCGGAAATCCAAGCACTTGGCTGACGGCAAATGGACTAGTCGAGGGGTCGTTCTGAAAGTAATATTTGCCAGCCAATCTGTCTTTCGTGCTGAAGATATAGTCCACGTTCCCGTTAACTTGATCCGCATTAAACGTACTGGGAGGCCCTGTTTCCTGCGCGTTGCCACCCAAGGCCTGGATTCGTCCAGCATCAAAAATATTCGCGGAGGGTACCAGGAACTTCCCATTGGCGGCTTTTGCGCTCAATACTGCAGCCGAAACCGGATCAACCTGCGACGCCGTAAGACAAGGCGTTGCGTTGTCCACCGTCCCGCAATTGTTGGCGCTGGCAACAGCTGCCAAACCCGCCGCACTGCGGTCGTCCGAAAGACAAACCAGCGTCTGGGTCGCAATGGGACCTTGCTCCACGCATGGCACGTTGGCAAATTGTGTTGAACCATTGGTTGCGTCGGATACTCGTTGCCCTTGGTACGATCCAAAGAAGAACATCTTGTTTTTCAAGATCGGTCCACCGAGCGTCGCGCCAAACGTATTGCGATGCAAGGGTGGCCGAGGAATGAGCGGATCGCCGGTGATGGGATCTTTACCGGCAGCGTTAAAGAAGAACTGGTTCGCGTTCCACGCGTCCGTCTGATGATATTCATAAGCCGACCCATGAAAGTCATTCGTACCGGACTTCGTCGCGACCGCGACGTGCGCGCCGCTGCTTGCTCCTTGCGAGACGTCATACATCGAGGTATTGACGTGCAGTTCTTCAATCGTTTCCGGCGGCGGCGCGGGCAATCCTTGGCCGATTGCGTCAAACACCGAGGTGTTCGTTTGAATTTGGCCGCCGGCCAGGAACTGCTCGTTGGTATTCAGGACGAAACGGCTTTCCCCAACGGAACTTGACGACAAACCATTGAAGAGATTGTTGGCGTCCACCGAATTAAATGTAAACGTGTTGCTGGTGTCGCGCTGGCCGTTGGCGAATATATTCTGGTTGCCGAGCCCGGCGTTTGTCCCCGAACCCGCAAGAAGGTCGGAATTAACTCCCGGTGCCAGAATCGCCAGTTGTGTAAAGCTCCCTGTACCGAGCGGCGCGGCAGCGATTTCCTGCTCGCTGAGCGTGAATCCATTTGTCGTGTCGGTCTCGTTCAGCAACGGCGTTCCGTTGACTGTAACCGTCGAAGTCACGGCTCCGGGCTGCAAGCTGGCGTCCACGGTCGTCGTCAGGTTTCCGCGCACCAGAATCTGCGAATGCTCTTCGGTTCGAAAGCCATCTTTCGATATGGTGACGACATAGGTTCCAATCGGCAGATCGACGACGCTGTACGACCCGTCATTCTTGCTGCGAGCGCTTTGTTCCAGGTTAGTCGCAACATTACGCATTTTCACCGACGCGCCGGATACCGCCGCCCCACTGCTGTCTTTTACTGTTCCATTGATCGCGCCGAGGGATTGCTGCGAAAACGCGATTCCGCTGGCAAAGCTCAAAGACAAGAAAACCGTAAAAACGACTGCAAACGAGCGAAGCGAGAACAATTTTTTCATGATCCACCCTGTCTTGCCGGCAATCCGGCTTCAATTCAGCGAACGCACGACGCCTACAATCGTGCCGATTCAGCTCGACCTGGAAGAATACGCACCCGTTGATGAGCTTTTATCCTTTTCCGCACAAAGGAACAAGCAAAAAAATTTTAATAAAGCGAATCGAAATTTGGCTGGCCGGAAGCCGGATGAAAAGGATACTATCCGGCTTGCGACGCGATTCGAATACTCTCCAACTTTACAGACGCCCTTCAATTCTTTAGTCTGGATAAATCATGTGGAACGTTGACGAACGGTTTTCTCAAAAAGCGATTGAGAGTCTTGCCGCCCTCGGTTTTGGCGTGGGCAGCACGCGCGGCGTGGTTCGCGTGGAAAAATATGGAAGCGGCGCCGAGTTCCGTCAGGATACCGACGGCAGCTATCAATTGACTGTCATTCCGACGATCATGGTCAAGGGGCAGTTCTCCCGTCTGTGGGATGCCGGCTATCAAAAGTTTTTGCTCACCGACGAAGGCATCAAGCTGCCCGCTTTGGCAAGCCATCTGCAAAATTTGCGCAAGTTCAACGAAGAGCTTCGCACGGCGCTCGGCGTGCCGACTTTCTACAACGAAGCGCTCGGCTCCGTGAGCCAGGTTTCGGTTTACGACCGCGTCAAAGGCCGCGAAGGCGACGTGCCGGACAAAACCGTCGGCGCGCACAGCCCCAACGCCGGCCACTAGTCGCAGGATCTTCTCCGCCTGGCAACCATGAAAACCGCCGCCTATCTCGCTTCCGCACTGGGTGGCGCGTTCCTCGTTTGTGCTTCCTGGTGGCAACTTATTCCGATCTCGATGACTGAAACGCTCGGATTCCTTTCCGGCGTGGTGTGCGTGTACCTGGTGGTAAAAGAAAATATCTGGAATTGGCCGATCGGACTCGCAAACAACGTAATTTATGTGATCGTATTTTGGCGCGCTCGCCTCTTCGCGGATATGTCGCTGCAAATCGTTTACTTCGCTCTTGGAATCTTGGGCTGGTATCGATGGCTGTTCGGCGGCGGCGGCCGGGATTCGCTCGGCATCTCGCGCATTGGAAGGTCGTCTTTTCTGTACGCAAGCTTCTTTGCCGCGATCGCGACGACCGTGCTCACGCTCTATTTGCGCACCATCCATGACGCCGCTCCGTTTCTGGATGCCTGCACGTCGGTCCTCAGCGTCACCGCGCAATATCTGCTGACGAAGAAAATTCTTGAAAACTGGCTATTTTGGATCGTTACGGACGCGCTCTCGATCGGCCTCTATCTTTACAAGGATCTGGCGTTGACGGCGGCGCTTTACCTCGTATTTCTCGCGATGTGTATTGCGGGCCTCGCGCAGTGGTACCGCACGTTCCGGGAAAAGTCGCCGAACCACGCTCTCGCCGAGCCCGTCGTGCGATGACGCGCGGACTCATCATCGGCAAATTTTATCCTCCTCACCTCGGTCATTCTCACCTCATCGCGACGGCGCTCGCTCACGTCGACCACTTGATCGTGCTTGTCTGCCACAAGCCGGAACAGCGGATTGCCGGCGAAACGCGCGCTCAGTGGTTGCGCGAAATGCATCCAAACGCGGATGTGCGCGTCATACCCGATGCTGGGCGAGACGACGATTCCAAATTCTGGGCCGAAGAAACCATTCGTTTTCTCGGCTTTGTGCCCGACGTTGTTTTCACATCCGAATCGTACGGCGACCCCTTCGCCGGGTTCTTGGGGTGCAAGCACGTTTCCGTCGATCCATTCCGCACCGCGGTACCGATTTCGGCAACGCAGATTCGCCAGGATCCCTTGGCGCACTGGCAGTTTCTTCCGGGCCCCGTGCGCGCCTCGCTGATTCCGCGTGTCTGCGTTGTTGGCGCCGAATCCACCGGCTCAACCACATTGGCCCAGGCCCTCGCGAGGCACTATCAAACGGCGTGGGTTCCCGAATTCGGACGCACGCATACCGAGGGGCGAATGTACCTTCCGCCAAACACGCATTGGACCTCGCGTGAATTTCTTTTCATCGCGGAAATGCAAAACCGGTTCGAAGACGAACTTGCGCGCGTCGCGAATCGCATTTTGATTTGCGACACGGATTCCTTTGCCACTTGCATCTGGGAAGAGCGCTACCTTGGTCTTCAATCGCCGAACGTGGTGGCAGCGGCGAGCGGGCGCAGGACGGATTTTTATCTCCTCACCGACGTCAATATTCCGTTCGTTCAGGACGGCATTCGCGACGGCGAACACATCCGCGCTTCGATGCATGCGCGTTTTATCGAAGAACTCCGCCGGCTCGGAAAACCGTTCCGGATTTTGAGCGGCGTGCACGAAGCCAGGCTCGCGGCGGCGATCGAAGAATGTGACGCCGTGATGAAGCGACTAAAGAATCGTTTCGATGCGCCCAGCTCCGGTTGACGCTGGCTGCCGTTCCCGCATCTCAACTTCTTAGGCATACTTAGACGAGCAAAGTCGAGGAGCCAAATCGCATGGCGCGCGTTGTTGCCTACATGGACGATCTTTTTTTCCAAATGAAACTGGCGGAAACGGCGAAACATCTTCAAGTTGAAGTCAAAGTCGCGGCAAGTCCCGATGCCCTGTTGCAATTGATGGACCCGCTCCCGAAATTCGTCATCTTCGATCTGAACGCGCGCAACGCACCGCTTCAGGCGGCGCAGCAACTTCGCGAACAACATCCCACTCTGCCGGTCATCGGATTTCTTTCTCACGTGCAGGCGGACCTTGCCGCACGGGCCAAGGCGGCTGGCTTCCAGCAAGTAATGCCGCGATCTCAATTCACAACCCAGTTGGCCCAGATTCTGGCCGCGGCCAAGGACTGATATGCCCGCCGCAAGTCCACCTTCGTTCGCTCTGCTTTTGCTGCTCGCGGCAAGCGTTGCCGCCGCGCAAGAATCCAGCTCGCGCGTAGACGCTCCACCGCCGATGTCCGGTCCCGCCACTGCCTTGCGCGATACACTTTCCGCGGCCTGCTCGCACGACGAAGTCGCGTTCAAGACATTTCTTACCGTCCGCAACGCCGAATCGTTTTCCCGTCTCACCGTTGCCGCGCGAACCGAGCTCATGAAGCGTTTTGTTCTGCTCAGCGATCCCGGTAAGCCGAAAACCACTGCAAACGCCGCCGGCCGGCCGATCGTAAGTTGCACAACGCCTTACGGAACGGCGGAAATTCAAATCGGCGGCGCGGATACGCACGACGCGATCGCGTTTCTTCCCATCGATTTGCGCGAAGCCTCCGATCCGGATGCCGGCGCCGCGCACCATGTCCTTTTTGGGATGGTGCGCGAAAATGGCGAATGGAAGGTTTTGTCCCTCGGGCTTCTCCTGCTGGACCTGCCTTCGCTCGAGGTCGAGTGGGATCAGGCGAAAATCTCCGCCAGCGAACAGCAGGCTCTTGAATCGCTGAACAAAATCGCGGCGGCCATCGAAAGTTACCGCAAATCGTACTCGCGCTTGCCCGAATCGCTCGACAAGCTCGGCGCTTCGAAAAAAGGCGCGCCCACTCCGGACAGTGCCGCTTTGCTCGATGTGGACCTGGCCGCGGGAAAGAAGAACGGCTATTCGTTCCGTTACGCCATCGTCGGTGCGAACGACGTCGGCGCCCCCGCGCAATATGAGCTCTCGGCAACCCCGTCAATCTACGACCGCACCGGCAGAATTTCCTACTTCCGTGACGCTTCCGGCGCCACGCACGCTGGCGATCATCGCGGCGCAATCGGCAACGCAAGCGATCCAAGTGTTAAGTAGCGATCCGCGCCGCCCCAGACCGTAGCCGTTTCGCGTCATGCCGGTTGGGCCGCTCGTTCTCGAAGTCTTGCTTCTGGCAAAATGGAATTGGGTCATACATCCGGTGACGGACTGCTTTGGATTGAAGCGGTCCGTATGTTCCCGTCTCTCTGGGCAAGGACAAGGAGAACGGAATATGCCGGAAGTCATGTCCAACCGCCGTAATTCGCCGCGTTTTGCCCTAATCCTGGTGGCCAGTCTTACGGAAGTTGACAGCGGAACGCGCTTGTCCGCCCGCACGAGCGACGTCAGCCGCACCGGCTGCTACGTCGACACCTTAAATCCCATACCCAAGGGAAGTCTTGTCGACATCACGCTGACCCGCGGCGAAGAAGTATTCAAGAGTCGCGGCCGCGTCGTGTACGTCAGCCCGGGCCTGGGCATGGGAATTCAATTTGAAGAGCCCATCGAAACCGGTCAACTTCAAGTTCTGAACCGCTGGCTTGAAACGTCATCGCACCTTCGCCTGTAATCGAGTTTGTCCGCGGATGGCTTTGGCGATACCATGAATTTCGCTCCATGCGCGCTCCCCTGGCCACCAAGCTTGGCTTCCTCTGCTTCCTTCTCCCAATCGTTCCCACCGTCTTATCCGCTCAATCCGATATCTCGCATGCACCGCTCCCCGTCTTTGAATTTCACAGCGGATTTTGGCTGAATTTGCATCACACGCTGTACTTCCAGGCGCGCCAGCAACGCGCGGCCAATCCTCCGTCGGTTCTGGCCGCGGCTAATTTGACTCCCGCCGAACAAAAGGCGTGGGACGCCGCCGTATCTTTCTACGCGCAAACTTACGCCGGCAAAGATTTGGTGGTTGCGCTCGATCTGGTCTTGATCAAGAACCAACTCGGCGATTTCGAAACTTGCGACGACATCGCCGGCCTCAGAAAAAAAACTTGCGACGCGGGACTTCCCAAAAAGTTGACCGAAGCGTTGACCGGCGCTGCTCCCGTATATCGGGCTCACCTGTGGGCGGAGCACGATCGCGCGAATCGGCGCTGGATTTCCAGCGTGGCTCCGCTCGTTCGTCGCAGCGGCGTGGATCTCTCTCACCGGCTTGCCGAGATTTACCAAACGGACTGGCCGCAAGACCGCATCCGCGTTGACGTCAGCGTCTACTCCAACTTTGCCGGCGCCTACACCACGCTCGATCCTCTCCGCCTCACGGTTTCCAGCACGGACCCGCGCAATCAGGGCCCCGAAGCGCTCGAAATTCTTTTCCACGAGGCGTCGCACGGGATTTCCGACAATGTGCAAAACGCGATTTTGCGCGAGTGCCGCCAGCGGGACAAACCCGTTCCACGCGACCTGTGGCATGCTCTGCTCTTCTATACAACCGGCGAAGTAATTCGTCCGGCCTTCGGCGACTCGGAACAGGGCCCGCCAAAAACCGGGTACGTTCCGTACGCCGTGCGCGAAGGCCTCTACAAGCGTGGCTGGCAGGACTATCTGCGAGTCCTCACCGAATATTGGCAACCGTATCTCGATGGAAAACAAAGCTTCGACGACGCCGTCGCCCACATGGTTTCCGCTTTGTAGTTCCGGATTTTGCGACCGGCGCTCCGGCCGGCAGCTACGCCTTCACAAGCGCTTTCAGCTTTGCCTGCCCGCCCACCACTTCAACGACGTACTCGACTTCCTTGCAATTCTTTTCTTGCCGCAGGTGTTTCGTCTTCTTCCTGACAAATTCCGCAAAACTTTCCGGCGTGAGTTTTCCAATTTCTTCTCCGGTGCTCTGCTTGGCGCTGATCAACGCCTGGTAGAGCTTCGCGACCTTTTCTGAATCGCGATCGGGGTCGGAGCAACTCATCCGAAATGCGCGGCCCGGCGAATTGTGTTTTTCCGCGGGCTCTGCCCCATTGCCGGCCGCAAGCGCTTCCGTCTCCATCGCACGCAGCGCACGTTCCGCTTCAATCGCCTTCGCCGCGGCTCCAAAGTGCCGCTGCACGGTTCCTTCCTCTTTCTGCTTCACCTTTTTCCGGAAAATGTCCTTGTACTTCGCGTAGGTCTGGCTGAGGTTTGTGAAACGAAATCGTTGTGCGGACTTCAAGTCGCCGCCGCGTTCCGAATACTTCTTCATCAGCAAATCGATGCGCCACTCAATTTCCGTGGGCGGACGCTTCCGTCCTCCGCCGAAAAATTGGTCATACTCGATCTTCAATTGCCGGATGTCTCGTTCAATTTGGCCCAGATCTTCGTCAATGGTGGCCATGGGGGACTCCGCCTCGCCTCTTAATGCTAGGGCCACGGTGCGCAAGGGTCAACGGCCCGTCTTTTTCGAGACGCAAAATCTATACCTGCCCGCCTATGCCCGTCACCTGTACCAAAGGACAGGCCCCTCATTGCGACCCTTTCTTCATCTATGCTCCAATGAACTTCATGGATCCTCGTGCCAAGCGCGACCTCTCCGCGGAAAAATCCCAGCTTCTGCGCCAAATTCCGGGCGTCGATGAACTTCTCAGCGGAGCGCGCCTGGCCGCCCTCGCCCGCCGCGTCGATCGCCAGCTCGTCGTCGAAGTTACCCGCGCCGCGCTGGCGGAACTCCGCGAGCGCATCACCGGCACTCATCCCATCCGCATCTTGCCTTTGCGGCGCGAAGAAATTGAGTCGGAAATCGCAGACGAAGTGGAACGCATTCTTTCACGCTCGCTCGTGCCGGTCATCAACGCGACGGGCGTAATCCTTCACACGAATCTCGGCCGCGCCCCGCTCCTGCCCGCCGCCGCCGAAGAAATTCGCCGCTCCGCAACGCGGTACTCCAATCTTGAATACGATCTTGCAGCCGGCGCTCGCGGCAAGCGCGATGCGCATACTTCGCACCTCATTGAGCGCCTCACTGGCGCGGAGTCCGCCATCGTCGTGAACAATTGCGCCGCAGCGGTCTTGCTCGTTCTCTCCGCGCTCGCCAAGGGCGGCGAAGCCATTGTCTCCCGCGGCGAACTCATTGAAATTGGCGACGGCTTTCGAATTCCGGAAATCATGGCGGAGAGCGGCGCGATACTCCGCGAAGTCGGAACCACCAATCGCACCAAGCTCGAAGACTACGAAAAAGCGATCACCGATCGCACGCGCATCCTCTTGAGCGTCCATCCCTCAAATTTTCAGATGACCGGCTTCACGGAAAAGCCGGCCCTCGCCGATCTTGTTGCGCTCGGCAAGAAAGCAAATCTTCCGCTTGTCGAAGATCTCGGCTCCGGTTGTTTGCTCGATTTGTCGTCCTTCGGCATCCACGAACCCACTGTCCGCCGCAGCGTCGATGCTGGCGTATCTCTCGTTGTCTTCAGTGGCGATAAACTCCTTGGCGGTCCCCAAGCGGGCATCATCGCCGGAAAAAAAGAATTGGTGCAAAAGGTCCGCCGCCATCCGCTGTTTCGCGCGCTTCGCGTGGACAAGCTCACGATCTGCGCGCTCGAAGCAACTCTCGGCGCCTACCTCCGCAACGCCATCGACGAAATTCCCGCTCTTCGCATGCTTCGCGCTTCCGCCGCGGATTTGGCCTCGCGCGCCGATAGCTTCCTGAAAGAACTGCGGCCACACTTGCCCTCGGCCGGCGCAAAAATTGAATTGCTCGAGGGCGAATCGCTTGCCGGCGGAGGATCGACTCCATCGCAGACTCTCCGTACTCCCGTCTTTCACGTCAGCAGCGAACGCTATTCCGCCGCCGAACTCGAGAAGCGCCTCCGCCGTGGCGCGGCTGCTTCCGTCATTGCACGCATCGAAGACGATCATATTGTGCTCGACCTTCGCACCGTCTTCGAAGACCAGGAATCGGAGTTGGTCGCCGCGCTTGCCGCCGCTCTGCAATGAGCGCTCTTCCGAAAACGATGACCGCGTTCCGAGTCCGCATTGGAACGCTCGAGCGCATCGAAGTCGCACTTCCTCAATTGCGCTGCGGCTGGGCCCTTGTCCGCGTCCGCCTCGCCGGAATCTGCAACACCGACGTGGAAATTCTCCGTGGCTATCACGCCTTTGCCGGAATCCCCGGCCACGAATTTGTTGGCGAAGTCGTCGATGCGTCGGGCTTATCCGTTGCCGCAAAGCGCGCGTGGATTGGAAAACGCGTCGTCGGTGAAATCAACATTTCCTGTGCGTCTCACGGGTTCAAGCCAGTTTGCGACTTCTGCAGACGCGGCTTAAAAACACACTGCTCCCGCCGCACCGTCCTCGGCATCCTCGGCCACGACGGCGCATTCGCCGAATTTTTGTCCTTGCCGCTCTCCAATCTCCACCGCCTTCCCGGCAAAATCACCGACGAACAGGCCGTCTTTATCGAACCGCTCGCCGCCGCCTGCGAAATCCTCAAACAGGTCGATATTCACAATTTTCGCGAAGCCGCCGTGCTCGGCGACGGCAAATTGGCTCAATTGATCGCGCGCATCCTTCGCACAAAGCTATCCCGCATCGTCATGTACGGAAAGCACGCGGAAAAATTGCTGCTCGCGCGGCGCGCCGGCATCGAAACGCGAAAAATCCTCGGCGACGAGCGCGATCACACAAAACTGCGCGATTCCCACGCTCTTGTCGTCGAAGCAACTGGTTCGCCTACAGGGTTGCGTCTGGCCCAGCAAATCACCGCGCCACGCGGCACGTTAATCTTGAAGTCCACATTTCACGGCGCCGCGCCGGTTGAAACTTGGCCCATCGTCGTAAAAGAACTGACCATCATCGGATCTAGATGCGGGCCTTTCGCCGGCGCAATTTCCCTCTTGCGCACGCGCAAAGTCGAACCAGCGCCTCTCGTCACCAAAACTTTCTCGCTCGCCGGCGCGCCCGAAGCGATGCGATTCGCGCAAAAACCCGGCGTCATGAAGATTTTGCTGAAGCCGTAAGGTTGGATTGATTACAGCCGATTGATACAGGAAGCCACACAAGCGGCTCCAAATCCGTTGTCGATGTTGACCACCGTCACGTTTGACGCGCAAGAATTGAGCATGCCCAGCAGCGCCGCCACGCCGCCAAAACTCGCGCCGTACCCCACGCTCGTCGGCACCGCAATCACCGGCACTCCCACCAGTCCGCCGACAACGCTTGGCAGCGCGCCTTCCATTCCCGCAACGCAAATAATCACGCGCGCGTGCGCCAATTTTTCTTTGTGTTGCAGCAGTCGGTGAATGCCCGCCACGCCAACGTCGTAAAGATGCTCCGCGCGATTTCCCATCATTCGCGCCGTCACAAGCGCCTCTTCCGCCACGGGAATGTCGCTCGTACCCGCCGTGATTACGGCGATCATTCCTTTTCCCGTCGTCGCTTGATTCCGTTCGATCGCAATCGCGCCGGAAAGCGGGTGAAACTTCGCGCTCTTCGCGAGCCGCTTCACCGCGCCAAATACTTTCGCGTCGCCGCGCGTAATCAAAACATTGTGGCGCGAATCTTTTTTCCCCAGCATCGCCTTCACGATCTCGGCCACTTGTCCGGGCGTCTTCCCTTTCGCGAACACCACTTCCGCAAATCCCTGCCGCAGCGCGCGATGGTGATCCACTTTCGCAAAATCCAAGTCTTCAAACGGCAGATGCTTGACGCGCTGCAACGCTTCCTCCGGCGAAAGTTTCTTCGCCTTCACCAATTCCAGAATATTCAAAAGTTCTCGCGATTCCATAAGCTCTTTCACCGCGGGAAATTCTATCATCCTCGTCCTGCCACGCCGTTCTTGACTTGCCTTTCTCTCGCTGCGAAACTGGATTTCTCCGCGCAACATGAACGAGACCAAGGCACAAATCGTTATTCTAGGTGTGACCGGCGCCAGCGGCTCCTGCGACGATCTCGTCAACAAGCATGTTTGCCCCGTGCTCGCGCAAATCGGCCTGCGGCAACAAAAAATGTACCGCTCGGCCGGTTCCCATGCCGAAGCAAAGAAAGCCGGGGCCTGAATCCGCGATGGCCGGACGCATCCGCACCGTTCTCGAAATGATCAAGTTCGAGCACTCCATTTTTGCCTTGCCCTTCGCCCTCACCGGAGCGCTTCTCGCCGCTCGCTTCACCTCGCACGGCTGGCCCACTTTTCGCCAAATCCTCTGGATCGTCGTCGCCATGGTCTCCGCCCGCTCCGCCGCCATGACCATCAATCGCATCGCCGATCTCCGTTTCGACAAGGAAAATCCGCGCACCAAAATGCGCGCGCTCGCCACCGGCGCTCTCTCCATCACCTTTGCCTGGATTTTCACCCTCGTCGCCATCGCTCTCTTCCTCGTCGCCGCCTGGCAACTGAATCCCCTCGCGCTCGAGCTTTCTCCCGTCGCGCTCGCCATTCTTTTTTTCTATTCCTTCACCAAACGCTTCACTCACTTTTCTCATCTCTTTCTCGGTTTCGCGCTCGGAATTTCCCCTGCCGCCGCTTGGATCGCCGTCACCGGCCATCTCGATCTCCGCATGCTCATTCTTTGCGCCGCCGTCACGCTCTGGGTCGGCGGCTTTGACGTTCTCTACGCTTGTCAGGATGTCGCCTTCGATCAAGCGGCGGGCCTGTTTTCCATTCCCAAACGCTTCGGCATCGCCACATCGCTTTGGATCGCGCGCATCATGCACGTCGGTGTCATCGTGCTGCTCGCGTGGCTCGCGGCAAGCTTCGCGCTCCCTTGGCCCGCCTGGGCCGGCATCGCCGTTGTCGCGGCCCTTCTCGCCTACGAACACTCGCTCGTCAAAGCGCACGATTTAAGCAAGCTGGACGCTGCGTTTTTCACCATGAACGGTTATATTAGTATTTCGTTCCTTTTGTTCTGGGGCGCCGCAACCGCGCTCTGGCGCGTATGAAACGTCCGAATTCATCGACGGGATTGTAATGAGTGAACTGATTCTCACCGACCAACGGCTAAAGCCCATCGCGGACAAAGTCCGCGCCGGCGAACGCCTCTCGTTTGACGAGGGCGTCCAGCTCTATCGCTCGCCCGACCTTCTTGCCGTCGGCTGGCTTGCCAACTTCGTCCGCGAACGCAAACACGGCAACGTCACCTATTACAACGTCAATCGCCACATCAATCCCACCAACGTCTGCGTCGCTCACTGCAAACTCTGCGCCTTTGGCCGCGACCCAAATTCGCCCGGCGCGTACACCTACGCCCTCGACGAAATCTATCAGCGCGCCGACCAGGGTGTCCGCGAAGGCGCCACCGAATTTCACATCGTCGGCGGCCTGCACCCCGATCTCCCCTTCGAATATTTTCTCGAACTCATCGGCGGGTTAAAAAAACGCCACCCGCACGTCCATCTCAAAGCCTTCACGATGGTCGAAGTCCACTATTTCGCGCGCATCGCCAAGCTTTCCATCGAAGAAACCCTGCAAAAGATGAAAGCCGCCGGCGTCGATTCCTGTCCGGGCGGCGGAGCGGAAATCTTTCATCCGCGCGTTCGCCGCATCATCTGCGACCATAAAGTCAGCGGAAACATGTGGCTCACGCTCGCGCGCAAAACCCACGAAGCCGGTCTCCATTCCAACGCCACCATGCTCTACGGCCACGTCGAAACCGAAGCGGAACGCGTCGACCATCTCGTCAAGCTTCGCGAGCTGCAGGACGTCACGCACGGCTTCGTCGCCTTCATTCCCCTCGCCTTTCATCCGGACAACACCGCGCTTTCGCACATTCCCAAGCCCACCGGTTACGACGATCTTCGCAACATCGCCGTCTCCCGCCTGCTGCTCGACAATTTCGCGCACATC
>DATGEI010000072.1:0-115004 GCA_035310365.1 Candidatus Acidiferrum sp.
TGCCCGCAATTCTGGGCGTGGCGGCCGTGGCGTGCGAATCTTGTGCGGCGCCGATTTGCGCTGGCCCTTTGTATTTTCCCTTTCGAAGAGAAATTTTTCGCCGATAGAGGTGTGCCGGTGAAATTCATCGGCCATCCGCTGGTCGGACACGTTCGCGCGACGCTTTCGCGCCAGGAATTTGCGGCGAAGTACGGGCTCGACCCCGCGCGGAAGACGATCGCGATCTTGCCAGGGAGCCGGCCGGGAGAAATTGCACGCCACTTGCCGACTCTCCTGGAAGCTTGCCGCGAGCTCGAGCGACGACAGGCCGGCCAATTCAATTTCGTGCTGGCGCTGGCGGGGGAATCGAGCGTCTCCAATGTACAAGCGGCGATACCGGCGTCTACGACCATCACCACGGTGCAAGGCGACACTTACAATGCGCTGGCCGCCGCCGATGCGGCCATCATTTGCAGCGGAACCGCCACGGTTGAGGCCGCTCTTCTTGATGTGCCCATGGTTGTGGTCTACAAAGTGTCACAACTGACGGCGCTGCTTGCGAAACCGCTCCTTCGTACGGAATTCTTCGGCATGGTGAATTTGATCGCGGAAAAAGAAGTTGCGCCGGAATTGATTCAGGAGAAGTTCACGCCCGGAGCCGTGGCGCGGGAAATTCAAAAGCTGCTTGAGCCAGCAAATGCCGCGCAAGCACGCGACGATTTGGCGGAAGTGCGCCGGCGGCTTGGTCCGCCGGGGGCCGTCCAGCGCGCGGCGGAGGCGATACTGGCCCTGCTGCCAACGGGGGCGAAGGGTTCTGGCAACGCTTCGTGAGGCGCTGCTATCCTATATAGAGTGTTTGTGTGCGAATTCTCGGGAAAGGCATCTGGTGGCCCAGTTGCGAAACGCCCTCCGTACCGTCGGCCTGCTCGCTCTTGTAGCAGCCGTCCTGTCACTTCCGCTTGCTTTGCAAGCACAGGTTGCCGTGCAGGCGAAGCCTGGTTTTCTGGCGGAGCATTACGACGTCTCCGCGACGCTCGATGCCGGCAGCCAAACGATCGCGGCGACGGCGAAAATCCGTTTTCGAGCGGTGGACGCATCGGGAATCATCCGCGTTGAACTTCACCCGAATCTGAACATCAGCGACGTGAAGTCCGAACAGGGCGCATCGTTGAAATTCGAACGGGAAGGCACGAACCCGCTGGACGTTCGCGTGCAGCTTCCTTCGAGTGTGCCGGCCAACACGAAAGTGACGCTGACATTTTTTTACACCGGCGTGCTGGCGAACGAAGAAAACAGTCCATTGCCGGGAGTGCGGCTCGCATCCATTTACAAAGACGGCGCGTACCTGTTGCTGCCGGCGCGGTGGTTTCCGCTTACGGCCTATCCGACGAATCGCTTTACCGGCACGTTTCGATTCAACGTGCCCGACACGTTTGCCATGGCGGGAACGGGCAAGTCGCTTGCGCCGACGCCGCTCGCGGCAAAAAACGCGGTCGATGGTTCGCGCCTGCAGTACGTATTTGAATGCACGCGCTCGGCGCCGAACGGCACGTTTGTCGCGGGCAATCTCGAACTGAATTCCAAACAAGCCGAAGGCATCACGGTTTCCATGTATGCGCCGCGCGCTGCTTCGGCAAAAGTGGCTGACTTCGCCGGCGACGTCGCGCGAGCCGTTATCGCCTTCACGGATATGTTCGGGCCGCTGCCGGATCCGAACATGACGCTCGTGCAGATTCCGGACAACTCGCTGCGCGAATACGCGGCACCGGGCGTTTTGGTCCTGAGCCAGCGCGCGTGGGATCCGAAGATCAACGAACGCACGATCGCGCGGCTCGTGGCTTCACAATGGTGGGCGAACCAGGTTTTGCCGGCGTCCACGGGCGACGAATGGATCAGCGACGGACTTGCGCGCTACTCCGAGGCCCTCTACGCCGAACAGACGACGGGAAAAGAGGCAGGCCTGAAGGCCGTGGACGACTTCGCCGTCGGCGCGTTGATGTATGAAGACGCGGCGCCGGTCGCGCAGGCGGCGCGGCTTGTGCAGTATTCGAGCGACTACCGTTCGGTGGTAATGAACAAAGGCGCGATGATTTTTCACATGCTGCGGGCGCAGCTGGGTGACGCCGCTTTCAAATCGCTGCTGCACGATTTTTATTTCCGATTCGCGGAAAAGAACGCAACGATTGCCGATTTCACCGCCCTCGCCGAACAATACGGGAACAAAGCCACCAAGCCCGGTCAATCGCCGCCGAACCTGCGCGGATTCTTTGCGCAATGGCTCAATTCCACGGGCATTCCGGATTTCAAAATTGAATATGTGATTTACCGCACGCCGAAGGGCTTCCGCATTGTCGGCAAGTTATCGCAGCCGCTGGACACATTCGCGATGCCAGTCGATCTGCGACTCGACACCGAAGGCAATCCCGAAACGAAAACGGTCGAAGTGACCGGCACGGAAACGCCTTTTTCCGTCGAAACCTTCGGTCGGCCGAAACCGGGCGGCGTTCGCGTCGACCCCAGCAACGTCATCTTGAAAGGCAGCAGTTCGCTACGTGCCCGCGCGGCGATTGCGCGCGGCGAAGAGCTCGCGGAGACCGGCCACTATTACGACGCGATCAAGGAATATCA
The DNA here is from genome assembly GCA_035310365.1 of Candidatus Acidiferrum sp. Taxonomy (GTDB): domain Bacteria; phylum Acidobacteriota; class Terriglobia; order Acidiferrales; family UBA7541; genus Acidiferrum. The sequence goes on from DATGEI010000072.1 coordinate 2,608, forward strand.
GCGCGCGCTTTCCATCCAGCCGGGCCGCCCGCTGGCCAATTTCAGGATGGGTGAAGCGTTTTTCTATCAACGGAACTATCAAGCGGCCGCGAATGCCTTCCGCGAATCGCTGCAAGCCGTGCCCGAACCCTCGGAAAAGTGGACGGAAGTGTGGGGCCACGTGTATCTGGGAATGATTTTTGATGCCCTTGGCCAGCGCGAACGCGCCGTGAACGAATACAGCCGCGCCAAACAGACGAACGACAATACCGGTGGCGCACAGGACGCCGCGGATCGCTACCTGAAGAAGGGGTACAGCGACAATCCGAGCGGCGCCGATGCGGGCGGGAGCAAGCCCGCGGCGGAACCGAAACAAGCCGAACCAGCGGACGATCGCCCGAAGCTCAAGAAGCCTCAGTAAAATTTAAGCGCAAGCAAAAACGGCGCGGCACTTTTTGAGAGAGCCGCGCCGCTTTGCCGCGTTTCGATCCGCAATCGCTTAGCGGTAGCCGCCTGCGATCACCAGCGTCTCGCCCGTAATCCACGCCGAATCGTTCGACGCGAAGAACACCGCCGCCGGCGCTATGTCTTCCGGCTGGCCGACCCGTCCGAGTGGAGTGCGGGTTTCGATCTCTTTTTGAAAGTCTCCGCCTTCAAAACCGGCCGACTTCACACCCTCCGTGACGACCATGCCCGGATTGATTGCGTTGACGCGAATCCCGCGCGGCCCGAGCTCTTTCGAAAGCGATTTCGTGATGGCGTCCACGGCCGCCTTCGTGCTGCTGTAGACCGAGGCGTTCGGCATTGGCGATACGCTGACGAGCGAGCTGATGTTGATGATGCTTCCGCCGTCTTTGCCGAAGTATTTCGCCGCTTCGCGCGAGGTCGTCAGCAACCCGAGCACGTTGATGTCGTACATCTTGCGGAAGTGCGCCGCCGTAAAATTTTCGAGCGGCAGAAATTCATAGACGCCGGCGTTGTTCACGAGAATGTCGAGCCTGCCGTACGCCTTTTTGGTCTCCGCGAGCAGCCTCACGGAGTCGGCTTCCTTTGCCACGTCCGCTTGTACCGCGATGGCCTTGCCGCCCTTCTTCGTAATTTCTCCGACCACGCGGTCCGCGCCTTCTTTGCTGGACGCGTAGTTCACCACCACGGACGCGCCTTCCGCCGCGAGTTGCTTGGCAATCGCCGCGCCAATGCCTTTGGAGGCCCCGGTCACGACCGCCACTTTGCCTTCGAGCTTCTTTGCCATATGAGTCCCCTTATTATTTTCTCGTATTTTTGTACCACTCGGTACGAAACACATGGTAGGATGCGGCGGCATGAGAAAGGTTACACCGCCTAGAAAAAAACCGCTTCCGCGAGGACGCCCCAAAGGATTCGCTCCGGATGAGGCATTGGACGCCGCGCTACGAGTGTACTGGGAAAAGGGCTACGTGGGCGCTTCCCTTGCGGATTTGACCGCGGCGATGGGCGTCAACAAGCCGAGCCTGTACGCGACGTTTGGGGACAAGCCGTCGCTCTTCCGCAAAGTCGTGGACCGCTATGTTCGACGGCAATCGAGTCTCTGGGACGACGCATTTCGCCTGGCCACGGCGAAGGAATCGGTGGAGCGGGTGCTGCGCGGCGCCGCGGACGCCCTGACCAGCGGCAAAAACCCTCGTGGCTGCCTTCTCGTGCAAGCGGCGCTTTCCTGCGGTGAAGAAGCGGACTGCATCAAGCGAGAACTGGCGGCGAAGCGCGCGGAGTGCGATTCGCTACTTCGTACGCGGCTGGTTCGCGCGCAGGCCGAGGGCGACCTTTCGCGGGCCGTGGATGTCGCCGCGCTTTCGCATTTTTTCAGCACGGTTTTGCGCGGGATGAGCGTGGAAGCATCGGGCGGCGCCACGCGGGCGCAGCTTCAAACCGTGATTGATCTTGCAATGAAGGCGTGGCCCCCTTCGGCGAAGACAAAGCGAGCGTCACAAGCCGAAGTTTGAAAAGTCCGTTTTCGTCATGTACGTCGAATCGACTTTTTCGACGATCTTGCCACTTTCTTCCGACTTGTCGCGCACGGCAATCCATTCCGGATCGGCTTGAAATGCTTTCCAGCTTGCGGCCGCGGCTTCGCGGCTGGCGTGTGCAAGCACGTAAATCAACGTGTTCGATTTTGCCGGTTCATCGAGCGGCGTCCAGTACGCAAGGTTCTTCATGCCGTGGCGCTCGAAAAGCTTCGTAGTGTGCTCGCGGAAGCGATTGAGCAAATCCGGCAGCTTGCCGTCAAAACAGTGATAGACGCGCAACTCGAAGACGGTCGTGGCCGGAAAATCGGCGGACGACTCGGACTTCGAAGCGGCCCATGCGGTGGCCGGAAGCAGGCCCGCCGCCGGGAGGGTTTGCAACAGTGTTCGTCTCTTCATGCGCCGGATTCTATCAGATTCCGGCGGCAGAGGATTTTACAAACGGAGGCGGCGAATAAAAATCCGGGCGGAGCCGCGGTTCGATGCTGCAACTCTTGATCGGGCCGCCGGGTTCCACGAGATTTTTTGGCTGGTAGCCATTGTGCAGCGCCAATTTGTCCAATACGGATTGGTGAAGCACGGAATTCGGCGGTATCTCGCGGCTCGCGCCAAATGGAATGCGCCACTTTGGGCGTTTTGTTTTTTCGTCGTAATACTTGTGAGGCAGAATTTCCGCGATCCACCACCTCTTCGTCAGCGAATTGTGCAACGGCCCGTTCGGATCGGGCGGCACGCGATCCGCCGAGGCGGGCGTTCCGAGCATGGCCAGTGCCTTGGTCGCATCGAACTTAAGTCCGCAAGTCAGCGCTTCGTTCATCATCCATTCGAGTGTGAGCTTGGAAAGGCCGCTTTCGCGCTCGGAATACGAACCGCCAACGTCCGAATGCACGCCTGCGAACCAGACTTGTTTTATCGATTGGCCATACAAAGGATCGCCCCACACGTTTTTTTGAAAGAAGCACCGGCGCTCGTCGATAGAAATCGCATGGCGTCCATTTCGCATGTCGGGATTTTGCGCCGTGTAAGGAAGCCGAACCGGATTGTAAATCCACCCGTAGGAACTGACCGTGTCCCACACACCCACAAAGTGCAGTGGACACTCCCTGCTGATGCTCGCCTTGAAGGAAGTCGCCACGGCAAACGTTTGTTGCATGCGCTGCTCGTCGCGCGTCTTTTTTGCATAGATTTTCAGCATGTACGGAATCAAACCGTCGTTTCCCGGCTGCAACACGCCGAACATGTGCAGGACACCAGCGAGGGCACGCACCGTATACGCACCCCGGCTGAAGCCGAACAGGTAGACATCGTCGCCGTTTTGGTAAGAGTTCATCAGGAAGCGATACGCGTCGCCGACGTTGTCGAGCAGCCCGCTTCCGAACGCCAAGCCTTTTACAATCGACCAGGCGCTGCTGAGCTTATTGCGAGCCATCGGATTACCCAAAGTTCCGACGCCGGGATGGTAGTACCCGACCTGCGCGTTCGAACTGAAGTCCAGTGTGCTGTAGAGCTTTATAACGTTTGAATCGCTGTCCGGATTTGCAAAGCTGTTTCCTGTACCATCGCAACAAATAATAATGTTCTTGGGCATGGGTGCTCCTGAGTGATGAATTGAAATGAGGCATCGGAAAATGGGGATATATGAATAGTGATGAGCGCGGAGGATTCGTTACGGCCTAGGATGGAATCGGCGCTAGCCGACAAATTTCTTGCTGCGGAAAACTTGAATTAGAAAGTCAGATTCTCAAGAGCGTTTTTGAATACCGCGTGCGAAGGCGCATCGAACAATACAAAGTAAATCGTTTCGAGAGACGTCTCTCTGCCGAGGTGCTGCGCGGCTTCGCGGAGCATGATGTCGGCGCACTGCTCCATCGGGAATCCGGAAACGCCTGTTCCGACGGCGGGAAATGCAATTGTCCGCAGTTCGCGCTCCGCAGCCAGCCGCAAGGCGTGGGCCGTCGACGTTTGCAAGGATTTCGCGGTTGTCCTCACTCCGCCGAGCCCCATGCTGGCCGCATGAATGACGAACCGCGCCTGCAAATTGCCTGCACCGGTAATGGCCGCAAATCCGACGGGGATACTTCCGATTTCAGTGCATTCTCGCTGAATCGATTCGCCGCCCCTGCGGGCAATCGCGCCGGCGACGCCGGCTCCCAGCAGCAAATCGTTGTTGGCCGCGTTCACGATCGCGTCCACGGCCATGTCCGTGATGTCGCCCTGCTGAATTACGATTCGTTCGCGAATCGATTTTCCGGGTTTCACGCGCGCAGAGTCTCACAGGACTCCGCATCGCGCAAGTGCGCGTGTTACCCGCGCACGAAAATCTTGTAGCGGTAGGTGACGACGCGCTCCTCGCCCGCCTTGAGCGGAATCTCCCAGCTCAGCCGCGACAGCGGATTGTCGGTCTGAATCGCTTCACCCAGCTTCACGGCTTTTCCGCCGTCCGATTGCGCTTCCACTTCGCCGCGCAACGTCTTGCCCACGTCCACACGCACGTCTTTCGATTTGTAATTCTTCAGCTTCAACGTCCCTTCCACGGTCACCAGATCGAACTCATAGCCGTGGCGGCGCTGCACGTTCTGCTGCCGCGCCACTTCCCTCTCCTCGTGGCTCGACCGAATGTCCGTGGCAATCGTAATTTTCAGTTTGGAAGACGCGCCTTTCGGCGTGTACGGGAGAGTATCCTGCGAAACCGGCTTCGTCCCGGAAATCACCATGGTGGGTGCGCTGGTCCAAGGGAACTTCGTGTCGTTCTTCAAACGGATCGAGTGCCAGATGTTGTTGCGGACCGTCGCATCCGGCACATTCGGATTGGTTTGAATTGGATTGCCGTAAGCGTCGACGCGTTGCGGGTCCACGACTTCCCATTCGTAAATATGCTCGTAACCAACCGTACTCGAAAAGACGTTGTAGGTGGCTCGTTCGCCGCGTTCGAGCGTCACCTCGCGCCTCGAATAGAGGAACAAGTCCTCTTCCGGCGCGCCGGAAAGCTCCGTCACCGACTGCGCAAAGGACGGCTCGCGCTTCGCGTCGTACTCCTTGAACTCGTCGGCAACGAGTTGCCCTGCGAGCGCGTTCGAAAACTGGCGGTAATTCCCGCCGTCTCTACGCTCTGCGTCCTTCATAAACGAGAGTAAATTCTGCTGCAAATTCATCGGCGATGGCGTTTCCGAATAGGCGAAATTCGGCACGCCGACGACGAAGAATACGTCTGCATCGGTTACGTCTTCCGCGTCATTTAATACCACGGCCTGCATGGTAATTTGTGCGGTCTTGTCGTCGGTCAACGAAATCATGTAAGAGGGAGTCCATCCAATTCCGTGTTCAAGATAGCCCAGGGTCAGGTCCGTTTTGTCCGCGGCTCCCAGAATCTTGAAGCGCAAGGCGGACCGGACTTCGGCGGCTTTCTCGTGAGTGTTTGGATCTTCGCGCAGGGCGGCGTAGCGGTAAGAAACGACTTCATCCAACTGGCTTTTCGCTTCGCCCGGGGCAAGCCACATCGTTCCAAGCGTCGCGTTCGGTATCGGCGTTATGCGTCCCACACCCGAACGAAGTTCGACGATGCCCTGCCGCACAACGAACGCCAGGCCATTCTTGAACGCCGCCACGGCGACCGTCTTGGGCAAAGGCTGCGGCGCTTCCGCGCGCTCCGCTGAAACTCCCGCACTTGGCAACGCGAGCGACATACAAACCGTCCACACCAGTACGCGAGAAAGCCACATGAGAGAGCCTCCGGTATGCAAAATTGGCCTGCGCGAAGGCGAGCACCGGCATAATTCGCCGCGAACTCGCTGCCTGGAGTTAGAACGTTTGTGATGGAATTTCTTGCAAGGAGAAGAAACTACTTTTTCGGAGCCGGCGGCGAAGAATAATCGTAAACGCCTCGCCCGCTTTTGCGACCGAGCCGGCCCTCCGCAACCAGTTTTCTAATCAGCGGATTCGGCCGGTACTTCTCGCCCAGCGTCGAATGCAGGTATTCCAAGATGCTGAGGCGAACATCGAGCCCGACCAAATCGACCAACTCGAACGGCCCCATCGGATGGTTCAACCCCAGCTTCAACGCCTTATCGATATCTTCCGCCGAGGCAATGCCCGCTTCGAGCATCGCGAACGCTTCGTTGCCGATCAACGCGTTCACACGCGTTGTAATAAACCCGGGCGATTCTTTTACGACCACGACTTCTTTGCCCATTTGCCCGCCCACTTCGCGGCACACCGCAATCGTCTCGTCGGACGTCTTTGGCGCTTTAACAATCTCGATCAGCTTCATTTTCGGCACGGGATTGAAGAAATGCATCCCGACGCACAATTCCGGCCGGTACGTCATCTCCGCCATCTCCGCCACGGAGAGCGACGAGGTATTGCTCGCCAGCACGGCCTTGGGCTTGGCAAATTTGTCGAAGAGCGTAAACAGTTCCAGCTTCAGCTCCATCTCTTCCGGCACGGCCTCGATCAGGAAATCCGCCTCGCGGCAGACGTTCTCCACGGACGACGAAGTTTCAATGCGCAGCAGCGCGGCATCTCGAGCCGACGCTTCCAACTTTCCGCGCTGCACGCCCTCGTCGAGCGATTGCCGTATCCATGCCATTCCCTTCGCCAACGTCTCCGGCATCACGTCTTCCAGAATCGTGCGGTAACCACCCACCGCCGCCGCATACGCAATGCCTCGTCCCATCGTGCCCGCGCCGATTACGCCGATTGTTTTCCGTTCCATGCACACGACTCCGTTTGCCAGGCAATCTGTTTTGAATTTCAGCCAATCAGTTTACTGCAAGAGCTTGCGGTAAGCGGCTTCATCAAAGCCCAGCAGAATCTTGCCGCCGCGCAATAAAATCGGCCGCCGGATCAAATTGGGAGTCCTGGACATCAGCTCGATCGCTTCGCCGCGCGCCGGCGGATTTTCCGCCATCTTCTTCTCGCGATAGAGTTCGTTTCGAGTGTTCAAAAATAATTTGTAATCCCGCTCGCCGATGAGCGCTTGGATTTCGCCGATGGAGAGCGGCGCCTTGTCCAAATCGCGCGATTCGATTTCCGCGCCCAGCTCGAGCAAGAGACCTCTTGCTTTGCGGCACGTCGTTCAAGTGGATTTGTGGAAAAACAACACTTTCTTTTTCATCACAGGCGCGCGCTCCCGATCCGTTCGTTTCCATTTTACCCGATTGAGATCCGCCACGCCGGCAGCTCGGCTCAATATCGCGGCACTTTCGGATCAATCTCCACCGACCATCGCTCGATCCCACCTGCCAGCGACCGCGCCGATTCCACGCCCTGCTTCTGGAGCCACGCTGCCACGTCGAGGCTTCGCATCCCGTGGTGGCAATAGCAAATCACCGACTCCTCGACATCGAGCGCGTGGAGATTCGCCGGAATCGTCCGCATGGGAACCAGCTTCGCCCCTTCAATGCGGCAAACGTCCCATTCCCATGGTTCGCGCACATCCACCAGCAACAGCCGTTCTCCCGCGTCGAGCCGTTTCTTCAACTCCGCGGCCGAAACCTCAAGTTCGCTCATGTTTGGAATTCTAGTACAGTTCAGCGGCCATGGAACTGCGGCGCGCGTTTTTCAAAAAACGCATGCACGCCTTCCAGGCAGTCCTCGGAGGCGAAGCACTTCATCTGGTGCGTCACTTCCGCTTCGAGAGCCCGTTCCAGCGCTTCCTTCTTGCTTGCAAAGAGCACCTTTTTCACGGCGCGAATGGCGAGGGGCGGTCCGTTGGCAATCTTTTGCGCCAGCGCCCTCGCTTCCGCATCCAGTTGCGCCGCCGGCACGACGCGATTCAAAAGGCCGAGTTGCAAAGCGGTCTTTGCGTCGATCATGTCGCCGGTATAAAACATTTCCGCGGCTTTTGCAGGCCCCACCAATTCCGGCAAAAAGTACGTCCCGCCGTAGTCCGGAAACAATCCGACCTTCGCGAAATTCTGGCCGAAGACTGCCTCCTCGGCGGAAATCCGAATGTCCGCCGCGAGAGCCACATTCATTCCCGCGCCTGCTGCCGCGCCATTTACGGCTGCAATCACCGGCTGCGGCATTGTGCGAATCTTCAACACCGCACCCATTCCCGCGCGCAAGATCGGCTCCAATTGCTTCGAATTATTTTCTTCTCTGCCCTTGCCAATCACCGCCAAATCTCCGCCGGCACAAAAGGCGCGGCCCGCTCCCGTCAAGACCACGGCCCGAATCGAATCGTCTTCGCTAATCCGATCGAGGGAAGCGCAAAGCGCCGTCGCCAGCTCGTTATTCAGCGCATTCATCCGTTCTGGCCGGTTCATCACCAGCAAAGCCACGCCGCCGTGCACCGATTCCAGCAGCACGGGCGCCGGAGCTGGAGTCCCCTGGCTCATCGCCTCACCTCGTTAACCCTGCGCCGCATCCCGCGCCTTCTCCGTTTTCCGCACAAGCTGCGCCAGCTTGCGAAAATGGGTCAGCCGCTCTTTTTGCGCGTTTGCGTTTTCGCCGCTGCTCGACGGCAACACGTACACGTGCGCGCCGTACAACAGCTCTTTCTGAACGCCGAACTTGCACTTTCGCTGCGCAAATTGCTCGTAAACAACTTTTCCATTAAATGCGATCACGCGCGGCGAAAATTCTTCGAGCTTCTGCGAGAGCACGATGCGGCCTTCCGCATAGTCTTCGCGCGTCAATTCGTCGACTCCCCGCGTCGGACGCTTCACCAAATCCGTCAGTCCAATTCCGAACTCGATGATCCGCCGGTCGTCGCCATACTCCAACGGCTCCGGAATCACTCCGCTCTTGTGCAGGACCGGCCAAAAAACGTTGGTGCGGCCCGAATAGTAATGTCCGGTTCGAACCGACGATTCGCTCGGATTGCATCCCACAATCACGAGCTTCATTCCTTTTCTTAGGTAATCAGGCAGGGTTTTCATGGCGAACTTAATTGGCTCTTAGAATATCGCAGCTAGGGCCGCAGGATTAGAGTGTGTCCTAAGAAGCAGGCTGCCAGAGCGGAAGCGCCCGCCCCAATTTCCGCCGAGTGGTCTCGGCAAAAACCCGCATCGCCACGGCCAAATCCCACGCCGCGATCCCATTGGACTTGAACAGCGTTACTTGCGTGTCTTGCGTTCGGCCCTTCGCCTTTCCCGCTACGAGGTTCGAAAGCTCCGAAACGCGGTCCCACCGCGCGGGATCCGTTGCGAAGCCAAGCACCAAATCTCCCGCTTCTTGCCGCGATTGCTCGATCGAATCGACCACTACGACGTCCGCCCTCAGCACCGCCGCATCGTCCAGCTCGCGCTTTCGCATATGATTCGCGCCGATCGCGTTCACATGTGCGCCCGCCGCAATATCCGCGCCAAACAACACGGGCTGGCTCGACGTCGTCGCGGTGCAAAGTATCTCCGCTCCTCGCGCGGCCTCGGCCGAACTTCCGACTGCGCGCACCGGTATCTTTAGTCGTTCGCTCATTTCCTGCGCAAACGCTTCCCTTCTTGCCACGTCTCGCCCGTAGACGGCCACAGACTCCAGCTTTCTAACCGCTGCAATGGCTTCCAGCTGGGCTTGCGCCTGCCAACCGGTGCCAACGATGCACGCGGTGCTGGCATCGGCGCGCGCCATATATTTAGTCGCCACTCCCGAAGCCGCGCCAGTCCGTTGTTGGCTCAAACAATCCCCCTCGATCAACGCCAGCAAATCGCCGGTTGCCATCGAGTAGAGCGATACAACAAATTTCAGCTTCCCGTTCACGTAGGTGTACTGCTTGGTGGCCACGCAATCGGCGGAAAGATCGGCGGCCGCCATATAATGAAAAAATCGTCCGCCCGCAAATTCAAATCGCCGCCGCGGATGCAATACAACTTCGCCGGTCGCCTGCTTTTGGGAGATCTCTTCGACGGCCTCGATCGCCATCGGCATCGTCAGCACCGCACGAACGTCGCTTTCGCTGATGTGCAGCGTCATCCGGCTCACCCCTCACAATCCTTCTCTATTTGCCCTTCCCACGCCCTGCCGCGACTTTCGCACCCAGCTCGGCGTCTCGCACACGCCGTACCACGGTCTGAATCAAGCGGTACGTCCGCTCCTCTTTCGTGCCGTCCATCAGCTTGAAGCGGAATTCCGCTTCGCCTTTCGCGTCTTTTCCGACGCGGATCGGCAGCGCGCCGCACAAATCGTTTTCAATGAAAGCCGTTTCATACCGCGTCTTCTTCCGGTTCCACGTATAGACGCGAATATTTGTGAAATCGCACGCCTGCCCCTCCGGCCCGCGCGTCGCCGCCAGCAGAAATTGCGATTTCTCTCCGGAATCGTCGGCCACGCGATTCAATTCGAACCATGCAACGGGCCGCACGTTGGCCGAACCTGCGCCTTCGCGCACCGCGTCCGGCTCATCCAACTCCACAAATCGTGCCACCACCCAGCCCGCAATCGGCGCAGTTCCGTCTCCCGGTACCGTCGTCGTCGAAGGAATCGCGTCTCCTGTTTTCGCCGTTGTCTCGCCCGGCGGGCGCGACGCCACGGCTCGTACCAGAAACCAATCCTCTTTTTTCGTGTCGTCCGGTGTCGATCCCTCTTTTTCGTCGGACGCCTGCACCCAATCCGCCGTTGCGCGCCCGACGACTTCGACGGCAATTCCGCGGCCGAATTGATATAACCGCGCTTCGGTGCGGCCAGGCTCGACGCGCAAGTTCGTCGCCACTTTCGTGCGCCCGCGGGCTTGCACCGGCAAATCCTGCGCCTTCTTGAGCAGTACGATGCTGCGCTGCCAAAGCTGCGGGTCCATCAATTGATGCGCATCCACCCAGCCCACAAGCCCGCCGCTCGTCTTCACTTTCACAAACTCATTTCGCTTCGCCATCATCTCGACGTGCTCGCCATAGTGCAGTTCGCCGATCTCTTGCCGCACCTGCGCCACACTGCTCAATAGCATCGTGCTCTTCGTGCTCACATAGGCTTCGCCGATGAATTCGTGCTTCGGCCGCACGATCCACGCTGCAATCACGACAAGGATCAACAACGGAATTGCAACCAGCAGCTTGCGCTTCATTCGAGCGCACCAATCGCGTGATCGGGAATTTCAACGCAACATTCGATTGTGCCGGCGGAACAAACGCGTATTTCTGAGAGGCTCATGCTTCTCCACAAGAGTTACAATTTCGAATACTCGATTGTACCCGAATCCTCGCGCCGGGAACTTACCTCGGCTCGCCTCATCCTTGTCCTCTGCTAGAATGCCGAAGGATAGACAATCCCGTTTGCCAGGATCGCTCACAAAATGAATTTTCTGGATCGCCTGCAACCTCTCGGACTTCTGGTTCTCCGTATCGTTCTCGGCGTCATTTTCTTTACGCACGGATACCCCAAAATCATGCGTCCCAGCCTTGACCTCCAGCAAGTGTTCACGCAGCACGGCTTGCCGGCGCAGTTTGTCTACGTCGCGGGAATTTTGGAAGCATTCGGGGGAATACTACTCGCGCTTGGATTATTCACGCGCCCGGCGGCGCTCCTCGTCGCCGTCGAAATGGGAGTCACCATCTGGAAATTGCACAGTTCCGGCGGCATCCTGGCCGTGCATCTGTATGAATTTCCGCTTGCACTCGGCGCGGCGTGCATCGCGCTCGCCACGGTCGGTGCGGGCCCGGTTTCAGCGGATGAAGGTTTGCTCGGCTCGGGCGGACGCAGGTCGCGCGTCGCAAAGAAAGCCAAAGATTAGAACAGCGAAAATCGTTACGGCGTCGCGGTAGTCTGGGCCTGCGTGGCCACCGGCACATACAACGGCTCAAGCGGCAACACAATCCAAAGTACGACGTACAAGAGCAAGCCCGTTCCGCCGCAGAACACCGCCAGAACCCATAACACGCGCACAAGCGTGACATCCAAATCCAAATACGCCCCGAGTCCCGCGCAGACGCCGCCCAGCTTCTTGTCCGTGCTCGACCGCATCAACTTCCCGCGGTTCTGCGTCGGAGCCACCGGGATTGGTCCCCCGTTTGGCTGCCGCGCACCGCAGTTGTAGCAAAAGTTCGAACCGTCCGCGATGACCTTCTGGCAAGCAATGCAAATCATGGCTCCACCCCCGCAGCGCGCGCTGAACTCGCGCTCTATGGAAGGATACGCTTTGCCCCATAAGAAAGTTTCCTGAAATACAAGGCGGGCTAGTACTCGAGCAGCTGTTTCACCGTCGCAACCACTCGGTCCGACTGCGGCAATATTGCATCTTCGAGCTTCGGCTGGTACGCACAGAACGTGTCCGTCGCCGCAATCCGCTTCACCGGCGCATCCAGTTCGTCAAACAAGTCTTCTGCAATCCGCGCGGCAATTTCCGCGCCGTAGCCCCAGCTTTGCATGTCCTCGTACGCGACAATCACGCGATGCGTCTTCCGCACCGTCGCCGCAATCGCTTCCCAGTCGTACGGAGAAAGCGAGCGCAAATCGACGATTTCCGCCGAAATTCCTTCGCGTTCGAGTTGCGCGGCTGCCACTTCCGCTCGGTGCACAAAGGCGCCATACGTGACGATGCTCGCGTCCTGGCCTTGCTTAACCATCCGCGCCTTGCCAAATGGAATCGTAAAATCCGGTCCCGGATATTCGCTCCTGTTGTACGGCTGCCGGTACAAATGCTTGTGCTCGAGGAACATCACCGGGTCGTCGCAGCGAATCGCGGTACGCAAAAGCCCGGCGACGTCCAGCGCGGTAGACGGCATCACCACGCGCAATCCCGGGCAATGCGTAAAAATCGATTCGCCGGACTGGCTGTGGTACACCGCGCCACCCGTCAAATAACCGCCAATCGCCACGCGCAACACGGCCGGCGCCTTAAAATTGCCGTTCGAACGCCACCGCATCACACAAAGCTCATCGCGAATCTGCATCATCGCCGGCCAGATATAGTCAAAAAACTGAATCTCGGCCACCGGCTTCAGTCCGCGCGTCGCCATGCCGATCGCGCGGCCCACAATCGCCGCCTCGGCCAGCGGCGTATTGAACACCCGGGAAGATCCATATTTCCGCTGTAATCCGGCCGTCGCCTTAAAGACGCCGCCCTTCCCTTTCACTTCTTTCAAATTTTCGTCGCGGCTGCAGTCCGCCACGTCTTCGCCAAACACCGCGATTCGCTCGTCGCGCGACATCTCGTCGCTCAACGTCGCCGACACCATTTCCACCATGGTCTTCTGCGCACCCTGCAACTGCGGCGTCGCTTCGAAGGCGCGCGAAGTTGGATCCACATCCGGCGAATACACGTTCACATGTATCGAATCCACCGAAGGCGGCTCGGCCGCAAGCGCTTCATCCGCCGCATGCCGCACTTCGTGATCCACCTGCGATTCCAGCGCCTCGATCTGCTTTTGATCCAAAATCCCTTCGCGAATCAAAAACAGCGAAAACTTTGAAACCGGATCGCGATGCGCCTCTTCTTCCCGTTCTTCCGGCACTTTATAAAGTTTTTCGTCGTCGGAAAGCGAATGGGAATACGGCCGCGTCACGTGCGCGTGAATCAGCGCCGGCCCTTTCCGCTCGCGCGCGTACTCCACGGCCTCTTTGCAAACGCGATAGCTCTCGATCGGATCCGTTCCATCACATTCGGAAATGTACAGCCCGGGATATCCCTGCGTCAGTTTCGAAATGCTGCCGCCCGCCGTCTGCACTTCAATTGGAACCGAAATGGCGTACCCGTTGTCTTCCACGAGATAAACGATCGGAAGTTTTTTCGCGCACGAAACGTTCAGCGATTCCCAGAATTCCCCTTCGCTCGTCGCGCCATCGCCCGAGGACACGTACACGATCTCGCCGCTCTCGTGCCGCGCCAAATCGCCCAGCGGCGCCTTCTTCGCTTGCGCCAGCGCCTTTGGGTGCGCCTCGAAATAGAGTGCCGCCTCCGCCGCGCCAGTCGCCTGCACAAATTGCGTTCCGGTACACGAACTCTTGCTGACTATGTTGTATTTCGCATGTCCCCAGTGGCTCGGCATCTGACGGCCGCCGGAGCTCGGATCGTCTTTCGCGCCCACCGCCTGCAGCAACATCTCCAGCGGCGTTACGCCCATCATCAAACAGAATGCGCGATCGCGGTAGTAGGGATAAAGCCAATCCACGCCGGGGCGAAGAAGCATCCCCATCGCGGCCGTCACTGCCTCGTGTCCGGCGCTGGAGATTTGAAAATAAATCTTATTCTGCCGCTTGAGCTGAATCTCTTTGTCGTCGAGACGCCGCGACATGTACATCGTCCGATAAATTTTGATTAGGGAGTCCCGGCTCAGGCTTGCGTGCCGGTCGTTCTTGGGGGCGTCGGCCTTATTGGGCTTGACGCGGGTCTGTACGGCCATTCGGCGCAACCTCGAAGTAGGCGTGGAAGCGAAATCCGTTACAGCTTCCAATTATACCGAAATGCCCCGACACCCGAAAAAATGGGTGCCACTATTCCAACTGCGAAAACCGTGAATCCAGATCGCCAAATCCAGCGTCTCCTTGGCGAATCGTTTTCGGCGAAGCGCTCGCAAACGGCTCCTCACTCGAAATCCGCTTTAATAGCCGCTGTTCCGTCAACTTCTCGTGATTGGGCATCGCCAGCCGCAGGATGAGCTTGATTTCCGCGGACGAAGCGGCCAATTTGGCCGGTTCCGGGTCCGCTTTCGCCTTCGCTTTCGCGCCCTTCGAACCGGATTTCTTTTCGTGTTTCTCCTCTGTCACGAGGGCGCTCGCCGTCGCCGCCCCGTCATCTTTCCGGTCGAATTTCCCCTGCATCTTCTTGTCGAGTTTGAACGCCTGTTTCCACGAATCGAGTTTGTGTCTCGCCTGCTGCGCCTTCTCTTCGTCTTTTCCAAAATCAAACGTCAAATAAATGTGGGCCATGAAATTAGTCTGCGTCCCGAGCCACGCCAAGTCAAGATTCATCGCGTTGCATGCGACGGAAAAGCGGCGGGCGGGCACGGCTTCGCGCCTGGGTACAAAATCACTCTCCTAATGCGCTCCCAGGCTCGATTGTCGTATCCTTAATGCAGAGGATTGTGCCGACTCGTGGACGCTTCGCAACAATTCTGCATTCGGTCACGCAGGCTTAATGCAGTTCTTTGCCTGCTGGCAGTGGCGCTGCTTCAGGCGCCGTTCGCGCGTGCTGCCTGGCTTTCGACCAGCATGGCTTGCTGCATGGGCGATCACTGTCCGATTGCCGGCCATCACCACAAAAGCGCCGCGGCCGAAAATGAAATGCCGATGGACTGCGGCCACAACATGGGCCACACGGCCGACTGCAAGATTTCCTGCTGCAAAACGGCGGACGAAGCCGCAATCGACGTGGCGCAGTTTGTGATGCCGAGCCCGGAACTTTCTTTGTCGCGCGCAAGCGCTGTTACCCGAGTTTCACGGTGCGCTCCGCAATTGATTTCGCGCGCCGACAAGCCTCAATCGCCCCCTCCGCGGACCGCTCTCTCCTAATCTCGGCTATCTCAACGGATTCAGAAATTCCTCCAGCCTCGCGCCGCGCAATTACCGCGAGTTCCATCCTATTTCAGGAGAAAGGCTTTTCATGTTTCGCAGTCGCCTTATGTTTTCATTTTCATTGCTATTGTTTTTCGCTTGCGTCACTTTCCATTTTTCTACCGAAGTCCACGCCGGCATTTTCGGCACGGTGCGCGGCATCGTTCATGACACGCAACATCGTCCGATCGAAGGCGCGCAAATTGCTCTCCGCGCGAAGCTGTTGGATTGGAAGCGGGAAGCCGTGAGCAACGCCGAAGGCGGCTTTCAAATCGATGCCGTTCCCGCCGGCACTTATCTATTGCGGATTTCCCGCGACGGCTTCCGCGACGCGGAAATGGAATTCGTGGTCGTCGCGGATGCCGCGCCACTCCGCCACTTTCCTCTTGAACTCGCGACCGTGAATCAAATGATTGAAGTGAAAGGCGACGCGGTCGCCATCGATCCAACTTCCTCGACGTCCTCTACCACGGTCACGCGCGGGGAAATTCAGGAAGGCCCCGGTGCATCGCGCACGAACAGCCTCGATTTCGTCACCAGTTACACGCCCGGCGCGTACATGGTCCACGATCAGCTTCACGTCCGCGGCGGCCATCAGGTTTCGTGGCTCGTCGACGGCGTGCCCGTTCCAAACACCAACATCGCCTCGAACGTCGGAGCGCAATTCGATCCGAAAGACATCGACGTGGTGGAAATTCAGCGTGGCGGCCAATCCGCGGAGTACGGCGATCGCACTTACGGCGCGTTCAACGTAATACCCAAGTCCGGCTTTGAGCGCGACCGCGAAGCGGAACTCGTCGCCACCTACGGCAGCCACCATTCCACCGACACGCAACTGAGCTTTGGCGACCACTCCGAGCGTTTTGCGTGGTACGCGAGCGTCAGCGGCACACGTTCCGACATCGGACTGATGCCGCCCGAACCGCAGGAATTCCACGATAACGACAACGGCCTTGGCGCGTTCACTTCGCTCATTTTCAATGCGACACCGAAGGATCAATTCCGCTTCGCCGGCTCTGCGCGCGCCGACTATTTTCAAATCCCCAATACGCTCGACCAGCAGCAAATCGGCATGCGCGATATCGAACGCGAGCGCGACGTTTTCGGCAATTTCTCCTGGGTGCACACGGTGAATTCAGGCGTTCTCTTCACCGTCGCGCCATTCTTTCATTGGAATCGAGCGGCCGATGACGGCTATCTGCCTTCCTCGGGCGCGACACTTGACGCAGCGCCCATCACCACCGATCACAACGACTCGCGCTACGAGGGCGCCCTCGCCAATCTTGCCGTCACGCGCGGCCGCCACAATGCGCACCTCGGCCTGTACGGCTTCGTGCAACAGGACGATTCGCTTTTTCGAATCGTCAACACCGACGGCACCGTTTCACCTCCTTCGCAAATGAGTGGGCCGCATGGCTCGCTCTTCAGCGCGTTCGCCGAAGACCAATTTCGTTTGACCGAATGGCTCACGTTCAACGGCGGCTTCCGCTACACGCATTTCTCCGGCGGAGTCGTCGAAAACAAAACCGATCCGCGCCTCGGCTCCGCCCTTCGCCTTCCAAAACTCAATTGGGTTTTTCGCGCGTCGTATAGCCGCTTCTTTCAGGCTCCTCCGCTCACCACGATCTCCGGCCCGTTGCTGGACTCGACCGGTTCGGGCTTTCTCCCTTTGCATGGAGAGACGGACGAACAGCGCGAATTCGGCCTCGCGATTCCGATACGCGGCTGGAGTCTGGACTTCTCCAATTTCCAAACGCACGCCTTGAATTTCTTCGATCACGACGCGCTCGGAAGCTCCAACATTTTTCTTCCGCTCACCATCGAGCGCGCCCGCATTCATGGCTGGGAAACGACGGTTCGCTCGCCGCGCCTCAAAAATCGCCTCGACGTGTTTCTGACTTACTCGAATCAAATGGTCGAAGGCGCCGGTGTCATTACCGGCGGACTCATTTCCAATCCCGGACAACTTTGCGACGGCGGAGGCTTCTGTTATCTCGACCACGACCAGCGCAACACGCTGAGCGCGGGATTCCATGCGGCGCTCCCGCGGCGCACGTTCATTTCCGGAACGCTTGGCTACGGTTCCGGCTTTTTGGACGGCAATGGGCCGCGGCATCTTTCCGATCACACGGAATTTTCACTGGAGCTTGGAAAATCGTTTGGCGAAAATTTCAGCGTGAATTTCACGGCGCAAAATCTGGCCGATTCGCGCTACGAAATCGACAATTCCAACACTTTCGGCGGCACGCATTGGAACTATCCGCGCGAACTTTCCGGCGGTATCCGCTATCGCTTTCATTTTTAATTCCTCCACGTTACACTTTTGCGTGGAATGGGAAGGCGATGGAGTTCGCCATAACTGTCCGGCGGAAAATCCGGTGGACTGATGACTCCTGGCTGCCGCGCGGCGCCAGGAGTTTTTTTGTTGGCGCCGCAAGCGGAAAGAGGGTGAACGCGTGAAAATTTTCCTCATTGCGTTTTTTGGCGCGGCCGGCACGCTCGCGCGGTACGGCCTTCAAGGCGTCGTACAAATTCGCGCGGGCGGAGCATTTCCCTACGGAACCTTGCTCGTCAATCTCACCGGATGTTTTCTCTTGGGGCTCATCGGGCAATTCACGCTGAATCGTATGGTTATTTCGCCGGATTGGCGCATCGCCATCGCCGTCGGGTTCTTCGGCGGATACACCACCTTTTCAAGTTTCGGATGGGAAACCGCGAAAATGCTCGAGGAGGGCGAATGGCTTCGCGCTTCAACTTACGTTGCCGCGAGCGTGATCGCCGGTTTGCTCTTTTCGATTGCGGGAATTCGCCTGGCGAACCGGTTTTAGAATTTGCGGGAGACGGCCATGACGCACGAGAAGTTTGAAGGTGAACGCACGCTGATGCGGATTCACATCGGCGAATCGGACAAATGGCACGGCAAGTCGCTGCACGAGGCCATTGTCGAATTGTTGCGCCGCGAAGGATTTTCGGGCGCAACGGTGCTGCGCGGCGTGGGCGGCTACGGGGGCACGAGCGCGTACCACACGGATAAAATTCTTCGTTTGTCGCAGGATTTGCCGATCGTGGTGGAAGCGATCGAAGCGGCGGAAAAGATTGAAGCAATCTTGCCTCGGCTGGACGAAATGATCGGCGGCGGTCTTGTTACGCTCGAAAAAGTTCGAGTGATCTTGTATCGCTCCGCGAAAAAATCATGAGCGGCAATCCCGATCGGAAGTCCTGGCTGAATCGCACGGTGCTCGGCGTGGGGCTGACCTCGCTGTTGGCGGACTGGAGCCACGAGGCGGCGACCTCGATTCTTCCCGCGTTTTTGGCGTTCATCGGCGCGGGCCCGGCGTGGCTCGGCGCAATCGAAGGAATTTCCGACGGTCTATCCAGCTTTACCAAACTTGCCGCCGGCCATTACACCGATCGGTGGAAAAAACGGAAACCCATCGCCGTCTTCGGATACGCCGTAACCGCCCTCGCCACGGCCGCGTTTGCGTTTACCACCCACGCCTACCAACTTGTCGTGGCGCGTTCGATCGCCTGGCTCGGGCGCGGCGTTCGATCGCCCGCAAAAAAAGCGCTCCTCACCGCCGATACGCCGCCGTGGGCGTATGGGCGCGCGTTCGGCCTCGAACGGTTGATGGATACAGTCGGCGCGATCGCCGGACCAATCTCCGCACTTTGGCTGCTCGAAAAGACCGGCCACGATTTCCGGATGGTGTTTTTGTGGACGCTGGTTCCTGGCCTCGTCGCTGCCCTGGCCTTTCTCCTGCTTGTTCGCGAGCGCCCCATCGAACGCATCGAACGAAAATCCCTGCTGCTTGGGCTGCGCTCGCTGCCAGCGGAGTTCCGGAAAGTTCTGCTCGGCATCGGCGTGTTTGGCGCGGGCGATTTTTCGCACTCCCTTTTGATTTTGTACGCCTCGCGCATGCTCGCGCCGCAACTCGGCCTCGCGCGGGCGGCGACGATCGCGATTGCCCTCTACATGCTGCACAATTTTTTCTCCGCCGGTTCGTCTTATCTCAGCGGCTGGCTGAGCGATCATCTGCCGCAGCGAAAATTGGCGCTCGCCGTCAGCTATGGAATCGCCGCAGTCACGGCGCTTCTGCTCTGCACGGCAACCCACTCCCTGGCGCTCCTTGCCGTCATTTTTCTGCTCGCGGGCGCGTTTGAAGGTTCGAAAGATGCGCTGGAAGATGCCGTCGCCGCCAGTTGCGCGCCGAATGAGCAGCACGGCATGGCGTTCGGCACGCTGGCGGCGGTAAACGCGCTCGGCGACTTCGTGTCAAGTTTGCTCGTCGGCGCTCTTTGGAGCGCGCTCAACGTGCAGACCGCATTCGGAGTTTCGGCAGCGCTCTTTCTTTTTGGCGCGATCCTGATTCTTCGCGTTCGCTGATCGTTTCGGTTCAGCATCGCCACTGCCTATTTGCGCCCGGCGATATATTGTCTGCATCTGCCCTTTTAAATAGTCCACTTTCAAATAATCGTGGGCCGCCGTCGACAGGCCCATTTGTGCGCAATCGTTTTGGGCGAAATTAGTGGAGCGTGACCTATTTTCGTAGGCGCGAAAGAAAAAGAAAAAACATGCAAAAAGTGGGTTGCACGAGCCGTGCACGGGTGCTAGGCTCAGCGAAGAAAAGGCGAATCAGGGAGAGGCGTGCAAATGGGCGATTCGTTGGCCGTCAGAAGGAAGCTCGAAGCAGGTCCGTTTCAGAAATCGGACCCTGCAACAACCATCCCTACAGTGGCAGGGGTAACAACCGCCATGCAAGCAGGTAGGGCGCGGGCTGCGCTGGAGGCGTTGGCGGCCCGAGACAGGAATGGCGACGTCCTCACCGCCGTAAGGCACTTCCCGGCGCGCGAGGCGCAATGGGCCGGGTTTCCGCAGTGGGTGAACGGGGATTTGCGCGCGGCGTACGCCGCGAAGGGGATCGCGCAACTCTATTGCCACCAGGCGGAAGCGGCGGAAGCGGTACACGCGCACAAAAATATTGTGATTGTGACGCCGACGGCTTCGGGCAAAACGCTCTGCTACAACCTGCCGGTACTGCATTCGGTGTTGGAGAATCCGGATACGCGGGCGCTATATCTGTTCCCGACGAAGGCGCTGGCGCAGGACCAACTTGCCGAATTGCACGACCTGAATTCGCGCCTGAACGATCGCTTCGGCGTATTTACGTACGACGGAGACACGCCGGGAGACGCGCGGCGCGCGATTCGCGAGCGCGGGCACATCGTGCTGACGAATCCGGACATGTTGCACACGGGAATTTTGCCGCACCACACAAAGTGGACGCGGCTGTTTGAAAATTTGCAGTACATCGTAATGGATGAGCTGCACACCTATCGCGGCGTGTTCGGCAGTCACTTGTGCAACGTGCTGCGGCGGCTGAAAAGGATTGCGAAATTCTACGGAAGTGCGCCGCAATTTATTTGTTGCTCGGCCACAATCGCCAATCCCGGCGATTTAGCTTCCCGATTGATTGAAGACGACGTGGAGGTCTTGAGCGCCAATGGCGCGCCGGCGGGAGAGAAGACTTTTGTCTTTTACAACCCGCCGGTCGTGAACAAAGCGCTGGGAATTCGGAGAAGTTACATCAATGAATCGGCGCGCGTGGCGCAGGAGTTTTTGAAGCACGAAATGCAGACGATGGTCTTCGCCAATGCGCGTTTGCAAACGGAAGTGCTGCTGACGTATTTGCAGCAGGCAAATCCGCCGCCACCGGGCAAACCGGAAACGATTCGCGGCTATCGCGGCGGATATTTGCCGAACGAACGCCGGGAGATCGAGCGCGGGATTCGCGAAGGGCGAATCCGCGGTGTGGTCTCGACGAGCGCGTTGGAACTGGGAATTGACGTCGGATCGCTGGATGGCGTGGTGATGGCGGGATACCCGGGAACGATTGCGGCGACGTGGCAACGGGCCGGAAGAGCGGGGCGGCGAAGCGGGAGTTCGTGCGCGGTGATGGTGGCTTCTTCGGCGCCGCTCGATCAGTACATCGTGAAGCATCCGGATTATTTTTTCGGCAACACGCCGGAGCATGCGTTTATCCAGCCGGACAATCTGGAAATCCTGATAAATCATCTGAAATGCGCGGCGTTCGAATTGCCGATTGAAGCGACCGAGAAAATGGGCGAAGTGGAGTTGCCGGAGATTCTGCCGAAACTGGCGGAAGCCCGGTATTTGCATCGCGCGGGAGACTTTTATCATTGGACGCAGGAAGCCTATCCGGCGGATACGGTGAGCCTACGATCCGTCACCAGCGATAATTTTGTGATTGTGGATATTACCGGCGAGCCGCGTGTGATCGGCGAAGTGGATTTTCCAAGCGCGTTGACGACTGTACACGAAAAGGCGATTTACCTGCATGGCGGCCGGCAATATCACGTGGAGCATTTGGATTTCAAGGAACGAAAAGCGTACGTAAAAGAAGTCGACTCGGATTACTACACCGATGCGGTGAAATATACGCAAGTGCGTGTGCTGGAAATTGCGGCGGAAGAACGGATACCACTGGCCCTTCTCACCCATCGCCGGTCCCACGGCGACGTTTTGGTGCGTTCGCAGGTTGTCGGCTTCAAGAAAATAAAATTTTTCACGCATGAGAACGTTGGCGACGGAAAACTGGAGTTGCCGGAAAATGAGATGCATACAACGTCGTACTGGCTGACGCTCGAACGCAAGCTTGTGGAATCGCTTCCCTTTTCCGTGAGCGAGCGGCAAAGCGGTATGTTTGGTTTGCTGCACGCGATGGAATCGGTCGCGACGCTGCTCCTCATGTGCGACGGGCGCGATCTGGGAACGGCGATTGGCGAACGGCCGCCGGCGGCGGCGTCGAGCGAAGCGGAATTTACGCCGGTGCAGTTCGAAGAGATGGCGCCGGGAAAGCTGAATGAATTCTTTGAGCCGAATTTGTATTTATACGACGCGTATCCGGGCGGCATTGGATTTAGCGAACCGTTGTTCCTCGCACATGAGTTGTTGCTGGAAAAGACGCGTGAATTGATTGCGGGGTGCGAGTGCGAAGAGGGTTGCCCCTCTTGCGTGGGGCCCGCCGGAGATTTGGTGCCGCGCGCCAAAGAAGCGGCGTTGGCTATTTTGCAGAGGGTCTGCGGGTGAGCGTCGAGTGAGCGCGCTGAATAAATTTTCACGGCTCGCCGCGCTCAAGCCGCCCCGGGCGGCCACGCCGCTGGCGGAGCCTTTTCACGATCCGATGCAGGGCGACGAAGTGGCGCACTTGCTCGGCGGCCTTTGCCAGAAAACGAAATTTGGCCAGCACCTGACAATTCAAAACTGGTTTTCGACACCGGAATTTGCCGAGCCCGCCGGCGCCGCGCTCGATTTACTGTCGCGAAACAGGGACGAAGCGATCTCGCGGAAAACGCGTTCTGCCCTCGAGAATCCAGAGAAATGGCTTTTTTTGGATACGGAGACGACGGGACTCGCGGGCGGGACCGGCACCTACGCATTTCTGACGGGAATCGCGTGGTGGGATTCGGGCGGATTGCAAGTCGAACAGTTTTTCATGCGCGATTTTGCCGATGAACATTCGGTGCTGTGCGAATTGGCGGAGCGCATTGCGCAGCGGCCCGTGCTGGTAACTTTCAACGGAAAAACGTTCGACTGGCCGCTGCTCGAGAGCCGATTCACCATGACCCGCAGGATTCAGGCGCCGAAGCTCGCGGCGCATCTGGACTTGCTGCATCCGGCGCGAGCGCTTTGGAAGCTGCGGCTTGGCTCGGTGCGATTGGTGGAGCTGGAGCGGCAAGTTCTGGACGCGCGCCGGCTAGGGTGGCACCGCGATGACGACGTGGCCTCCGCACTGATACCGCAATTTTATTTTGACTACCTGCGCGGCGGATCGGCGATGCCGCTCGCCGCCGTTGTGCGCCACAACCAGATGGATTTGCGCGGCCTGGCGGCGCTTTTCGGAAAAATCAATACGATGTTGTCCGAACAAGAATTGGAAGAAACAGACGGCCGCGATTTGTTTGGGCTTTCGCGGTATTTGCAGCGGCGCGGCGATGCGCCACGTGCGGCGAAGATGTGTTCGAAAGCGATTGAGGCGGGCTTGCCATCGGAGCATCGGCAACAGGCGTCGCGCGAATTGGCGCTGATGGCCAAACGCCGCGGAGACCATGCGGAAGCGGCAAAGCTGTGGCAGACCCTCTTGTCTGGAAGCCAGAACGTAATCGAGGCCTGCGAACAACTGTCGATTCATTTCGAACGGCGTGAAAAAGATATGAAGAAGGCGCTCGAGTACTCGCAACTCGGATTGAGCAATTTGTACGCGGGTGGCCAGCGATTGCGGGACCCATTCGCCGAGGCGCGAATTGCGCGGCAGAAAAAAGCTTTGCTTCGCCGCGCAGACCGGCTGAACCGGCGCTTGTCTAACGAGAAGCCGCCGCGACGGCGGATGACGGCTGCAGCAGCGCGACTTTTGTAGGGTCGGCTTCCAGCTTTTGCGGCGGCTCGGGAAGCGGTGGCCATTTCAACTCGGCATTCCATTGTGCGAAAACGTTTCGATCCGTTCCTTCCAGCGTTATGCAATCGGTTCCCACACAGCGCAGGAACACGCTCCCGTCCGGCGTGTCAAAGGAAAAGAAATTCGGCCGGCGCAGAAGATACGAGCGTTCCGCATATTTTTTCTCAAGCGCCTCGGAATATCGCCCGAAGAAACGGGAAGCCGCTTCCTCGCTCGAAAGCGAAAGCCGCGTGGCGAGAACTAATTTTTTTGATTGCTTGTGCTCGTAAACGATGTAGTGATCGCCTTCCCACGCTTCCGCGACGGACGCGGCGCCTCCCGCGTCAATAAACTGCTTCAACACTTCGCGCCAGCCGAATTCGCCCATCGTATCGTCTTCCAGCTTGGACCAATCGGGGCCGAGCCGTTTTTCGAACGAGGGCACAGAGACTTCCCGCGGCACTTTGCCCGATTTGTAAAGCGCCGGATGAAGTATCTGTTGCGTGGACAACGGCGGCTTGGCAAAAAGGCCCGACAGCGCGCCCCAGCCGACGTTTCGAATCGCGTTCGCTGTAAAGTCCAATCCCGAAAGATACGGAAACATCAGCGTGTCTTTGATGAAGGGCGGGGCTTGCTCAAGTTTTGGAGAGCCCGCCAGGTCTCCCATCATCATCGATGGATCGAATCCCGGAAGATCCTTAAGGGAACGCCCGGTATCGCGGAGAATATAATCCACCATCGCCGCCATTGCGCTGCCTTCGAGCACGGCATCCCGCGCCAGCGTCGCGTCTCCGTTGCTATGAACGGCCTTTGACCACTCCTCGATGTGGAAATATTGATCTTCCAGCGCGTGTGTGAGCTCGTGCGCCATCACCGGCTTCTGCGTGGCAAGCGGAATCCAATCGGCAATGTAGAACTCGCGAGCCTTTGGATCGTAAAGCCCGGCAATCTGTTCCGTCATGAGGTCGACCATGAACGGGTCAAGGTCGAATTTTTTCGGCAGAAGGCCAAACGCCTCGGCGGCGCGAGCATCGGCATAGCGTTCCCGAGGATTCTTATCGTCATCCATCTGTCGCAGCAAGTAGGCGCGAACATCTTCGCGCGAGCGGAGCGTCTTTTTGATCGGAGAGCGGACGCGAAGGCCGGTAATCTGGCTCATTTGCTGGAGCACTTCGTCGGCGGCGGCGACAAATTCCGCCGACGCCACTTTTTTCCCTTCCGGTGGGTCGGCGACCGTGGTCTGCGCCGGGCAGGCCGCGACAAATAGAAAAAGCTGGACGCCAGTAACCAGCAATGTGCGAAGCCAGCCTCGGACACGACGGTAATCGAGAGTCATTGGGGCAGAATAACAGATCAGCGCGCCATCGACCGTGCGGGAACAACGACACGATTCCCAAAATGGAACACAATTAAATGCAGGGAAACCGGAGACAATTCTTACAAATTGCGATAGGCTGACACGTCCGTTCTGATTCCTTAACAAAGTGGTAATTGAAGTCCGCCTAATGGGCGCGATATCGAGTCAACCGAGGAGCAAATGCTTCCTGGTCTGCGGCTGCGACAAGTCCGTGAACGATTGGGTCTGACCTACCGGGATGTGGAACGCATCAGCTACGAACTCGCGGCCCGGCGCGGCCGTCCGGAGTTTGTTCTGCACATCAGCCGGCTTGCGGACATTGAAAATCATAACGTCGTGCCCAGCTTGCACAAACTCTACACGCTGGCGGTCGCCTACCACTTGCATCCCATCGAACTTCTCGCGTGGTACGACGTGCCGGCGGATGAATGCTTCGAAGATGGCGTGACATTTCCTTCCCCGCAAACCCATCGCATTACGGCGCCAACTTCGATGAAAGTCCCGCTTCGCTTCGACCCCGCCTTCGATCCGCGCAGGACGGACTTCTTGTCGCGGATGGTGGAGAAGTGGGGCTATTTGGACGGCGCGCTTACAAATAAAGACGGCCGGTATTGTTATGGATTCATTGGATTGGACGACCGGCGAATGGTGCCGTTGCTGCGGCCAGGCAGCGTCGTCCTGGTGGACACTGCGGTGCGGGAACTAGGCGACGACTATTGGACTTGCGAACACGACCGGCCAATTTACTTCGTTGATGTTCGAACCGGCTATCGATGCGGCTGGTTTCAGGAAAAAGGCCCCCTCCTGGTGATGCAGCCACACACGCTTTCGCGCTGCCTGCAAGAGTCCTGGAAGCGGCCGGAAGAAGCGGAGGTCGTGGGCAAAGTGATTGGAGTCGTAACGCGGCTCAACGAACCGTGGCAGTTCCGTTTTGCAGAATCTCAAGGAGCGCACGGAGGTTCGAACAAAAAAGCTCTTTAAGGTAGTCCGGCGATTCCTCCGGCATGAGCACGCGGTAAGCTTCCATCTGGCGCCAGTGCGAAACCGTCGCGCCCAGCGTACCCTCCATTCCCGCCAAACAGGCCCGCAAATCGTTCTCCTGCAGCGACAACGGTGTTTCCAGAATCCTCCTGAACACTTCCTCGTGGCATTGCTTGACCGCCTCTTGCATCGCCTCCCCCGGATAAAGTGCGGCAAGGCCCGCGTGCTCATATCGGCCCGTCGAAAGATCGCGAAGCGAAGCAATATACGTAAGCCGGCCATATTCATTTGGAATCGCCGAAAGCGTCGTCATCGCGAAATCGTGGATGATGTGTCGATTCTGTTCGAGTTGTGTGTGTATGCTCACCGCGTCTGTTCCGAACGCTGAACGTTTATTCCCGCACCGGAAGCTACGAGAAACCAGTCCGCATGATGCCCGCAGGAGGTGGTCATCATGCGCCACTATAAATCAGGAGCAGGCCTTCGTATCTCACTTTCTGCGATTGCAATCCTAATTCCGTTAGCCGGAGGCGTCAATCACTTCAAAACGATTCGACCGGGATCCACGCACTCCTTCGATCTGAAGGCGGACGGCATCCCCGTCCCGCCGCTTCCTCCTCCCAAGGGCGCTGTCATCGCCTCAGAAACCTTGGTTGCCGACGGCATCCCGGTTCCTCCCCTGCCGCCTCCCAAGCTGACGCTGGTTGCCGATGGCATTCCCGTGCCGCCTCTGCCGCCGCCGAAGGATGCAGCCGCCTCGTTCGCGGTCTAGGCCGTACACGACCGGTGCCAACCATCCAAAGCTAAGAATTTTCTAATCTCCTGCGTTTACGCCGCCGGTTACAGTACCAAATGGCTAACAAAAAGGCGCATCTTGGCTATTTACCATGTTTGCAGGTCATGCTAGGATGCGCCTTAAGATGTCGCACATTGCCCTCATGCTGCGAGCGCTCTGGCTCATCACCCTCTTCCTGCAAGTGGTCATACTGCTTTTCATGACCGGGAAGAGGCAATACCGGAACTTTCCCGCCATCTATTTGTATCTTCTAATCGCACTCGCGGAATCGCCGTTGCTTTACCTGGTCTATCCGTTCAAAGGCTTTGATTCGTCGTCCGCGTATTGGACCGCGTGGATTTCCCAGGGTGTAGTGGTCCTTTCACGATGGATCGCGGTCTGTGGATTGTGTCACATCATTCTTGGCCAATTCCGGGGCGTGTGGGCACTAACGTGGCGTACGCTGGGCTTATTCGGGGCGGGCGCACTTCTGGCGGCCATAACGGTCGGCGGACACGACTATACCCGGCTGATCAGCACCTTCGATCTGGGATTGGAGTTTTCGATCGCCACGGTACTCGTGGCATTTTTTGTGTTTACGCGCCTTTACGATATTCCAGTGATGCCGGCCCTTCGATCGATCGGAATCGCGTTTTGCCTGTATTCGTGCTTTCGCGCCTTCAACGATACGGTCCTGCAAACTTTTCTCAGGAATTACACGGGAACGTGGAGTCTGATCGACGCCGTCACCTACGTCGCAACTCTGATTCTCGTCGGTGGCGCGATCTACGTATACGAGCCGCGGGCGGCGCGTAGCGTGAGTTTATTGCCGCGCGAAACGTATGGCGAATTTATGCCGCAAGCCAATGACCGGCTTATTGCCCTGAACGATCGTTTGGGACAGCTCTTGAAGTCCCACGCAAGGAGCAAAATTTGAGCGCCCTTTTTGTCACGTTTGGCGTTATGGTCGCTGCGCTTCTCGGCGCGCTCCTTTGGTCGACAGGGCGCAAATCGCGGCCCGATGAAGAGTCGGCGCTGCTTCAGGAAGACTGCTTCACGTTGCCGTGCCGGCATGTGGCAAGCCTTTCGCAAGTGCGGCAAAGCATGGAAGCCGCCGACATCGAATACCTGGCGGCGCGGTGCACGCCGGCTACCTTGAAACGTGTGCAAAAAGAGCGGCGGCGCGTCGTGATCTCGTATTTGGAAGAATTGCGCGAAGACTTTGACCGGCTGATGGAAGCCACGACCAGAGTTGCCGTATTCTCTCCGGAAATCGAAGCAAGACAGGAATGGCGTCGCTTTCGCGTGAGCCTCGAGTTCCGCGCAAAATATACCTTGCTCCGAATCAAGCTTGCCGTCGGAGTGCCGGGCTTCTCCGGGCTCGGAAACATGGCCTCGATCGTGAGCACGCTGGCGATCGAGCTTGAACGCGCAATGGCGGAAATCGCCGCCAAGGCGGCTCTCGCCGATAGTATCTCTCCGTCAACGGAGAGTTGATTCGCGCGAGCGGCTTAGCACCGAATCCAATGCCGCGAGCAACTGCACGGCATCAAATGGCTTCTGCAGAACCGTCTCCGCCACGCCGTGATTGAGAAGTTCCGCTTCGGCAAGAGCGCTCATCACAATCAATCGGTCCACAAATCCGGGACGTTCGCGTTCCATCCACTCGCGCAGCCCGTTTGTTCCCTTCCGGCCCGCCACTTCCACGTCGGAAAGCACAAGGTCGAATTCGCGCACGCGAAGCAGCGCCTGCGCCTCTTCGAGATTTCGCGCCGGAAAAACCTGATGGTTGAGGTTTTTCAGCATCCCCTGCACCGCTTCCAGCACCGATGTTTCCGGATCGACGAGCAGAATCTTGGCGCGTTCGAATTTCTGCGGCGGCTTCGTCGTTTCCTCCGGCTTCAATGCCGCGATCTCCTGGCAAGGAATTTCAATGGTGAAGGATGCCCCGCGGGGAGGAAGATTCTTCACGCGAATCGTGCCACCGTGTTCGGTCACAATTCCGTAGCAAATGCTTAGGCCGAGGCCCGTGCCTTTGCCCACCGGTTTTGTCGTGTAGAACGGATCGAACACCTTCGACGGATCCTTTACGCCGGCGCCGCTGTCCGTAAACTGAACGAAGAGCTTTTGCTTTGTGCTTCCCGTCGTCACCCACAAGTCGCCTTCGCTCGATTTTTCGAGAATCGCATCGACGGCGTTGTTCACCATGTTCAGAAAAACCTGTTGAAGCTGATGCGGGTCGGCCGCGGTCGTCGGAAGTTCGGCGGAAAGATCGAGATGCACGCGAATGTTGTGCATTCGCAGGTCGTAATCGCGGAGCGCCAGCGTGTCTTCCACGATTTTGTTCAGGGAGACGGGTATGCGCTCCGGTTTGTGCTGGCGGGCGAAACTAAGAAGGTTCTGCACGATTCGGTGCGTGCGCTGCGCCTGTTTGTAAAGCTTTTCCGAATATTCGAGCCCCTGCGCGTTCATCTGGCCGCTGGAAGAAAGCAACTGGCTATACCCCAGAATCGCCGTCAGCGGATTGTTCAACTCGTGCGCGACGCCGGAGATCAACTGCCCGACCGCGGCCATCTTCTCGCTGTGCAGAAGCTGCTCCTGGGTCCGCCGCAGATCGTCGTACGCTTGGCGCGTCTGCTCGTAGAGCAGCGAGCGCTCAATCGCGTTCGCGGTCTGGCTGCCCACCGCGATCAAAAGATTTACGTCCGACGGCGTGAACTCCCGTGGCGTGCGCGAACCGACGACAAGCGCGCCCATGACGCGGTCTTTCGACCAGAGTATGACGACGTACGCGGTGACGATCTGCTCTTTTCGCTGCGCCTCGCGGAACACCTGCGGGAGCGGCAGTCCTTGCGCGGAAAGAAACGTCGCGTGGACCGCCTTGATATGGTGCAGCAACTCCAGCGGAACTTTCGTCGGCGGAAAGCTTCGCGCGAATTCCGACCGGTGCCCGACCGCCGAAATGCGTCGAATGACCTCGCCGCCGTCGTCGAACAGGTACAGGGAGGACGCGTCCAGGCTGAACAATTCCACAATCTGCCGCAGCGTGCGATGAATGGAGTCGGAAAGATCGAGCGACTCCGTCAGCGTCTTCGAAATGGAATTCAGAACAAGCAGTTCACGATTGCGCCGGCGAATTTCGTGCTCCGCCCGCTTGCGCTCCGTAATGTCCAGCAGAAATCCCTGGTATGCCGTCACCGCGCCCGAAGCTTCGCGAACGGCGATCGACGACTCCATCACCGAACGTATTTCGCCATCCGCAGTGCGCAATTCGAATTCAAAGTCCGCCACGGAACCGTGGTCGTCGAGCAGTTTTTTCAGTCTTTCGCGATCCTGCGGATTTATGTAAAGCGACGGAATATCGAGCGCCAAAAGCGAATCACGCGTCGGGTATCCGCAGATCCGCTGAAAGGCATCGTTGAAATCGAGGAATCGTCCCTGCGGCGTCGAAATGAAAACGCCTTCCTGAACGTTCGAAACCAGCGTCCGATACTTCTCCTCGGCGCGTTTTCGTTCGGTAATGTCCTTCAGAACATGCACGGTTCCCAATGCCCGTCCGCTCGGATCGGCAAATGTCGAATTCGAAGCAAGAAAATAGCCTGGCAGCCAAGGATCGGGATCGTCGCCTTCGCCGGCCAGTCCTTCGCAATACGGGCATTGCTTGTAGGCAAGGTTTTTCTGCGGAAAAAGATCGGAGACGGTCCGTCCGGCGTGCGCCGCGGAGTCGCGGCCCGTCAGATGTCGAAGGCGCTCGTTCAGCCGCACGATGCGAAACTGCTGATCGTGTACGAGAATCGGATCGCCGATCGAGTCGAACGTATATTCCCATTGCCGGTGGACGCTATCCACCTGCTCGAACAGCCGCACGTTTTGCAGCGTCAGCCCGAGAAAGTTTGCAATGTTCGTCAGATAAGCAATCTCGTCGGCCCCATACTTCAGATAGGTCGCCGAACCGATCGCAAATATGCCGAGCGTTGCGTCTTTTCCGCGAAGCGGCAGCGCAATAATTTCTCGTATGGCGCTTTCGGCCATGCGCCGCCGTTCCTGTTCGTCTTTTTCCTCTTCGAAACTCGAAATCTGGTAGTCGCTTCGCAATACGCTTTTCGCCCAGTTCTCGTCGGCGGAAATCGACCGGTTGCGTTTCAAATACGCTTCCTGAAATCCCACCGACGCATGGATCACCAGCTTTGCCTGATTGCCCTCGCCCTCCAATAGGCGCACAAGCCCGTGCGTCGCGCCCACGCTCTCCACAACGTGCTTTAGCGCGTTCTCCAGCAGCTCCGCGGCGGAAAGAGTTTGCGTGCTCGCGGCGGTCAATAGCGTCAGGCGCCGAAGTTTGCCGTTCAATTCTTCGTTTCGCGCGCGGGCGCTTTCGAGCACCAGCACCAGCATCGCGATGCCGAGGGCGACTCCCAGCAAATCGTCGAAAGCGACGCGGGTCAGGAAAGACGCACTCGCCGGCCAGTTCGGGCGGTCAGCGCCATGCGCCGCGCTGATAAAAAACAGCGCCGCCAACAAGCGGGCGCCATGCGCTTTGCCCGCCGCGCGCCAAAGCACCCAACCGGAAATGAGGCTCAGTGAGCTGAGCAGTATCGAAGTTTCCCATCGAATCACGCCGAAATTCGCGGGCGATGCCCTTTCCAGCACGGCCAAACCGACCACCGAGGCCACCGTCAGCGGCCAGATTGCTAAAATCCGCCGCTTCTCTCCGGCGCGAAAATTAAGAATCGCGCTCAGAAAAGTAAACGCGGCCACCACCCGCAACGCCAGCGAAATAACGGCGATTGGCCGGTAGCTCAGGGACATGCAAAAAAGGCTGGCGATTGCGGCTCCGGTCAGCGCGACCCAGCCGCGAAGCCACATTCGAAAATAAGTTGTGCGATGGTCTCGATTGAGCAGCGCAAACAGCACCAGCAGCACGACGCAAGCGGTCGCTTCAAAGAACGCAATGGCAGGTAAACCCTGATTCGGCAGCACGATACGTCGTCTCCCGGTTTCCAACCTGGCAAGAAACTATTTCTGTCCGCCGCTGCGCTGGCAATCTGCAGCGCGGCTTGCCTGGAGAGAGAACCGTTATTTTCACGCTAACATGCTGTTTTCTGAATGGGCAAGGCTGCCCCAACACTCGTGTGACCTCTCGTATAATGACGACTGGGAGCCGCGCCACTGTGGACACTGAAAAAATACTGGTAGTGGACGACGAAGAAGCGATTCGCGAAGTTGTTTCCACCATGTTGCAGGCGAAAGGCTATGAGTGCGCCGCGGTGAACAACGGCCGAGCCGCCCAAGACTACGTAAAACGTGTCACGCCAGATCTCGTCCTCAGCGACATGATCATGCCGGAAATGGACGGCATCAAGCTGCTCGACTGGCTCCGCGAGTACGATCCCGACGTGCCGGTGATCATGGTCACCGCGATTCACGATATTTCCACCGCCCTTGAAGCGATTCGCCGCGGCGCCTACGACTACATTTTAAAACCATTCGAAAAGGATCAGCTTTTCCTCGGCGTCGGCCGCGCACTCCAGCATCGGCGCTTGATTTCCGAGAATCGCAATTATCAGCGGAACCTCGAACAGTTGGTCGAAGAACGCACCGCCCAGCTCAGCGGCACCCTCGCGCAGCTTGAACAATCCTACGACGACACGCTCGAAGCGCTCGGCAGCGCGCTCGACTTGAAAGACGCGGAGACCGAAGGCCATTGCCAGCGCGTCACCGCGTTTACGATATCGATCGCAAAAACCATGCCCGTGCCGAATCCCTACTTGCCGGTTCTGGCCCGCGCCGCCTTCCTGCACGACATCGGCAAAATGGCCATCCCCGACATGATTTTGCGCAAGCCCGGCCCGCTGAACGACGACGAAAAACAGGTCATGCGCAAGCACTGCCAGATCGGTTACGACATGCTCATTCGTATTCCCTTCTTGCGCGACGCCGCCGAAATCGTCCTCGCTCACCAGGAATTCTTCGACGGCACCGGCTATCCCCGCGGCTTGCGCGGCGAACAAATTCCGCTCGGCGCAAGAATTTTTACGATTGCCGATTCGCTCGACGCCATGATCAGCGACCGCCCTTACCGCAAAGCGCTTCCCATCGGCCACGCCCGCGAAGAGATTCGCCGTTGCGCCGGCACCCAGTTCGATCCAAAAGTCGTCGACGTTTTCTTGTCCATCCCCGAACAACACTGGATCGACCTGCGCGAAAACCTCGGCTCCCCTTTCCGCCTCGCCCATCTCAAAAGCCTGCAAGCCACCTAACAAAATTTCGCAACAAGTTCGAGCAAAGAAAAAGGGAGGCCAAACTTCGGCCTCCCCATTCACTGTCGGTTGAGGTTGTTTTAGAATTCGAAACGCAGCGCAACTTGCAGTTGCCGCGCCGAGCCCTGTGTGGCTGTCAATTGTCCGAATGTTCCGCTGTTGATATTTGTGGACGGCAGCTGGAAATTCTCATGATTGAAGAGGTTGTAGGCCTCCACACGGAGAGTCAGCTTTTCCCGTTCGCTGCGCAACCCGAAGTCCTTCAGCAGCGCCGCGTCAACGTTCCAGAATTGCGGACCGCGAAGGTCATTGCGGTTACCAATCTGTCCTCCCAGCGGATTGGTGAATGCCGCCTGGGCCGCGGTTGTGTCTTTGAAGAACGTAAGGGTGTTGCCCTGATTGTGAATGCCCTCGCTAAGCGCTGAACTGGCGCCAGAGAGAATGGCAGGGCTGTCGAAATTGAATCCGACGGGGAATGCGCCCGTCGTGGTGCCGAAGGCAAAGCCGGTCCTGTAGCTCCAAATACCGGAGAAGCTCCAGCCACCGACGATTTCATTCGCCCACTTGGGCATGTTCCGTCCAATGTAGCCGCTTCGGCCAAACGGCAGTTCGTACACCCAATCGCTCACAAAGATGTGCTTGGCGTCGAAATCGGAGTTGCCGCGGCAGACCCTTAGATCGCGCAGGTCGCAGACCAACCCGCCGGCAACGGTATTCACGACTGTCGAAGAGTTGTCGATGGAGTGAGAGTAAGTGTAATTAAAGTCCATCTGCAAACCATTGGAAAAGCGCTTGCGCACCGTGGTTAGCAGTCCGTTGTAGCTCGAGGATCCCTTGCTGGAAACATAAGCAATCGTCGGAGACTGGCCGTCCAATCCCACGTTCGATGCCAGCAGCCCAAATGAGTTGAGCGCCTGAACCGTGTCGCTCAGATCGCCGATCTGGAGGAGGTTGCCAAAAAAGTTAGACACAAGGTTGGTGCCCCCCGCGCCAATTTGATTCTCAAAGAATGGCTGGTTTGTGACCGGCGTTCCGGCACGAACTTGCCCCGCCAAACTGTTGAAAGCATTGATCAAGCCTTGTCCCGAGGCTGGGTCCTTGAAGTCAACGATTTGCGCCGCGTCAGATTCCACGAAAAGACGGTGTGCGAATCTTCCCACATAGCTGACTTCCAATTGAATGTTCTTGGGCAGTTCGCGCTGGATACCAAACGTAATGACGTTCTCGTAAGGTGTCTTGAAATTGGGATCCACAGCGTAAATGAATTGGCCTTGGGCTTCGCCAGAGGGAACGCCGTTGGCATCCACGAACGGGGTCACCGGTCTAGTTTGCACCGGTGCCACCACGGGAATCGGCGTATTCGTAATTCCCGTGAATCGCGGATCGGTGGCAAGCGCATTCGAAGGAGAACCTGTTCCGAAGGTTGTCTGCGTATTATTGTCGAACAAGAAACCCACTTGATTGGCGATAAACGTGACGGCGCCGGCCTGATGATCGAAAACCTGCGATGCACCAGCGCGGATTACCGTCTTGCGGTCGCCAAACACTTTGTTGAGCAGACCATCTTTGAAGGATGGGTTCCAGGCAATACCAAGGCGCGGCCCGAAATTCGTCAAATCCGGCTGGTAATAGCCGTTCGTGCCATTGGCCTTGCCTCCGATATCGTAGGTAAGAAATGGGGAGGCGTTATTGGCTTCATTTCCCTGTTGCCCGGCCAGCACGCGCGCGCTGAACAAGGCATCGGCCCCGATGCTCGGCACCGTTTCAAAGCCATTCACCTCATACGGCACGCCATCAAAAGACCAGCGTACGCCGTAAGTAATCGTCAAATCATTGCGCGGGCGCCAGGAATCTTGCCAATAGCCCTCGAACTCGTTGTAGGCAAAATCCCGCGATTGACCCGAACCAGGGGCTTTGGCCTGCAGATTCTGCAGATAATTAAAGTTCGTGGACTGCGAGGCAAACCGGCCAAGCAGGAACGGGAAGGCTGCGTCATACTCCCTGCGCGCCGTCACGGAATTGAGAATATCGTTTGGCCGCAGCGGATTTGGCTGACCATTGATAGTCTGGGCGCCCAGCGAATTAATGTTTCCCCCGATACCGAGGCTGAGAAAGTTGAAATCGTTGGTCAGGCTTGTGTTCTGCCGAACCGGACGGATGTTCACGCCAAAAGACATCTGGTGCTTGCCCTTGACCCACGTGTAGTCGTCGCGGCCGGTTGGAACCGGGACGTTGCGGCTCTGGCTGCTGATACCCGGAAAGGCCCCGGAGTACGGGCCGTAGGTCGTAATGTTCGGGAACGCCTGCAAGACCCCCGGGTTAACAGGGAAATTGATGGACTGCCGCGTGATCCCAAATGTCAAGCTGTTGATATTGTTGGAATTGATCGTCCAGGTATGTCCAATCACGAAAGCGTAGTCGTGATCCTGGGCAGTCGCGGTGACCGGATCGCCAAGAAATTGCGCCGGCGTCTGTGTATCGTTCGTGCGGACAATGTTGAAACGGCCAAAGAGCGTTTGCTTGGAATTGATTTTGTAGTCTATGCGGCCCACGTATGTATTGTGGTCGCGTCGAAAGGGGGCGTTAAAGCGGAACAAGCCCGTGTTGATGCCGTCGCCGGCTGTTAAATCGTTGGCCACCGGATAACGGCTGTTTATGACGCTTTCGAGCGCCGCATCGGCACCCACGCCCTGGGGATCAAACCCCGCCACTTGGGTCGCTGAAAGGATGGTGACGCACTGAGCCGTCACCGGATTATTCAGGCGAGCCGCATTTGCGCCCACAGCCCTGCAGGGATTCCCGTTTGCATCGTTTCCATTATTCACGTAACCCAATTGCCCGTTGCGCACGTCCGCCAACGGCACAGTGCGGTTAACCGCGAGTCCCTGCGCGTCTCTTCGGCCTTCGTAGTTGAAAAAGAAGAAAAGCTTGTCCTTCTTTATCGGGCCTCCGATTGATCCGCCAAACTGATTGCGCGTCAACGCCGGCGTTTTAACTCCGATCCGGTTGTTGAAGAAATCGTTGGCCGCCGTCGCCGCCGTGCGATTGTATTCGTAAGCGGAGCCATGAAAACTATTGGTGCCGCTCTTGGTGGTCAGCAGGACTTGGCCGCCGGCGCTGCGTCCACCTTGCGCGTCCTGATTCGCGGTGATTGTGCGATATTCCTGGATCGAATCAATCGGGGCATTCCCAACCGTGGCAAACGCATTGCTTGCCGTTTCGTCGTTCACGTCAATCCCGTCAAGCGTAACGTTGCCTTGGTCCGTGCGAGCACCGGTGATGGCACCGCTGCGGTTCTGATCGACGAAGGCACCATTGCTAGCGGAACCAGCCACGACACCAGCCTGCAAGCCCAGAAGATTGGCGGGGCTTTCACGGATCAGCAGCGGCAGGGCGTGCAGAATTTGCGAATCCAGAACGTTGCCAACGCTGGCGTCGGTCGTGTTCAAAGTCTCCGCACCAACCTTAACCTCAACCGTTTGACTCACTTGACCGACATCCAACTTGGCATCGAAGGTTTCAGTGTTTCCCACACCTAACGCCAAGCCTCCCATCGACAACTTGCTAAAATTCTCCTTGGTAAAGGTAAGCCGATAACCGCCGCGAGGAGGAACCTTCGCGAAGATATACACGCCCGTATCGCTAGTCGTTGTTTCGGCAACAAATCCTGTAAGGGTATTCTCCAGCCGCACGCTCACTCCCGGCACGGCCGCTCCCGAACTATCCGTGACGACTCCGGTCACGCCCGAAACCTGCTGCGCGGCCGCACTGGCCACGAACGAAACAAAAACCAACAAACAAATTCCACTAACCCTCAAAAACTTCTTCATGAATCCTCCACCCAGCGTTCAAATTTCCCGAAAGTCAAACAGGAATATTCAGGTCCGGTTTATGCAAGTGTCAGGCCACAATGGTCACTTGCCGCGATTGGTATGCCCTGAATTTCTCGATGAAAAGAAACCACTTAGCCATTTGTAACAATTGGCGCGGCGCATAAATTCTTCGATTTATATCTAGGTTTGTATACCTTCTTCTGTATTTTGGATGTGTCGCCCGCAAATTCTCTAATTTGCCCACCATTGCATCTCGAATGCATCTAATTTGCGCAAGACAATCGCGAATTTTTCTGGCGCGAGTACGCTATAATTCTCGATGAGCCACACAAAAATGAATCCGACCGCCGCTCTTTCCGCTTTCGAAGACCCCATCAATCAATTCGACCTCTCCGGTCAATACGACGCCATCGGCGCCGAACTCCGCGCCGCCGTTGGCCGCGTTCTCGCCTCGCAACAGTTAGTGCTCGGCAAAGAAGGCGCCGCTCTTGAATCCGAACTCGCCGCGTTTTGCGGCGTCACCCACGGCGTCGGCGTCGCCAGCGGCACCGACGCCCTCATCCTCGCCCTCCGCGCCTCGAACGTTTATGCCGGCGACGAAGTCTTGCTCCCCACGCTCACCTTCGTCGCCACCGGTAGCGCCGTCAGCGCCCTCGGCGCAAAGCCCGTTTTTGCGGATGTCGATCGCGTCACTCTGAATCTCGACGCCGCATCGGTCCGCCAGCGCATCACGCCAAAAACAAAAGCAATCGTCGCCGTTCATCTCCACGGACTTGCCGCGGACATGGACCCGCTCCGCGCGATCGCCGCCGAACGCCGCATTCCCTTGATTGAAGACAACGCGCAAGCCATCGGCGCCGCCTACAAAGGCCGCCGCACCGGCTCGCTCGGCGACGTCGCGTGCATCAGTTTTTATCCGACAAAAAATCTCGGCGCCGCCGGCGACGGCGGAATGATCGTCACAAACTCCGCCGAACTCAATGCGCGCTTGCGCACGCTGCGCAATCACGGCCAAGCTTCGCGTTATGTCAGCACCGAGCCGGGTTGGAACAGCCGCCTCGACGAAATTCAAGCCGCCATCCTTCGCGTAAAACTCCGCCATCTTCTGGACTGGCAGAAAGCGCGCCAAGCCAACGCCGCAAAATACGGCAAACTGCTCGCAAACGTCCCCGGAATTCGCACGCCGGTTACGCCCGCTGGCTACGAGCACGTCTTCCATCAATATACGATTCGCTCCGGCCGCCGCGACGCCCTACAAAAATTCCTCGCCGACCGCAAAATCGGCAGCACCATCTACTACCCCGTGCCGCTTCACTTGCAGCCTCTTTACGCGGGATTGGGCCACAAGCCCGGCGATTTTCCCAACGCCGAACACGTTGCCGCCGAAATCTTGTCGTTGCCAATGTATCCGGAATTGACCGAAGATAAGATCGAGCGCGTCGCCGCCGCCGTCGCCGAATTCGCCGGCCAATAATCGCCCGCCGCTCGCTATCCAATTTTCTAGTTTCTATTTTCCAAGAAAAAGCAGCGCCAGCAGGAACACCCACAGGGCGTCCATGAAGTGCCAGTAATAAGACGTCACTTCCGCCGCCGCCAATCGCGTCACCGCCGCCGCTCCAAACTTTCTTAAGCCCACGTAAAGCAGCGCGCAAATGCCACCCATCAAATGAACCGCGTGCGCCGCCGTAAACACATAAAAAAACGCCGCGCCCTGGCTCACGCTTCCATACACTCCCGCCGCAACCAACTGCCGCCAAGCAACAACCTGTCCGGCAACAAACGCAATTCCCAGCAACGTCGTGAGCAACCACAATTTCTTGAACCCGCGCTCGTCCGCGGCGCCCAGTCGCTTCCGCGCCAGTTCCAGCGTTCCACTGCTGCACAACAATGCAATCGTGTTCATCCACAGCAGCGCCGGCACCGGAACGCTCTTCCACTCCGGGTTGCTCGTGCGCAGCACCAGAAACGCCGCCGCAATCGCCATGAAGAAAACCAGTATCGCCACCATTCCCAGCGCAATGGCAATCGCATATTTTCGCGCGGAAGAATTCCCCGGCGCGCGTCGTCCACCGCCGCCCGCATCGCCGCCGTCTCCACCGGCGGGAGGCTTCCCTCCCCCGCCAATGTCCTCGATGATTAGTTCAATGTCGTCCAGTACCGAAGTTCCCGCCATATCCTTTTCCCGCCTTCGCCCATTTCTCTTAACGCAATTTCGCCAGTTCTTCCGGACCAACATGCTGTGGCACAAAATCCTCCCCTGCCAACGGCACGCCCAATTCGTACGCGCCGCGAAACACAACCGGAACCCCGCCGCGGAAATTCTCGCTCGGCGGCGGCGACGCCACGGACCACTCCAGCGTCGTCGCGCGCCACGGATTCTTCGCATGGCACGGCTCGCCGCGCCGCAGGCTCCAGAAAAAATTCACAAAAAAAAGTATCTGCGCCGAAATCGTCGCGACCGCAACGAAAGTCAGAAACGTCCGCAAGCCGTGAATCGCGGCGGCGGCGGAAACACTTGACGCGCGGTCCAGCAGCCCAAGCCAGTGCATCGTCATAAACAAGACGTACACCCCCGCGAATGTCAGCCAGAAATGTATTTTTCCGAGCGTTTCATTCAACCGCCGCCCAAACATCTTCGGAAACCAGAAAAAAAGCCCCGCCAGAATCGCAAACGTCGCCGCCACGCCCATCACCAAATGAAAATGCCCCGTGACCAGCGCATCCGCCGTGCTGCTCCCGGCAAATTCGCTTCGCGCCAGAAAAATCCCCGATAATCCGCCCGACAAAAACAACGACACA
Source organism: Candidatus Acidiferrum sp. (assembly GCA_035310365.1). Taxonomy (GTDB): domain Bacteria; phylum Acidobacteriota; class Terriglobia; order Acidiferrales; family UBA7541; genus Acidiferrum. Next base: position 42,461 of record DATGEI010000072.1, read on the forward strand.
AATCCTAGCGCGAACAGCATCGCCGTCGTCAGCCGAATCGCCCCTCCCCACAACGTGCCGAACCAGCAAATCAGCAACAGCACCGACGGCGCTCCCAGCGACGAAGCGAGCATCGCAAACACCAGCGGCGTGTACGGATTCAGTCCGCTTGCGAACATGTGCTCGCCCCAGATGCAAAATCCGAAAAGCCCCACCGCGCACAACGCCAGTACCGCCAATCTCTCGCTCCACACCGGCCGCCGCGAATAAATTGAAAGCAGATGCGTCACGATGCCGAAACACGGCAACATCGCCACGTACACTTCCGCCTGCGCAAAAAACCAGAACCAGCGCTGCCAGATGCTCGTCGCCGAAACGGAAAATTGCGGCGCAACTCCGAAAAAATGCGTCCCCGCGAGCCGATCCGAAAGCAGCAACACGCTCGAGGCCGACAAAACGCTGAAAATCAGCAGGCTAAGAATCGCCGTGAGGAACCACGCCCATACCGTAATCGGCAGCCGCGGCATCGTCATCCCTCGCGCGCGCTGCTCCATCACCGTCACGCTCAGATTCAGCGCGGCCAAAACCATTCCAATCGAAAAACACACCACGCCGAGCAGCCAGATCGTCGCTCCAGCCGCCGGCGTAAAAAAAACCGAAGCCGTAATTCCAGCAAGCGCCGCCGCCGTCATCCAAAAAGAAACGCCGCTCAACCGCGGAAACGCCATCTCCCGCGCGCCGATCTGAAGCGGAATCAGAAAATAGCCGAACCCACATTGCGGCGCCGCCGTCAAAACGAAGAACACCATCAACGACCCGTGCAGCAGCGTGATCGCCGCGTAACGATCCGGCGTGCTCGGCACCGTCAACGATCCGCCGGCTTGATGCGAAAGCTGCACGCGCATAAAGAGCGACAGCGTCATGCCGATCACCACGCTCAGCAGCGCCAGCCAAAGAAAGCGCAACCCCACCGTTTTGTGCTCGGCCGAAAATATCCCGCCGAACGCCCCGCGCGCGCGCCCCACTGCCTCATCTTCCGATCGATTGTTAAGCTCTTTCATGGCCTCGCAACCGCAGGTTACGGCAAATAGAATACATCCGGTGCGGCAGAGGCAAGAGCTTCGGCAAAAAGAAAATTGAAATATGTGGATAGGACAGGCAGGAAACCGTTGAGACTTCTCAAAAAATTTGGTGCGGCAGAGAGGACTCGAACCTCCACGGTATTGCTACCGCCAGCCCCTCAAGCTGGTGCGTCTGCCAATTCCGCCACTGCCGCACATTGACGCTAAATTCATTCTAGCTGCGCCGCGTGTCGCTCGCAACCGAATCAAAAAAGGAAGGCTAGTATTTCGGACTCGGCGGCGTCGGCGCTGGTGCCTGTTGCTGCGGCGCTGGCGTGGACGACCCTGGCGCCGTCGGAGCCGGAGTCACCGGCGCGGGCGTCTTCGCCGGAGTTGTCGCGGGCTTCGTCGTGTTGTAAATCACCGACCCGCCCGTTCCTGCCGCGCGATCCACGTGCAGTACCAAAGCCATCGCGCAGACCATGAACATGATCGCGCACCACGTCGTCGCCTGCGAAAGTATCGTCGCCGCGCCGCGCGGTCCAAACGCCGTCTGGCTTCCCGCTCCGCCAAACGCCCCCGCCAAATCCGCCGCCTTGCCGCTTTGCAGCAGCACCACGATGATCAGCACGAGGCAATTCATTACAAAAAACGCCTTCAGCACCCAATCCGCGAAACGGAATCCAAGCACAATGATTCCGAGTCCGATCGCCAGCGATATTCCCCACTTCATCCAACCAGGCATTGCTCACTCCTAAACTCGTATAAATTCCCGGCACGCGCCGGTCTTACGGGCAATTCACAATCTGCGCGAAACTTCCCGCCACCAGGCTCGCGCCGCCCACCAGCGCACCATCCAACTCTTCCTGCGCTAACAATCCCTGAATATTTTCAGGCTTGACGCTGCCGCCGTAGAGTATCCGCACGGCCGAGGCGTGTTCCGCAGAAAACTGATCCGCTACGCATTGGCGCAAGAACCGGTGTGCTGCCGCGGCAATTTCCGGCGTCGCCACCTTACCCGTGCCAATGGCCCAAACTGGCTCGTATGCCAACAGAATACGGGAGAATTCTTCGGCGGTCAATGAACCCGGTCCCGCGATAAATTGCTGACAAAGCACGCCTTCCGTCTTTCCAGCTTCCCGGTCCGCCAGCAATTCACCCACGCAAACAATCGGCGTCAACCCCGCATCCACCGCCGCCTTCGCCTTTTGCGCCACGCCCGAATCCGTCTCCCCAAAAAACTGCCGCCGCTCGGAATGTCCAATAATCACGTACGTGCATCCCGCATCCGCCAGCATCGCCGCGGACACCTCTCCCGTAAACGCGCCCTCTTTCCGCCAGTCCAGGTTCTGCGCGCTGATCCCGATCTTCGTTCCCTTCGCTTCCTGTACCGCCACATCCAGCGACGTATACGGCGGCGCGATCACCACATCGCAGTGACTCGCATTCGCCGCCAGCGGCCGAAACGCCTCAAAAAACGCGCGCGTCTCCGCTTGCGTCTTGTACATCTTCCAGTTTCCCGCCATCACCCTGCGTCGTTTCATCACGCTCATCGGTTTGTCAGCGCCTCAACGCCGGGCAGCTTTCGCCCACCAAGAAATTCCAGCGACGCGCCGCCGCCCGTCGAAATATGCGAAATTTTGTCCGCCACGCCCGATTGGTGCGCCGCCGCCACCGAATCGCCGCCGCCCACAATCGAAATCGCTCCCGCACCGGTCGCAGCCGCCACCGCCTTCGCCACTTCCAGCGTGCCTTTTGCAAACGCCGGCATTTCGAACACGCCCATCGGCCCGTTCCACACAATCGTCTTCGCTTTCAGAATCTCCGCCGCGTACGCCGCAATCGATTTCGGCCCGATATCCAGCCCCATCTGATCCGTCGCCGTCACGTCGCCAATCGTCGCCGCGGCATCCGCCTTAAATTCCGGCGCCGTCACATGATCCACCGGCAACAGAAATTTAAAGTTCTTCGCCTTCGCATCCGCCAAAATCTTTCGCGCCAATTCCAGCTTGTCGTCCTCGACCAGCGACTTCCCGATCTGCAGCCCCTGCGCCTTCAAAAATGTATACGCCATCCCGCCGCCGATCAGCATCGCATCGGCAATCTTCATCAAATTCTCCACCACTTCAATCTTGTCGCTCACTTTCGCGCCGCCAAGAATCGCCACAAACGGCCGTGCCGGATTCGTCGTCGCTTTTCCCAAATACTCGAGCTCCTTCTCCATCAATAAGCCCGCCGCCGCCTTCTGCACAAACTTCGTGATCCCCACCACCGACGCATGCGCCCGGTGCGCCGAACCAAACGCATCGCACACAAACAATCCATCGCACAGCGCCGCGAGCTGCTTCGAAAACGCTTCGTCGTTCTTCTCCTCTTGCGGATGGAACCGCACATTTTCCAGCACCAGCACTTCCCCGTCGCGCAGCGCCTTGCTTTGCCCTTCCACGCCCGGTCCAACGCAATCCTTCCCAAACGCCACCGGCTTCCCCAGCAGCTCTTCCAGTTTCTTCGCCGCAGGGTGCACCGAATACTTCGGCTCCGGCCCGCCCTTCGGCCTTCCCAGATGCGACGCCAGCACCAGCCGCGCGCCCTTCTCCATCGCCAGCTTCAGCGTCGGCAAAGTCTCGCGAATCCGCGTATCATCCGTCACCACTCCATCCTTCAGCGGCACATTGAAGTCCACCCGGATAAACACACGCTTTCCGCGCAATTCCAGATCTTTAATCGTCAGCTTGTTCATGTTCTTCGCTTTTGTAGGGGCCGACTTCCGAGTCGGCCCTCTTCGATTTCAACGCTCACCATCAACCTTCGAACTTTCTCCCAACTCCGTAGCCATCCAGTTCTCCATCGTCACTCAGCCGCGCAAGAATCCTGCTATTCCGCGCGTTTCCCGATTCTCGTTCGCCGTTTGCCGCCAGAGCCATCAAGGCCGCATCTCTCACACGAACAGAATTTTCCATCCTGTCTCTACCGCAAACGCATAACGGCAAACTCAACCGGTAACTCGCACCGTCACCAGTCACGCGTCACCAGTCACCCTCTTAGAACTTCCCCGCCATCAACTTGATCAAATCCCGGCACCGGCACGAATACCCCCACTCGTTGTCGTACCACGCCAGCACTTTCACGCACTTATCGCCCACCACCTTCGTATACTCCGAATCCACAATCGACGAATTCGAATTTCCCTTGAAGTCCGCCGAAACTAGCTCTTCTTCCGTGTACCCAAGAATTCCCTTCATCGGTCCATTCGCTGCCGCCTTCAGCGCCGCATTCACCGTTTCCTTCGTCGCCGCCTTTTCCACGAACACCGTCAAGTCCACCACGCTCACGTTCGGCGTCGGCACTCGCATCGCGTATCCGTCCAGCTTGCCCTTCAATTCCGGAATCACCAGATGCAGCGCCTTCGCCGCGCCCGTCGAGCTCGGAATCATGCTGATCGCCGCCGCGCGCGCCCGCCGCAAATCCTTGTGCGGCAAATCCAGCAGCTTCTGGTCGTTCGTATAAGAGTGAATCGTCGTCATCGTGCCGCTGTGAATCCCAAACGTCTCATGCAGCACCTTCGCCACCGGCGCCAGGCAGTTCGTCGTGCACGACGCGTTCGAAACCACGTTGTGCTTCGCCGCATCGTAGCTCTTGTCGTTCACGCCCAGCACAAACGTCGCGTCCGGCCCGTCCGCCGGCGCCGAAATAATCACTTTCTTCACGGTTCCGCGCAGGTGCGCCTTCGCTTGCTCGCCCTTCGTGAACAATCCCGTCGACTCCACCACAATCTCCGCGCCCACGCTCGGCCAGTCAATCGCCGCTGGATCTTTCTGCTTGAACACCTTGAACGCTTTTCCGTTCACCGAAATCGAATCGTCCGTGTGCGTAATCGTGTGCGGCAAATTCCCCAAAATCGAATCGTACTTCAATAGATGCGCCAGCGTCTTCGCATCCGTCACGTCGTTCACCGCCACAAATTCAATGTCCTTGTCGTCCAGCGCGGTCCTGACGATGTTCCGGCCGATCCGGCCGAAGCCGTTGATTGCTACCTTGATGGGCATGCTGCCTCCGGTGAGATTTGTATTCCGGTGCATCGCTCAGTGTGATTGAGCGACGCGGGTGGAACAGAAAATGCTATGGGCTGCCGCGCAAATTGTCAACGCGATGCGCCTCTAATAATTTTTATGGCGGGTAAAAAGAAATACGCATCCATTCGGCGTATGTGAATTCGCAATGCGGCCGGTGCAGCGCAGTCGTTCGGCGGCATCAATTCGTTGCCACGAAGAGCCGTCCTTCTCTGTGAACTCTGTGCTCCGTTCTCTGTGCACTCTGTGTTAAATCCTCTTGCTCCGATACGCGACACCAAACAAAAAAGGGGCTTTCGCCCCTCAGTTCACTTGCTCGCCGCTCATCTTTTGCAACGCCCGATCAATTCGGAAACTGTTTTATGCTGCTCACCCGATCCCCCGTAAACCGCACAAAAATCGTCTTCGACGGCGGTGTCCCGTAAATCCAATCCTCAATGTCATTCCCGTCGGTGTCCCGTTCGCGCACTTTGTGCCCGGGCTTTCCAATCGCCGCCACCACCATATCGCGATCCATTCCAATCAGCGGCCGCCGGTCCTGAATCGCTTTCTTCATCTCCACCGGCAACGTGTCAAACCATTGCACCGAAGCCGATCGCTGTTTCGTAAAATCCAGCAGCGGCGAAAGCAGCGCCTTCAATTCATCCGGCGTCAAGTCCGGAATCGTTTTGTTAAATTCCAGTATGATCGTGCTGCCCATGCCCGGCTGCAATCCCGCCGGCCCCTGATTCTCCGTCGTCGTCGTGCTCGTCGGCACCGTCGCTCCGCCCATCCCGATCTGCAGATGATCCAGAAATCGCTTCTTTCCCTTCCCGCCGCCGTTCACATCCACCCAAATCGCATGATCGCGAAAATCCAGCTTCGTAATCTGGCAATTGTCGCCCACGTGCACCGCCGCGCCATGCGTCGCCACCGCGCGGTCCAGCAATTCGCTGTTCAGCGGCTTGTCCGTGTACATTTGAAATCCTTCTTTGCCCGCCGGCAAGGATTTCGACGCCTTCGCAAATTCTCCCGACACAAATCGGATCAGCGCCAGCTTCGACTCTTCCTGCAGCGTGGCGGCTTTGTGCGCCGGCGCTTGCGCCGCGCTCTGGTCCGCGTCGCTCTTCGGATTTGTGCGGAACAACGGAATCTCTTCGCCAAACGTCACGCGCGCTTCAGGCTGCGCCGGTTGCCGCAACGTATACACTCGCGGCACATCCGCATCCGCAACGAGCGCCACCGTCATCGCAATCGCCAACCAATTCGCCATATTCAGTAGCTTCGGCACTCTGGCCTCGGCTCTTTGCTTTCTCACCCGCGCCTATCGAAACGCCAGGCCATCGCCCCGCCTCCATTCTACGATGCCCCCTCCTCCTTGGGTAGATGTTCGCCTGCCGCAATCAGTCCAGCCAAAGAATCTTCCTCTTCGGCTCCAACACCGCAAAATCGGAATCCGCCGTCGCCAATTCAGCCTTTTGTTCTCTCGCCAGTGCCGCCGCAAAAGCGTCAAGGTAGGGCAGCTTAAGCTCCAGCGCATCTCCTGGGGCCTCTCCCTCGGCTTCACCAACAACGAATACGCCCATCTCCGAAACACCGCCTTCCGCCGAACAACCCCGCCCCTCCCAAACAATCTTCTGCAAGCAAATCTCATCGCCCACTAACACCCGTGCGCCCTGGTAGGGCCGGCTTTCCGAAGCCGGCCGCGATTCAAGTAGCGTAGGCACTCTTGTTTATCCCGTAGGGGCCTGCGCTCCAACAATCCGTGCCTGCACCGACAGTCCGATTACCACTTGAAATGCCAAAAGTTGCGCTACTAGCACGGCTTTCTTGAAGACTTTGCCGTCACTAGCCACTCGAAACTTCCGATATACCGCTGGGCAAACATGTCTCTTCCGTGGATTCTTTCTTCCTAGGCGTCGGCTCCCTTGTGCCTGGGCGCGCAGAAGCGCAGAATTCTACACATGCATCTGAAACGACCAATGTGGTAGTCATGAGCAGGAATGTTCTCTTGTTTGCAACCCTTCATCAGTTTCAGGGACCGAAATTCCCTGGCTACATCCAAGACGAGCACTACAAAATCTTGATCGAGCAGTGCGTTTCTATACGCAGGATTGATTTCGTGTTCGAGGAAGCTGGAAAGCGCGGGCCCTCAACCGCTGAGCAATGCGCGAATTCCATTCTCGGACCAGGCCACTATTTGAACATGGACCACACACGGAATGCGTTGCGCAAATTCGGCATTGCTGACGACGTCGAGACTGAGACTTGCCACTGGATTGATGACAGCGATAAATCAATATGGACTTACGACTTGCATAATATTGATGCGCACGAGCAACGTGAACTACGGTGGCTGCGAGGAATAGAAGCGGGGAAGTTCGAGAAAGGGATGGTAATCTGTGGTGTGGGACACAGCCTAAGTTTTGCTTTCCGGCTCAAGGGCAAAGGGTTCAGTGTTGAACTCCTCAGTTATTTACCGTACGAAAAACTGTGCGAAGGGAAGCGCGCAATGTAGAAGATGGGACGAGTGGCCGTGAAACTGCGGTTTTTTTGTACGGCTCACGGCGGCATCGCAATCTTTGCTTGTGCACTAAACTAACAAAAAGTACGGAGGGTTCACCTCGATAAGAGAGAAGGCTCTGTCAAGAGACAGTTCTTCTACGCCAAGTGCCGCACCCTGCGGTTTCCAGGGTGCGGGTTTAGACTTTTCTTTCCCTTCGAACTCTTTTCCACAGCCATTCGAATTACCTACTGTATTATCTTATTGACTTTAACAACATCCATGTGCTAGGATGCTTTGTGTTTCCGGCGACGCGCTCCTTGTGCCTCACGGCGTCCCACCACCCTCTCGGTCTACCGCAAAAATCCCGTAACTCCTCTGGAATGAACACTTGCAAAAATACGCCTGTAACCCCCTTTAGAATGAACACTTGTGGAACATTGGACTTAAAGTCCGTTTGTTTTCAACACTTACAAAAAAGAGGGGGAGGGGGCCCCCTGGTCCCGGTACTTGTTTATGCCGTTCTTGTGAGGGAGAACCGCGGCGTTCTCTCGCCGCCAGTCACCGAAGCCTTACCATTCTCCGGTGACATTCACCTGCACGCCCGACCGGTCAATCCGCATCGGCAACAATTGTCCGCCCGCCGTCGCCACCGCTTTCTCCACGCTTTCCCGCGCGTCCGGCTCGATCAGCAGCACCACGCATCCGCCGCCGCCCGCGCCGCACACTTTTCCCGACAGCGCGCCCTGCTTCCGCGAATTCTCGATAATCCGGTCCACCGTCTTCGTCGAAATCGTCGGCAAATTCCGTTTACGGAAAACCCATTCTTCCCGCATCAGCCGGCCGGTCTCTTTCCAATCCGCTTTTTCCAATGCGCCGCGCATCGCCTGCGCAATTTCAGAAATCTCTTCCAGATTTCCGATCACTTTTTTCTTCCCATCAATGTGCGCCTTGAACACTTCCCAGTTGTTGATTCCCGATTGCCGCGGCTTTCCCGTGTAGCAAAGCACCAGCCGTTTTTCCAGTTCCGCCAGATCCACGCGCAATTCCACGCGCCGCTCCCCGCCCGGCGGCAATTCAATCGCCGCCGCGCCGCCAAACGCCGGCGGATAATGATCTTGCGTCCCCGTCGGCACTTTGATCACGATTCCTTCCGCGTCGCGGCTGATGTGAATCCAATCCACTTTGCTTTTTCCGGCGGACGTAAAGCGGTCCAGCGCCGCACAAATCGCCACCGCCATCGCGCTCGATCCGCCAATCCCCGCCCCGGCCGGCGCTTCCGAATCCGTCGTCAGCGTAAAGCCGCCTTCCGGCCGGAAAAATTTCGCAATCTCCGCGAGCAGCGGCAATTTGTAACGCTTCGCTTTCACCATCGCGTCAAACGAAGCAAACCCTTCTTCGCGTTTCGTATCGAGCGATACCAGCCGCACCTTTTTGTCGCCCGCCGCGCGGGTTTCAATCACGCAACTCGCATACCGCGTAATCGCCGCGTTGATCGTCAGCGCGCCCGGATGAAAAAGGTACAGCGGCCAGATATCAAGTGTTCCGCCCGCAAGGTCCACGCGCGTCGGTGCTTTGGATTCAATTCGCAATTCGGTTCCTCTTTTGCCGGATGGATTGGTTTGAATTTTTCGGATCGCGAAACGCTAAGCCAAAAATTCAAAACATCCCGCCGCGCCTTTTTAAACAGTTTCTTGCAGGCAATCGTTCGTCGCAGTGGGCTTGCGCTTGCCCACGAGGATAGCGTTTCACGAACGATGGATTCCGAAAATCTCCCGTGCCGGTGTCTCGGTATTAAAGGCCGAACCTTACTTCCCTGCCGTGCCCGCCGCGCGGCTTCGCGCAATCAGTTGCGGGCCTTCTTTTTTCGCGTTGGCCAGCGCCGGATTCGTTTCAAAACAGCGCCGGCAGCGCGCTTCATACATTCCCGAAGCGCCCACCACAATCAATTCTTCGCTCTCCACCAGCCGTTGCGTGTGCACCGCCGGATTGCCGCAGCGCACGCAAATCGCCAGCAATTTCGTGATCTCTTCCGCCATCGCCAGCAGGCGCGGCATCGGTTCAAACGGCCGCCCCAAATAATCCGTATCCAGTCCCGCCACAATCACGCGCTTGCCCAGATTCGCCAGCTGCGTGCACACCTCCACAATTTCCTCACCCAAAAATTGCGCTTCGTCGATTCCCACCACTTCCGTCCGCGGTTGCACCTTCGCCATCACTTCCGAAGCCTTATTCACGCATTCCGATTGAATGCCCAGGCCGGAGTGCGAAACGATTTCGTTCGCCGAATAGCGTTCGTCGATCGCCGGTTTAAAGATCTGCACCCGTTGCCGTGCAAATTCCGCCCGGCGCAAGCGCCGAATCAGCTCTTCGCTCTTGCCGGAAAACATCGGCCCGACCACCACTTCGATCCAGCCCATATTCCCTTTAACGATGTCCACGCTCGACCCTCCCTAACTGAATCCGCCAGGTTATTTCGCCGCCGAATTTGTCTTCGCGCCCGTGCGGCCGTACATCTTTGCATTATAGAACGGCGCGAACGCCGTGATCACCGCCACACGAAAAGAATCCTGCCGCGTCACCAGATTCGCGCTCAGCACGCCCCACGCGCCTTGCGCGTCGCGAATGCCCGCTTCTCCCGCAAAGCGATCGATCGCCACCGAAAGTTCCAAATCGCGCTCCACCACTTCTTCCGCCACCGCTTCCGCAACTTCAATGCTTCCCGACCTTCCGAAAAATCCTTTCGTGCCGTCGCTCACGTACGCCCAGCTTTCCAAAAATACGCGACGCTGCCCGTTTTCGTGAATCACATCGAGCCCGCCTTCGAGCCCGACAAAAAAATCTCCCGGCTGATCGTTCTGTGCCGTAAGTTTTGCCACTGCTTCCGCGCGCTGCCGCGCGCCTTGCATCAATTCTTCCCTGCTCGTCGGCGTGTGGCTCACGCCGCTTTCCACTTCCACGCCAATCACTTCCATCGTTTTTTCGGGAGCGAGAAGCGAACCGAAAGCGGCAACCGCATCGCGCACCGCGCCGACCTTCGGCTTGCGCGTACTTCCCACGACAATCAGAATTTTGTTCGCTTGCGAATTCATTTCCGCGGCTCGCGCGATTGTACGCGCGCGCGAAACGAAAAGACACGGCCAATTCCCGAAGCTGAGGAAAAAACGCTCCATGCCCAAGACAATTATTTGCTGAAGAAACCTGGAGAGGAAAAATGGAGCGGCCTATCGGAATCGAACCGACACCTGAACCTTGGCAAGGTTCCGTACTACCACTATACTAAGGCCGCTTACCTGATTTTTCTTTTATACCACGCTGGCGCGGCAAGCCACAAGGCCCGTCGAACGGGTCTGTTTCTCACCGAGAAAAAATCCTGCCTACGAGACTTGGGCCACGCGTGCGGACTTAACCACGGGAGAGTTGCGCTGGCGATCGGCAAACTTTGTGGCTTTGTCCTTGTCGGTATACACGCGGCCGAATTTCTCGCCGTCCGCGTAGGCGATGGTCACGAGCCAATGATGGTGCTTCCGTCTCTTATCGGTATTAAAATTCTTCTTTTCGGTAAGCGAGGACTTCTTTTCCGATTTTTTCACTTGGATTTCCGCCTTGGTACAAACATGTCGCACTATCGCAAGAACAAGGAGTTCGCGCAAGTACCGATTTCGGTAGTAACGCGCACAAAACCACTCCGCGCGAAAGGCCGCATTATATGGATGCACCGGCCGGCCGATTGGATACGCTTTACTAATTGGGAGCCGGTTCAGCGATAGATTACCGAGTTGCCAGCAAGCCAATTTAGACTGAAACGGGGCGAATCAATGCAATTAGGACGGTATCGCGCCCGCACCAGCCGCGTTATTTTTTCGTGTTTTTGATGAAACATTTTCCCGGCTCGTTCGTCTTACTAGCAGAGGGAAATGAATCACTGCATGTGGCGGATTGGATCCAAAATGACGAACGTACACAAACTCCCGCCGGTATTGGAAGACCTCAGGAATCATACGCCTGAACAGGTTGCGGAATTGCGCCTGTTGCTGGCCACGGATGCGCCTTCGCGGCCCGATCCGCGGCGTCCGGGCTTTTACGAACTGGACGGCCCGGAAAGAGTTTACTACGTGTTCCGCTATCCGAATGGCTCGAAAGTGCTTTTACTGGGCGTGTGGGAACGCGACCCGGTTGCGGAACTAGTTGCCTGCTCTTGCCCTGCGGCGTAAAGCAGACCGGCTTACTTGTCTTCCTCCAACTTCAGCGCTACGGAATTAATGCAGTAACGGAGCCCGGTCGGATTCGGGCCATCGTCGAAGACGTGCCCCAGATGGGCATCGCATGTGCTGCACTTCACCTCGACCCGGCGCATGCCGTGGCTGAGGTCGGTTTCGGTCTCGACAGCCGCTTTGCCGGCGGGGGCATAAAAACTGGGCCAACCGGAACCGGAGTGAAATTTCGTTTCAGAACGAAACAGTGGCTCGCCGCAGCAGATGCATTTGTAAGTGCCGGCGGCGTCGGTATCTTCGTATTCGCCGGTGAAGGGCGGCTCGGTGCCCTTTTGCCTGGTCACAAAGTATTGATTCTGCGTAAGTTGCTTGCGCCAAGTGGCGTCGTCTTTCTTTATTTTTTCGGTCATAAATGGCCCTGTCTTCCCGTCTTAGTGCGGTTCTTATTGCGCAGTATCAGATACGGCGCACCCGTTTGACGTTACATTTTTGCATGCACATAGTAGATAGTAACCGTGGAAGAGAAAACCCCCATTGCCGCCGCGGAAGAGGCGGAAAAAAAGTATAGCGCGCAACGGCGCAGCCGACGCGCCAAGATTGCGCGGCCGGTGCGTGTGCGCCCATCCAGCCCACAAGACGAGCATTTTGAAGATATTCCGACGAGCGTGAATGCGTCGCGCGAGGGAATTTATTTCACGACGCGGAAGACGAATTATTACCAAGGGATGCGGGTTTTCGTCACGTTTCCCTATAGCTCGGCGCATGATCCGATGATTTGCGAATATCTGGCGCGAATTGTGCGCGTGGAAAATTTGCCGAACAGCAAATTCGGAATTGCGGTCGAGCTGCTGTCGACGATGAACGTGAAGGGCGGCGGTCCGGGACCGCGCGCCTGAGACGTTCTATTCCGCGTTTTTTCTTCGTGATTGACAGGCCCCGAGTCTTTTCTTACTCTACTGGTTCATGATTTCGACGCACCACACGCACGCGCATCATCGTCACGGCAGACGGCCGCGTGCAGTGGAGTGTGCGTAGAAGTTCGAACGACAAAGCACTCTTTGGCCCGCTGGCGAACCGAAGCCCAGCGGGATTTTTGTTTTTAAGGGAGGCGGAAGTGGAAATCGCGTTTGGAAAGAGCGGCGGATTGATACCGGCGATCGTGCAGGATTTTGGGAGCGGCGAGGTATTGATGCTGGGATTCATGAATGAGGAGGCGCTGGCGGAAACGCAGCGGACGGGCGAAGTGGTGTTCTTCAGCCGGTCGCGGAACAAGATTTGGAAGAAGGGAGAAACGAGCGGACATGTGCTGAAGGTGCGGGAGCTGCGAATCGATTGCGATGCGGACACGGTTTTGGCGCGAGTGGAGGCGATGGGGCCGGGGGTTTGCCATGAAGGATACCGGAGCTGTTTTTTTCGAACGCTTGGGGCCGACGGAGAGACTCGCGTGACCGAGCGGAAGACGTTTGCGCCGGAGCGAGTGTATGAACCGGAGGGAAAGCAATGAGCGGCGGAAAGCTGAAGCTGGGAATTCCGAAAGGGAGTTTGCAAGAGGCGACGATGGAATTGTTTGCGCGAGCGGGATGGAAGATTGCGCTCGGTTCGCGGAGTTACGTGCCGGCGATTGACGATCCGGAAATTGAGTGTTTGCTGGTGCGGGCGCAGGAGATGGCGCGGTACGTGGAGACGGGCGCGCTGGACGCGGGGATAACGGGACACGACTGGGTGGTGGAGACGGGCGCGGACGTGGAGGAGCTGGCGGAGCTGGTGTACGCGAAGCAGCGATTGGCGCGGGTGCGGTGGGTGCTGGCGGTTCCGGAGGATTCGGCGATCCTGGATGCGCGCGATTTGGAAGGGAAAGTGATTGCGACGGAAGTGGTGCGGATTACGGAAAGCTATTTGAAGAAGTTTGGCGTGAAGGCGCGAGTGGAATTTTCGTGGGGCGCGACGGAAGTGAAAGTGCCGCAACTTGCCGACGCGATTGTGGAAGTGACGGAGACGGGAGCGTCGCTGCGGGCGAACCGATTGCGCGTGGTGGATACGGTGCTGGAATCGGCGACGGTATTTATCATGAACCGGAAAGCGGCGGCGGACGGGGCGAAACGCGAGAAGGTGGACAATTTGATTTTGATGCTGCAGGGCGCGATTGCGGCGGCGAGCAAAGTGGGATTGCTGCTGAACGTGCACCGGAACGATCTGGAGGAGGTTCTGAGCGTGCTGCCCGCGCTGAAGAAGCCGACGATTTCGGCGCTGAGCGATCCGGAATGGGTGGCGATCAATACGATTATCGAAGAAGCGGTGGTGCGGCAGATTCTGCCGAAGTTGAAGGCGGCGAAGGCGCAAGGGATTGTGGAATATCCGCTGAACAAGATTGTGCTGTGATGAGGATACGAAAACTGACGGCGGCGACGGAGAAAAAGATTTTCAAGGCGCGCGAAACGCGGGACGTGGAAGCGGAGCGCGTGGCGGCGGAGATTGTTGCGGACGTGCGGGGCGGCGGAGACAAGGCGCTGTTGGCGTGGACGAAGAAGCTGGATGGAATCGATTTGCGGCGAGAAGGATTGTGGATTGGGGAGAAAGAGATTTGGGCGGCGAGACGCGCGGCGGATAAAGAATTGGCACGGGCGATCGAACATGCGGCGCGGAATGTGCGGTGTGTGGCACAGCGGCAGTTGCCGAAAGCGTGGAGCATGGAGACTGACCGCGGCGTGCGGATTTCGCAGCGCGTGGAACCGATTGAACGGATCGGGTGTTACATACCGGGCGGAAGTTTTGCGCTGGTGTCGACGCTTCTGATGACCGTGGTGCCGGCGCAGGTGGCGGGCGTAAAGGAAATTGTTGTGGTGTGCCCCCGGCCGAATGAGGCGTTGCTGGCCGCGGCGGCGATTTTGGGTGTGGCGCGAATTGCGCGAATGGGCGGGGCGCAGGCGATTGCCGCGCTGGCATATGGAACGAAGATGGTGCCGCGCGTCGAAAAGATTTTTGGGCCGGGAAATCGGTTTGTGACGGCGGCGAAACAGATTGTGTCGGGCGAATGCGCGATGGATTTGCCAGCGGGGCCGACCGAGGCGGTGGTCTATGCGGAGCGCGGAAATGCGCGGTGGATTGCGGCGGATTTGCTGGCGCAGGCGGAACATGCAAAGGATGCGGGAAGTTTTTTTGTGACGACTTCGGAAAAGCTGGCGCGGGAAGTGCAGCGGGAAGCCGGCTGGCTGCTGGGAGAAATGCCGTTCACGATGGCGCGGGTTTCGACGGAGAAAAGCGGCGCGATTATCGTTGCCGAAAATGCGGATGCGGCGTTCGGATTCATCAATCGGCTGGCACCGGAGCATTTGAGCCTGCCGGACCGGCCGCGGGAATTTTTGCCGAGGGTGCGGGCGGCGGGAACGGTATTTCTTGGGCCGCTGGCGGCGCAGCCGCTGGGAGATTATGCGAGTGGAAGCAATCACGTACTGCCGACGGGAGGATGGGCGCGGCGGCGAGGAGGACTTTCGGCGGCGGATTTTGTGAAGTGCATCAGCGTGCAGAATGTGACGGCGAAGGGATTTGCGAAGCTGGCGAACGACGTGGTGACGCTGGCGAAAGCGGAAGGATTGCATGGGCACGCGAAAGCGATTGAGGTGCGGCGATGAAAGTGAAATTGCCGGTGCGGCGGGAAATTCTGGAGCGGAAAACGTACGAGCCGCCGGCGGAGGGGCGCTGGGGAAAGATTCGGCTGGATTTTAATGAAAATACGGCGGGATGTTCGCCGGCGGTGCGGCGCGCGCTGGCGAATTTGAGCGAGAAACAAATTGCGATGTATCCGGAGGTGCGGGAAGGGACGGCGAAGCTGGCGCGGTATTTTGGCGTGGCGGCGGAAGAACTGGTGTTGACGAATGGAGGCGACGACGCGCTGCGGATTTTTTTCGATGCGTTTGTGGACAAAGGATCGCGGATTCTGATTTGCGAGCCGACGTTTCCGATGTACCGGTATTACGCGGAGATTTACGGCGCGCGAATTGGCGTGTGCAAGTATGACGCGGAGATGCGGTTTCCGCTGCGCGATGTGGTGCGTGAGTTGAAGAAGAGGCCGCGCGTTTTCTTTTTGGCAAATCCGAATAATCCGACGGGGACGCTGGTTCCCTTTCCGGAATTGCGAAAGATTTTGCAGCTGGCGCAACGGACGGCGGTGGTGTTTGACGAAGCGTATGCGGAATATTCGGGGCTGACGACGATTCCGTGGATTCGGAAGTATCCGAACCTGTTTGTGGCGAGAACTTTTTCGAAGGCGGCGGGCCTCGCGAGTTTGCGGCTGGGCGGCGTGATCGCGCGGCGCGATTCGCTGGAACTGGTGCGGCGAGCGATGCCGCCTTATCCGATCAATCTGGCGGGGCTGGTGGGGGCGGTGGCGGCGGTGGGAGACCGGAAAACGATGCGAGCGCATATTCGCGAGATTTTGACGGTGCGCGAATGGTTCGCTCATGCGCTGGAGACGCTGGGCGCGCGGACGTTTCCGAGCGCGGGAAATTTTTTGCTGGCGGATTTTGGCGCGAGCGGCCCGGCGCTGTTTGCGCGACTCGAGAAAAAAGGAATTTTGCTGCGCGAGCGGAGCAAGGTGATTGCGCCGGGATTTGCGCGAATTGGAATTGGCACGCGGCGGGAGATGGAAGTGTTGTTGCGCGAGATCAGACGATTGTGGGAGAAGCGCTAGATGAGACGCGTGGGAACAGTTCACCGGAAGACGGCGGAGACGGACATTCGCTTGCGGATCGATCTGGATGGCCGCGGAAAGGCGAAGATTGCGACGGGGATCGGGTTTTTCGATCACATGCTGGATTTGGTGGCGCGGCACGGCGCGTTCGACCTGACGATTGAAGCGAAGGGCGACCTGGACGTGGACCAGCACCACACGGTGGAAGATGTGGGAATTGCACTGGGAGAAGCGGTGGCGGAGGCCATCGGAAACAAGAAAGGGATTTTGCGCGCGGGATATTTTTTGATGCCGATGGACGAAACGCTGGCGGCCGCGGCGGTGGATTTGAGCGGCCGGCCGTACTGCGTGGTGAAGGCGAAGATCAAAGCGAAGCGCGTGGGAGAATTCGAGGTGGAATTGCTGGAAGATTTTTTTGGCGGATTTGCGGCGGCGGCGCGGGCCAACGTGCATTTGCGGTGTTTGTACGGACGATCGTCGCATCATCAAGTGGAGGCGATTTTTAAAGCGTTTGCACGGGCGCTGCGATTTGCGGTGGCGCGAGACAAGCGGCTCAAAAATGTGCTGCCGAGCACGAAAGAGCTGCTATGAACGTGGCGATTGTGGATTATGGGGCGGGAAATGTGCCGTCGGTGGAGCGGGCGCTGCGGAAGTTGGGTGCAACGCCCGAGCGGGTGAGCACTGCGGACGCGCTTTCGTCTGCGAGCGCGATTGTGTTGCCGGGCGTTGGACACTATGCGGCGTTGATCCGCGCGCTGGACGAGCGGGGGCTGCGGGCGCCGCTGGTGGAAGCGTTGCTGCGCGGAAAACCGTTTCTTGGGATATGTCTCGGGCTGCAGGCATTGTATCAATCGAGCGAAGAGGCTCCCGATCTGGCAGGGCTCGGGATTTTGCAGGGGAAGATTTGCGCCCTGCCGGGCAGCGTGAAATTGCCGCATATGGGATGGAACAGATTGAACGTGCGGCGCGAATCGCGGCTGCTCGAGGGATTGCATGGCGAAGAATACTTTTATTTTGCGCACACGTTTGCGGCCGATGGTTCGAACGGCGAAACGGTGGCGTCTTGCAGTTACGGCGCGGAGTTCGGCGCGGTGGTGGAAGCGGGCCGAATCTGCGCGGTGCAATTTCATCCGGAAAAAAGCGGGAGCGCGGGCGCGAAGCTGCTGGAGAATTTTTTGAGGATGGCGGCATGAGGCTGGCGCGGCGGATTATTGCCTGCCTCGACGTGGACGGCGCGCGAGTGGTGAAGGGCGTGAATTTCGCGGGCCTGCGCGATGCGGGCGATCCGGCGGAGTTGGCGGCGCGATACAACGACGAAGGCGCGGACGAATTGGTGGTGCTGGATATTGCGGCGTCGCGGGACGGGCGGCCGACTTTTTTGGAGACGATTCGGCGCGTGGCGGAAAAACTGGCGATTCCGTTGACGGCGGGCGGAGGGATTCGAACGCTGGAGGATGCGCGCGCGGTGGTGCAGGCGGGCGCGGACAAAGTGACGGTGAATACGGCGGCGGTGGAGAGGCCGGAGCTGCTATCGGAATTATCGCAAGAATTTGGCGCGCAGGCGGTGGTGCTGGCGATTGACGCGAAACGCGAAGGGGAACATTGGGATGTGCGGGTGCGCGGCGGACGAGAATCGGCAGGGCTGAATGCGCTGGAGTGGGCGCGGCGCGGCGTGGCGATGGGGGCGGGCGAGATCTTGCTGACGTCAATGGACAAGGACGGGACGCAGAGCGGATTTGACGTGGCGCTGACGGCGGCGATTTCCGGCCGCGTGAGCGTGCCGGTGATTGCATCGGGCGGAGCGAAGAGGCCGAAGGATTTTGCGGAAATTTTTGAGACGGGATTGGCGGATGCGGCGCTGGCGGCTTCGATTTTTCACGACGGCGAGCAATCGATTCGCGAGCTTAAGAAATTTCTGGCGGAGAAAAAAATCGAGGTGCGATTGCCGTGCTGATTCCGTGCATCGATTTGCAAAAAGGGGAGGCGGTGCAGCTGGTGCAAGGGCGGCGGCGGGAGCTGGCCGTTGCCGACGTGTTTGGATTGCTCGAAAGATTCAAGGGATATGAGTGGCTGCATGTGATCGACCTGGATGCGGCGATGCGCACGGGCGAGAACAACGAACTGGTGGAAGAGCTTTGCCGGCGCGCGAAGAAGAAATACAAGATGAAGGTGCGAGTGGGCGGCGGGATTCGAACGGCGGAGCGGGCGAAGCGACTGGTGAAACTGGGCGCCGAGCAAGTGATTTTGGGGAGCGCGGTTTTTGTGGATGGCGAGTTCAACTTGAAATTGTTGCGGGAAATGAAGAAGGCGGTTTCGCGCGCGCGCGTGGTGATTGCGCTGGACACCCGGCGCGGAAAGATTACGGTGCACGGATGGAAGAAGCTGGTGGCGCGCAAACCGCAGGAAGTGATGACGGCGCTCATGCCGTTTTGCGCGGCGTTTCTTTGCACGGACGTGGAGCGCGAAGGGACGATGGCGGGCGGAAATCTGAAATGGTTTCGATCGTTGAGGGCGGCGACGGAGCACAAGATTGTTGCGGCGGGCGGGATTACGAGCCGGCGAGAGATTGCGGCGCTTGAAAAATTGGGAATGGATGCGGCGGTGGGGATGGCGGTTTATAAGAACCGCTTGCGCTGAAGACCGAATTACGGGGGAAATGCGATAGGATTCTGAACCATGAGAATCCTACGAACTTTTAGTTGGATGGTTTTTGCCGCGACGGCCGCGGCGGCTTCCGCACAAACACCGGAGACGCTTCCTTTCACGCTGAAGGCGCTGGGGCATGGCGTGTATGCGGCGATTGACGATGCGAAGGGCGATGCCGGCGCGAACGCGGGGTTTGTAATTGGCGATGACGGCGTGCTGGTGGTGGATACGTTTGAAAATGAAAAGGCGGCGCGGGCGCTGCTTGGCGAGATTCGCAAGCTGACGCCGTTGCCGATCAAATTTGTGGTGAACACGCACTATCATCTGGATCATGTGGCGGGAAACGGCGTCTTCAAAGGCGCCGGAGCCGTAATCGTTGCACATGCGTATGTTGCAGATTGGATTCACACGCAGAATGAGAAATTCTTCGGGGACAACATTAAGCCCGAACAGGTGAAGATGTTGCGGGACTTGGTCGGACCGGATGTTCTCTACACGCACGACCTCACTCTATCGCTCGGCAAACGGAGAGTAGTCATCGGCCACCAACTGGGCCATACGGGCGGCGATACGATAGTGGCGATTCCCGACGCGCACGTTTATTTCTTCGGCGACTTGTTCTGGCGAAAGACATTGCCGAATCTTATCGACGCCACAGTCGCCGACTGGCTCGGACTGGGAAGCGCACTGCCGGTAAATCGAGTCGATAAAGTGACAGACATATTTGTTCCAGGTCATGGAGATGTAGGTGACGTAACAGACGTGAAGGAGTTTATTGGTTACCTTTCCGACTTGGAGCAATGGGTGCGTGCTTCTTTGAATCAGGGCAAGGATGGCGATGGCCTAATCGTAGCAGTGATGCATCGATTGAAGGAAAAATACGGGATGTGGGAGTTCTTCGACTATTTTGCGAAATCAAATATCAAAGATGTAGCTGCTGAATTGAAGGCAACGAAGCGTGTCCCCGTCGTCGATCCGCCAAAATCCTAGACTTTGCGGCTAACGGAGATAGGCGTCGGTGACGTATTGCTGGACCATGCGCTGGGTGTTGAAGAAAGAGCCGTTGATGGCGATGGCGTGGAGCATGACTTCGAGATATTTGGCGCGGTCGTTGTAATAAAGCGGAAGAATGACGTGTTCGAGCTTGTGATAGAGAGATTCGGCTTCGCCGGCGTTGTCGGTGGAGACGTCGGTGCCGCGATGAAGTTCGCCGATGGACCAGCCGGTAACGCCTTCGATGTGGCCTTCGACCCACCAGCCGTCGAGAATGCTGAGGCTGGGGACGCCGTTGAGCGCGGCCTTCATGCCGCTGGTGCCGGAGGCTTCGAGCGGAAATTGCGGTGTGTTGAGCCAGAGATCGACGCCGGCGGTAATTTTTCCGCCGACTTCCATGTTGTAATTATCGAGAAAAACGGTGTGAACGGATTTCTTGAGCGCTTTTTTGGCTTTGAAAATTTTCTTGATGAGTTCTTTGCCGCCGCCGTCGTTGGGATGCGCCTTTCCGGCGTAAATGATTTGGAATTTTCCGGCGGACTTGGCGATTTCGCGGAGACGGTCCAGATCGGAAAGAATCAAGTCGGCGCGCTTGTAACCGGTGGCGCGGCGCGCGAAGCCGATGGTGAAGACGTCGGGATCGAGCTTGAGGCCGGTTTTCTGGCGGACGGTTTCGAAGAGATCGTGTTTGGAAATGAGATGCGCGGCCCAGATTTCTTCCGGCGGAAGGCCAAGAGCGCCGCGCAGGCTGTAATTGTCTTCGCGCCACGCGGGGATGTAGCGGTCGAATAATTGTTGAAAGGCGGGAGCGGCCCAGGTGCCGGCGTGGACGCCGTTCGTGATGGCTTCGATGAGAAATTCGGGAAACATGCGGCGGGAAACTTCGCCGTGTTTTTTGGCGACGCCATTGACGAAATTGCTGAGGCCGAGGGCGAGGTGAGTCATGTTGACGGAGGCGCCTTGCCGGGCGGCGT
The DNA here is from genome assembly GCA_035310365.1 of Candidatus Acidiferrum sp. Taxonomy (GTDB): domain Bacteria; phylum Acidobacteriota; class Terriglobia; order Acidiferrales; family UBA7541; genus Acidiferrum. The sequence continues at coordinate 63,567 of DATGEI010000072.1, forward strand.
CGTGAAGATCGGGGTAATGCGATTCGGCTTGCAGGACGCGCTTGAGCAGGTCGGCGGAGGAGGCGTCTTTTAGATCGAAAAATTCGGTTTGCGAGGGAAACGCGCGCGTGAGGAGTTCGATGGGAAAGCGATCGTGGCCGGCGGGAACGGGCGTGTGCGTGGTGAAGACGCATTTGCTGCGAACTTTTTCGATGTCGTCGCCGTTGACGGATTTGCGGCCGGCCTTGGCGGCTTCTTCGCCGAGAAGCTCGAGCGTGAGAAGCGCGGCGTGGCCTTCGTTCATGTGATAGCGGGAGATGTCGTCGTAGCCGAGGGCGCGGAGAATGCGGACGCCGCCGATGCCGAGCAAAACTTCCTGGCACAGGCGATAGTAGGAATCGCCGCCGTAAAGGCTGCCGGTCAGGTTGCGGTCGCGCTCTTCGTTTGCGGGAAGATCGGCGTCGAGAAAATAGATGGGGACGACGTGGCCGCGGGCGCCGACGGCGTCATAACGCCAGGCGCGAAGTTCAACGCGGCGACTTTCGAGCGGAACAGTGACGCGGACTTTTTCTTCCTTGAGAAAATCTTCGACGCGCCATTCGACGGGTTCTTCGGACTGCACGCCGTCGTCGGAGAGGAGTTGTGTGAAGTAACCTTTGCGATAGAGGAGCGAGATCGCGACCATGGGGAGCTTGAGGTCCGCGGCGGCGCGAATCGTGTCGCCCGCGAGGACGCCGAGGCCTCCGGAATAGGAAGGCATGGAATTCTCCAGCGCAATTTCCATGGAAAAATAGGCGACCAGGCGTTTTTGTGTCTTCAATTTATCTGCCATCCGAATTTTGCTCCGTTTGGCGCGGAGCCGGTAACACAGCGACTGCGGTGCACACCAACATGAGAGGACTATTTTCCGGCTTTCCGCGGACGCAAGCAAGGGCGCAACGAGCGGAAGGTTAATTTTTGCGAAAAGTGTGTGTTTTCGGGCCCCCGGTGAGAGAGGATACCAGCTACGCTCGAGACAGCAGCTGGATGGATGGAGAGTCACCCATGCCCGACGAGGGCCGCCGCTGGCGGCTTGGATTCTGGAGTTTGATCGTTACGCAGTTTCAGGGCGCGTTCAATGAGAATGGACTGAAGTATTTCGTCATTTATCTTATTCTTTCGCTGCATCTTGGTTCCCAACAAGAAGACAAACTGATTTTTTTGATTGGCGTGCTGTTTGCAGCGCCATTCATTTTGTTTTCGATGTTTGGCGGGTTCCTGGCCGACAAATTCAGCAAAGGCAAGGTGACGATCGGCACGAAGTATTTTGAGATCGTAGTGGTGGCGTTTTCCGTCGTTGTGTTGTTGCGGTTTCACGAACATCCGCAATCCTCCATTCCTTTGTTGCTGGCCGCGATTTTCCTGGCGAGCAGCCAAGCGGCGATTTTTGGCCCTTCGAAATACGGCTTGCTGCCGGAACTGCTGCCCGAAGCGAAACTCTCGTGGGGCAACGGCGTCATCGAACTGGGAACTTTCCTGGCGATCATTCTGGGAACGATCGCCGGTTCGCGCCTCCCGGAATTTTTTCCGGGGCACGAGGTCAACGGCGCGTACGTTTTTCTGGGGTGCGGAATCGCCGGATTGTTGACGGCGCATTTTATTTCCCGCGTGCCGGCCGCCGACCCTGCCAAAGAATTCCGGCTGAATGTTTTCGGCGATCTGTTTTCTCACCTGCGAACGGCGCGGGCGGATCGCGCGCTGTGGCTTGCGATTGTGGGAAATACGTACTTCTGGTTTTTGGGCGCGCTGCTGCAATTCAACGTCGTACTTTACGGCGAGCGCGTTCTGCACGTGCCGGGAAGCGAGAGTGCGAAGCTGCAGGCGGCGATTGCGATCGGGATCGGAATTGGAAGTTTTGTTGCCGGGTCGCTTTCGGGCGGCCGGATCGAATACGGGCTGGTGCCGCTTGGCGCGCTGGGAATGACGCTTTTTGGTTTTCTGCTGTCGGCGCCGCAGATTTCGTTTCTGCACATTCTGATTTTGCTCGCGGCGCTCGGATTTTCCGGAGGATTCTTTATCGTGCCGGTAAGCGCATTGATCCAGCACCGCCCGGATGAAAAAGACAAAGGCGGCGTGATCGCGTCGGCGAATTTGCTTTCGTTTGTGGGCGTTGCGGCCGCCGCGGCGGTTCCGACGGTTTTCTCGGACTATTTGCACCTGGGCCCGCGGGCAGTGTTTCTGTGGGCGTCAATCGGAACGCTTGCGGCGACCGCGTATCTGGTTTTCCTGTTGCCGGATTCGTTGTTGCGGCTGGTGCTTTGGCTTGCGACGCATACGATTTACCGGATTCATACGAAGGGCGTGGAGAACGTGCCGGCGCGGGGCGGAGCGATGCTGTGCCCGAATCATTCGTCGATGGTGGACGGCGTGTTGCTGATTGCGAGCACGGACCGGCCGATCCGGTTTTTGATGTTCAAGGGATCGTATGAGCATTGGCTGGTGAAACCGTTCGCGAAAATCATGGGCGTGATTCCGATTGCGTCGAATCAGGGGCCGCGGGAATTGATTCACTCCCTGCGAGCCGCGACGGAAGCGCTGAAGAACGGCGAACTGCTTTGCATTTTTCCGGAAGGCCAGATGACGCGGATTGGGCAAATGCTTCCCTTCCGGCGCGGGCTGGAGCGGATTATGAAGGGCGTCGAAGCGCCGATTATTCCCGTTCATATCGACGGAGTTTGGGGATCGATTTTCAGTTTTGCGGGCGGGAAATTTCTCTGGAAATTTCCGCGGAAGATTCCGTATCCGGTGCACGTGACGTTTGGCGCGCCGCTTGCGGGGAGCACGGGCGCGCAAGAGGTGCGGCGGCACGTGCAGGAACTGGGCGTTGACGCATTTGCGGACCGCAAGGACCGATTGCAAACAGTTTCGCGGGCGTTTATTCATACGGCGCGCCGGCATCCGTTTCGATTTGCGATGGCGGATGGACGAACGCCGCGCATGAGCTATTTTTCCGCGCTGACGAAGGCCGTGTTTCTGGCGCGACGATTGCGGAAGCACTGGAAAGATCAGGCGATGGTGGGTTTGTTTTTGCCGCCGTCGATACCGGGCGCGCTGGTGAATTTCGCCGCGATGCTGATGGGGAAAGTGCCGGTGAATTTGAATTACACGGTGTCGCGCGAGGCGCTGGAATCTTGCGCGAAACAATGTGAGCTGAAGACCACGGTTACATCGAAATTGTTTTTGGAGAAAGTGAAAGTTCAGGCGCCGGGCGAGGCGCTTTATGCGGAAGATCTCGTGGCGAACCCGGGATTTTTGGAGAAACTGGCGGCGCTGCTTGGCGCATTGTTGCTGCCAACAGGAATGTTGCAGAAATTCTGCGGCGCGGCGCGCAAGACGACGCTGGACGATACGGCGACGGTGATTTTCTCGAGCGGTTCGACGGGCGAACCAAAGGGCGTTGTGCTTTCGCATTACAACCTTGCGTCGAACGTGGCGCAATTGATGCAAGTGTTCATACTGCACAAGACCGACCGCATTCTGGGGATACTTCCCTTCTTCCACTCGTTTGGCTTTACCGGCACGCTTTGTCTGCCGGCGGCTTCGGGGATTGGAGCGGTCTTTCATCCAAGCCCGCTCGATTCGCGCGCGATTGGTGCGCTGGTGAGCCAGCACTCCGTGACGATGTTGCTGGCGACGCCGACTTTTTTGAACGCTTATACGCGGCGATGCACGGCGGAGGATTTTGGCAGCTTGCGCATCGTAATGGCCGGCGCGGAGAAGTTGCCGGAGCGCATTTCGATTGCGTTCGAAGACCAGTTTGGAATCCGGCCGCTTGAAGGATACGGCTGCACGGAATGTTCGCCGGTGGTGGCGGTGAACACGCTTGATTTTCGCGCGGCGCAGTTCCGGCAAGTGGGAGCAAAGCGCGGAACGATCGGGCATCCATTGCCGGGAATTGCGATTCGAATCGTCGATCCGGAGACGGGAGAGTTGCGAGGCGCCGGAGAATCCGGATTGCTGCTGGTGCGCGGGCCGAACATCATGCGCGGCTACTTGCATCGTCCGGAAAAGACGGCGGAAGTTTTGAAAGATGGATGGTACAACACCGGCGATATTGCGACGGTGGATGAAGACGGATTTTTGCGCATCACGGACCGGCTGAGCCGATTCAGCAAGATTGGCGGCGAGATGGTGCCACACATCAAGGTGGAAGAAAAATTGCAAGAGATCGCGCAAGCGGCGGAGCAAGTGTTCGCGGTTACGGCGGTGCCGGATGAAAAGAAAGGCGAGCGGTTGATCGTGCTGACGACTCTGTCCGAAGAAAATCTGGCCGCGACGCTCGAAGGATTTTCGAAGGCGGATTTGCCGGCGCTGTGGAAGCCGCGAGCGGACAACTTCGTGCGAATTGAGGCCTTGCCTTATCTTGGCACGGGGAAACTGGATTTGCGGCGATTGCGCGAACTGGCGCTTGAAATGACTGGCACGAGCAAATGATTTTTTCAAAGAGCACCCGGCCGATACGGCGCGTGATTTTGACGGGGGTGGCGCTGGTTGTTTGGTTCTACACGCAAGCGCTGATTGGCGCGCGGCCCTTGCCTGCGAGCGGAATTGGAGACGGGCTGCATCGGCTGACGGCGCCACAGAACGCATACTTTCTGGTGCATGCAAGCGCGGCGAATGCGCTGCTCGTCGTCAGTTCCGGCTTGATCGATCTGCTCGCGCTGTTTCTGCTGCTGCGGTGGCTGTTTGGCGAGAGCGTTCGTCCATTTCTGGGCTTGTTTCTGTTGATGGTGATGCGGCAAGTCGTACAGGCTTTTTGCGCATTGCCGGCTCCGCCGAATATGATTTGGCATTACCCGGGATTTCCGTCGCTGCTGGTGACGTATTCGGTGGCCGGCGATTTCTTTTTTTCCGGGCACACGGCAATCGCGGTGTTTGCGGCGACGGAAGCGGCGCGATTGAAACGAAATTGGATTACGGCGCTGGCGATTGTGGCGGTGGTGTTTGAAGTTGCGACGGTGTTGGTGCTGCGCGCGCATTACACGATGGATGTTTTTGCGGGATTGTTTGCGGCGCTGTGGATTGCTTCGATCGTGGAGCCGCTGTCCGCGCCGATCGACCGGTTTGTGGAGAAACAGGAAGCGAACGTGCCGCAAAGCTAGCGTCCAAAAAAAGTTGCCGAAGAGAGCCTGCAGTGGAAAGCTCCGACTGCGGTTTAAATCTGGAAGCAAATTTTTTTCTATCGGCACGCGAGCGGAATAAGTTGAAGACGGCGCGATGGAGCGCAATCTTAAAAATGCAAAGGACGATTCCATGAGCGACAGAGTTGTATTCATCACGGGCGCCAGCGGGGGCCTCGGGCAATCGGTGACGCAACGTTTTCTTGCGAACGGAGATACGGTTATTGGCGCGTCGCGAAAAATTACGGCGGAAGAGTTTCCGGTTGCGAACTTCGCGGCTTTGCCCGTCGATTTTAGGAGCGATGCCGCGGTGCGTGCGGCAGTGGATTCCATCGTTCGAAAATACGGCCGGCTCGATACGCTGGTGCACGTGCTTGGCGGCTTTGCAGGCGGAAAATCGATTGCGGAAACGGACGACGCGGCGTGGAATCAGATGCGCGACTTGAACTTGAATTCCGCGTTCTACGTTCTGCGCGCGGCCATTCCACACCTGCGCAAATCGGGCAGCGGAAGAATTGTCGCGATCGGGAGTCTCGCCGCGACGGCGGCGCACGGGGGATTGGGCGCATATGTGACGTTCAAGGCGGCGCTTAGTTTGCTTGTGCAGACGGTCGCACTTGAAAACAAAGACGCGGGATTGACCGCGAACGTGATACTGCCGGGCACGATGGACACGCCGGCGAATCGCAAGTCAATGCCGGACGCCGACGCTTCGAAATGGTTGAAAACGGAACGCGTTGCGGAACTGGCGTTTTTTCTGTCGCAAGAATCCGCCGCAACGATTACGGGCGCGGTGATTCCGATCGACGGACAGAATGGCTGAACGAATTTGGCGATCGCAGCGTCGCGGGGAAAAGCGCTTTGGCCCCGCTGCCTGCCGTCATGGCGCATCTCCGCGTAGCCAGCGGAAAAAGTGCAATGCCGCGCCAAGCATCCGCGCTCGCATCGCACGTCGAGCGAAAAGAATGGGTGGCACGCAGTATAGCCTCGACGTCTTCGCGAAGCGCGAAGATCGTCTACTACGTCTTTGCAAATCTTAGGAAGGATTCAGAGCAAATCTTGGTGAACCGGGGAGGACTCGAACCTCCAACCCGTTGCCACCGCACTAAATGCTAAGTTGTTGATTCGTCTTGCTTGTTCTCGCGTCGCAGTGGGCGGTTTTCGATGGTGGTCGTCGCTTACTGTTCCTTTATCGGTCCGCGGCGAGGTTGATCACCACGTCCGCCGGTGGCTGATGCGCTGCAGCCTGTAGACGTGCGGCCCCGTCGGCGCCGCGTGCGACGATTGCTCCGAGATTGCCTGCGCGTATCCCGCCGGATTTAAATCATCCACTTTGGCAAGCCGCAGAATCTCTTTGTCCTTAGCCTTCCGACGTATTCCTTCGCGAGGAACTATCTCAGTTGACGCCGTAAATCGACAAGGTGTAGATGAAATCCGGACGGGCGTCTCCGCGTGCGTCGGAGACTCGAACGTAGAAGGTGACCGGCGTCGTGCCGGATCCCGGAACTTGGAATGAATAGAAATTGCCCTGCAGAAAATTGCTGCCGGGAAGATTGTTGACGCAGGGGAAATTGTACATTTGCGTTGGCAAAGGCTGAGCCGGCGCACAGGTTTGATAACGCTGGCCGGTGGCATCGACGATCTCAAGCACGGGTTGCAGAGAATTCGGCTCCGGCGGTTGCAGGAAATCGTTGTTTGGCGATGTATAAATCTGCACGATAGACCCCGGCACTGCGCTCGCCGCGTAGAAATCGGCGTCGGCCCCTGCGGATTGTGGGTCGGTAAACGGGCTGATCGAAGCAAGAAGATTGATGTTGGAAACCGGGGTTGCCGTTGCGGGCGAATCGTTTCTAACCATTTGCCCGGGGTCCTTCACAACCAATGTCAGCGCGGCGGAGACCGACTGTTGCAGGTTTCCTGTGTTGCCGTCCACGAGATGGATGGTGAATGGATAGGTGCCTGCCGCGGTTGGAGTCCCCTTAAATAAGGCCATGTCGTTCGTGGTAACAAGGTCCAGTCCGGGCGGCAACGATCCGGAAGTAATGGTCCACGTATAAGGGGTCGCAGTTGAGGAAGTGACGAGTCCGAGATAGGTCGTGCCGCCCACTGAAATCGGCGGCAACGAACTGGTCTTGATAACCAGCTTCGTATATACGTCCAGCACAAAACTGAAATACGTTGCACTCTGTGGCGGATTGCTGCTGTCTTGCACCGTAACGTTTGGGTGCGCAAAAGTGCCACCGATTCCCGTGCCGCTCAAATTGCCGGTGGTGGCGTCAAATGTAAACCCGGGTGGAACGGTTTCCATTGTCCAAGTGTAGGGAGGAATGCCGCCGGTCACCGGAAAATTTCCGGTGTAGCTCTGGTTGAAAAGCAGTTGAACTGAACCGGGACCGGTGATGGCGATCTGATCGCCGACTCGAATCTGGAAGCTTTTCGTGGCGGTATTTGGCGTCTCGTACGAGTCGGTTATTTTGAGAGTAAAAGGGAATGTCCCGTCTTTTTGCGCGGTACCGGAGAGGCCGAACGAATACTGACTGGGAAAATTGAAAATGGAAATTCCGTCGGGCAAGGTTCCGCTTGCAAGACTGAGGGTGTAAGGGCCACGGCCGCCGACAATTCCAATGTTCGTGCCGTAGAGGAGATTGAGAATACCATCCGGCAGGGATGTCGTTTGGAAGGCCAGAGGTTGCGCGACATTTAAGGTAATGAGCGGGTTGATCGTCACCGGGGTAGGAGCCGAATCGGTGATTGTGACTAGCATCGTGTCGGAAGTCTGAGTCGTCGGCGTTCCCGACACCTTGCCCGTAGCGGAATCCAGGGTCAGCCCCGGGGGCAATGAAGAGAACTGGCCGAGAACAAAATGATATGGCGGCGTGCCTCCGGCAGGTTGAATCTGCTCAAGATAAGGAATATTTTGGACGGCGCCAGGAAGCGAAGAGTTCGGTAACACGAGATTGTTATCTATGGTCAGCGTGAAAGTCTGGCTGGCTGTGAGCGTAGGCGTTTTGCTGTCGCTGGCCTGAATCGTGAATGTATATTTTCCCGGAGACGAAGGGGTGCCCTGCAGAGTTTGTGTCGTGTCTATCTTTAACCCCGGTGGCAGCGAGCCGGAGGTAAGCGCGAATTGAATGGGCGGGTCTCCACCCTGTGTATTGAATAGACCGGAATAAGGCAAGGCAATGTTACCGTCCCCCAGGACATTAGAAGAAAAAGTTAGCGGTGCCACGCAGTCGAGTTCCAGGCCAACTCCGGCTGACTGCGCGGCAGCATCGGTTACCACGAACTGCGGTGTCCATATGCTGTAACACCCCGTTGCTGCCGTTCCGCTTAGGGTTCCATCACTTGCAAACGCAAGGCCTGCGGGTAGAACCGATGCAGCCGTTTGTCCCGGAAAAAGCGCCAGTGACCAGGTGTACGGCGGTGTTCCCCCAGTAGCTTGAAGTCTTGTGGTATAAGGCGAACCCGTAACAGCTTTGGGCAAGGTTGATGTGGCTACGGCCAGAGTGATTTGAGGAGGCGGCGGTGGCACGATGCTACTCGCACCTCCGCCGCAAGCCGCGAGAGCGGCAAGGCAAATTGCGAATCCAAGCGAAAGGGCGAAACCGCGCACGCTAATCACGCGAAACCCCGCCGGCGAAGAAGTCGATCGCGGCGCAGGAGCGCAAAGCAGGCATCCGGCAAATCCAGCGATGCACTCTCAAAGGCGTCGAACCGCTGGGGCGTCCCCTGCAATGTGATGTTGAATGTGGTATTTGCGCCTGCAGTAACGCTGAGAGTGGCGGCGCTTGAAAATGTACCCGGCATTGGAATAGGAGGATCAAGAGGAGTAAGGCTGGAGCCTCCCGTGAAACCGGAAAAGACGGATTCAACGGAAATGGTATACGTACCGGGTGGAAGAGGAATTTCGTAGTGGCCAATCAGGGTGGCGTCGCGCGAACCAAAAGGGTCGCCAAGGTTCGAACAGGTGGCGGGAGTCGGGTTGTTGGGGTCCACACAAGTCCTGGTCTGGCCAGGATTTCCAGTGAAAAGATCGCCGGAGACGGCCGAAACGGCGTTTCGGCGCGGAAGATTCGCACTTCGGGCAATGACGTTCACTCCCTGCACCGGAGTAATGCCATCCGTGAAAAAGACCGTTCCGCTAATCGTTCCGTACTTCGACGAATAGCTGGATTTTCCGACGGGCGGCGAGGAGCCAACCGGGTAGAGCTTTGAGATCCAGGCCGCATCATCGACGGCGACCACGGGGAGACCGGTCGAGGCCTTCGCGGGACAAATGCCGAGAATCGGAAACATCAGTGGCATGCCAGCGGTGTCGTCGGCGGTGCAAGTGTACGGTTGGCCATTGAAGGCTTTCAGGAGCAGGTCAACGTTGATCTGCGAATGGCCCAATCCAAGAAAATGCCCGAACTCGTGTGTGAAGGCCTGATTGAATTCGTCCGCGGTCAGTTCGAGATTGCTTGAATTGTCGTTGATTCCGTCCTGGAACCTTCCGTTCAGAATGGCCCCCGCAGAAATGATCTTCCCTGTCGTCGGCGAATAGTCACACGGAAACGCAAAGCCGATCACCTCAGGCGGCAGGCCCAAGGCGTCAAAAATTGATCCGTCTGCGTCAAAGATAATTGGGCTCTGGCCGCCCCCGTTGCAAGAATTCGGATCGGGTGTGGTCTGGACGCTGGGGTCGCCAACCACGTTCAAAAATTGTTGTGCGGTCTGGACGTCTCCACCCGCGGGAAAGCCTGCACTGGGAATCGCGAGCAAGCCGCCGAGATTGGCGATGGGTAGATTGGCAGTCGCAACTCCCGACCAGTTGGCAAACATGCCGTTTACCCGAGTGACGCCGGGCCCGTTGTCGATGACAATGGTTCCGCCGTTCGGCAAACGGCTCAGGGGGCCAGCATCCACTCGGTAGCCGATCGTTTTCGAGTTATCCCACAGCAACGGCACGCCGGAAATGCCTGCGCCCGGGCCGCCAACCGTAAGCGGGCCGCCGGCAAACGATGGCGGAAGAGGAAGGAGCAATGCTCCGACCAAGACCCGAACTATTTTCTGCGAGAGAGACAGTGTCTGCGGCCGAAGTCTCATTGAGGTAGCTTCCTGGGGGCAACGGAACGGATCACCGTTTTCAAGTCTTCCAGTCGAAGCGGCCCGGACTTTTGGCCATCAAACTGTTCCACCGTTTTCTGAGAAACTTGCGCGCGCAAGCCCTTCAACTGCGAATCCATTCCGCGAAACAGACCCAGATTGCCAAAGCTGTTTACCGCGTACAGCTTGCCGTCCGCGCCGGGAACGATTTCGAAGCGGCCTTGCTGCATGCCCGCCGGGCTCGTAAGCCCATAGACGCTGGGTCGCATCATTGCGAGCAGCAGGTGTTGGCCGACGCGATAACCCATTTCTTGCCGCTGATCTCTTTTATCGATCACGGCCTGATGAAACGTGTAAATGCCGGTGCTCTGACCGAGCAGCGTATCCTCGAGCTGAACCGTAACGACAACCATCAGCAGATTTCGCAGTTGTGGATGAGGTTCCAGCGAGACGCTCGTCACTCGCCCCTGAACGATGGAATCGGCTTCGGAGACAAGTTGGGAAAGGTTGCGAGGCAGCGTAACGGCATTGCTCTGGGGAAATACGGGCGGAACCGCGCTCGCAAAAAACAAAATCGCAACTGCTAGCGTAAAACCGGAAAAAGGGAACCACCTGCAGAAGACCGATTCAAAAAAGGGCCGCATCGCTTTCCTGGTACTTCTCGGACTTTGAAGAAGGACAGGCAGACTGTATCGAAGGGAAAAAGAAGTTGTCAAGTCCTATACTTGACATTAATTCGCCGAGCGGGGAGAATCTACGCCGTTTCGCCGATACCACTATGGCCCGGCCACAAATCAGCTTTTCGCCGTTGATTCGTGTTGTTCTTCATCCTCATTTCCGCGCTACCGCTATAAGCCTTTTGTGCCTGGCGCTGGCGGCGTTTGGCCTTCGCCATACCGTGTTGCACGCGAGTGAACAAGCCCGCGGTGCGCGGCGAGCGCTGCTTCAGCGCGGCGTTGAGCGCCCAAAACACGAATATAAGGCGGGCGAAATCCTGGTGCGCTTCCGCGGCGGGACATCCGAGCAATCCAAATTACAAGCGCACGCCCTGGTGAGCGGGCGAGTCTCGATGCGTTTTGCGTCGGTGGAGAATCTCGAAAAGGTTCAGCTGCCTGCCGGCGACAACGTCGAGGCGGCGCTTGCACAGTACCGCGCCACGCCGTCGGTTCTGTATGCGGAACCGAACTACGTTGTCCAAGCGCTGCAGAGTTCGACGGTCCCGAATGATCCCTTTTTTCCGCAGCAGTGGAATCTCCAGAACACCGGGCAAAATGGGGGCACACCGGGCGCGGACATTCACGCGACGCAAGCATGGAGCATCACAAAAGGAAATTCAAACGTCGTCGTCGCGGTGATTGATTCCGGAGTGGACTATACGCACCCGGATCTCGCCGGCCAAATCTGGAATGCTCCCACGGCGTATTCCGTGACTCGCACGCAAGGTGACGTGTTCGCTTGCCCCGCGGGATCGCATGGATTCGATGCGGTCAACGGTACCTGCACGCCTTTGGACGACCTTGGGCACGGCACTCATGTAAGCGGAACAATCGGAGCGGCAACAAACAACAATGTGGGAGTATCCGGCATCGCTTGGAACGTGCAAATTCTTGCGTGCAAATTCCTGAACTCGCAAGGATTCGGCGACACATCCGGCGCCATTACGTGCCTGGACATGGTGAAGTCGCTGAAAGACTCGGGCATAAATATCGTTGCGACGAACAACAGCTGGGGCGGCGGAGCGTTTTCCCAGGCCTTGAACGATGCGATTTCTGCAAACGCGCAAAGCGGCATTCTGTTTATTGCGGCAGCCGGGAACGATTTTCAGGATACGGACTTCACGCCAACCTATCCGGCCGACTATGTTCTGCCGAACATTATTTCTGTCGCGGCGAGCGACGCCACGGATCAATTTGCCGCATTCTCGAACGTTGGCCGCAGGACAACGCACCTCGCGGCACCGGGCAATCAAATACTCAGTACGACGCCGAACAACACTTACAGCGTCTTCAGCGGCACCTCGATGGCTACTCCGCACGTTACGGGCGTCGCCGCTTTGCTAAAGGCGCAGGACCTCAACCGCGACTGGCGCGCCATCAAGAATTTACTGCTTGCCGGCGGAGACACGGTCGCCGCCCTCGATTCCACAATTACCGGTAAACGGCTCAACGCCGCCGGCTCGCTTACCTGTTCGAACAGAACAATTCAATCACGCCTGCTACCTGTTCCTGACACAATTGGCGCCGCATCCGGTACGGCTGTGACCCTGCAAGCGCTGAGCATCAATTGTGCGGCGCCATCAGGGCCGGTCACGGTGTCCGTTTCTCCGGGAGGCCAGACGGTTACGTTATTCGACGATGGCACAAACGGCGATCAAGCCGCCGGGGATGGGATATTCTCCGGCCAGTGGACGCCATCGGGACCGGGGAGCTACACGCTCACATTTCCCTGGGGCGATCCGGTAAATGTCGAAGTCCTCTCCAGTTACAACGTCCAGTCCATTTCCGCAGCGTACACAACCATCGTTGGGACCAACTTGAATCTCGGTGACGACACCGTCGTGCAGGTTAATTCGCCCTTTCCCATCGCCTATGGCTCAGGGTCCTTTACGAATCTGTTTATCAGCAGCAATGGCACGATCAGCTTCACCGAACCTTACGGCGACTACATAAATGCGCCGATTCCCCCCGTTGAAGGACCACCGTTGACGTTGCCACAGCCTACAACCCTCGTGGCGCCTTGGTGGCAGGACCTTTTTCCCGTAAAGGGCGCGGCACAAAACGTCTACTGGGGCGTTGTCGGGAGCGCGCCGAACCGCCAGTTGGTGGTTGAGTGGAGGGATGTGCGGGGATTCCTGTGCAACAGCGATTCTTCCGCAACAATCAAGTTCGAAGCCGTCTTTTTCGAAGGAAAAAGTGACGTGCAGTTTAACTACGCGGACAGCGCCTTCGGAGGCAGTTGCACGAATCAGGACCACGGTGCGGCTGCGACAATCGGTCTCCAACAATCGCTGACGCTCGGCCAATTGTTTAGTTTCAAGGAAGCAACCATCTCGGACGGCACTTCCCTCCTCTGGACGCTTGCGCCACCGGCATCAAATCCCGTTCCTGTCGCGACCAGCGTTTCGCCGAACACTGCGTTGCGCGGAAGCAACGCCACGATCACCGTGAACGGCAGTAATTTTGTTCTCGGATCGCGGATCCAGGTCAACGGCAGGGACCACGCTACGACATTTGTCAGCAGCTCCGACTTGACCACACAGTTGACCGCCGACGACTTCGTGATTTTCTTCCAATCGGCGGCAACCGTGCAAGTCTTTACTCCCGGTCCGGGCGGCGGCACCACGCAAGCGTTGCCATTTACGATTTTGAATCCTCCTCCCGTCATTACTTCGATCACTCCTTCCACGGTTAACGCAGGAGGTCTCACATTCAATCTGACCGTGAATGGAAGCGGATTCGAGTTTGGCGAGTCCTTCATTTATTGGAACGGCCAGCCGGTGCAGCCCTCCTTTGCGTTTGACGACCATACTGTGGGCGCTCAAATCAGCTATGGAATGATCGCCACGCCGGGAACGGCGCAGATTACTGTCGTGACGTCGGGCCCTGGCGGCGGAACCTCGAATGCTGTGCCGTTAACAATTGGACCGGCCGTACCGGGCAGCGGATTTTCCCCTGCCACAACGCCGGTGACGGCGGCAGCATTGGCGGCAGCGCACGCGCAGCCCGTTTACGTCGATGCGCAAGGCCGGCCCGTTTCGCAAACCCCGCAGGGCACTAACGGCAAACCCCTGCGCTTTATGGGTTGGAAGTATGGGCAAAAAATGGGCCCCGCATATATGCGATATTTCACGCGGCCTCACGCAGGCATCGCGGGACTCATGACCGGTCCCAAAACTGCAACCGCCGGAACAAACAGTACGAGCGCGCCCGCGAGCTTCGCGCCCGCACCCCTACTAAATGCAAACGCAACTCTTCCCGGCTTCGCAATAAGACCAACATTGCCGGCGGACTATTTGCCTACGAGCATCGCAACCGGTGATTTCAATCTCGACGGGAAAGTGGATTGGGTTGTCTCAAATGGCGGAACGAATACGCTTTGGGTGTATCTCGGTAATGGCGATACCACGTCGCAGCTGCCGGTGATCGTGCCGCTCACAGGCTCCGCCCCCTTGCAGGTAATTACCGCCGACCTGCGAAAGATTGGCGTGACGGATTTGGTGGTGGCGGAAGCCGATTCCGGAACAGTCGGCGTGTTGCTCGGCAATGGCGATGGCACGTTTCAGAAAGAACTTGAGCTATTTGCGCCGGGGCCCGTCTTAAGCGTTGCCGCCGGAGATTTTACGGGCGACGGAAAGGTGGACATTGTCGCGGGCATCGCGGGCGACGCGACCACGGGGCCACTCGCGTTTTTTAAGGGCAATGGCGCGGGCGCATTCGGCAAAGCGATTGTACGGCCCTCGGAGTCCTTCGTGGGTTCCTATGCGACGGTCACTCTGCAAACCGCCGACCTCAATCGCGATGGCTTGCCGGATCTAGTGCTGACGGACCTGGGCGGCGTTGTCCCCGGTGCGCATTTGTACTTGAGCCAGGGCGACGGCACGTTTAAAGAATCCGACTATTTCTTCGGGGCCGGGCCGTTCGTCACTCCGCTCAATGCCGCGGCGGCCGACATGGACGGCGATGGCTGCCCCGACGTCGTCGTTTCAACCGACTCTGGCAGCGTCTACCTCTTCAAAGGAAACTGCGACGGCACGGTGCAAGGCTTCCCAAGCGCCAAACTCTACGGTGCTGGTGATGTGGGAGCCGGCCTTGCCCTCGCAGACGTCAACGGAGACGGTCACATCGACGTCATCACTTCGGGCATTAGCTTCGATGTCGGACCGTTTGGTCCGCCAACTGGAAATTCCGTTGCCGTTCTACTTGGCGACGGACAGGGACACTTGTCGCCGGGGAAAATCTATCGTGGCGAACCCGGCATGTTCAGCCTGACCGTCGCTGACTTGAATGGCGACGGCAAACCGGAGGTCTTAACCGCGAATCAGGACACGGATTCCGTCAGTGTCTACGTCAACGATGGCACTGGTGGCTTTGGCGGTGCGACTGGCGGGTATGTAGGTTACGCGACCGATGGCGTGACGGGAGGCACGATCAATGCGCCGTTCTCCGGGCCATTGGTCAAGGACGTTAACGGAGACGGCAAGCCCGACATTGTCTTTATCGAGTACCCCATTCCCGGCATTGTTGATGCGTGGCAGCTGACGACGCTTCTGAACGATGGAACTGGCCATTTTGGAAAACCGATTCACTCGCCCGCCATGGATGGCACGCTGATTATTTACGACCTGCAACTCCTCGACGTTCGAGGAACGGGAAAGCCCGATCTGATCGTGCTCGGCGGCGCCAACGATGTGGGTATCAACACTTTCATCGGATTCGCGCCCAATCTCGGTGATGGCACGTTTGGGCCTCTCCGTCTTACTCCCTTCAACGGCTCGCCCTGGATTTTCGATAGCGGCGACTTTGACGGAGACGGCAAGCTCGACCTGCTCGTGCTTGGCAACACCGGCAGCTCAACCGGTTTGATCGACCGCATCACCTTTATGAAAGGCAATGGCGACGGCACGTTCACGCAGGGTGCCAACACGGATTTCGGGCCTGCCGGGGCGACCGGCGGTTCTCCGCGCATGTCGTTCGTCGCCGATTTCAATGGCGATCACAAGTTGGATCTGATCGTCACCGTAAATGATCAGGTGATTGGACCCGGCTCTCTGAACCATTCGGCTTACGAGTTTTTTGGCAATGGAGACGGTACGTTTCGGGCGCCGGTGGTGATCATTCCCGACGTGTATTCGCTCACGATGGCGGACGTGAATCACGACGGTCACCCGGACCTGATCGAATGGGTCGCGCCAATCACGCTTGCCGGCTTCGGCGCGCCTTCCTACAAGGTGCATCTCGGCCAGCCCGACGGCTCTTTTGTCGATGGTCAAACGTATTCACCGTTCGGAGGAGTGGTCAGTGCCATCACCGCTACGGGTCCGTCCGTGTTGCGTTTCAACGGCCCGCTTGTTGCCGACGTAAATGGCGACGGCAATCCGGACATCCTTGCGCCACAGCGCTACGCGGGATGGAACGGAACGACGGGAGGGCCCGTCTTTACACAAGGTTATTTGCAGGTGATTCTCGGCAATGGCGACGGCACGTTTACTCCGGACTTTTCCATCTTCAATCTTTCCAAGATATTTCCTCCCGACACGGCGGCCGACATCAATGGTGATGGCAAGGCGGATCTCATCGAAGTCGATCCGTGGCCGTCGTCGTACAACGTGATTCCCGCGGCTGGGCCGACAACCATTCAGGCGGGGCTCGTCTCCGATCCCGTAATCGGCGCCAACGGATTCTTGCGGCTGAATCTGGGTGTGGCGGGTTCCTTCAATTCCACCGTCACAATAACTGCGAGCGATCCAAACATCACCATCGCGCCGAGCGTCGTCGTTCCAGCGGGAACGATTACGCAGGATGTCCCTTTCACCATCGGAGCCGCATTTAATTCATCGCACGTGTTTTCGTTGCGCGCGCAACTCGGCACCGGCTCGGCGATTGCCTACGGCACACAAGCCAAACCGGGATCGGGCACCGGATTCCAGTTGGCTCTGCTGAACTTGACGGAAAACACCGGCCCCGGAGGAACGACGCGCGACTACGGCCTCTCGATCTCTTCCGTGAACGGCTACGCGACATCCGTTCAGATCGCCTGCCAGGGTCTGCCGGCTGGGGCAGCGTGCCAGCCGGCGAGAAATCCCGCCACGATCCTCGCCGGGACTTTTCTGAACGATCCGCTGACCATCGCCGTCGCATCCAGCACGCCGTTGGGAACGTATCCCTTCACCATCGTGGTCAGCGACGGAGAAATCACCTCGCAAATTTCAGCCACGCTCGATATCTCTGACTTCAGTGTGAGTGTAACGCCCTCGACACTCGTGGCGTTCCCTGGACAAGGCGCCAGCTATAACCTGACGATCAATCCCCTGTTCGGCTGGACCGACGCGGTGACGATTTCCTGTACCGTGGTTCCGGCCGGGCCAAGATGCGGCCTCGATGGCGCTGCTATTTTCCCGGGCACAACGCTGATGAATATCGATCCACAGAATGCACCGACGGGAAACTACGCGGTGAATATCAGTGGGAACGGCTTTGGCGTCGTTCACACGGCGAGCGCAGTTTTGAAAATCGAAGATGCGACCATCGGGCTCTCCAAGACGTCGGACACCGTTTCCGTCGGCAACTCGACCAACATCAACGTCACCATGAATTCCCTGAATGGTTTCACGGACCAATTCACGTTTAGTTGTCCGACGCTGCCGGCAGGGCTGTCGTGCACATTTAATCCCGCGGGTGGCCAGCTGCCGGCAAACGGAAACTTGGCCACGGTGCTGACCATGAAAGTAAACTCTCGCCCTGCGGCCACTATATTGAATGCGACCAGGTACGTTCGGCCGCGAGAATCCAATCCTGTGAGCGGCTTGGCGTCGGCGCTCGCGCTTCTGATGCTTGCTGCGTTCTCTTTTCTAATTGCCGACAGTGCACAGAGAATTAAGCGCAGGGTGAGCTGGGCCGTTCCTGGATTGGCTCTGCTTCCGGTTCTTTTCATCGCCGCGTGTGGCGGGGGCGCATCGACGGTTAACAATCCCCCACCGCCGCCAACTCCACCGCCGCCGAGTTCGGTCACCGTCAAGTTTCAGGTCCAGGCAGTTTCGCCCAGCCTGACAAGAACATCGGACGTCATAACGATCACGGTTCCCTAGTGAACCAAACTGTCGAATTCAAAATCGTCGAATGTGGAAAAAACGTAGCAGGACGTGGAACGCCAACCCTCACCTTACCGGTCGAGAAGATTCTTCTGCCTCATGGAGCCGGCTTTAGCGATTTGTGAGCGGACGCCACTCGTAACAGTGACACCAAATGGCGAGGCACAGCTTATTGAAGAGTTGCGTGAGGCACCGCAAGAACTGAGAGTGAACCGGAGACTACTGGGTTCGACGGATACGCTCAGGACGTTGCTCCGAACTCATATCACCAATTCACAGTGGCTGCTCCTCGCGTTGGACATGACCCAAAGCACACGCAAAGTTACGGATACGAAAAAATGGGGAGGGGTATACCCCCAGGTACTAGACCGCAAGCCATGCTGGGCGAACCAGTCACCAGCTGCCAGTCACCAGTCACGAATCACCAGCCACTCTCCGCCAGTGCTATCATCCAACCAGCGTCACAAAACTGACCATTGAGGACTGACGACTGAGAACTCGCCCATGACCAACGATCGCGCCGCATTTGCCACCGTCGAAGAAGCCGTCGAAGAAATTCGCAACGGACGCATGATCGTCCTCGTCGACGACGAGGACCGCGAAAACGAAGGCGACCTCACCATGGCCGCCGAAAAAATCACGCCGGACGCCATCAACTTTATGGCCAAGTTCGGCCGCGGCCTCATCTGCATGCCGCTCACGGAAGATCGTTGCGACGAGCTTCACCTTCCGCTCATGTCGCCGATCAATACCAGCGTGCACGGCACGGCATTCACCGAAGCCATCGACGCGCGCGCCGGCGTCTCCACCGGCATCAGCGCGAGCGACCGCGCCATCACGATTCTCACCGCCATCGACGCAAAAACGCGTCCGCAGGATCTTGCGCGCCCCGGCCACATTTTTCCGCTGCGTGCGCGCAATGGCGGCGTCCTCGTTCGCGCCGGGCAGACCGAAGCCAGCGTTGACCTCGCCCGCATTGCCGGCCTCACGCCCGCCGGCGTCATCTGCGAAATCATGGGCGAAGACGGTACGATGTCTCGCGTGCCGCAGCTCATCGAATTCTGCAAGGAGCACAATCTGAAATTGCTCACCGTCGCGGACCTGATTCGCTACCGCATGCAGCACGAACGCTACGTGCGCCGGTTCGCCGAAACTGTTTTGAAAACGCGCTTTGGCGATTTCCGCATGATTGCGTATTCGAGCGATGTCGATCACGATCAGCACGTCGCGCTCGTCCGCGGCGAACTCGAAGGCGAAACGCCCGCTCTCGTTAGAGTCCATTCGCACTGCCTCACGGGCGACGTTTTCGGCTCCACTTCCTGCGATTGCAAAGACCTCGTTGAGCGCTCGCTCGACGCCATCGCCAAAGAAGGTCGCGGCGTGTTTCTTTACCTCCATCACACCGGCCGCGGCTTCAGCATCGATCAGCCCGACGAATCGGGAAAGCTCCCGCAGATTCACGTTCACGCGCGCGGCCAGCTCGACCGCGAACCCGCCCGCCAGCGAATGGTGCAGCACGAAAGCGGCATCGGCGCGCAAATCCTCATCGACCTCGGCCTTCGCGACATCCGCGTCCTCACCAACCACCCCAAAAAAGTCGTCGCCCTCGAAGGCTACGGCATCACCATCGCCGACCAGGTGCCGCTCAACATCGGCCAACCCAAACCCACCCACCAGCGCTTCTAGAAGAGTCCTCAATGAAAATCAGACCTCTAATATCAAAAGTGCTCGGTCCGCCGGCAGTTTTGTTTTTGGCCTACGTCGGCTGCAGCGTAGCGTACCAACTAATATGGGGATCCATTGATGGATCAAGGAGGAAACGGCAGGCGGCCGTTATCGTCGAAGATTTTCACTCGCGTCTCGCTAGCGGGAACTTTACAGACGTCTGCGACGATTCCCACTCGATCCTCGTCTCGAATTACGGGGATTGCAGCGTAGTGCTTCGTAACGTCAGGTCTCAGTTCGGCAAGTTTAGACGACTAAAGACGATACATCTTCAAGCTATAGGTGAACCACGATGGGTTGAGGCGAAGTGCGTCGCGGAGTTTGAGCGAGGGGAACTGCCAGAGGAATTCATGCTCGCAGGTGACTCGCGCGGCGGTTTGAAGGTTTTCGGCTACTGGCCGCAAATGGAAACGACTCAAAGGCTGGAAAAATGAGAAACGTATCGGCCAGCTATTCGGGTTCAGGTTCGGTCTTCCCACAGTTTTGGCAAGCCGTTGCTTTGTTTTCTTTCTTTGGTGTAGGTTTTCCCACTGTGAGGTACTTACGCATCTTCTCCAGCCGTTTCGGGCCGATGCCCTTGATCGCGCGCAAATCGTCCACGCTTTGGAACGTGCCGTACGACTTGCGCATCTTCAGAATTTTGTCCGCCGTCGCGGGACCGATTCCCGGCACTTCCTGAAGCTGCTCGGAAGTGGCGGTATTCAAATTGATGGGATGCAGCGGCGGCTTCTTCTTGGCCTCCAATGAATGGCAGGCAAGAAGCATCGCGAAGCAGGCGAAAAGAAGAAGCAAGCGACGCCGGAACATGGCAACGCGAATAGTATGTTAATCATATTCTTAAATCAACAACGCCGAGCCCCGCGCGAAGAGGTTACGACAAGCGGCTCCCTTGCGCGTCGTGGATTTCGAGATCGCCGAAGAGCGAGGCCTGGGTTTCGATTTTCGTGCGGTCGCCGACGAGTACGATTTGCATGTTCGCGGAGTCGAAATATTTTTGCGCGGTCGCTTGCAA
Organism: Candidatus Acidiferrum sp.; assembly: GCA_035310365.1. GTDB lineage: Bacteria > Acidobacteriota > Terriglobia > Acidiferrales > UBA7541 > Acidiferrum. The sequence continues at coordinate 84,334 of DATGEI010000072.1, forward strand.
ATCGGCCGGCGTCAACGCGCGCACTTTGTCGCGATACGTTTCGAGATAATCGTCGGGCAATTCATTCAGAGCAACCGTGCCGATTTGCGAGAGCAAACCGTCTTGCGTCGCGAGGCCCATCGAAAATACGCCGCTCAGATAATTCTGCGCGTCGGCGAGTTCCGATTCCGGCACCGGCAAAGCACGGAGCTTGTCTATTTCGTAAAAGATTTCCGTGAGCGACGCGGCCACAACGTCGTTGCGCACCGCCGCGGAAACGGAGAAATATCCGTGCTGCTGCAACGCGTTGACGCCGCTGCGCGGGCTGTACGTATAGCCCTTCGCTTCGCGAATGTTCATCACCAGCCGCGAATTGAAGGCGCCGCCGTAAAGGCTATTCGTGAGGCCGAGCTTCACCCAGTCCGGATGGCGCCGCGTGATGGAATGGCAGCCGCAAAGAATCTGCGTCTGCACCGCGCCCGGCACGTGCACCAAATAAACGCGGCGGCCGCGCGGATTCGCCGGAGCCGGAACGGCAGGCGCCGGCGGCTTTTTTCCAGACCACGGCGCGAATATTTTTTCGACGGAGGCGAGAATCGTTTTCGGCTCGAAATCGCCGACGAGAAGCAGCATGCCATTTTCCGGCGTGTACGTTTCGCGATAAACGGTTTGCAGCTCTTCGCGTTTGTACGCGGCGACTTGCGCTTCGCTCGGGGAGATTTTTGCGTAAGGATGCTCGCCGAAGAGAACTTTTCGCAAGCGCTCGCCGGCGAGGAATCCGGGTTGCGTGCGTTCGAGTTTCACTTCTTCGAGTTTTTGCCGGCGCTCGCGCTCGAATTCGGCTTCGGGAAATGAAGCTTCGCGCGTGAGCTCGTTCACGAGTGCGAGAAGCGGTTCGGCAAATTCACTGAGGCCGCCGAAGGAAATCGCGCTGGTATCCTGGCCCGCGCTGGACGAAAGATCGGCGCCGAGACGCCGCAGATCCTCTTCGATCTGGCGGCTCGCGCGTTTTGCGGTGCCGGTGCGGACCATCGTCGCCGTCATTTCGGCGAGGCCCGGCGCGCGATGCGAAACGGCGGCGTTGCCGGAACGGAAGAAGAGCTGCCCGTGGAAACGCGGAATCGAGTGCGATTCGACGAGGATAATTTCAAGGCCGTTCGCGAGTTTCGATTTCACGCGCTTCGGCCAATTCACCGCGCGCTCGGCGGAAAGAGGCGGCACCAGATTCGGGGCTTGGGCGGGGGAAGTTGCCATTACGCAGCCTCCTTCGCGTTCAAATTTGCCGGAGCGCGAAAGACGATCGCGCGATTTTCCTTGCGCAAATATTTTTTCGCGACGGCTTGCACCTGTTCCGGCGTGACTTGCAGGAAACCATCGAGAATCGTATTCACCAGCTGCGGATCGCCGTCGAAGAGCGAAAAGCACGCCAGCAGATGCATCAAGCCGTACTTCGGCATGTAACCGCCGCGGCCGCCCTCGAGCATGGCGTAATAATCCGACCGCCATTTTATTTTCAGATGCTCGAGCTCGTCCGCGCCAATTCCCTTCTCTTGCACTTCGGCAATGACGGCGTCAAACGCGGAAACGGTGGCGCCGGAAGAAACTTCGGGCTTGTGATAGATCGTCGTGGTCATCTGTGAAGGACCGCTGTATCCGAAAATATCGTCAACGCCCCCGCTTGCTTCGACCGCGATCTGTTGTTCAAGTACAAGGCTCCGGTGGATGCGTCCCGCGCGGCCACCGTGCAGCGCCTGATCGAGCAGGCCCATGGCGCACCATTCCGCGCTTCGCCGCTTGGGCAAGACGTAGCCAATGGCGATGGCGGGAAGCGTGCCGAATTTTTCTTCCACGTGCCCGCGGCGCTCCTCATTCTGGAGTGGCTCGTTAGGATCGGCGAAGGGGGGTTCGGGACCGCGCGGAATGTCGGCGAAATATTTTTCGGCAAGCGCAAATCCTTCTTCGAATTTCACATCGCCGAGGATCAGCAGAACGGCATTATTTGGCAAGTAGTACGTTTTGAAGAAGGCCTGGACGTCGGCGAGGCTGGCGGCGTCGAGGTCGGCGAAATCGCCATAGAAGTTGTGCGCGTTGGCCCAGTTTCGAAACGCGACGGGAGGCATATCGAGCCAGGGGAAGCCGCCGTAGGGCTGATTGAGCACGTTGACGCGGACTTCTTCCTTCACGACATCGCGCTGGTTGTTGAGATTTTCGTCGTCGACTTTGAGCGTGCGCATGCGATCGGCCTCAAGCCAGAGAACGCGGCCGAGGGCGTTCGAAGGAACGGCTTCGTAATAATTCGTGACGTCGTACATGGTGGAACCGTTGAGGACGCCGCCGCTCGAATTGATGAGCTTGATGTGTTCCATTTTTGGCGCGTTGGCGGAGCCCTGGAACATCATGTGTTCGAAAAGATGAGCGAAGCCGCTGCGGCCCTGCGGCTCGAGCCGAAAGCCGATTTTGTAATAGACGCCGACGGTGACGACCGGCGCGGCGGAATCGGGCGCGATGACGACGCGCAAGCCGTTGCCCAATATTTTTTGCTCGATTGCGATCTGTGGTGCCTTCACCGACGCCTCCCCGTGGCGGTTGCCGCCATTGCTTCTTTACTTAGTGTATCCAATTGGGAAATTGTTTCATCCGGATTGCGGGAAAGCACGCGAGCCGCGAGCCGATTCAATTGATCGTAGGTGCCGCGATATTCGCGCGGGAAATTGCCGAGCGCGGCGAAATGCGCGGCGATGACGCCGTAGTCTCCGCGAGAGAGCGGGCCCGTCCATGCGGCGCGCGGGCCGAGACGCTCGAAATTATCGAGCACCTGGCGGGTGAGAGGAAGGAGAGCGCGAACCGCGTCGCGCCGCTTGATACCGAGCGACATCATGAGCAAGGTGGAAGCTTCGACGACGGCGAGGATGTGTCCGGCGGCCATGGAAGCGGCGGCGTGGTATGCGGATTTGCCGGAGACGGGCAATTGCAAAATGTGGCCACCGAGCGATCGAATCATCTGGCGGGCAAGCCAAAGGGCGGGCGGATCGCCTTCGATGGCGAAGACGCGGCCTTCGAGCGGAGGAACGCCGACACCGGAAAAACTCTGGAGCGGATGCATGGACCCGACAAAGGCGCCGAAAGCACGCAAAGGATCGAGAACCCGGGAATCAAGCGCGCCGCTGGTGTGCAAAACGACTTTTCCTTTCCAATCTTCGGCGAAGAGCCGCGCCATCTCTTCCGCCACGCGAGGAATGGCCGTATCCGGCGTGGCGATCAAGATATTTTTCGGCGCCAGCGCCTGGCGCGAAATACCGGCGAAGGCATGGCCGTGTCCGATAAAGCGAACGGCTCTCTGCGCGCAAGGTTTGGTGCGCGTAACGACACCAAAGATTTTCCATCCCGTCTCGCTCAACGCTCTGCCCAGAGCGCGGCCAACGCGTCCAGCCCCGATGATGGTGAGATTGCCTTGCATGCTCCCTGTTAGAATACCGTGTAGGCAAAGCAAACCCAACTCATGCACTGGATCGCGTTTCTCGTTTTTGGACTTATCGCACTTTTCTGGCTGACACACGGGATGCGCGTGGTGTACGGCGCGACACGATTGCCGCGGCTTGAACAATTTGAAGCGGCGGCGGCGGAATGCTGCCCGAAAATTTCCATCTTGTTTGCGGCGCGGGATGAAGAGGAAAAGCTGGCGGCGGCGCTTCGAACTCTCGTCGCGATGGACTATCCGAATCTGGAAATTGTGGCGGTGGACGACCGATCCGCCGATGCGACGCCGCGGATTCTGGCTGACTTTGCCGCGCGCGATGCGCGAATTCGCGTGGTGCGAATCGATGAATTACCCGAAGGCTGGCTGGGAAAACCGCATGCTTTGCAGCGCGGATATGAGGCGGCGAGCGGCGACTGGCTGCTGTTTACGGACGCGGACGTGCAATTTCAGTCCGATGCGTTGCGGCGAGCGATTTCGATTGTCGAAGAGAGGAAGCTCGACCACCTGACGCTAATGTGCGCGGTGGAAATGCACGGGTTTTGGGAAAAGACGCTGATTACTTTTTTTGGGCTAGGATTCCACGTGGCGACGAATCCAAACGATGTTGGAAATCCAGGATCGCGATCCTATGTCGGAATCGGCGCGTTTCAACTGGTGCGGCGTTCGGCTTACGAAAAATGCGGGATGCACGGGCGGCTGGCGCTGGAAGTTGTGGATGACATGAGGCTGGCGAGGAACATCAAGCAAGCGGGGTTTCGATCGTGCGTGGGCGTTGCGCAAAAGCATATATCGGTGCGGTGGCACGCGGGGGCGGGGAATATCGTGCGGGGCGTGACGAAGAATTTTTTTGCGGCGGCGAACTACAGCATGGGGATGGTGGCGGCGCAATCGATCGGCATTTTTTGCACGAACATTTTGCCGTTTCTTGCGCTTCCGTTTCTGCATGGATGGGCGTGGGGATTTGATGCCGTGGCGGTGGCGGCGGCACTGGGATTTCATGCCGGCGTCGCGGCCGAGATGCGCGTGTCGCCGCTTTTTGCGCTGACCGATCCGATTGGCGCGACGCTTTTCTTGTACATGCTGCTGCGATCGACGGCGGTGACGCTGTGGCAAGGCGGAATTGTGTGGCGCGGAACGTTTTATTCGCTGGAAGAGTTGCGGCGGGGCTAACGGCGACGGGCGGATCGATCTCGCCAAGCACGGGGCACGATTTATCGTGCCACTACTTCTGAACTTTATACTGGTTCAACTTTCCGCCAGAGGCGCGCGGGATCATTCGGCGCGCGGCGGAATGGATTCAGGAAGCGGCTTCGGTGGACGGGGCGGCTTCTTTTGAAAAGAGGCCGGCGAGATCGCGCTGTTTGAGGCCGCGGATGCGATCGCGGAGCTGAGCGGCTTTTTCGAATTCGAAATTTTTTGCGGCGTCGCGCATTTGCGTCTCGAGTTTTTTGAGAAGGTCGGCGAGCTGTTCTTCGTTGCGGACATTGGCCGCGGCGGCGTCGAGTTCGGGTTCGTTGAGGGCGACGGTGACGTAATCGGCTTCGACGATGTGCGCGAGCTCCATATCGATGCCTTTGACGATGGACATGGGCGTGATGTTGTTTTCGGCGTTGTAGGCGAGCTGCTTGGCGCGGCGGCGATTCGTTTCGTCGATGGCTTCGTTCATGGATTTGGTGCGGCGATCGCCGTAAAGGATGGCGCGGCCTTCGACGTGGCGGGCGCAACGGCCGATGGTTTGAATGAGCGAAGTGGCGCTGCGGAGATAACCTTCCTTATCCGCGTCGAGAATGGCGACGAGAGAAACTTCGGGAAGGTCGAGGCCTTCGCGAAGAAGATTGATGCCGATGAGGACGTCGAATTCGCCGCGGCGCAAATCGCGGAGGATTTTGATGCGATCGAGCGTTTCAACTTCCGAATGCAAATAGCGGCAACGGACGCCGATTTCGGTGAAATATTCGCTGAGGTCTTCGGCCATGCGTTTGGTGAGCGTGGTGACGAGGACGCGTTCGTTTTTTTCCGCGCGAATGCGAATTTCTTCGAGCAGATCGTCGACCTGGCCCTTGACCGCGCGGATTTCGATTTGCGGATCGACGAGACCGGTGGGACGAATGACTTGTTCGACGTACGTGCCGCCGGAACGTGTCAGTTCGTACGGGCCGGGCGTGGCGGAAACGTAGACGACTTGATTGAGGCGGTGCTCGAACTCTTCGAACGTGAGCGGGCGATTATCGAGCGCGGACGGCATGCGGAAGCCGTAGTCGACGAGGGTTTGCTTGCGCGAACGATCGCCGTGATACATGGCGCGGACTTGCGGAACGGTTTGATGCGATTCGTCGATGAAGAGGAGAAAGTCGTTCGGGACATAGTCGAGAAGGGTTGGCGGCGCTTCGCCGGGCAGGCGGCCGCTAAGGTGGCGCGAATAATTTTCGATGCCGTGGCAATAGCCGATGGTGCGCATCATTTCGATGTCGAACATGGTGCGCTGAACGATGCGCTGCGCTTCGACGAATTTGCCCTGCTTCTCGAGTTCTTTTTTCCACCAGCCGAGCTCTTCCTGAATGGTGACGATGGCGCGTTCGCGCTGATCCTGCGGCATGACGTAGTGATTTTTGGGATAGATCGGCACGCGCTTCAGGTCTTCCTGGCCGGTGCGAATAGTGCCGGTGATCGGCTCGAACTGGCGGATGGTGTCGATCTGATCGCCGAACATTTCGATGCGATACGCCTGATCCTCATACGTCGGATAGATTTCGATGATGTCGCCGCGGACGCGGAAGGTGCCGCGGCGCAAGTCTTCGCTGCGTTCGTAGAGGCTATCGACAAAGCGGCGAAGGAGCGCTTCGCGCGTGGTCTGCATGCCTTTTTCGAGCATGACGAGCATGCCGTAATAGGCGTCGGGCGAGCCGATGCCGTAAATGCAGCTGACGGAAGCGACAATGATGACGTCGCGGCGTTCGAAGAGCGAGCGAGTGGCGCTCATGCGGAGTTTGTCGAGCTCGTCGTTGATGGTGGATTCTTTTTCGATGTAAACGTCGGCGGCGGGAACGTAGGCTTCGGGCTGATAAAAATCGTAGTAGCTGACGAAATATTCGACGGCGTTTTCCGGAAAGAAATGGGTGAATTCGTGATAGAGCTGCGCGGCGAGCGTTTTATTGTGCGCGAGCACGAGCGCGGGGCGATTGGCGCTGGCGATGACGCGGGCCACCGTGAACGTTTTGCCGGAACCGGTGACGCCGAGGAGCACTTGATGCTTATCGCCGGCGTCGAGGCCGCGAACGAGGAGATCGATGGCGGCGGGCTGATCGCCGCGCGGATCGTAGCTGCTTTTGAGTTTGAAGTTCAAGGCGAGCGTCTCCTGCCGGCCTGGCGGCGCGCGACGAAACTTCCATTATAACGCAAGGCACACGAAGCGCTGCGGCGCGGACTCGGACCAGGAAAATTGTCTATTTAGGCGGATGCGGCTGAAGGATGAGCGGGAGATCGGCAATGAGTTCGACGGTGGAGTTTGCCTTGGCGTTCACGGCGTAGTGGATTTGCGTGGTGCCGTCGGCGAGCGCAATGAAGACGTCCATTTGTTGCGCGGCTTGCTGGGTGGCGCGGACAAGCCGGCCGGATTTTCGTGAAATGTAAAGTGTGATTTCGTTTGCGCCCTTGGCGGTGCCGCGGGTGCGGAGGCCGCGCTGTTTGTACTCGGCGGGAGTGGCGTCTTGCGGCGAAGATTTTTGTACGAGCGACGACGTGGAGAGAATGGCGGCGCAAGGTTCGGTGTTGGCGGCGCGTTCGAACTCTCCGGCGCGAGTGAATTTGAGCGCGGCGCAAGGCTCGTCGCGGACGAATTGAGATTTTTTTTGCCAGCGGAGGTCGGCGATGGGAGACGGGATTGTTTCGGGTTCTTCGGCGGTCCATTTGTCGCCGCGTTTGCGCTTTTCGTTTTGAAGGGTGAACGGAGCGGCGAATCTTGCGGCCCATTCGCGCCAGGCTTGCTGTTGCTCGGCGGCGAGAGCGTCGAGACCGGCGATGGCGTCGATTTCGCCGGTGGGTTCGAGTGTGCAGTCAACTATTTTGTCGTCGGCTTGAACAATTCCTTCGGCGGATTGTTGCGGTTTTTCGCCGCGCGGAAGAATACCGATGTCGCTGATGAGGGGAAGGAGCCAGGTGCGGAGGCGGATGGCGCCGGCGTTTTTTGGCGTGAAGGACGCAAGGGGTTCGACCTGGAGGATGGCTTGGATGTCGAGGCCGGCGTCGGTCGGCGATTGCGGCAAGGAGAGCGCGCTTTTTGTTTTGATGTCGCGATCGATTTTGAGATGGATGCGATAGAAGAAGCTTTCGCCGGGCTTCCAGGCCGGAGTGGGAAGAGTTTTTTGCGCGAGCGCGGGTAGAGCGATGAGAAGAAATGCGAAGGCGCCAAGAGAGAGAATTTTTGTTTTCATGGCAAGCGCTGGATGGCGACGGTGATGGTGAGCTTCGAACTGAAAAGAGGCGGATCGGGAAGGCTGGGTTCAGGATCGAGAAGTTCCTTTGTTTCGCGCGTTGCCGAGCGAGAGGCCTTGAGCAGACTTCCGTCGAGCAATGAGATTGTGGTTAGTGAATCGGCGTAAAAGAACTGACGCGCCGAAGGCTTGCCGCCGACACTGCCGAATCCAGGTTTTGGCGGTGGATCGATCCATTCGAGATCCTGTGAGACATGGAGAACGGCAGAAGGAGTTTCATCGGCAGACGTCAGCCATTCGATGGCTTCTTGCCCTTTGAGGTTCCCTTCCCCACCGGAGTTGGGTTGAACTTTTCTTGTCGTGGGCGCTCCGAAGTCGATGGGCGTTCTGGGGAGAACGACGCTCGGGCGAAAAGCGCGACGAATCCAGAGGGGGAGCAATGGCGAATCCGGGCCGGCGATCTGATTCGCGAGCGCAGGCAGACCTCGGATCAAACCGAACTTCTCTTCTTCATAGTGCATCGGGGAATCAGTTCGCCAGTCGGCGCAAGCGTCGTGCACCGACTTTTGCAAAGTGGCATCGAAATTTTTTGCACCAGGATCTCCATCGCAAGAGAGCTCGAAGCGATCGAGAGATTCCGCGATCGCGGCACTCGAGTCGGGTAGGACTGTAGCGATTTGCCGCGTGGCACGCCAGCCGATCTGACCCTGAGCTTCGTGGGTATAAAACGTCGCGACTGTTTTTTCGCCGATTTTTTCGGTGGAGACGCCGCGAGTTTCAACGCGGATGGAGGCGGTGACCTGGTAACGTTCCTCGGCGCCGGCGACGAAGGTGCGAGTGAGCGATTTTTGTTGCGCCGCGGCAGAATGCGTTGCGCAAACGCTCAGCGCCACGAGGAAATACTTAGCGGCGATGGAGCGAAGGCGCATGGGCGAGCGGATCAGTGTGCCGCGGTTTCGGCGGGCGGCTTTCCGCCGTTGAGTTTGCGATCGAAGAAATCGGCGGTGGCGCGATAGGCGGCGAGCCAATCTTTGTGCAAAAGAAAATCGTGAATTTCGTCGGGAAAGATGAGCTGTTCGATGTCGATACTGCGGGCGCGAAGGCGCGCGATGAGGTCGACGGTTTGCGCGAAGTAGACGTTGCGGTCGTCGTCGCCGTGAATGAAGAGGACGGGAGATTTCCAAGTGTCGACGGCGGAGACGGGCGAAGAATCGTGCGCGAGTTTTGTCAGTTCGGGCGGGATATTTTTGCCGTCCCAATTGTCGGTGGGCCAGTCGTGGACGCCGTGCATGTCCACGCCGGCGGCGAAGAGATCGGAATTGTGCGCGAGGCCCATGGCGGTGAGGAAGCCGCCGTAACTGCCGCCCCAGAGGCCGATGCGTTTCGGATCGACGTCGGCGCGCGATTGCAGATACTTTCCGGCGGCGACGATGTCCTGATACTCGCTGGCGCCGCGGCCGGCGCGATTGGGCGCTTCGCGGAAGGCGCGGCCGTAACCGATGCCGCTGCGATAGTTGACGGCGAGGACGATGTAGCCGCGATTGGCAAGGTACTGATTCATGGCGTAGGAATTTGCGTAGTAATTCATGTAGTGCCAGCCGAGGAGCATCTGACGCATCGAGCCGCCGTGAATGAAGATGAGCGCGGGACGCTTTTCGCCGGGCTTGAGATTTTTGGGAAGGAAGAGCTGGCCGTGGATTTCGAAGTTGTCGGCGGATTTGAAAATGGCTTGTTGAGGAGTGACAAGCGCGGTGCCTGGAAAACCTTCGGGCCAACCCGCCACGCCGTGGCCGGAATCCGCAGTGAGCTTGTCGTGAAAGAGCTGAGGCGGATGAGTGCCGTCCGATTCGAAATAGGCATAGTCGAGGCCGTTGCCGAGGATGATCGGACTCCATTCAATGCCGGTGCCGATTCCCTTCGGGCCGTTTATGGATCGGCCATACGTTCGCTGCTGGTTGATGGATCCGGTTAAATCTGCGCGCCAAATATGGCGAGCATCGATGTCGCCACAGTTCGAGTTATACAGAATTTCTTTTTTGTCGGGCGTAAAGGACCACTGTTCGACTTCGCAATTTCCCGGCGTGATAAGTTTTGGCGTGCCGCCGCTGGCGGAGAGGGCATAGAGATGTTGCCAGCCGTCGGCTTCGCTGGCCAGGACGATGGTGTCGTTCGCGGCCCAGTTGATGACGCCGCCGCCGGTGTCTTCGGCCATATAGGGAAACGAGTCGTCGCGTTTGTTGCCGCTGTGCCAGATCTCTTTGGCGTTCGCGGACGAAACGTCCCCAACCCAGATGGACCACGGGTGCGGCCGATCGGGCTCGATGAAAAAGCCTTGTGGCGTATCGCGCGGTTCGGCGGGACGACGGACGAAAGCGATGCGTTTTCCGTCGAGGGACCAGCGCGGCGAAGAGTCACTGTCGACGCTGGGAGCGAGAAATTTTATCGATTTTCGCTGCACGTCGTAGACGGCAATGAAGCTGTGATCGCCGCGGCTTGAGGTGAAGGCGAGAAGCTTTCCGTCGGGCGACCATCGCTGTTCGCCGTTATGGCCGCGCACGACGATTTGCGCGGGCTTGGTGCTGCCATCGGCGGGCGCGAGGTAAATCTGGCCGTCGCGAGCAAAGGCAATCGTTCCGGAGGAAGAGATCACCGGCAGGTGGCCGACGTCTATCTTTTTGGGATCGCCGCCGCTCCACGCGATGGACCACACGGCTTGTTCGGCGCCGGCGGGATCGCTGGTGGGATTGGGAAATTGCCCGGCGGCATTCTTGTCGCCACCGCGAGAGTAGACGAGCGTGTTGCCATCCTCGGAAAAACTCAAGGAATAGAGCTCCTGCCCGTCGTCTTCCAGATAAGACGTTAAGCGGCGCGCCTTAAAATCCGGACTTTCGGCGACCCAAATGTTGCGCTTGCCTTGTTCATCGAGCGCCCACGCGATGCGATTGCCGGTTTTCGCGGCGACGAGCCAAGTGGGAAACGGCGCGCTCAGGATTTGCTCGAGCGTAAAGCTTTGCTGCGCCTGGGCCTCGGCGCAACAGACGGCGAACAGCATCAAAACTGCAATTACCGCGATCGAACGTTTCATTTGGCGCTCCTCCGCACAAAAACAAATTCGTGAAAAATCCGTTTCAGTCGCCGGGTTGCTGGGGAGCGACCGTTTGAATCGCCACCTTCGGCCCTTCGAGCGGCCCGCTGATTTGCATGATGCGATCCGGCCGCGGCGTTTTCGATTTGGCGGGCGCCGGACTTTCCATTGTCAAATCCGCGTCGCGGCCAAAGCTGACGCTGCCTTTCAAGCTGACTTCGCCTTGCGGCGCGCGCAATCGCAAATTATTCACTTCCACGCTGCGCCCGCTTACGTGAAACATGCCTTCGCCGTCGATCCAGCGGCTGGCCCCCGCGTGCAGCGCGCCCGACGCAAAACTCGCCGGCACATCCCACCCGCGAAATTCAATCTTCTTCAGCTGGATGCGGCCTTCGCCCATAAGTTTGTCCAGCAACGCTTCGCGGCCGACGCCTTCGGTCCTCAAGTCCATCGTGCCATCGAGCGCGCCTGCGAAGCGATCGGCAATTTTCCCCGCAAGCGGCACCTGCGCCAGCGCGACGCCATTTGCGCGAAGCTTCAATTCGTACACGGGCTTTGCGTCAAACTCGGCCGCGACGCTTCCCTCGAGCGTTCCGCCGGCCCATTGCGCCTCGCACTTCTCGAGATGCAGCCGCAGGCCGCGTAGCGACGCGTGAGCGCGCACTTGCTTTAATTTAAGCTTTTCGAGGGAAAATTCGTCGACGCTCACGTCGCCTTCCGCATCGATGCGGCGCAAGAGGTCGCCCGCGTCCACCGTCTGCCCCTTGCTGCCGCCAAGCATTGCCGGCAAAAGGCGCTGGAGCCAATTGGGCCGAGCGCGCGGCCCCATCCAACGATCCATGTCCGCCGCGCTGAGCGCATCGGCATGCAACTGGAAACGCCATCGAGAACCGGCGTCGGATGCGGATTCCGATGGAAGACTCTCGGCGATTTCGCCGTCCCACGCGCCGCCGAACGCTTCAACGCTTTCGAGCGCGACGGTTTTCGCACTCTTCCGCCAGCGAAGCGTGGCGGATTTGAGCTTCACCGGCTGATTCAAGCCGGCGATTTGTAATTCACCCTTGGTAAATTCCATTTGGCCATTCCAGCCGGACGTTGCGGGATTGCCCCAGTTTCGCTCGAGTGCGGCGCTGGTCTGGCCGGTCCATTCCCAGCCACGGTTTACTTGTCTTCCGAATGCGGCGGCGGCCTTCAGAACGTCGTCCGTTTTCTCCGCTTTTCCCACGATGGAAACGCCGCCCTCGCTCGAATCAAAGTCGTAGCGCAAACCGACGGAAAGCGTTGCAAGAGCGGGGCTCGCGGCCGCGGCAGGAGATTTTCCTTTCGGCGAATTGGACTTTTCCGGCGCACTTCCCTTTTCGGCGGCGCTTTCTAGCCAAGTGAGCGCGACCGGCTCAATCACAAACGAGTTTTTTTCCATGCCGCCGCGCACCGGACCCGCATGAATCGCCGCCGCGTCGCCTGAAGCGAACGAAATGTTTCCGCCGTGACTCGAAAAGGCCGCCGCTTCCAGTCGAATGGGCCAGCCGCGGAGTGTTGCCGCGCCGGTGAAATATTGATTGAGCGACACGCCCTCCGACACGCCCGGCGTGAACGCGCGATACCAGGCGAGCAAATCGGAGGCCTGAATTCCGGCCGAATCGACATGGACGGCGAAATTCGTTTGCGGCACGGTGGTGAACGACGCCGTGCCGCGCAAATTCGATTTCGGAAAAGCGAAATTCATTTCGTCGAGATTGATGCTGCCGTCGGCGGGAAACCAGCGTCCTTTGGCCTGCAACTCGAGCTTGGGATTGTCGGCCCGCTGCGTCAAATCCCAACGATGGATCTCCGACGCGCGGGCATGGAGCGAAAAATTCCATTCGCCTGGCCGCGCAGGGGAAGGATTTTCGGTTGTGCCGCTTTCGGCCATTGCGTCGAGGTCGAACAGGCCGCGCACGCCATCGTCTTGCCCGCGCGCGAGCCGCACGATATCGGCGAGCGAAGCCTGCGTCCAGCGAATCTGCAAGCGGGCCGGGCGCAAACGAACGGACGTGCCCGCCACTTCGCCGCGCACTTGAATCGTGCCCGTCGTTTGCAGCTGCGCGCCGCTGCGCCACGGCTGGGCTTCGAGATTGATTTGCCAGCGGCCGAGCGCGGTCTGTTCCACGCTGCCGTTCACGCTCGTAAACGCAAACGGCTTTTTGTCGTCGCCGAGCTTGAAGTTGACGCGGCCTTCGCTGACTTCAATTTTTGCAAGCCGATTCGCGGCCGCATCGGGCGAATTGGCGGCGCGCGGCTTGCCCGGAGAACTTCCATCCGGCGGAAACGAGGGAGGAAGCCAGCGCTCCAGGTTCCAACGGCCGTCGGCATTTTTTACAAGGATCAAGCTGGGCCGGTCGAGCGACAGAGTGCCAAATTCAAATCGTCCGGTGAGCAAACCAAAGAGGCGCAAACGCGCGGACAAGCGGTCCGCACGCAAAAAATATTCGTTTCCGAACGCGGAATCTTCGCCGACGGTAATGCCGTCGGCGTCAAGGCTCGGCAGCGGCAGGAGAGACGCGCTAAACGACCGAACTTCGACCGGCCGCCCAAAAGTGCGCTGGAGCCGCGCGATCATCGCATCGTGAACGCGGTGCGTGCGCAAGACAAGGTTCACGCCGAGCTGCAGCGCGAACACCGCGAGCACCAGGGCCACGCCCCATTTCCAATGTTTTCGGAATCCGACCAAACGCTGTGCCGTCACTTTCGCGGGAATTGCCGACGAAAAGTTTCGCAGAGTCCGCCGTAAAAAGGTAGCGCCGAACGTCACTAGCCGCCGCCGCGCAAATGGCTAGTGAACGGTGTGAAACATCCGGTTCCAGCGGGTGCGCGCGGGAAGATGGCGGAGCGTGTCCAGAACGCCGGCGAGCCGTTGCAGAAATGTGTTTTGCGCGTAATCGTCGGCCGTCGCATTCACCGACCAATAGATCACGAAGGGGCGTCCCATGATCGCGTCGCGATCGACAAAACCCCAGTAACGGCTGTCCAGGCTGTTGTCGCGATTGTCTCCCATCGCGAAGAAATTATCCGGCGGCACCACGATTTCGTCGCCTTGCACGTATTTGCGAATTTCCGCGATCCACTCCGGCCGCGCGTGGGAGCCGAGAAAGCGGTTGCCGGGCGGCGGAAACTGATAGTTCAGAATATCGTAGCCGGACATGGGATTCGGGTCGTGCACGACGTAAGGCTCGTTCAGTTTCTTTCCGTTGATGTAAACGTCCTGATCCGCCAATTTCAAACGGTCGCCGGGCAATCCAATCACGCGCTTCACAAAATGCTGGTGATCGTCGTACGGATATTTGAAGACGATGATGTCGCCTCGCCGCAACGGGCGGTAGGGCAAAAGTTTTTCGTACCACGCATCGCCGCGGCCGCCGAAAACGAATTTGTTCACGAGCAAGTGATCGCCGACGAGAAGGGTTTTTTCCATCGACGGCGAAGGAATCTTGAACGCTTGGACGATGAAGCTCGTGCCGAACAGCGCCAGAATCACGGTGACGAGCAGCGATTCAAGGTATTCGGAAACGGTGGTTTTTTCGGGGTGCGATTCCGCCGCGGGGGCGGGCGTTTCCTGTTGCGGCGCTTCTTCCGTCATGTCGCTTCAGTCCTTGGGATGCGTCGCTTCCCATTGTAACAGCGCGCTGCGCGCCGCTTGCTGTTCGGCTTCTTTTTTCGTCTTGCCTTCCCCGTTGCCAAGACAGGTTCCGTCGGCCCAAACCTCAACGAGAAAAAGCTTGCGGTGATCGGGGCCGCTTTCGCGCGCCAGGCGATACTCCGCCGGCGGCCGTCCATTTTGCTGCAGCATTTCCTGGAGCGCCGATTTCCGGTCCGAATCCGCGATGCGATCGCCGCGCTCTTTGAGCGCGTCGTCGAACAAGACGCGCTTCAAAAAATCTCCGGCGGTTTGCAATCCGGCGTCGAGAAACACCGCCGCCACTACCGCTTCGAATCCGTCCGCAAGCAGCGCCGGCTTGTCTCTGCCTCCGGTTTTTTCTTCACCGCGGCCAAGCCGCAGGTGCTCGCCGAGCCCGAGCGCGCGCGCCGCCCGTTCGAGCGATCGCGCATTGACGAGCCGCGCGCGGCTTTTCGAAAGCTGCCCTTCAGTCCAATCGGGAAAACTTTCCAGCAGGTATTCGCTGGCGAGCAGATCGAGAACCGCGTCGCCCAAAAATTCCAGCCGTTCGTTGTTTCCGATCGTCGCGGCCGCGCCTATTTTTTCGGCGTGGCTCGCCCGCAGATCCGGAACGGCGGAACTATGCGTCAGCGCAAGATTGAGCAGCGCGCGGTTCTTGAAGCGGATACCCAGCTTCTGTTCGAGCCGCTCATCGTCGCTCTGCGTCATGTGGTCCGCGCCAGCTTCGCGGGCGAAGGCTTCACTTGGGGGCACTGAGTTTGGTGGCCGCGAGTTTTTTCGCCTCGTCGGTTTTCGTTTTGCACGTGCCTTGCAAGCCGCTCGCGATTGCGGCGCAGTGCGCGTAGGCCGCCACGGCCGCGTCAAAGTGCGAAGTGTTTTGGTTTACGATGCCCAGAATGTACCAATTGACGGGGTCGGCGACGGGGTCCAGCTTTACCGATTCTTCCAGTTCCGGAATCGCATCGGCAAATTTCCCTCTCCGCCAATCCACGAGGCCGATCCCGCCATGCGCCATGGCCAGCGTCTGATTCTTCGTGCTCACAAAAGTTTCGTCGGTCATGCCTTCCGGTTTGGGCAGCGTCGGCACAACTTCCACCGCGCGTTTGCCCAGCGATTCGGCCCTGTCGAGTTTCTTGGCGGCGTCCGGCGTGCTCGAATTTATAACGCGGGGAATGGTCTGGCTGATGATGGCCATCGTCGCGACGTCATTCGGATTCAGCTCGAGTTCCTTGTCGCCATATTCGAGTGCTTTGGCCGATTTTCCCACCTGCGCAAAACCGATCGTCAGGAATCCATAGGCCACCGAGCGATAGCGGGTTTGCGGAAATTTCTGAAGGAACGCCTCGATTGCGTCGAGCTTGGCCTGGAGATTTTCCGGGGAGCCTTCCGGCATTGCTTGCACCGCCTTCATCGCGGCGTCTTCTTCCGACGAAGCGGGCGGAGTCTCTTGCGTATCGAGCGAAAGCGTCGTCGTCGCGGGCTGCGGCGCCGGCTGTTTGTCTTTATTCAAGGTGGGGCGTTCTTGCGAGTCTTGGGCGACGGCGGCCGCGCCGCTCAGCAGAATTGCCGCCGCGAATGCACCCAGCCCGATCGAAAAAATGTTGCGAATTTTCATGCCACTTCTCCTTGTAAAGTGTGCCGGGTCAGGGACGTTCCACCGTTTTTGCGGTTTCCATTGCCGCCAGGCCTTTGCTGGCCGCTTGACGCGCTTGCTCCGGGCCGCCTTCGACGCCCAGCGCGGCTTGGTATTCGACCTTCGCGCGCTCGCGGTCTCCTTCGCGATCCAGCACTTGCGCCAGATAGACGTGCGACCACGCCAATACCATCGGATCTTTCCCCGCAACGCTTTCGCTGTTCGTCAATCGGCCAAATACTTCCTTCGCCCGCGTCGCGTCGTGATCGAGCAGCGCCACCAGGCCGAGGCCGTACAACGCGCGCGGCTGATCCGGATATTTCACAAGCACTCGCTGAAACGATGCTTCGGCCGCGCGAGGATTTTTCTCCGCAATGCGGCGCTCGCCCTCGGTCAGCGCGGCGATCACTTCCTTGTCGTTCGGAATCGTGGTGGGCGCGGCTTTTCTGCGCGCGACGGCTTCCGTTTCCGTTGCGTCGGCTTCGGCGGCGCGGGCCGGTTCGGGGAATTTGAGGGCGGCGACGCGTTTTTGTTCCGCCGCGGCGTCGATGGACCGCACCAGCTCGGGAAAATAGATGCGAATCCCGGGTTCGGATTGTTCGAATTTTGCGAGCGCCGTAACGAGCGGACGAACGAGAACGAGGCCGCTCGCGTCGTCCATGTCCAGCGCCACTTCGCGTTCGCCGGGCGACATGCGCTTCAGCTTCAATTCCACGGCGCGCACCATGCACTCGGCGAAGTACGACGAAAAATCGTCCCTCAATTCCGCCGGAAGGCGCGGCGCTTTGGCGGCAACGTCATAAACCGGCCGCTTCACCGCGACAACGTGCGGATACATCAGCGGAAGCGGATCGAGCAAGAAATGCAGGAACGCGTGCCGGACGACGTCCGTCGGCAATGCGTCCGAACCGCTCAAGACCAGCGAATAGTGGTCGCCGAAATTGCGCACGTTGGTGATGCGGCCGACGAGCGGTTCCACCACGATGGTAAACGTGCGCGGATTGGTCGGCTCCAGAATTTCGCGCAGGTAACCCGTCGCAACAAAGGTGATGTCGGAGATCGGGTCGTGCAGCTTTTCAATTTCACGATTGTAAATCGGCTGCACTTGCCGCCACAATTCGCCGATTTTTTGTTCCTTGTAATACGCGGCAAGAATTTCCTGAAAGCCTTCGAGCGCAATCACTTCCGGCGGCAATTCGTCGCGGCGAAGATTTGGCTTGAAGTCCGGCGCGGAACCGCTGACAAGGCCGAACCAGATGTAGCGCGAGAGCATCGCGCCGGGATCGGCAAGTTCATGCTGTTTGTAAAAATTGCGAAGCACTTCGACGGCCGCCCCCTGCTGATGCTGCAGCCGGTCGCGCAATTGCGCGCGCATCGGCGACCAGTTTTCCGCGCTCACGTCCGCTTCGAATCCGGCGGCAAGCAGCGCGCACATGGTGGTAAACATCGCTTCGCTGCCGTCCACCGTCACGCGCGTTTCGGGAACTTTTTCCCACTTTAGCGGCGGAGGAGGAGGTGCGTTTTTTTGCGCGAATGCCGCCAAGGGCAGCAAGAAACTTACGCACAAGCACGCCACCCACTTTTTAAAATTGCTCGTCATTTTTTGGCCTTATGTCCTGCCTGGACCTTCCCTGCGGCGGCTCTGCGGTCCTCTTACCCTGTTCCCTTCGCAAATTCCTGCGGCTCACAACGGCACGATTTCGCTTTCTGCCAATCTACAAGTGCTCCGCGCGCTAGTCAAGAATTCCCACCCGTCCTGGCCGCTTCTGCCTCTTGCCTGGCCGCCACGCATCTGCTTACAGTGAGGATGCGCCGATTGCGCCCGAGGATGGCTCGACGAATGGTGAAAACAGCTCGATTTCCGCTCCGCATGTTTGCCGCTCCGGCGCTCCTCGTTTTTGTTTTCGCGGCGCCCGTTTTTGCGCAACTTGTCGGCGCCGATGGGCCGCCGCCG
This sequence comes from Candidatus Acidiferrum sp., assembly GCA_035310365.1. GTDB lineage: Bacteria > Acidobacteriota > Terriglobia > Acidiferrales > UBA7541 > Acidiferrum. The sequence goes on from DATGEI010000072.1 coordinate 102,548, forward strand.
GCCGCTTCGCAAACGGATTCCGCAAAGCCACAATCGTCCGCGCAAATCCCTGCCGGACAAAAGCGGCTTGAGAAAGATTTTACGCTGAAGGGCGATTCGTTGTGGACCGACACCAATATCGATTTGCAGCCCGGCGAGCACGTTGTGGTCGCAACGACCGGCACGCTGCGCTATCTCGACGCGAAAGCGGAAAACGGTCCGGAAGGCGTGCCGCGCGGGTTCAAGGATTTGCTGCGCATTCTTCCTTTTAACGGCGCCGGCCGCGGAGCGCTGATCGGCCGCATCGGCGACGCGGACACGGCCGAAGCTTTTTTGATCGGAGCGCAACGCGATGTGCCCGCGCCGGTCGCGGGCCGGCTCGCGATTGGCATCAATCAGGCCAAGACCGATTCCGCGGACGGCTCCTATTCCGTTCACATCGAAGTGTACGCGCCGGAAGCGGGCGCGGCGGTCGCCGCTCGCGTCGTCGCGCAGCAAGTAAAGTCGTTGCCGGGAATCGATAACGCACTTTTCGCAAAAATTCCCCGTCGCATCGGCGACAAAGACGGCAATCTCGGCGACATGGTGAACTTCTTGATTCTCGGCTCGGAAACGGAAATGCAACATGTCTTTACCACCGCCGGTTGGGTCAAAGTCGACGCCGACGTGAAAAACACCGTGTTGCACGGCATCCTCGGCAGCCTTTCGAAAGAGTCGTATCTGACGATGCCCATGAGCCAGCTCTACCTTTTCGGCCGGCCGCAAGATTACGGTTGGGCGCACGCCGAGCCGATTTCCGTTGTCGCCTCGCGCAATCACCTGCGCATCTGGAAAGCGCCCTTCACCGTCAACGGCGCCACAGCCTGGGTCGGCGCCGCCACGCACGACATCGGTTTCGAACGCGACCAGCGCAACAACGGCATCACGCACAAAATCGATCCCAACATCGACGCCGAACGCGATTACGTCGAGAAAACTCTTTCCAGCACCGGCCTCGTCGCGCAGTGGATGCACTTCCTTCCCGACAAACCGATGACGGAAGCAAAAACCGCGACGGGCGGCTCCTTCCATTCGAATGGCGAAGTGCTCATCCTGAAACTAGGCGAATCCGAAAAAGATTCTTCCGTCTCGCCTTCGAGTGCGAACTCACACTAAAATCCCGCGGCAAGGCAATCGGCATGACTTTGAAGACAGATCACATTGGCCTCATTTCGGATACACACGGCCTCTTGCGCCCCGAAGCGCTCGAAGCCCTGCGCGGCTCCGAGCTGATTCTTCATGCCGGCGACGTCGGCAAACCGGAAATTATCGATCAGTTGCGCATGCTCGCGCCGGTCGTGGCGATTCGCGGCAACGTGGACACCGCGCCCTGGGCGAAAACGTTAAACGAAACCGAACTCGTCGAAACCGCCGCCGCGACCTTCTACCTCATCCACAACATCGGCGACCTCGACGTCAATCCTTCCGCCACCGGAATTCACATCGTCCTCTTCGGCCATTCTCACCAGCCCGCTCAATATCAAAAAGACGGCGTGCTTTACATCAATCCCGGCAGCGCCGGCCCGCGCCGTTTTAACCTTCCCATTTCCCTGGCGCGGCTCAACCTCGCCGCCAAACCGTGGTCCGCCGATTTCATCACCCTCAAGCTTGCCGTCTGATTTCAGCCGCAAAAGAAAACGGGCGGCAACGTTTCTCGCTGCCGCCCATTCGAAAGCATTTGTCTTTGCGGATTTTGCCAAAATCTATTTGTGCGTCGTCGTAATCACCTTCGATAACGAGTCGCGGTGTCCGCTATCGGACAGCAGCGACCGGAACGCCGCAAGCGAAACCGGATTGTTCTTGCCCATGTCGTCGACGGCGGCATTGAATTTGTCCAGGCCTTCCGCGCCGTTCGTGACCAGCACCACGAAAAATGCGTTCGCATCCATCGTGTGAATGATTTCGCGATCGATCGAGTAAGCGTGCAACGCGCCGTCCGCCATCAATTTTTCGCATAGCGCGACCATGCTGGCTTTTTCGACTTTTCCGCCGGGGTCACTCACGCCTTCTTTTCCGATCCACGTGGCCACGCGCAAATAGCCGTTCGTAAACGTGCCCGAATGCGCGGCGTAGTCTTTGCTCGAAACCAGGTAGTCCCAGTGTTTCGACGCCGAGACCACCGGCGAAGTGGACGCCGGCGACGCGCGCAGCACGTCCAGCACTTTCATCAAATTCGCAATCGAGCTGGCCGTAATCCAGGTGCCATGATTCGGCGCGCCTTCCTGGTGCGCGACAGTGGCGAAAATTCCGTACCCCACCAGCGTTCCGTCGTCGACGCTCTTCTTCAGCGTCTCTCCGGTTGTCGCCATCTGCTTTTCGTAATCGCCCCACATCGCGCGCGGCACGTCCCATTCCATTACAAAGGTATAGATTGTCGCCTTTTCCGCGGCCATCTGCGCGGAAGCCTTTTGTTCACTCAGCCCGGCCACAAGTGCCATACAAAAACAAACAACCACACCAAGACTCATCACTCGCCTGCGCATACCTTTTCCTCCAAACACGAATTTCCCCGACCGTCCGGGGTTGCAACTCAACTTGGCCTTTGTTTCAACAAAAGGAAGGGAAAGACTGCCGCGAGACTATGCGCTGTCACCGTTTAAGTCAAGCAGCGATCGGAAACGCGCTCGTTCGAGCGCGTCGTTCCGCACATTCGCGCCTGTAAAGAGCGCAACTGCAACCGCGCCCGTGCCCGCCGAATTTTTCTCATGCGCGCCCTTGTGGCTATGGATGCCTCTGTCAAACACTAATTCGCCGCCGCCGCGGCTTGCGGCCGCATGCCTTTCCACAATTCAATGTACGGCTGCAACTCCTTCATCATTTTTTCAAACTGCGGCAAATCCAGCGACTGCGCGCCGTCGCTGATCGCCTTTTCCGGGGCCGGATGCACTTCCACGATCAACCCGTCCGCGCCAATCGCCACGCCGGCGCGCGCCAGCGCCGGCACCAGGCTCCGCTTCCCCGTCGCATGGCTCGGATCCAAAATCACCGGCAGATGCGTCAGTTCGTTCAGCGCCGGAATCGCCGCAATGTCGCACGTATTCCGCGTCACCGTTTCAAACGTGCGAATCCCCCGCTCGCACAGCATCACTTCCGGATTTCCATGCGCCACAATATATTCCGCGCTCATCAGCAGCTCTTTCACCGTGCTGCTCAATCCGCGCTTCAGCAAAATCGGCCGGCCGCATTTTCCCAGCGCCTTCAGCAGCACGAAGTTCTGCATGTTTCGCGCGCCAATCTGCAGCACGTCCGCGTACTCCGCCACCAAAGACACGTCGCGGTCGCTCATCACCTCCGTCACAATCGCAAGGCCCGTCTCTTTCTTCGCCTTCTGCAGCAGTTTCAATCCTTCCGTTTCCATGCCTTGAAAATCGTAAGGCGACGTCCGCGGCTTGAACGCGCCGCCGCGCAGCAATTTCGCGCCCGCCTTCGCCACGCCTTCCGCAGCCTGCAAAATCTGCTCTTCGCTTTCCACCGAGCACGGCCCCGCCATCACCACAAATTCATTCCCGCCAATCTCCGTGCCGTTCACGCGAATCCGCGTCTTCTCCTTGCGAAATTCCTTGCTCACAAATTTGTACGGCGCCGTAATTCGCGTCACCGCCTCCACCTGCGGCATCGCCTCCACGCTCTCGAGGCACGCCGTCACGTCGCCCACGCCCACCACGCCGATCACCACGCGCTCTTCGCCCTCGATCGAGTGCACTTTGTATCCGAATCGCTTCACCTGGTTCGTCACTTCGTCTATCTCCTGTCGCGTCGCGTGCAATTTCATCGAAATAATCATCGCCAATCCCTCGTTTCGCTCTTTTGTGTCGTTCGGTACCGCCAAAATCGCACAGCTCGTTTCCTTCCTCTTCTGCTCCGCGCTCTCTTGTGTCTCTGCTTTACCTTCTTTTCTTCCCTGTTTTATGTTCTTTCCTTCTCTGTGTACTCCGTGCTCCGCTCTCCGTGCCCTCTGTGTTCAAATCTTTCCTTCGCCCCAAAATAAAAAAGGCCCACTCTGTGCGAGTGGGCCGAATCTCTTCTCGTTTTGCGTCTGCTTACAAAATCGCCCCTCGCCACAATTGTGAGTGGTCCGTAAATCGCCAATAATACGAATAAGCGAGGAACGTCATAAACGACAGTCTACCGGCGAGCCGGCCTTCTGACAACCATTTTTTCCGCAGTCCACCGCGTTACGGTTCTAATGCCCCAGCTTCCGGTCAAAATACTTCGCCATAATATTCAGGCATTCCGTCGTCTCCGGCAATTCAAAGTTGTACCAGAACGCATGCGGCAACGCTTCAAACACAACCAAATCCGCGTCGTCTCCCGCCGCCAGCAGCGCGCGATGAAACATCGTCGTTCCGCTCAGCAAAATATCGCGCGTGCTCGTCACTGAAAGCGACGGCGGCCACCCCTTCAAATCCGCAAACAGCGGCGAGAGCACCGCATCGCGCGGATTCGTCTTCCCAACATATTCATCATGATGCGCCTCGGCCGGATCAATCACCGCCAATTCGCCGGGAAATCCTTCCAGCGTATACAGCAGCAATGAATCTCCCGCCCGGCTGAAATCGCCCGTCCCCGAAAAAATTCCCAGCGCCCCCGGCATCGGCAATCCCAATTGTTTGCATCGCGCCACAGATTCCGCCGTTAAAATCGCGCCCGCCGAAGTCCCAAATATCCCGATGTTCTTGGGCTTGTACGTCTTCAACAATTCCTTGTACACCGCCACCACGTCTTCCACCGCCGCCGGAAACGGATTCTCCGGCGCCAGCCGGTAATACACGCTCACCACTTTGATCTTCGCCAGATTCGCAATCGGATCGCCTTCAATCAACGACCCCGAATCCGAATTGAATCCTCCGCCATGCAAATTGATCAGCACACGGTTCTTGTTCCCATCCGGCAGTTCCAGCGGCAGAATCACGTCGCACCGCACCCCGCCAATCGTCTATTCCTCGATGCTCACCGGAAAAAGTTTTTTCGCCACCGCCGATTGCGACGCACGCCACGCGTCCGTCCCCGCGCGCCGCTCCGCCAAATTCTTCGCGCCCGGCCCGCGATGATCGAGCGACTCCAGCCACTTCCGCGCCTCCGCGCTCACCGTCGCCGACGGCCGTATCACGCGCGTAATATGCGCCGTGCCATCCGCATCAAACGTCGCGCTATTTTTCTCCTGCGCGATGCACTGCGCCGCGCAAACCACAACAATCGCCGCCAGCAAACTAGCGGCCACGCCGAGCTCTCGCCGTAAACTCACAACGCCTCCCAATTACCAAACCGGAGAGTAATACCTCAGCGCCACCTGCAAGTCCAACGGGAATTGACTCTTGCTGCGAAATGCGCTCCCATCCAGTCTGGAGCGCTTCCAATTGGCATATAATCTGATTGGATAACCGAGGGCGGGACATCCTGCAGCAATCAGGTCCAACACATGGAAATAACGATAAAAATTTCCGAAGAACTGGCGGCGAAGGCTCGAGCTCGCGGCATATCGGTTGAACTTTACGTACAAGAAATCCTCGCGCAAAAGCAAAACGAGTCAAATGGACAGGCTCGTGCTGAGTCGGTTGATGCGGCCATTGGCCGAATTCGCGAGTTGCGCAAGGGAAACAAACTCCAAGGTCTCTCCATTAAGGACCTCATTCACGAAGGTCACAAATACTGATGGCTGTTTTCGTTGTGGACGCATCGGTTGCTTTGGCTTGGTGTTTTGAAGATGAGTCCAGCACTCTCGCCGATGCGCTGCTCGACCGCCTCCGCCGCGGCGACCAAATCGTAGTTCCCGCCCACTGGCCCACGGAAATATCAAACGGTCTTCTGGTTGCTCTCCGCAAGAATCGAATCAAGGCAGGTCAGCCCGCGCTATTTTGGGACGAGCCGGCGCGCCTTCCCATCGACACGGAGTCGGCCCTTTCCGCCATTGCGGCAAAAGCGGTCCTGGCGATCGGCGAAAAACACGGCCTCACCATCTATGACGCTGCGTATTTGGAGTTAGCTCAACGGCGCAATTTGCCCCTCGGTACACTCGACACTGACTTACGCAATGCGGCGCAAAAGGAAGGTGTCGCGCTACTTTAGCGCTGCACCCAACTCAGTCGGCATCGCCAAAAGATCAATACGGTTTTCTGGTATCTTAATGTCATGAAGATGTCCTTCTTACCGGCCGATCTTCATCTAACTGAGGAAAATGGCCAATTTATTGTAACAATGCAGGGACAGGAGATCTTCCGCTCAAGCATAGGTAGTCGCGCCATCAAGAAATTCAACGGTATCAGGAAAGAAGTGGAGAACAACTATCCAACGCATGATTTGACGGCTGAAGAGAAAGCTCAAATCCTCCAGCGTTCCATCGCGGACGGCCTCGTAAAACACAACAGCATGAAGACTGAACCCGCAAAGAAACCAGCTCGTTCCCGAACTTTCGGCTAGGGTTTGACAGATGGTGTTTTCTTTGCGTCTTTAGACTTCTGGAAGACGAGGAAATAGGAGTGATTCTTCCTAGCGTGTACTTGTCTTATCAAACGGCTCACTCCTGGCTGATTCGGACGCACCACAACGAACAAATCCCTCGCGTAAAACCCGAGCTTTTCATAGGCTTGGATAATCTCTACATGAGTCAGCCACTGACGATTTGCACTGACTTCGTCCTGGCATTTCACGATAAAGATTCCATTCTTCCTCAGCACTCTTGCGGTCTCCTTTCCCCCTTCAACGTACAGATTCACAACGGCTGCATGCCACTTAGGACCGCCTTCCTCGGTTGCAGCGCCATTTGAGTAAGCCTTCCGAAACGCCGAATGAGTGCCTGCCCCTCCGAGATGCCCTTTATCCCTGCGGAAAAAGCCCTCCATATACGGGGGATCGAATACAACGCAATCAAAACTTTCCCCTTCGTATGGGAGTTTCCTACAGTTGATTCCAGTCTTCAAATCCGAACCGTGGACCTCATAGTCGCCTTCGGGTACTTTTTTCCAAAACACGCCTTGTCCCCAGGTGATATCGGCTACTTTGGAGCCCTTTGGAACATGTAGGCCGAGAATCTTCGGGAAGATATCCGCATTTCCACATATATGGGCAGACACTAGCACATCGGAAGATGCTTCTCCGCCCTGTACCCTTTTTTCAAACAGTGGCTCTTCCTGTAATTCAAATAAGCGTGGTTGACGACCAGATTGACGGTTCAAAAGCATTTATTCTTCTCCGCTACGTTTACGCTGTAGACGTATATGTAGCACATTTTTAAGCTCATGTTCAATGAAGAATCTAATAAAGCGGCAGTTCGGACTTCGAGTAAGGACTTTGCGCCTGGAAAAAGGAATCTCACAAGAAGAACTGGCCGATCGCGCTGACCTCCATCGAACATTCATTGGACGAATAGAGCGCGGCGAAACGAACGTCACACTTCTAAACATCCACAAGATTGCTAAAGGACTTGATGTTACCCCTGCTTCTCTAATGGAGGAAGGCAGGACATGAGCGCGAAATCCAAAAAACCTAATGTCACATCGGTTCCGGTAGTACCGCAAAGAACGGAAAGAGCGTTCTCCGAGGCTCAAGTAAAGGAAAACATCCGAGATCCGCAACACTGGATTAAATACGACGCTCTCCGAGAGATTATCATGTCGAATGGAAGCTTGCGTGGCATGATTTATGGCTACGTCGCCGAAGTCGCTTTTGTCAAAGAATTCCTCGAGCCTCTTGGCATTAAAGATCATTTCAAACCTGACGACCATAAGAAAACAAAATCAGACCGCAACTTCGTTCACCAAGGCCGGTCCTACACTGTTCAGTTGAAATCCGTCCAGACGAACACGATTAAGGAAGTTTCCAACGGTAAGTTTGTTGCGAAGATTCAGAATGACGCTTCCGATCGCCGGAAGGTTAAATTGAAAGACGGTTCGACGATTGAGACTACGTGTTATCTGGCCGGGGAGTACGACATTCTTGGCGTAAGTTTGCAGCCATTTACAGGTAAATGGAGATTCGCATTCAAAAAGAATAAGAATCTGAAACGCTCTACGTATCGGGGTTACAAGCCTGAAGTTCAAAAGTTGCTCCTTGCAACTCTCGAAGACATTACTTACCCACTGACACCAGACTGGACCGAAGATTTGCTTTCTTTACTCAAAGATCCGGACCTCGGCAAACGCGTCAAAAGCTAAACTATCACATTCGCCTTTTATTCGCATAAGAAATTTGGCCAAACTACGAAGATTTTCGTTGACAATACGAAATCCTTCGTAGTAGCCTCCTTTTCATGAAAGCCACACCGCAACCGAACCCGACTCCTTCCGAGCTCGAAATCCTTCAAGTGCTCTGGTCTCGCGGCCCCTCCACCGTTCGCGAAGTCCACGACGCCGTGAGCGCCACCAAACAACTCGGCTACACCACCGTCCTCAAGCTCATGCAAATCATGACGGCAAAAGGCCTCGTCACCCGCAGCGAATCGCAGCGCGCGCACGTCTATGTAGCACAGGAGCCGGCGGAGAAGACCAAGCAGCAATTCGCCGTGGACATGATGCAGCGCGTCTTCCAGGGCTCCGCCAGCGAGCTGATGCTTCACGCCCTCGCCGGCCGCCGCAGCTCCAAGGAAGAACTCAAGGAACTTCGCCGTTTGCTCGACGAATACGAAAGGAAACAGAAATGACCGACCTCACTCGCTGGTTCGCTCCCGACACGCTGCGCACGCTCGGTTGGTCTCTGCTTCACTTCGTCTGGCAAGGCTTCGCGCTCGCCGCCGTCGCCTCCGTCGCCCTCACGCTCTTCCGCCGCGCCTCCGCGCGTTATCTCGTCGGCGTGCTCACGCTGGTCGCCATGGTCGCGTCCGTCGCCCTCACCTTCGTTCTTCTCCTCAATTCCGATTCGGCCCTGCAATCCACCGAAGCCGCCGCCACTCCCGTCGTCGTCTTCGTGCAAAAAACTTTCTCCGCGCATCCCGCGCAATCCGTTCTCGCCGGCGCGCCCGCCGTAAAATCTCTTTCCGCGCAAGCCCTTCCCCTGCTCGTTGAATTCTGGCTCGCAGGAGTTTTGTTCTTCACGCTGCGCACCGCCGGCGGCCTCATCTATCTCGAACGCCTTCGCCGCGCCGCATCCGTCTCCGTCGCGCCCGCGCTCCTTGCAAAGTGCCGCGAACTGCAATCGCGCCTCGGCCTCACGCGCTCCATCCGTTTCTGCGAATGTCGCTGGCTCGATGCGCCCGCCGTCATCGGCTGGTTCCGTCCCGTCGTTCTTCTTCCCGTCCGCGCGCTCACCGGACTCACCGAAGATCAAATCGAAGCCGTCATCGCGCACGAACTCGCCCACATTCGCCGCTTCGACGCTTTCCTCAATCTTTTCCAGGTCGTCGTCGAATCGCTTCTCTTTTTCCATCCGGCGGTTTGGTGGCTGACGAAGCGTGTGCGCATCGAACGTGAAAACTGTTGCGACGACGTCGCCGTTGCCGCCTGCGGCAATCATCTCGGTTACGCCCGCGCTCTCACCACCATGGAAGAATGGCGCGCCACGCCGGCCTTCAGCCTCGCCGCAAACGGCAGCCCGCTCGCCGCGCGCATCGCCCGCATTCTCGGCCTTCGCCACGTGGCGGAAAGCCGCACCGCCGGCCTCGGCGCCGGTTTCGCTTGTATTGGCGCGGCGGTCATCGCCGGATCGCTCCTTTGGGGCGTTTCTCATCCCGTCGCCGCTTCCCGGGTTAAAGAAGTGTTCCTCTCTCCATTTCACGAAATCGTAGACGAACCAACGCAGGCTTTGGACCAAGAACCTAAGCCCACGCCCAAACCTTCCGCGAAAGCATCGCCAACGCCCGAGGCAAATCCTTCGCCGCAAGACGCGCCAACGTCGTCAGCTCAGTCCTCCTACCTGGAAGGCATGAAGTCCGTCGGCGTCGATATCAATGACGTCGACAAGCTTGTCTCCCTCAAGATTCAGGGCGTCACACCGGAATACGTCCGCGAAATTCGCGCCGCCGGCTACTCGCCCAGCACCGAAGAACTTCTCGGCCTTCGCATTCAAGGCGTCACTTCCGACTACATCAAGCAGATGAAAGACGCGGGTTTCCAGCCGAGCCTCGATCACTTGATGGGCATGAAAATTCAGGGCGTCACTCCCGCCTACGTGAAGGAAATGCGCGCCCTCGGCCTTCAGTTCGACGCGGAACACATCATGGGCATGAAAATCCAGGGCGTCACTCCCGAGTACGTAAAGGAAATTCGCGATCTCGGATACAAAGCGGACCCCGAACACCTGATGGGCCTCAAAATTCAAGGCGTTACTCCCGAATATGTGAAGCAGATCCGCGCCCTCGGCTTCGAGCCGAATGAAGAACAGATCATGGGCATGAAAATTCAGGGCGTCACCCCGGAATACATAAAGGAAATGCGCGACCTCGGCTTCAAGCCGAACGCAGAACATCTGATAGGCATGAAAATTCAGGGCGTCACCCCGGAATACGTCAAGGAAATGCGCTCTCTCGGCTTCGAACTCAATGAAGAAAAAATTATGGGCATGAAGATTCAGGGCGTCTCGGCCGAGTACGCCAAATCCCTCGCGGCGGAAGGCTACAAGCTCGACGCCGACAAACTGATGGCCGCAAAAATCATGGGCATCACGCCCGAATTCATCCAAAAAGCCCGGAGCCACGGCTTTAAGGATCTTTCGCTCGACAAATTGATTCAGCTCAAGAACGCGGAAATTTTTTAACGCGCACGGTTTTCGCAGGTCAGTCAGCCCGGTACATCACACGAAGGAGACGTCATGAGTCCCAGAAAACTCGTTGTAAGTATTGTTGCGTCCTCGATCGCTCTCGTTTGCGCCCTCGCCCTTTTTGCCGCGGACGCGCAACCGCAAAGCGGCAGCTGGACGATCGAGCCCGCCGACGAATCCGGCAAAGTCCGCTTCGCGCTCATGCAACATTCAAAAGACCACTCCAATCATCACGAATCCGATTGGTCGCCCAGCTCCTTCGAAGGGCTCGACCTTTCCATCAAATCCAAACACGACGTCAAATTCACCATTCGCCGCGACGCCGGCCGCTTCGAATGCGAAGGCTACATCGAAAATGCGGAAGGAGCGGGTGTCTTTCATTTTTTTCCCGATGGGAAGTACGCGGCCAACATGACCGCCCTCGGCTTTAGCGTCGAACCCGACAAACTCTTCGGCATGGCCGTGCAGGACGTCAGCCTCGGCTTCGCGAAAGAAATGAAAAACGAAAATCTCAGCGGCCTCGACACCGATAAATTAATCGCCTTTCGCATCTTCAACGTCAATTCGCAATTCATCAAGGAACTTCGCGCGGAAGGATTGGCCGCAACCGATAGCGACAAGCTCATCGCCTTTCGCATTCACGGCGTTTCTCCCGAATTTGTGCGCTCCGTGCGCAGCGCGGGCTATCATCCGGACCAGGACGAATTGATCGCCATGCGCATTCACGGCGCGACGCCGGAATGGATGGCGCAACTCAAAAAAGAAGGCTACGACCACGTCGAACTCGAAAAACTAATCGCCTTCCGCATCCACGGCGTCTCGCCGGAATTCATCGGCAAGATCGAATCGCTCGGCTACAAACATCCCGAACCCGACCAGCTCATCGCCATGCGCATTCACGGCGTCACGCCGGAATTCATTTCCAATCTGAAATCGCGCGGCATGAAGGATCTCACCATCGATCAGCTCGTCAGCCTGCGCATTCACGGCATCGATTGAGCGCACGCTTAACCACCGCGGCATTTAGTAGAGCAAAACGGCGATGCGAAATCGCGAAAATCCGGCGGATTCGTCCGCGCTGCACGCGCCGACCGCCGCCGTTTTATAACTTCCCTTTTTGATGGCCCCGCCAAGCTGCTCCGGCAATCGATCGAGGTCCGGCGCTTCAAAATGAAAAATCGCGAGCGCCGCGACGCCGGGAATCGCAATGGAAGAATCGCAAGCCTTGCGCGCGTCGCCGGGGTTTTCCGCAATGCGCAAACCGCGCGCGCGCAGAAGCGCGCCGACTTTTTTCTCCTGCTCTTCTTTCGTAAGAGCGCCGACGGCGGCGGAGAAATCCTGCACGCCGAAATATTCTTCGCCGCGTTTCGCCACCGCAATTCCAATCGCCGTCAATTTCGGATTCAAAATATTGGCGCGGTGCGGCGCAGACTTCATCCAGCCGATGTGCATTTCATCGATCGAAGGCGCTTCCGCGACGTTTTCCGCGACCATGCTGAAATGCGCGCCGGCGGCGCGCACGCGGTCTTTCACGTCCGGCTCGCCGGCAAATTGATGCGACAAGCGATCGTGTTCGACGAGCTGACGGACGTGCGCGCGGGCGGCGGCGGCAAGCTCGGCGTCCCATGCAAGCGGCGCGAGGCCGGCCGCATTGCGGTCGTAATTGACGGCGTCGAGGAGAAATTGTTCCGCGCCGCCGGGAATTTTTTGCGAAAAACCGCGCGCCGAAAAAACCGAGGAAAACAGCAGGAGC
>DATGEI010000073.1:0-33139 GCA_035310365.1 Candidatus Acidiferrum sp.
GCCGCGGCGGGAAGCCAGCCTTTTTTGCGACATTAACCTCGACTCCGTGACAGCTGTAATCGTCTCTCCGTGCTCTCTGTTATCTCTGTGCTCTCTATGTTAAGTCTTCCCCTGTCCCGGTTCGTCGTAGGGCCGGGTTTCTGAAGCCGGCCTTCCCTCCATGGCCGGTGTCCGCCGAAACAACCATCCCTCGCGCCAAAACTGGGTAGAGCATGCTTCGTTTTAACGCGGCGGAGGCTTCCGCCCGGCATCCACAACCCCCTTGACGCCCATGCTATAATCTTTGTGTGAGAGCGTCTGCCCACTGCAGACGCTCTTTTCGTTTTGAGGAGCGCCCTCGGGGCTTTCTCTGTGTAGGTGAGGGGCTTCAGCCCCGTCGAGCTTGGCATCCCCGCCCGGTTCCCAAGTTGGCTCCCAAGGGTGGACTCTTTCGTCAGCCACAAGTCGCCTGGAATCAACAGTTGCAACCAGATTCCGCGTTTCACCGTGTTTTAGCCGAAATCGTCTCGCCGCAACCCGTTTAGAATCAGCAGTTACAAAAAGCATGGGGGGGGTAGGGGTGGGCCACTCCATCCTCCCTTTAGAATCAACAACTTACACGCACCTAAAACAAAAAGCCCCTCCGGCATCGCCGGAGGGGCAAACAAAACCACAACTTTCCAATCGACGCTTACTTGACCACGAACACCGTCACGAACGTCAAAAGCACCAGCGTTTCCACGAATGCCAACGCGAGCAGCATCGGAATAAACATGCTCTTCGCCGCTCCCGGATTCCGTGCGATACCTTCTTGTGCTGCCGCGCCGATCCGGCCTTGACCCAGACCGCAGCCAAACGCCGCGATGCCGACGCCAAAAATTGCCGCAATCACCAGCGCGCTTTTGCCCGCGCCAGACGAGGCCGCTTCGCCGCCCTGTGCAAACGCTGCCGGCGCCAAAAGCGCCACGCCCGCAACTGCCGTCAACAACATTTTCAGCTTCTTCATGTACTGCCTCCTTATGAATTGCCGCCAGGAGGTGGTTCCCGGACACCGTGCCGCCGGGCTCACACTGAAACGACACATTGCGCCGACCAAGTCGGGGCAAATCTTTGTAGGGGCCATCTTCTGAGATGGCCCGATGAAACTAGTGCTCTTCCGCCGTCGCCAATCCAAGGTAGACGGAAGGCAGCGCCGTAAAAATAAACGCCTGAACAAACGCAACCAGCAGGTGCAACAAAATAAAAGCCAGCGGAATCACCGCCGGAAATATTCCAAATGCCACGCCCAGCGCCGGCGACTTGTTCCATCCCCACAATGCGACACCCGACAGGAGGCTCACGAAAATCCCGTAAATCAGGTCGCTTGCAAAAATGTTCGCAAAAAGACGGACCGTAAGGGAGAGCACTCGGGCGCACATGCTGAATATTTCGAGCGGCATGATCAACCAGGCGATCCACAGTGGCGTGCCTGCCGCAAAATTCTTCAGGTAGTGCCCCGGACCGAGATGACGGATACCCTGAAAGTTAAAATACAGGAACACCAGCGACGCACAGGCCAGCGGAACAGTGGGATGCCCCGTCGGAGCCGAAAACCACGGAAAGAGGCTCATCAAATTGGAAACGAGCACGAAAACACTTATCGTTCCCACAAAAGAGAGAAAAGAACGGCTATGGTGCCCGCCAGCTTCGTCCAATACGTCTCGGATTCCAATCTTCATGGGGTTCGTCAAAAGTAACTCGGCAATCTGCTGCGTCGCTCCAGGCTTTTCGACGGAAAGGCGTGAACGAAGTATCAAAGCAAAGAGTGTGAGGATGACAAGCACCAACAACGCCATAACCACCTGCTGCGGAATGGGCTCAGCGGGATTCTCGGGCTTGATGTGCAACGCGTTCAGAATCGCAAGAGCGATTGAACCCAGGTAATGGTTCACCAAATGAGTGACTGGACTGAGGTGTTCTTCCATCGTTTCGTGACCCTCGTCGGGCTGGCTCCTCAAGTTTCAGGTTGTAAGGCTTCCCACACACTTGCCGTGATTATGGCGGCGACTAGCGCGCACAATCCCAATCCAATACTTACCAGGGGAACGTGCAGATAAATAAATATAACATAGACGCCGAGCGCCACCAAAGCGTACCGGAAAAGCAGCGTGAAGGCCCTGAATACCCCCAAAGTCGCTGAATTGGAACTACTTACAGGAGGCTCGCCGCCTTTCGGAACTGCCTTCGCCTGTGACAGCGCTGCTTCAAATATCCCGCGGATTCCGCTCTGTAACCAGCGGAAATTTAGCCAGCCCAATGCCGCGCCGCAAAGCAATCCCTTGGCCCAATCCAGCCGGTGCAGCCCGGCGGCTACGGCACCACTGCACAGGCCAAAGCCAATCGTGAGCCACTGAATGCGCCGCAGCACGTGTTCCCCGTGAGCCATTGCATCTGAATTGTCGGATTGCGGAATCATCGAGATAAATCAACGAGGGCGAAACCGGCGGACAATTTCAAAGATGCTGCTTGCAAATCCAAATGCGCCGCCCACAATCATCAGCCAGGGACGCGTTTGCAACCATCGATCCAGCAAATAACCGAGGAAGCCGCCAAGAAGTATGGCTCCCACAATTGTAATCGGCAGTTCCATCGCCAGACCGCTTTGCGCCGTCATTTCGCGCGCGTCCTTCTGCTGTTGCGTTAGCTGTTCGGAATCCTTCGAGTCATCGGGCATCTTGTGGGCTACTTCTCGAAAAGAAGTTCGCCGGCGCGCTGGGTGGCTTTCACGACGGCTTTGATGAGCGTCACGCGCAGCTTGCCTTCTTCGAGTTCCATGATGCCGTCAATCGTGCAGCCCGCGGGCGTCGTCACCGCGTCTTTCAAGAGCGCCGGATGATCGCCCGTTTCGAGCACGACGCTTGCGGCGCCTTTCATCGTTTGCGCGGCGAGCAGCGTCGCCACGTCGCGCGGCAATCCCACTTTTACGCCGGCCTCGGCCAGCGATTCCAGAATGATGTACGCATACGCCGGCCCGCTTGCGGAAAGCGCGGTCACGCCGTCCATATTTTTTTCGTCGACCGCAACCGTGCGGCCCACCGCATTGAACATCGCCAGCGCAATTTCAATGTGCTCCGGCTTGGCGTGCGCGCCGGCGCAAATTCCCGTCATGCCGCAGCCCACCGCCGACGGCGTATTCGGCATCGCGCGCACCACCGGCACTTTCTTGCCGAGTTTTTCTTCAAGGTAAGCAGTCGGCACGGAAGCCGCCACGGAAATCACCAGCGTCTTTTCGCTCAACTCCGGCGCGATCTCCTTCAGCACATCGCCAACGACTTGCGGCTTCACGCCAAGCAAAATAATATCCGCATCTTTCACGGCCTTGCGGTTGTCGTTCGTCACGTTGACGCCGAGCTCTTTCGCCAGCGCCGCCGCTTTTTCCGTGTGCTTCACCGTCGCCGTCACGCGCTTCGTCGCGAACAAGCCCTGCTTCAAATACGCGCGCAGCAAAATCCCGCCGAGTTTCCCCGCCCCTAAAACCGCCAGCCTCTTGTCAGAAAGTTTCTGTGCCATGGTCCAAGTATTCTTTCTGACGCAGCCCCTCGCGTCAATCACATAACACGCGACCCACAAATCGGTGCGCGCTCCTTTCGCCAATAACGCCACAAACCTGTAGTAAACTCCCCGGCCAGGGAGCACAAAAATGACACGGAAACTCTGGTCGAGACGCAAATTTGCGGCGACGGCAGCGCTGGCTCCGTTCGGATTCCGCGCCGCGCTCGCTGGCGCACTGCCCGCCGCCGGCGCGATCCCCGTCGGCATCGAAATGTACTCCGTCCGCAACGCGCTCGCCAAAGACCCCATGGGCACCGTGCGCGAGGTCGCCAAGGCCGGCTACCAGGGCCTCGAATTTTACGGCCCCTACTTCGAGTGGACCGCCGAGCAGGCAAAAGAAATGAAAAAACTGCTGGACGACCTCGGCATCCGCTGCTATTCGACGCACAACGACAGCGAAAATTTCGGCGCGGAAAAAATCGGCCGCGCAATCGAACTAAACAAAATTCTCGGAAGCAAATACGTCGTGATGGCGAGTTCGCACGAAGGCTCGGCCGCCGACGCGTGGAAATCCGTCGCGGATATTCTCAACGCCGCGTCGGAGAAACTCGAAGCTGCCGGACTAAAAGCCGGCTATCACAATCATCAAACGGAATTTCGCGGCGAAGCCGGCGCGCGGCCGATGGACATTCTGGCGAAAAACACCAAGCCCAGCGTGATGCTGCAACTCGACGTCGGCACGTGCATTGAAGCCGGCTCCGATCCGGTCGAATGGATAAAATCCAATCCCGGCCGCATCCGCTCGATGCACTGCAAAGAATGGTCGCCGGAAAAAGACAAGGGCTACGCCGTTTTGTTCGGCGAAGGCGTGGCGCCCTGGAAAAAACTTTTTGACGCGGCGGAACACGGCGGCGGCATTGAATATTATTTGATCGAACAGGAAGGCAGCCGCTTTTCGGAAATTGAAACCGCGCAGAAATGTTTAGCGGTGTTTCGCGCGACTCACGGCGCGTAGCGGCAGCGGCATCGTTCTCTGACAAAATGAAATTGCGAATTTCGGCGCGCTTGCTTTTCTTTGTTCATCGGCGCGCTCACGCGATCGCCCGCGACAACGCGCTCAATCGTGGCGGGCGCCGTGGATGATGGCGATGGAGTGAGGAAGAAGGCCGGCGAGGGCATCGAGGGATTCGACGGCGCCTTTGGGGCTGCCGGGCAAATTTAAAATTAGGGATTTGTGGCGGACGGCGGCGACGGCGCGCGACAAAATGGCGCGCGCCGTTTTTTCCATGCCTTTGCGGCGCATCTCTTCGGCGAAACCAGGGACGAGACGATCGGCGACGGCAATGGTGGCTTCGGGCGTGGAATCGCGCGGGCTGAGGCCGGTGCCGCCGGTGGTCAAAATCAGATCCACGCGGCCGGAATCGGCGAATTCGCGGAGTTGTTCGCGAATGCTGGGCGGATCGTCGGGAATGACGAGGCTCGATTTAATTTCCCAGCCGAGTTCGCGGCAACGGGCAATGACGGCGGGGCCGGATTTGTCTTCGTTTTTTCCGGCGGAAACGGAATCGCTGATGGTGATGACGGCGACGCGAAGCGGCGTGGGATTGGCGGCCATGAAAGCGATTACTGCGCGGGAACCGTGTCGCGACTCGCTTCGTCCATCAGGCGCATGGCTTCCATCAGCAGGCCGGTGGTATTGCGAGTGGTGGTGGTGCGCGTCGAAGCGTTGGCGGCGTTGAAGTCAATTTCAAACTCGCCGGCGGACCAGAGCAGAACTTTGTATACGGCGTCGTCGCCTTCGACGTTGCCGATTTTGGCGTCGCGGCACTGGCCGGATGCGAAGTAGAGTTCACCTTGCAGGCCGTCGTGATGAACGACGAGGCGGCAGGATTTCTGGCCCATTTCAAGCGACTGCATCAGATCGATCATGCTCATCTCTTCGAGACGGCCCTGGATGACGCCCGGGCGCGACGCACGCTTCTGCAATTTTTCGAGGTGGAGGCGGTCGATGACTTTTTTCGTGATGCGGACGAGGTCTTTTACGAGAAAGGGTTTGGCGATGAAATCCTCGACGCCGTCGACAAGCGGGCGCAAACGTTCTTCGATGTCGGCGCGGCTGGCCATGAACAAAAAGGGGATGTGGCGAGTCTGTTCGCGGCCGCGCAATTTTTCAAAAAGCTGGCGGCCATCGAGGCCGGACATTTTGTAATCGCAAAGAATGGCGTCGGGCGGCTCGTCGATTATTTTGAGCAAGGCGTCGGCGCCGTCGGTGGCGATCAAGACTTCGCAGTGCGGCTCCATGCCCTTGGCGACGATTTCGCGCACGAGTGGGTTATCGTCGGCCAGGAGCAACCGTACCGTTTTTCCGCCGGAAGGAGTCAACGCTTCCTCCGGGCGGCGGACGTTATCTTACGCACCGCAATTCGGCGAAAATCGCCGCTCTTGCCCCCGGTCTTTTCGAGGAGAAACACGTCCGAGATTTCGATGCCTTTATCGAGGGCTTTGCACATGTCGTAGACCGTGAGGGCTGCGGCAGTAACGGCGACCAGGGCTTCCATTTCGACACCGGTCTGGGCGGTCGCCACTACGTGGGAGCGTATCTCGACGCCATTTTTGCATAGTCGCGCGGTCACATCAATGTGAGTGAGGGGCAGTGGATGACAAAGAGGTATCCACTCGGCGGTGCGTTTGGCGGCGGAGATGCCGGCGATGCGGGCGACTTCGAGGGGATTGCCCTTGGGGTTTTTCAATTGGCGAACGGCGCGGAGGACGGCGGGCTTCATTTTTACGAAAGATTGGGCTTTGGCGGAGCGGGAGGTGACGGATTTGGCGGAGACGTCGACCATTTGGACTTCGCCGCGTTTGCCGTAGTGGGACAGTTTTCGCACTGGGTTCAGTTTAACAGGTGGAGGTAGCGTAGGCACTCTTGCCTGCGCGGGTTGCGCCGGAGAGGCGATGCGCCAGATGACTGAGCGGTTTGTAACGATGCGGCTAGATCGTGGTGCTGCTTACACCGTCGCAGCCAGGAGTGGCTACGCTACCAAAGCGTGATAGAGTGCCCTAACGATGATGTATTATGAGCGTAATCTTCCTCATTGGCATCCGGAAGGAGCCATGCTTTTTGTTACTTGGCGACTGTACGGGTCACTGCCGATTGATTTCGTCAAAGCAATTCGGAACAGCAGGGAAGCGCCAAACATTCGATTCGCACGTGCAGAAGCGCTTCTGGACAAACCGAACGGCGGACCGTTGTGGCTGAAGGAGCCCGAAGTTGCAGAGCAAGTAGAAGCAACGATTCTTAGGGGCACCCGAGAGCTAAAACAATATCTTCTGTGGGCTTATGTGGTGATGCCAAACCACGTTCATGCGTTGATTACGCCACAGCTGACGTTAAGCAGAATTATGGAGGGAATCAAGGGCGTGAGTGCGTATCGGGCCAATCGTATTCTCAAGAGAGCCTGCAAGGCATTCTGGCAGCGGGAGTCGTTTGATCACTGGGTTCGGAATGAGGTGGAAGAAGCGAAGATTCGGTCTTATATCGAGAATAATCCTGTGAAGGCGGGCTTGTGCCGGGCACCAGAGGAATGGAAATGGTCGAGCGCCTCGAAAAAGTAGCGTAGGCACTCTTGCCTGCGCGTGTTGCGCCGGAGAGGCGATGCGCCAGATGACTGAGCGGTTTGTAACGATGCGGCTAGATCGTGGTGCTGCTTACACCGTCGCAGCCAGGAGTGGCTACGCTACCAAAGGCTTATGCCGTCCCCACCATGTCGGCGGCGGTTTGAAATAAATTCATAGGCGGGGCAAGACGGAGACGGGATCGCCGGCGGCGAAGTCCGCGCGGTCGGCGGGGATGTAGAGGAAGCAGTTGGATTTGGCGACGGCGGCGAGGTCTCCGGAGCCTTGCCAGCGGAGGGGTTTTACGGTGGGGACGCTGTCCTGCCATTCGAGGCGCGCGGGGAGGAAATGAGCGAGGCCGGTTTTTTCGTGAAGCGGTTCGGCGAGATGGGCTTCGAGGAATGGCAAAGGGGCGGGCGGCGCTCCGGCGAGAATTTGTAATGCAAGCGAGGCGAAGAGCTCAAAAGTGACCATTGTGGAGATGGGATTGCCGGGAAGGCCGAAGACGGGCTTATTTTGGCAGATGGCGAAGACGGTTGGTTTGCCGGGGCGGATGGCGACGGCGTCGAAGAAAAATTCCGCTCCGAGATCGCGCAAGACTTTTTCGACGAGGTCGTACTTCCCGGCGGAAACGCCGCCGGACAAGATAAGCATTTCTTCACGAAGGCCTTTGTTGATTTTTTCGCGGATTTCTTGCTCGTTGTCCTTTGCATTGACGAGGACGACCGGTTCGCCGCCGTGGAGCGTGACTTGCGCGGCGAGCGAGTGGGCGTTGCTGTTGCGGATTTGGAAGGCGCCGGGTTTTGTTTCGGCGGGGACGACTTCGTCGCCGGTGGAGAGAATGGCGACGCGCGGCTTGCGATAGACCTGCAGTTCGATGGCGCCAACTTGCGCGGCAACGGCAATTTCCGCGAAGCCGAGACGATGGCCCGCACGCAAAAGCGGATCGCCTGCGGCTGCTTCCTTTCCTCGCGGGACGATGTGCTGGCCCGGCTCGAGGGTTCGGCTGAAGGTGATTGCTTCGCCCTCGATGGTTGTGTGCTCGACCATGACGACGGCGTCGGCGCCTTGCGGGACGGCGGCGCCGGTCATGATTTGGATGCAGGTGCCGGGCGCGACGGAAATTTTCGGAGTGTCGCCGGCTTTGAGTTCGCCGATGAGTTTCAATTTTGCGCCGGGGACGACGTCTGCCGCTCGAACGGCGAAGCCGTCGCGAAGCGAGCGATCGAAAGGCGGGTAAGGACGATCCGCGCGAATTTCCTCTGCGAGAATGCGGCCGAGCGCATCGCTTATTGCGACAGATTCTTTTGCGCGCGGTGACGAAGAGACGAGTAGGGAAAGTTCGTGGATTATTTTTTTTCGGGCCTCGTCGAAGGTCAGCATGGGAGTTTTATTCTAACCTGCAAACCGCGCATCAAGCCGAGTGGATCGAAGTTACATACGGCGTGAGCCGCCTCGCGAAGAGGGGACGAAATATTGGCTGCTGCTAGGAATGTTGCGATATTGTGCGCCGGCATATGAAATTTACGAGGGCGATGTTGCAGGGGCGGCCCGCTTCAGAAAGCGGGCCCTGCAAGAAAATTCAAAAGCAAGACCTGGAAAAGGCCGGCAAGTTAATTTTGCCGCTAGAGCCAGCGGGCGAGGAGCGTGCCTTCGGGAACGATGGTGGCGTCGCGTTCGGGGCCGGTGGAGATCATGCCGATTTCGACCTCGAGAAAATCGCCGATGAAGCGCATGTAATTGAGCGCGGCTTTCGGAAGTTTGGCGGCGTCTTTTACGCCGTAGGTTTCCTGTTCCCATCCGGGCAGGGATGTATAGACGGGCGTGACTTTTTCGTATTCTTCGGCGAGCGCGGGCATTTCGGTGATGGGCGTGCCTTTGTATTTGTAGCCGGTGCAGACCTCGATTTCGCGCTGCGTGTCGAAGACGTCGAGCTTGGTGACGACGAGCGAATCGATGCCGTTGATCATTTTGGCGTAACGCAAAACGGCGAGATCGAGCCAACCACAGCGGCGCGGGCGCCCGGTGACGGCGCCGAATTCCTTGCCGCGTTCGCGAATGGCTTGCGCGTCGAGATCGGGCATTTCGGTGGGAAATGGGCCGCCGCCGACGCGCGTGGTGTACGCCTTGGAAATGCCGAGGACGTGCTTGATTTTCGTGGGCGGAACGCCGACGCCGGTGGTGGCGCCGCCGGAAATGGCGCTGGAACTGGTGACGTAGGGATACGTGCCGTGATCGATGTCGAGCATTGTGCCTTGCGCGCCCTCGAAGAGCACGGACTGGCCGGAATCGAGCGCGCGATTGACGAGCTCGGCGGCGTCGCAAATGTACGCGCGAATTTTTTCGCCTTGCCGGAGAGTTTCCTCGACTTCGTGGGAAAAATCGATGTCCGCGCCGTACGCGCCTTTGGCGAGGCGATTTTTTTCGGCGACGACGCGAGCGGCTTTTTCGCGGAAGAGCGCGGGGTCGAGGAGGTCGCACATGCGAAGGCCGCGGCGCGCCATTTTGTCTTCGTACGCGGGGCCGATGCCGCGGGAAGTGGTGCCGATTTTGTTTGCGCCGCGCGCGCCTTCGGCGGCTTTATCGAGTTCGCGGTGATACGGAAAAATCAGATGAGCGCGATTGCTGATGTGAAGGCGATCTTTTACGTCGATGCCCGCTTTCGCGAGCGTTTCGATTTCGTTGACGAGCGCGCCGGGATCGATGACGACGCCGGCGCCGATGACGGCGTGCTGCTTCGGGCGGAGGATGCCGCACGGAATTAATTGGAGGACGTGCTTTTCTTTGCCGATGATGACGGTGTGGCCGGCATTGTGACCGCCGGCGACGCGCGCGATGTAATCGAACGAACCGGCGAGATAGTCCACGACTTTGCCTTTGCCCTCATCGCCCCACTGTGCGCCGACAACGACGACCGATTTCATTCCGTGTTCACCCTTTTTTGGCAGGGTTTGTAAAGACAAACCCTGGAACCCGTCTTTGTCACACCGTTCCCTTCACGCTGGCGAAGGGAAAAGAATTTGCAGAGGAAAAGCGAAAGACAGACAGTAAGAAATCGTACGCTGGGAGTGGGCGCAACGCAAGCGTGGGCCGATGCACATCGAGCAGGCGCTTTTGCGTGCGAAATTTGTTTTTGACGGAGGTTACGCTGGGCGGATACAGGAGGGGCTACGCTACCTGGCGGTAGCGGAAGCAGGTGACGAGATGATCGTTGACCATGCCGGTGGCTTGCATGAAGGCGTAGCAGATGGTGGAGCCAACGAAACGGAAGCCGCGTTTTTGTAAATCCTTGCTCATGGCGTCGGATTCTTTTGTTTTGGCGGGAACCTGCTTTTGAAGTTTCCAGGCGTTGCGGATTGGTTTGCCGCCGACAAATTGCCAGAGGTAGGCATCGAAGCTGCCGAATTCTTTTTGAATGTTCAGAAAGGATTGGGCGTTGGAAATTGCGGACGCAATTTTCAGGCGGTTGCGGACAATTCCCGGGTCGGCGAGAAGCGCGCGGACTTTTTTCGCGTCGTAGCGGGCGATTTTTGCAGCGTCGAAATGATCGAAGACTTCGCGGTAACGCGCGCGTTTTTGAAGGATGGTGTCCCAACTGAGGCCGGCCTGCGCGCCTTCGAGAATGAGAAATTCAAAGAGAGCGCGGTCGTCATGAACGGGGACGCCCCATTCCTCATCATGATACGGAATGTTGATTTCTTTTTGCGCCCAGTGGCAACGCGACTTTTCATTCATTAGAGATTTCCAATCATCAGTAACGAAATGTGTGGCCGAGACGTAACAGCGGGCGCTCGAAAACCACCCAGGATACTTTCGCGATGGCAAACGTGAGAGCGGCGGCGAACAAGGTGACGGCGGCACCGCGCAAATTGGAAGTTTTGGGCGTGGCATGCAAGATCACGGCGTGGCACGCGACATCCACCACGAGGTGAATGAGGTACATGCAATACGAGACGGCGCCGAGTTGCCGAAGGACATTCCAGCGCGCGACTTTCGCGATTGCGCCGTTTGGCATACATAAAGCGGCGACGAGAAGAGTGGTGTAAAACAGGGCGATTGTGGAATAGCCGGCTGCCTCCATCGCGAAGGCGCGCATGTAAGGCGACCACTTCCAAAACGCGGCGAAGCCGACAAACAGCGCGGCCAGCGCGGCCAGAATGGCGCGGGGATTATGTTGCAGCCAAGTGCGAACGGATTCCTCGCGCCAATAAACCGCGACGAGCACGCCGAACGCGAGGACGTCCGCGCGAGTGACCGAGAGCTGGCCGATCAGGCCCGCGCCGACCCAGCCCATCTTTAAAAGCAGGATGCGGAGCAATGGCTGGGTCACAACAATAGCGATCAGAAAAATCTTGAGGGCGCGCCTTGAAAAAAGCCAAACGAGAAGAGGGATCACGAGATAGAACTGCTCTTCGACCGCGAGGGACCAGGTGTGATCGAACCAGGCGCCGGCGAGATGGTGGAACCGATCGAGAAAAAAGTTTTGAATGAAGAGATAGTGGCTGTAGACATCGAAGTTAAGCGGCGGCGCGATGCCTGAGTGCGAGAGTGCGAGCAACCGCTTTCCGCCGAAGAGCGCAACGAAGATGTACGCTGTGATCCACAGATAATAAACGGGGAAAATGCGAAAGAAACGGCGTGTGTAGAAAGTGGCGAAAAAGCGCGGCGAATCCTTGGCATCGAGCAAAATTCCACCGATTAGAAATCCCGAGAGCACGAAGAACAAGTCCACGCCGGTGCCACCGAGAATGACGAGGCGTTGCAACCTGTCGGCGATACTGCCCGGCGAGGCGAGACCTTCCATGGAAATGTAATGAAAACAGAGAACACTGAGAATGGCGACGCCGCGAATTCCGTCCAGCTCGGGAATTCTGGATTTGTTTGGCGGCGGTTCCATGGGGTGGCGAAGAACTTAGCAGGGAGACGGAAGCCCAGTCAATCGATCAAAAAAAAGCGTGCGCCGGTGACGCAGCGCACGCTTGCACAAAAAGCAACACGGATGAAATGGAACTAGCCGACGTGGCGATCGACGGCTTTGGTGATCTCGTCTTTTTTGACGGCGCCGACGATCTGCTCGACGACCTGGCCGTCTTTGAAAACCAAAATGGTGGGGATGCCGCGGATGTTATAGCGGCCGGCGGAGTTCATCGCTTCGTCGACGTTGAGCTTCATGACTTTGATTTTGCCCGCGTAGTCGCTTGCGATTTCCGCGACGGTGGGGGCGAGCATGTGACACGGGCGGCACCATTCCGCCCAAAAATCGACGAGTACCGGCTGGGTCTTGCTGGCCGAAAGTACTTCGCTTTCAAAATTTCCATCGGTTGCTGCCAGGATGTTTTCCGCCATGTTCTTTCGCTTCAGCGGCTTAGCGAGAGCGCCGGCCGCTTGTCTCCTTTGTCCGGTTAATTGGATGTTGCAACGGGCATTTGGTTACGCGCCGGTTGCCCCAGTCCTCGTGCCGCCCGCGCGGCTTCGTAAAGCTTGACGTACTCCGCGGCGGGCGTCTTCCAAGAAAAATCTTTTTCCATGCCGTTCAACTGGATGCGCTTCCAGATACGCTCGTCGGCAAAATGATGGAGCGCCTGGCGAATCGTGTAGAGCAAAGCGCCGCCGGTGTAATCCCAAAACTTGAAGCCGGTTCCGGTGCCGTGTTCCAGGTCGAACAGTTCAATTGTATCGTCCAAACCGCCCGTAGCGCGAACAATCGGGACCGTACCATACTTCAAGCTGTAGATCTGGTTCAAGCCGCAAGGCTCGTACCGCGACGGCATGAGAAACATGTCGGAGCCGGCTTCGACTTTGTGGGCGATGGCGTTGTCGTACGCGATTTTTACGCCGACGCGGTCGGGATAGGCGATGGCGAGGGTGCGGAAAAGTTCTTCGTATTTTTTATCGCCGGTGCCGAGGACGACGAGCGCCATATCTTCGCGCATGATTTCCGGCGCGACTTCGGCGATGAGGTCGAACCCTTTTTGATCGGCGAAACGCGAGACGATTCCGACGATGGGGCGGCCGGGAGTATCGGGAAGCGCGAAAGTTCGCAACAGATCGTGTTTGCAGGCGAGCTTGCCGGACAAATCCTTTGGCGAATATTTCGCGGGGAGGAACTGGTCTTTGGCGGGATTCCAGGCGGCGTAATCGACGCCATTCAAGATGCCGACGAGTCGATCGGCGCGGCTGCGCGCCACGCCGTCGAGACCATAGCCGTACTCCTTGGTTTGAATTTCCTTCGCGTAGCGGCGGCTGACGGTCGAGACGTAATCGGAATAGACGATTCCGGCCTTCAAAAAATTTACGTCGCCGTAAAATTCGATTCCGCGGGGAGTGAAGGTTGCGGCGGGAATGCCGGCGCGGTCCATGACGTCGCGGCTGAATTGGCCCTGATAACCCATGTTGTGAATGGTGAAGACGACGGGAACGTCTTTCATGACGGGATCGTCGCTGTAGGAAGTGCGGAGGAGAACGGGAACGAGCGCGGTTTGCCAGTCGTGGCAATGAATAACGTCGGCGGGCCAGACGTGCTTGGCGATTTCAATCGCGGCGCGGGAAAATTCACTGAAGCGTTCGGCGTTGTCCCAATAGTCGCCGGTGGAAGTGCCGTAGATGCCGTCGCGGTCAAAGCAGGCGGGATCGTCGACGAAAAAATAGCGGACGCCGTTGAGGAGAGTGCCGTCGGCGACGGCGGGAAAACGGAGGCGCGAGCCAAGAGGAATGGTGAGGCTGGGCATGACCAGGGCGGCGGTTTTTGTGCCGCGATAACGAGGAAGAACGACGGCGACTTCGTGGCCGCGTGCGACCAGAGCTTTGGGCAGCGCTTCGACAACGTCGGCGAGGCCGCCGGTTTTGGAAAACGGCAAGCCTTCGGATGCCACGAACAGGATTCGCATACGATAAGTGAACTTGGATTACGCTATAAGAGCCGGCAAAGGGCGTCAAGCGAGGAAAACGGTCTTCGCGGCGGCAAATTTACCGGCGCTGGGACGCGGTTCTCCAATACGGGCGTGAAAAGTTTGCATGGTGAATGGGGATGAAATTAATTTTTCTGTATGGATTGCCGGGAACGGGCAAGCTGACGATCGCGCGCGAGCTTGCGGAACTGACCGGAATCAAATTGTTTCACAACCACTTAACGGTGGATTTGCTGCTTTCGGTTTTTGAATTTGGCAGCAAACCGTTTGTCGAATTGCGCGAATCGATCTGGAATGCGGTTTTTGAAGAGGCGTCGGCAACCTTGCCCGCGATGATTTTTACATTCAATCCGGAGAATTCCGTTCGGCAGGGCTTCGTGCAGCAGACGATCGAAGCGGTCGGTTCGCGAGGCGGCGAAGTATTTTTTGTGGAAGTGGTGTGCGATCCGGCGGAACTGGAACGGCGGATGGACACAGTGGAGCGGAGAAATCACAAGAAACTGATTTCGGTCGAGCTATTTCGGAAGCTGCACGCAGAAGGAGTGTTCGATTCGCCGAAAATGCCCAAGCCGCATTTGACGCTGAACAGTTCGCACACTTCCCCGCGAGAAAACGCGCGGACGATTGCGGCGCGATTTTCGCTGCCCGCGCATCCGAGGCAAAGCGCGGCTTCCTGATACACTTCCCTTCGCATGGCGCGACAAAGACTGGGACAGCATTTTTTAAGCGACGAAAATTGGCGCGAACAGATCGCGCGCGAAATCGGCGTTTCGCCAAACACCGCCAATTTTTCCGCGGTTGCGGAACCCAAGGAATTTTGCTGGATTGAGATTGGCGGCGGCCACGGCGAAATGACGCAGCACCTTGCCGCGAGCGGGCGGCCGGTGATCACGGTGGAACTCGACCCGCCGCTGGCGAAGCGATTGCAAGGCATGACGGCGCATTTTGCGAATTTGCGCGTGCACCACGCGGACGTATTGAAAACCGATTTTACGGCGCTGGCGGCCGGGCGGCGTGTGCGCGTTTACGGCAACCTGCCCTACTACATCACTTCGCCGATCCTGCATCACTTGTTTGCGTTTGCCGGCGTGATCGACGAGATTCACATTGTGATTCAGACAGAAGTTGCACGGCGCCTTGCGGCAAAACCGGGAACGCGCGACTACGGGTATCTTTCCGTCGTGACGCAATACTTTTCGTGGCCGATCATTGCGCTGGAGATTCCGCGCAGCGCGTTTCATCCGCCGCCGGAAGTGGGCTCGGCGCTGGTGAGCATGCGGCTGCCGGGCGAGAAGACGGCATTGCCCAAGTCCGGCGAAGCGAAATTTCTGAAATTCGTGAAAGCGTGTTTTGCACAAAAACGAAAGACGCTGGTGAACAATCTGCGCGGGATCTCGCAACCGGCGGCGACGCGAGCGGCGCTTGCGGAATTTGGATTGGCACCGGAAGCGCGGGCGGAGGAATTGAGCGTAAAGGAACTCGTTTCGATCTTCGGCAAAGTTCAAACGTGACTTGGCAACTTCGCGCGCCCGCAATTCTACGTTTTGGGTTGGACTGCGTTGAGGCGGTCGGGATAGTCGCTCATGATGCCGGCGACGCCGGCGGAAGCGAGAAGGCGCATGTGCGCGGGATGATTCACCGTCCAGCAGATGACTTGCAAATCGTTGCGCCTGGCTTCGGCGATCAGGGCGGGCGTGACGAGGTCTCCGCGAATGACGAGCTGGCGGGCGCCGATTTCGAGCGTTCTTTCGATGGGCTTTTCGAACTGTCCGTCAAAGAGAAGGCCCGTCATCAGTGTTGGCTCAACGCGGCGGACGGCGGCGACGAGCGCTGAATCGAACGAAATGACGACGACGCGAGCGATCTCGCCCGATTCGCGCAAGGCGCCGATGAGCGCATGTTCGCCGCCCCACGAGCCGCCGGGCTTCAACTCCAGATAAAAAACGACGTCGTGGCGCTTGGCGAATTCCAAAATCTCCTCGAGCGTCGGAATGCGTTCGCCGGCGAACGAACTGCCGAACCAGGAACCGGCATCGAGGCGGCGAAGCTCGGCGAGCGTGAGATCGTGCACACCGCCTTGGCCGTTGGTGGTGCGATTGACGGTGTCGTCGTGGATGGCGACGAAACGCGCGTCGCGAGAAAGCTGGAGATCGGTTTCAATGAAGCTCAAGCCCATGGCGACGGCTTTGCGGAAAGCGGCGAGGGTATTTTCGGGGGCGTAGCCGGAAGCGCCACGGTGCGCGATCAAGAGCAAGGGAAAAATCTCCTTGCACAAGCTGAGTAGAACACGGGAGCGGCGAAAAAGTTTTGGCGGTGAGCGAACATTTCTTTTGTAATGCTAGCACTCAAAATGCGCCGCAGCATGCACCCATTTTCGGGCCGGGCCGAATCTAAGTAAACGAGATGTAGAAGATCAGTTCCAAGGAGAGAGCCATGTTTCAGAAGATTCGGGCCATGGTAGTGGGTTCCCTGCTCGCCTTGAATCTGGCGAGCCTGCCTTATTCCACGCAAGCGGCAAGCGACGCGCAGAGCGAGCCGAAACCGGCAAGCAAGTTGATCAAGGAAGTGCGGCACGAGCTGGTGATGCTGCCGTATTACTCGGTGTTCGACAATCTGGCGTACAAAGTGGAAGGCGATAAAGTCACATTGATCGGACAAGTGGTGCGGCCGACGCTGAAGTCCGATGCGGAGGCAGTGGTGAAATCGATCGAAGGCGTGAGCAGGGTGGACAACCAGATCGAGGTGCTGCCGACGTCGCCGATGGACGACCAACTGCGGTGGACGCTGTATCGCGCCATCTACGGCGACGCGGCGCTTTTCCGATACAGCGTGGCCAGCGTGCCGTCGATACACATCATCGTGAAGAACGGCAACGTGACGCTGGAAGGCGTTGCGGACAACGAGTCCGATAAAAATCTTGCCGCATTGCGGGCCAACGGCGTGTCGAATGTGTTTTCGGTGAAGAACAACCTGGTTGTTGCGAAGTCCTGAAACGCGTGTAAGACGATTGAATGCGGAGGCGGGTTTCGGCTCGCCTCCGGGTTTTTGTTTCGCAATCGAGTTTGCCGCGGCCGATGCGTGCCCCGCGCCGCTTCCCCGCGTTATACTTATTTCATGAACAAACGGAACGCGGATTTTGCGGCCCGCGCGGCGATTCTCGCAATTTTTCTTGGGCTGGCCAGTTTTTCGGCTTGCGCGCAAGACGCCGCCTGGCAAAAAGAGATCGGCGAATTTCGCGAAAAATACGCGGCCGGATTGCAACAGCCGGACGGTTGGCTGGCGCTGGTTGGGCTGGAGTGGCTGCAAGCGGGCGATACGAGTGTTGGCTCGGCCGCGGACAATAAAGTGAAACTGTCCGCCGGGCACCCCGCGCATTTGGGAATTTTTCGGCTGGAAAATAATGTGGTGACGCTGTTGCCGCCGAAAGACGGCTTCCCCGGCGGGTTACTGGTGGGCGGAACGGCGGCGAAAGGGCAAATTCTACGAACGGACCCTGACGACGACAAAAACAATCCACACCTCACCGTCGGAACGCTGGATTTGTACGCGATTCGCCGCGAAAATCGCTTCGCGCTGCGGATCAAGGATTCCCATTCGCCCGGTTTGCAGCAATTTCATGGATTGAATTGGTATGCGCCGGACGCGGCGTACCGCGTTACGGCGAAGTGGATTCCGTACACGCCGCAAAAAACCGTGTCGCTGTTGACGCTGGTGGGAACGAGTTTTCCGGCGCCGGTGCCGGGAGCGGCGGAATTTACGCTGCAGGGAAAGACGTACCGGCTTGAGCCGGTGCTGGAAGAAGCGGCGGCAACGGAATTGTTTTTCATCTTGCGCGATGCGACGAGCGCGACGACGACTTACGGCGCGTGCCGATTTTTGTATACGCCGCTGCCTTCGAACGGACTTGCGAAGCCCGGCGAATTGGTGATCGATTTCAACAAGCTGAGAAATCCGCCGTGCGCGTACACGCCGTATGCGACTTGTCCGTTACCACCGCAGGGGAACAAGTTGGCGATTGCGTTGCCGGTGGGCGAGAAGCGCTACCATGATTGAAACGGAGGGCAGATGACAACCGCTTCTCCGAGCAATCCGCGCCGGGAGGGCGACGATCCCGCGGCACGCGAAAAGCTGGTGGCGCTGCGGAGCGCGCTGCTGCGGCTGCACAAAACGCTGATCGACATGGAGCGGCGCGTGTACGAAAAGGAATTCGGCGCGGTGAATGTGGGTGAATTCTTCCGGCTGGTGGTGGATCACCCGCAGTTTGCGTGGCTGCACAACATTTCCGAATTTGTCGTGCGCATCGATGAATCGCTGACGGGCGAGGCGAAGTTGGTGCAAGCCGACGCGGAGACGGCGGTGGCGCTGGCGCGAAAAATGTTCACGCCAACGGCGGAAGGCGATACATTTCAGAAAAAATATTTTGACGCGATTCAGAACGATCCCAACGTGGTGATGGAACACGGCGAACTGGCCCGCGTGTTTTTGTCGGAAGACGGCGCGGGCACAAGCGAGAAAAACCGATGACGGACTTTGCGTTGAATCAGATCGAAGTGAAGCACGACGAAGCGGCGCACCGGTTTGAAGCCGTCGTGCAGGGACTGACCGCGGTGCTGGTTTATAAAATTGTGCCGGGACGGATGCTGATTCAACATACGGAAGTTCCTCCCGTGCTGGAAGGGCGCGGAATCGCCGCGAAAATCACGAAATTGGCGCTGGAATACGCGCGAAGCAAGAATCTGGAAGTTGTTCCGGCGTGCTCTTACACCGCTTCGTACATGGCAAAGCATCCCGAATACAACGACCTGCTGCCACGGCCGCGATGACGGACCGCGCGGACGCATCGGCGACCGGAAATGCCACCGGCGCGGACCATTCCGGGCGTTCGCTTGCGTACCTGGCGCTGCTTGGCGGAATTCTTTGCATCGGCTGGTCCGCGATATTTGTGCGATGGACGGAAATTCCCGGGCCGGCTTCGGCGTTCTACCGGTTGCTGATTCCCGCGCTGGTGCTGGCGCCGACGTGGTGGCTGGACCGAAAAACGGCGAGCGTCGATCGGCGGACACTTTTCATTATTTGTGCCGGAGGCGTTTTTTTCGCGCTGGATCTGGCGTTTTACAACACTTCCATTCTGAAGACTTCGGCGGCAAACGCGACGCTGCTTGGAAACAACACGCCGATCTTCATTGGGCTGATCAGCTGGCTTGCTTTGCGGCGGCGGCCGAGCGCGGAGTTCTGGCTGGGGCTGGCGCTCGCCGTGGCCGGTTCGCTGGTGATCGTGTGGGGCGATTTGGCCAGGCACGCGCATTTGGGATGGGGCGACGCGATGGCATTGCTGGCGTCGGCGTGCTTTGCGGTGTATCTGCTGGCGACGGAGGAAGTGCGAGGGCACACCGGGACGCTGGTGTTTTTGCGGCTGGCGATCGTATCGAGCGCGATATTTTTGCTTGCGCTCAATTTGGCGATGCGAGTGCCACTCTCCATTCCATCCTCGCGTTCGTTTGCGGCGCTGATTGGGCTCGGTCTTATTTCGCAACTCGGCGGATATTTTGCGCTGACGTACGCGATGGGGCATTTGCCGGCAACGGTTACGTCTGTTTCGCTGCTTTCGCAAGGGCCGCTTACGGCGGTGCTGGCGGCGGTTTTCTTGAAAGAGCCGATGACCCGGCCCCTGCTACTCGGCGGGGCGCTGGTGCTGGTGGGGATTGCGCTGGCGAACCGGTTGAAACGTCCGGAACAGGAAGCCAATGCGGCTCTTTGTGAAGCGGCGGAAGCGGGCGAGGGCGAGACGCCTGGCTAGTTGGCGCGTCGAAACTGTGTAGACTGTCGTCAGGCGGATGGAGGCGCAGCGTGAGCGCGAACTTACCGACGGGCCAATTTTTTGGGGCGATGCAGCGGCGGATGGAAGCCGCGGGAATTGTTTTGTCGGAGATTACGCACCGGCAAGGCCGGAAATTGCCAACGCACACGCATCAATCAGCGTATTTTGGCTTGCTGCTCGATGGCGGGTACACGGAACGGTTCACGGAGAGGACAACGGAGTACGGCCCGTTCACGCTTGGTTTTCACCCGCCCGAATTCACGCACGTGGATGAAATTGGAGCATGCGGATCGCGGATGTTTTGCATTGAGATGCGCGAGCGGTTCTGGACGAAGACGCGAGAATATCTGACGGCGCCTACTTTTACGCCCGATCTTTGCGGGAGCGAGACGACGTGGCTCGGGGTTCGGCTGTACCAACGATTTCGAGCGGGGATGCTGGACGCCTTTCAAATCGAGGAAATTTGCGCGGAAATGATCGAGCGGTGCGGACAGGCGAATGTGAGCGGCGAACGGCGGGCGCCGGCATGGCTCGACCGGGCGATGGAGCTGCTTCGCGCATCGTTTCGCGATCCGCTGACGCTGGAGGGAATTGCAAAAGAACTGGACGTACATCCGATCCACCTGTCACGAGTGTTCCGGAAAAAAAATGGCTGCACGATGGGCGATTACGTGAACCGAATGCGCGTGCAGTTTGCGTGCGCGGAAATGTCGCGCGGCTGGCCCGCGCTGAATGAATTGGCGCTGGCGGCGGGCTTTGCCGACCAAAGCCACATGGGAAGGGTGTTCAAGGGCACGGTGGGAGAGACACCGGCACGGTTTCGGGGATTCCTGCACAATGCGACGCAATCCGTCGCGTAAATCGATTTAAGATTTGCGCTGAGAATGTAAGTTTTATTCTAGACGCCATCCGCGCCCAGTACGAAGATATCCACACCTTATAACCAGGAGATAGAACGAATGAACAAAGCATTAGGTGTGGGAGTTTTTGTGCTGGCCGCGGCCGGGCTCGCCGGTTGGATCGTGAAAACGAAGCCGGTGGTTCGCGCGGCGGAGAGTGTGGGCATGCCGCAATTTGACGCCGGCGGAAAACTGGTGCGGCCGACGGGTTATCGCAAGTGGGCGTATCTTTCGTCGGGATACGGGATGAGTTACTCGCAGGGCGATAGCGATCACCTGATGTTTACAAACGTGTTCGTGACGCCATCGTCGTACGACTATTACGTCGAGCACGGCACGTGGCCGGACAAGACGATGTTTGTCCTGGAGGTTTATGGCTCGGCGTCGAAAGGTTCCATCAATTTGCACGGAAACTATCAGAGCAGCTTTATGGGGTTGGACGTCGAAGTGAAGGACGAGAAGCGGTTTGCGGATAAATGGGCGTATTTTGATTTTGACGGGACGGAGAAATCGGCCAGCTCGATTTCGCCGAGCAAGAACGATTGCTGGAAATGCCACGATCAGAACGCCGCGGTGGAGCATTCGTTCGTGCAGTTCTACCCGGAACTGCTGCCGATCGCGAAACACAAGGGCACGATCAAATCCACCGTGCACCTCGAATAACGTAACGAACAAACGCCAAGGTGCTACTTTTGGGGGCTTTTTTATGAGCCGAAGCTATCGGTTTGGCAACGACGAGTCGATTTTCTCCATCGCCGATTTGCACGTTGGGCTTTGGCCTTTTCTTCAAGCCATCGGATTGGGTGCGATCGTCATTCTGCCCGGAGTGTATGCGAACGATTGGGCGCTGCGGCTTTTCGGGATGGACCAGATCATGTCCAAACCATGGATCGCTTTGTTCGCAAGCCACTTCACGCAACTTTGCATCGCTCTGGCCGCGATCGCATGGGTCGGCAGAATGCGCTTCCGCGATTATGGCTTCAGGCGGCCCGAGGGAAAGTCTTACGTCGGCGCGGCGGTCGCCTACGGAGTCCTTTTCGGCTTGATCATGACGGTTGTCGACTACTTGCCCCAGATCTTGGCGCAAACGGCTCCACAAGATTTGCCTTTGACCAAGGTGAATCTTGCAGGCTGGCTCAGCTTCGAGGGACTTTTCGTCGGCATCAGCGAGGAAGTCCCATTCCGCGGACTGCTGCAAACTTTTTTGATGAAACGCACAACCGGACGAGTTCGATTCTGGAAGTATGAAATGCACGTTGCCGGAATCTTGCTGGCTTTCTTGTTCGCATTGGCTCATCTTTCGAGTTTTTGGCAGGAGCCATTCTGGTCCGCGCTCGGGCAACAGGGATATGCTTTCGCTCTTGGAATTCTGTATGCGTACTGGTTTGAGAAATCCGGCAGCTTGCTGGCGTCGATCGTGGGACACAATGTCGGCGATTTCGTCGAGTATTGTCTCTTGTTTCTGATGGCGGCTCGCTGGCGCTAGCCTGGCGCGTGTCGTGTGTCATATGGGCCGTAAATTCCGTCTTGTGCTGACCCCAGACGCGTGACGCTGGATTTTGGCCGCCGCTTGTTGCTTTGGAACGGCTCGCCGAAATTTAACGACAGGCAAGAACTCGCTGAGCGGCACGCGGAGACTGCTTTGCCGCATCGATAGAACTAATCTCGGTTGAATTCGAGAATTTCGAGTGCCTTTCTCCTTGTTCGCGGCTCTGGCAGAATTGTGCGCGGCAGCACAATGGGAGCGAGCGTGAGCGGACAATTTGCGGGACAAACAGCGATTGTAACGGGTGCGGGAAGCGCGGAAGGCATCGGATTCGCCGTGGCGCGGCAGTTTTTTGCGGCGGGTGCACACGTGGCGATCACATCGACGACGGAACGCATTTTCGAACGAGCGCGTTCGCTGAATGCAGAAAGCGATCGCGTATTTGCCGCCGTTGCCGACCTCGCGAAAGAAGAAGAAGTCGCTCGATTCGTGGAAGCAATCGTGAAATGGACCGGGCGCGTGGACATTCTGGTGAACAACGCAGGAATGGCGCAGACGGGAGTGGCGCTCGACGGAAAGAAGATCGAGGAGAGCGCGTTTGTCGATTGGAAGCGGCAAATTGAAATCACGCTGCACACGGCATTTCTGATGACTCGTACCGTGTTGCCGATCATGCGCAAGCAGGGGTACGGGCGGATTGTGAACGTGAGTTCGGTGACCGGACCGCTTGTGAGCAACATCGGTTCCGGAGCGTATGGGGCGGCGAAGGCGGGAATGGACGGCATGATGCGCGGCGTCGCGCTGGAAACGGCAAAGTCTGGAATCACCATCAACGGCGTTGCGCCGGGCTGGATCGCAACGGGATCGAGCACGGACTCCGAACGCGAAGCGGCAAAATATACGCCGGTGGGCCGCGCCGGAACGCCCGCCGAAGTGGCCGCGGCGGTGTGTTTCCTTGCTTCGCGAGAAGCGTCGTATGTCACCGGGCAATCGCTGGTGGTTGATGGCGGCAATATTCTTCAAGAGAACAAAGCGCCGCGTTAGATTAGTTCCCTCGGAAGTGCAGGCACAGTAGACTTTTTGCGTGCTCGCAACATCGTTACGTCGGCATCGAAAAACGAGGTGGTTCGATATGAGGCGCATTCTCTTCGTACTCGCCGTTGCATTGGTGTGGTGTGTGTTGCCGGACGGAGCGTACGCGCAAGAAAATGCGGCGGGCGCTCCGCCACCCGCGCAGAACACGGCACCGAAAGCGCGGCCGAAGATTGGCGTGGCGCTCGAAGGCGGCGGCGCGCTGGGATTGGCGCACATCGGCGTGCTGCAATGGTTCGAGGACCATCACATTCCGATCGATTACGTTGCGGGAACGAGCATGGGCGGGCTCGTGGGCGGATTTTATGCAACGGGCAAAAGCCCGGCGGAATTAAAGCGAATCGTCGAAGCGCAAAACTGGGACGTCGTGATCGGCGGGACGACGCCGTACGAGGACCTTTCTTACCGAAGAAAAGAAGACAGCCGTGCCTTTCAGAACAAGATCGTGTTTGGACTGAAGAACGGATTGTCTTTGCCCGCGGGATTGAACGCGGGGCAAGGCATCACGCTGCTGATCGACCGCGAAACCGTGGCGTATTCAAAGTTGAATTCCTTTGACGAACTGCCGATTCCCTTTCGTTGCGTGGCGACGGACCTGGTGAGCGGAAAAGAAGAAGTTTTCGGACAGGGTTCTTTGCCTCGCGCGCTGCGGGCGACCATGTCCATCCCCGGACTTTTTTCGCCGGTGCGCGACGGCGAAAAAGTTTATGTCGATGGCGGACTGGTCGGCAATTTGCCGACGGAAGTGGTGCGGCAGATGGGCGCGGACGTGGTGATCGCGGTGCACCTCGAGACCGCGCCGGCAAAACCGGAGGAGATTCAGTCGCTGTTCAGCGTGCTCGGACGGTCGATTGAGGTTGTGATCCACGAAAATGAATTGCGCGGGCTTGCCGGGGCGGATTTGATCGTCAACGTGAATCTGCGCGACTTCACTTCCTTGGATTATCCGAAAGCGGAGACGATCATCGAGAAGGGAAACGCCGCCGCGCAGGCGAAGCAGCAAATCTTGAGCCCGTATTCACTGAACGATGCGGCGTGGACGGACTATTTGACGGCGCGCGACGCACGAAAGCAAACGAATGTGCCGGTGCCGCGGTTTGTGAAAGTCGAAGGCACGGATGCAAACACGGCGAAACACATGGAGGAATTTCTTGCCTCGCTCACGGGCAAACCGATTGACAACGCAGGCCTGGACAAACTTCTGACACGGCTCACCGGTTTCGGGAAATTCGATTGGGTCGGCTATCAGATTGCGAATCGCGATGGGCAGAGCGGCCTGGTTGTAACGGTGCACGAGAAAAACTACGCGCCGCCCTACCTGCAGCTCGGATTTGAGGTGGATGGATCGGAAAGCGGCGACGTGAGTTTTACACAAGCGGCGCGGCTGACGGTGCAAGACAAAGCCGGTTACCGGTCCGAGTGGCGGACCGACATTCTTTTTGGCAATACATACGGAATTTCGAGCGAGTTGTACCGTCCGATTACCGCGACAAGCCGTTGGTTCCTTGCGCCGCGAGGCAGCGCGAGCGATACGAACTTCAAAATTTATCGAATGAACGATCCGCTGGCGGAATACCGCGTTGGCCGAGCGAGCATCGGCGTCGATTTCGGATACGGCTTCAATCGGTTTACGGAAGTGCGCGCCGGATACGAAGTGGGCGACCTGGACGCAAAGTTGCGCCTCGGCACGCCGGAATTTGCTTCGGTTTCCGGCCGCACGGGTAATTTCCGTTTCGCGCTCCTGACCGACCACGCCGACGATCCCATTATTCCGCGACGCGGCTATCGATTTGACACGTTGTTCCGATACGTCGACACCAGCCCGGGAGCGACCGAGAATTTTCCGGCTCTCGACATGCGCTTCAGTTATTTCCAGCCGGTGTCCCAGCCGGGCTCGATTTTTTTCACGGCAGAGGGAGGAAGCACTTTCGGCTTCCGCCACACCGGCATTCCGCAATACTTTCTGGGCGGACCGGGGCGACTGAGCGCCTACGGTTCCAACGAACTGTTCGGAAATCAGTTCTACACTTTTCGGACGGGATATTTGCACGAACTTTTCACGCTGCCTACTTTTGTGGGAAAAAAGATTTACGCAACGGCTTCGTTTGAATTCGGAAAGGTGTATGGATTTCCGAACCAGAGCGCATTTCCCGCCGACGTGGCGGCCGGCGTTGTGGCGCAGACGGCGCTCGGACCGATTTTTCTGGGCGGAAGCGTCGGCGAATCCGGCCACGAGAAGTGGTTTTTCCAGCTAGGACGCGTGTTCTAACAAAGACCGTAACGGCGCGTCGAATTGTTTCGGCAACACGATCGATCGTCTACGGGCGGTTCGTTTATTTTTCGAAGTGCGATAGCTTGGAATTGGCCATGGCTTTAGAAGCGCGTGACAACGTACAACGAGCCGCCAATCGCGACAATATCTTCGGCGATGGCAATCACGTAATCGGGACAACCGAGCGATTTTACCAGCCGCGTACGCGCCCCGTAGCCGCCGAAACAGCCGATGAGGCTGCCGATAAGGCCGGCGACGCTTCCCGAAAAAGCAGAGTGTGCTCCGGCAACGGCAATGCACGCTCCGCAAAGAGAGCCGAGGACGACTCGCGCGAAAAGGCCGGGTGCGGCAGTGCGATCTGGCGCGGAGGCCAGCTTATCGCCGATCAGTTCGAGAATCGCCAGCACGGTGAGAATCGCGACGGCCGGTTTTGCCGCGAGGAAAAAGAGGCGCGAGCGGCCCAGATCGATCCAGTAAAGCGCAGCGGCCCAGGAGACGGCGGCAGGAGGCGACAACGAGCGCAAACCGACGAAGACACCAATGAGCAACGCGAGGAAAAGAGGTCCCACCCAAATCTCCCGAGCGTCAAGTTGCGCTTGCCGGCTCGATTTGTCAAGCAAAGTCGCAGAAAATACAGTCACTTATGTGAATTCGTGCCGTTTCAAGGCGCGAGGATGCAGTTGGCCTCGAATTTTCCCGTTGCATTTTTCCGAAAATATGGCATTTTGACTAGGTCCATTGGAGGACATGTCCATGCGGCAGTTCTTGCTCATAAGCCGTATTCAAGCGTTGCCGGCGAAAGATTGCCGTCGCAGCCGGTGGACGATGTCTGCTCACTCGGTTTAATTCCCTTCTTTCCCGGTAAGCCTGCACAGGCAGTTCGTACCTCGCGGTGAAGTTTGCCGCTTTGCGCACGCTATGTTTTGCATTTTGTGTGAACCGCGCTCTTCGCGTCTTGCCATGCGTTGAGCCATTCCGAAGCGCATCGCGCTTCCTGGAAAAAGAGAATGTTATGGTGACGATCAAAGTGAAGAATGGAACGCAGGAAAGCCGTGGCACGCTGTGCACGGCTTGCCGTTGCGCACGCATCGTGAAGGGTTACCGCGCGGGGGAGATGGAGATCTTCTGTGCCGCGAGCTACCCCGAGCGGCGCGTTCGATTTCTGGTCGCGGAGTGTTCCGCTTACGATGACACGCGCATCGTAAGCAGACGCGACATGGAAAAAACGCCTGGATATTGGTAACAAAAACCGCGGGACGCAGCATTGGCTTTGTTACCGCGGAGCAATTCCAGGAGATGGAAGACGAGGAGATTCTGGCGGCGACGCCTCAATCGAAGTTGAAAAAGTAGTTTGGAAGTACGGCGTGAAAAACACGCGGAAAGGAGGAATCATGAGTGTCATTCAGTGGGCTTCATTTGCCTGGAAACGGCGTGTGTCGTTGTGCGCCACGTGC
The DNA here is from genome assembly GCA_035310365.1 of Candidatus Acidiferrum sp. Taxonomy (GTDB): domain Bacteria; phylum Acidobacteriota; class Terriglobia; order Acidiferrales; family UBA7541; genus Acidiferrum. The sequence continues at coordinate 27,055 of DATGEI010000073.1, forward strand.
ATTTGGGGAACCGTGCGTACGGGAGAGCGTGCAAAGGATGTCGAAACCTTTTGCCGCTTGATCAGCCCGAACACCTTGGTTCCCTTTCCGGTGCGCAATTGTACGGACTACACCGAGCGTACTGCGCTTGCGCCGGAGCCGAAACCCGAGCAGCGCGGGTTCGGCTTCGTCAGCGTGGATGCGCTTCGTGTGCGTCAGGGCGAAACGGTGGAAGTGATTCCGCTCGAAGGTTCGCCAGATAAAACCAAATAATCAGCCGGGAGCTTTGCCGCGAACTCGCGGCAGGGCTCCCGTTGTGTTTTGCAGAGTAAAAACAACGTAGCGGGTTCGGACTATGTTACGCACGAAAATTGAGACGCTAATCGCAGCAACCATGGCGATACGAGAATCCATTGCAACAGAATTGGCACGCAACGCACAGTTGCAGCTCCACGGAGAGTCTGCAAGAATCTGGTAAATGGGCCCGCTATTTCACGTTACAGCTTGGGAACAAGTATCAACCAAGAGACGAGTCCTATGCGCGGTCGCACGCGTGGCGATATTGATGGCGATATTGATGGCGCTATTGTTTGTGCTGGGGTCTATCTACTTCCGGTATCGCTACCCACTTACCGCGAAGATTTGGCATTGGAGACATGGATATAGTACGACAATGGGAAACTATGAAGTGCCGGTCCCAGAACATTGGCTAATCGCGGACCAAGACCTGGTCGCCTTAACGCTGATGAATTCTTCACCGAACAGACCCAGAGACGCGAAAGTTCACATGACCGCGGTGGTAACTGTCTTTCCGTTTCGACAACGTGCCATTGGGCCTGACGCATTAGCGTTTTGGCTTTCAAATGAACGACAATGGCTTGCGCGTGATGGAGTTGAGTCTATCCACGAAAAGACATTGAAAATCGGGGACGAATCGATCACATGTATTGGAGGCCGCCAACTGGACGCAATTCTGCGGCGTAACAGCAATCATCTTGAAACGAATTTCATTTCCTTCGATTGCATGTCCGAGCGTGGTCTTAATATTCTGTTTGTGGGCGAACAGTCAGACCTTCAATCCTTCTATAACCTTGTCTCGCAGATTCGCCGGAAAACATAAATCTCAGGTTTTCGCCGGTTTCAAACCCTTGTCCCATAAATGGAACTGACCACTATTCGCACACAGAAGCCTCTTGACTTTCGCTTTTTGTTCGCTATACTGCGGGGCGGTAGAGGAAAACGGGAACGGCCCGTGCATTGAACAACAGGCACGGATAAAGTGGCGTTCGGTTCCATTGCCGTACAGGCTCTCACGAGCCGGACGCCACCCGTTGAATCTAGCACCAGCCGCCGTCCTTGCCGGGAGCGTTTATGAGCGCCTGTGTCGAATCCGTATTCCCTGTGTTGAGCGCTGTGCCCGTTTTGCGGCCAGCGGCGTCCGCAGCGCCTTTGAAAGCAAAGCCGGCGGACGAGATCTCCTTGCCGATGCCGAGCGTGGTACACGTGGCGCTCGATTCGTTTTTCGCATCGGTGGAACAGGCGCTTAATCCCAAGTTGCGCGGCAGGCCCGTCCTCGTCGGACGCAAGGCGCTCGCCTCCTTTAGCGCGGAAGCAAGAATGATGGGTATACAGCCGGGAATGACGACCGCCGAAGCGCTTGCGCACTGCCCAAACGCCGTTGTGCTTCCGGGGCGTTACAACAAATATGCGGAATATGCCGAGAAAGTACGGCGGATTCTCGAGACATACACTGCGGCCGTCGAGGCCGGTTCGCGCGAGGATTTTTACCTGGACTTTGGCAAGACCAACCTGTTCGACCGCGATTTTCGCGGCACGCTCTTGCGTTTGCAGCGGGACGTATTCGACCAGACCGGATTGAGTATCTCGATCGGAGCGGCAAGCACGAAAGTCGTGGCTGAGATTGCGTCGCAAATCGATGGTCCGCGCGGGTTCCGGATCGTTCCGCCCGTCGCGGAAGAAGAATTCATCGCTCCGTTGCCAATTGGGAGGCTGCCGGGACTTACATCGCAGCATGCGTCCTTGCTCGCAGCCAGTGGCGTCCGGACGATTGCGGCGTTGCGTCGCGTGCCGCGGCAGGCGCTCGAAGCGGCGTTTGGAGAAAGGCTCGGCGGGCGAATCTGGAATGCAGCAAGAGCGCGCGACCTGGCGGAAAAGTTGCCGTCAGCGCGCGGGGGTACGGTTTCGCGCGAAACGACGATTGAGGGAGGAACATCCGACGCCGAGCACGTCAACCGAATGATCGGCTACCTCTGCGATCGAGTCAGCGCGACTTTGCGCGAATCGGGCAGTGAAGCCTGGTCCGTTGGCCTCGGTATCGCTTACCTCGACGCGTATTCCGCCAAACAGTCGTTGCGCTTGCTGAAGCCGATGGCAGCGAGCCTCGATCTGCAAGAAGAGGCGCGAAATCTTTGCAAGAATTTGTTTACCCGGCCGGTAAACGTGCACCGAATTTGTGTTGAAGTCGTCGCTCGGCCGGCAAGCGCAGTGGCCATGCAACCGCCCGCCGGCGTCGAAGAACTCGCCCTCGCGGCGAGTCTGTAAGCCGCCAAAATCGCGCCCTGCTGGAGTTACCTCCGCGGACACGTTCGTTCGCGTGTGTCTTGCGGGTGTTATCGCTCGGACGCATACTCAGGCCATGCGCAATTCCGCAATTCCCCGCGTGCTTTGCCTCGCCTGCGTCGCCGCCTTTTCGCTTGGCGCGGCGACTGCTTTCGCCGATGAAATCCGCCTGAAAGACGGGAAAAAAATCTACGGCGTCATCGTGGCCTACGAGACAACATGTTCAAAGTGAAGACCGACTATGGATATGTGCTCGTGGAAAAAGACAAGATCAAGGAAATTGTGCCGAATTCTCCGGCAGGCAGCGATCCGAAGACTGCCGCGCAGCCGGCGAAGGCCGAGCCGGCCGCGAACGCAGCGACGAATCCGGCGGCCGCAACGCCGCCTGCCTCTGAAGTTTCCGCGAAGACCAAAATTCCGAATGTGAATGTCCGGCCGTCAATACCGTCCAGCTCAACGGACACAGCTTCCGCGGCTCCCAACATGAAGACGCCTGTACCGGTTACCAACGCCGCGCTGCCGCCCACGGCCGCACCCGCTCCGCCCACCGAAGAGCCTCCGGCCAACAAAGAAGAAGTGCTGGGCAATCAATACACGAATTTCACACACGGCTTCCGTATGTACAAGGCGCCGAGCTGGCAACTGATCGAAGACGCGCGCAAAGCGCTGCCGAATGCGATCGTGGCGATGGGAACGTCAAACGAATCGACGCTAATGGTCGTCGGTGAGGAAAAAACAAAAGAACCGCTCGACGGCGCCGCCGCCGGTGTGGAAAAACGACTGCGCGAGATTTACGTCAACTACCGCCTGATCTCGCAGCGAAAGACGACGGTTGGCGGAATGCCCGCCGTCGAATACAAATACCGCGGCATGGCGGATGAGCACGACTGGTCCGGCACGCTCGTCGTCATCGGCCGCGGCAAAGACGTGCTGACCGCACTCGGCATGACTTTCGCGGACAGCGATCTGATTCAGATTCAAGAAAACGTAATCGCGCGCTCGATTTCCAGCCTGGACTTCAGCATACACAATTGAAGGATTGTGCTTGTGAGGCGGAGTTGCTAAAAAAGCCAGCGCTTAGTTTGCGTCCGCGCCTTCCGCACCCTTGCGGTGCTCGCGGATAAGACCGATCAGGGCCTGCGCTGCGCGCGGCAGGCTGCGATCGCGGCGGTAAACAAGTCCGAGTTCGCGCCAAAGATCCACGCCTTCCACGCTCAAAAGTTTCACTTCTCCGGCTTTCACCTGATCTTTCGCAAAGCTCTCGCTGATGAACGAAACTCCCGCATCGGCGCCAACGAACCGCTTGATCATGCCGATGCTCGGCAACTCCATTGCGACATGCGCGCGGGAACGATACGGCCGGAAAAGTTTGTCGAGAACTTGCCGCGTGTAACCCGTGCGAGGAAAGATCAGCGGCTGCGACGCCACTTCCTCGAGCGTGACTTTGGTGCGCTGCGCCAGCGGATTGCGCACGCTTACCATAAAGCGCATGCGGTCTTTGTAAATATGATGAACTTTCAGGTTCGGCGACTTCAGCGGCAGCGTAACGATTCCCACGTCCACCGAGCCATCTTCCACGCGCTGCAAAATCTTATGGCTAAAATTTCGATAAATGCTGATGTGCACTTGCGGATAGCGCCGCTGAAATTCCGCAAAAATATCGGGCAAAAGGTAAAGGCATGTCGCTTCATTCGCGCCGAAAACCACCGGTCCTTGCACAACGTTGCCGCGGTCCGCGACCACCTGAACCGATTCATCGCGCAATCGCAACATACGCTCCGCGTATTCGAACAGCACTTCGCCGGCGGGCGTCAACTCCACCGATTTTGCGGAGCGATCCAGCAGCTTGGCGCGATAGGCTTGCTCCAACTGCCGAATCTGCGCGCTTACCGCGGACTGCGAGCGAAACACTTTTTGGCCGGCGCGCGAAAAACTCTTCAGCTTCGCTACATAAACAAAAGTTGTCAGTTGGTCGAAATCCATAACCTTCCAGTCAAGAGCGAATTATAACGAATTAGGGCAATCTGTGTGAAAGAAAGCGCGCTCAGGCATGAATGGCCTGGGAAGCGGCGGGGACCGACATCGCCACGGCCCGCGGCACGTCCGGAATTTCGAATCCGCTCCAAAGTGGCGCCCAGGTCTGCTCGACCGTGCCCTGGAAGTGCAGCGGCTGCACGCGCATCAAACCGAGCGTTCCACGCCGGGACAGTAACCGTGCCGCGCGCGGGCTACCGGTGAAATTTACATGTTCCTGCAAAGCGTTGCGCAACCAGACTTCTTCCGCGCCTTCCACTTCTTGCAGTTGGACAAACTCATTGTGCAGCACGTCGACCGCTTCCGCACGCAGCACGTACGCGAGCCCGCCCGTCATACCCGATCCAAAATTCAATCCAAGCGGGCCAAGAATAATCGCAACGCCGCCCGTCATGTATTCGCAGCCGTGCTGGCCCACGCCTTCCACAACTGCAAGCGCGCCGCTGTTACGAATCGCAAATCGTTCGCCGGCCCGGCCGGCAACAAAAAGCCGCCCCGACGTTGCGCCGTACAAAACCGTGTTGCCAACGAGCACGTCGCCGCGACGCGACGCGGAATGGCCCGACGAAATCGCAATCGTCCCACCGGAAAGGCCTTTGCCGACGTAGTCGTTCGCTTCGCCCTTCAATTTGAGCGTCATGCCATCGGAAAGAAACGCACCGAAGCTTTGTCCAGCTGCACCCGTAAATTCATGAACGGAAGGCGCAAGCGGCAGCTTCGTGTGCATCCGCGCGCGCATCCGTTCGCCGCTCAGTCCGGCGCCGACACTGCGATCCGAATTGTGAATTTGCAGCGGCCCCGCCGCGCCAAAATCCATCGCCGGAATAACCAGCGCTTCGCCGACGGCAGCATGCAAGCCCGGCGCCTGCTGCGGCGCGATGCGGAACGACATGTCCGATTCCAGCGCCAGCGCCGGCGTCTCCGCATAATTCACCGAACGCGGACGCAAGCAATCGTACGCGCCCTTCAGTTCCCCCAAAGAATGCGCGCCGAGTTCCGCGAGTTTGTTGCGAACTTCTTCCGCCAGCGCGCGGAAATACGCCACCACCATTTCCGGTTTGCCCGCAAAGCGCGCGCGCAGTTTCTCGTCTTGCGTGGCGATACCCACCGGACACGTATTCAAATGGCATTGGCGCGCCATCACGCAGCCAATCGCCAGCAGCGACGCCGTGCCAAAGCCGAATTCGTCCGCGCCGAGAATCGACGCAATCAGAATGTCGCGAGAAAATTTCAATCCGCCGTCGACGCGCAGCGTCACGCGCGAACGCAATCCCGCGCGCACCAGGGTCTCGTGCGTTTCACGCAGTCCAATTTCCCACGGCAATCCGGTATTCTTGATCGAAGTCAGCGGAGAAGACCCCGTGCCGCCGTTGTGCCCGCTAATTGTGATTACGTCCGCGCCCGCTTTCGCCACGCCGGCCGCAATAATTCCCACGCCCGCGCCCGAAACAAGCTTCACGCCAATGCGCGCATGCGGATTCACCGCGCGCAA
>DATGEI010000074.1:0-25091 GCA_035310365.1 Candidatus Acidiferrum sp.
GTCTCCCGCCTGCTGCTCGACAATTTCGCGCACATCAAAGCCTATTGGATCATGCTCACGCCCAGCATCGCGCAAATCGCGCTTCGCTTCGGCGCAAACGATCTCGATGGCACGGTTGTCGAAGAAAAGATCTACCACGACGCCGGCGCCAAAACTTCCGAATTCACGCCGCGCAACGAACTCGAGCGCCTCATTCGCGCCGCCGGTCGCGTGCCCGTCGAACGCGACACTCTCTACAACAAAATCGATCGCTCGAAACTGCCGCCGCTTCCGCCCGCCACGCCTCCGGGCCTCGTTTCCCTCTCGTTAAACGTCTAGCGTTTTTCTTGGCCCGCGCAAGCTAGCGAACCGTTCCCGCCTTTTCTTTCACTCTGGCAAGCACCGCGGCCGGCAGCGCCGCATATCCTCGATCCCGCGCCACATCCTGTCCTTTCTCGTAGATCCAGCTTAGAAATTCCTTCACGGCCATGCCGCGCGCGGAATCCGTCGCCCTCTGCGGTACATAGAGCCAAGTGAAGCTTGCAATCGGATAGCTTTCCTTCCCCGGCGGATTCGTCAGCGACACGCGAAATCCCTGCGTCATCTTGCTTTCCATCGTCGACGCCGCTTCGCCAATCGTTTTCGCATTCGGCTTCACAAATTCTCCCGCCGCATTCTTGATCGCCGCCGCGGAAGACGCACTCTTGTCCACCCAATTCGATTCCGTGTAAGCGATTGCTCCCGGCGTATTTTTCAATTGGTCCAGCAAATCCTGCGTTCGCGCATAAGCCGCGCCCACCGGCCACTTCGGCGAAACGCCTCGGCCCACCTTCGCCTGAAACTCCGGGCTTACCTTCGCCAAAAAGTCCGAAAAAATGTAGTTGGACCCTTTCCCCTCCGAGCGGTGCAACACCTTTATCGCCAGATTCGGCAGCTTCAAATCCGGATTCAGCTTCGCAATTTCCGGATCTCGCCACGTCGTGATCTTTCCCAGAAAAATATTTGCCACCGCGGGCCCCGATAGCCGCAGCGTCTCGTGAACTCCCGGCACGTTATAAACCACCGCGATTCCGATCAACACCGTCGGCAATTCAACGATCTTTTCCTTCGCCGCCGCCAAATCTCTCTCGGGGATCGGCGCGTCTCCGCCGCCAAAGTCGCCCGTTCCCGCCAGGATCCTCGACGCGCTCTCCGCCGTCCCTTCCGCCAGATAGCGCAATTTCACGTTCGGCTCGGTCTTGTGAAATTCCTCCGCCCACGCGGCGTACAGCGGTTCCGGCATACTGGACCCCGTCGCCACCAGCGTGATCGAATCCTGGCCAACGCACGTCGTGGCGAACGCCAGCCAGAAACTTAATGCCGTTACGCTTTTCACTCGCAACCGATTCTGTCGACACTCACGCACGGAAACGCTCCCTCTCGCGAACCATATCTTCCTGAAAGTCGATCTTGTGCCAGCAGATTACAAGAAAACTTTTGCCGATTCTCTTAAAACCCGGCGCCATGTGCGGAATCGTCCATTGTCGATCGTTCACCTCTTTCCGCTCGCGGAACCCTTTAGAATGTTTTCGCGTCCCACTTTCGAATCGCCGGAGCGACTCTCTCATGCGCACCATTCTTCTTCTCACCGTTTCCAACATCTTCATGACCTTCGCCTGGTACGGCCACCTGAAATTCCGCGGCGAAGCGCTTTGGAAAGTCATCCTCGCCAGCTGGGGCATCGCCTTCTTCGAATACTGTTTCCAGGTGCCCGCCAACCGCATCGGCTCTTACGAATTCAGCGCCGCGCAGCTCAAAACGATTCAGGAAGTCATCACGCTGGCCGTCTTTGCCGTCTTCTCCATCACTTATCTCGGCGAAAAACTCCGCTGGAATTACGCCGCCGGTTTCGCCTGCATTTGCCTCGCCGTCTTTTTCGTCTTTCACAAGTGGTAGCCGTTTCACCAGGATTTCATGTACCCATTCGACTCGCGTTCGAATCGAACCCACAGGCCCAAAAAACCACATAAATTCAAAACAGGAGATTCCTCATGCAGCGCAAAGCTTCCGCGGTCTGGTCCGGCGATCTGAAGTCCGGCAAAGGCGCAATCTCGACCGATTCCGGCGTTCTCAAGCAAACGCAATATTCCTTCAGCACGCGCTTTGAAAATGGCGTCGGCACCAATCCAGAAGAACTTCTCGCCGCGGCTCACGCCGGCTGCTTCACCATGGCCCTCTCCGCTCAACTCGGCGGCGCCGGCCTCGTCGCGGAAAAACTCGAGACCACCGCGACCATCTCGCTCGAAAAAGTCGGCGACGGCTTCTCCATCACCAAAAGTCATCTCGATCTCGTCGCCAAAATTCCCGGCGCCGACAAGGCAAAGTTCGACGCCGCCGTCAAAGCCGCCGAATCCGGCTGCCCCGTTTCCAAACTTTTCAAAGCGGAAATCTCCGTCTCCGCCCGGCTTGCATCCTAAGCGCAGTTCCACCGCGCCCGCCTTAGCGAGTACAATGCGCACATGATTCCTGCTCCCGGTGCATTCGTAGCCGGTCTCGCCATCTTTCTCATCGTCGTCTGGGACGCGTTCGAAGCGATCATTCTTCCTCGCCGCGTCACCAGAAAATTCCGCCTCACGCGCCTCTTTTTCAAAGCCACTTGGGGCGCCTGGCGCACCGTCATCTGTTTCATTCCCGCGCGAAAAACGCGGGAAGCCTTGCTCGGTTTTTACGGTCCGCTCTCTCTTTTACTGCTTGTCGCCGTTTGGGCCGTCGGCCTCGTGTTCGGCTTTGGTCTCATGCAATACGGCGCCGGCTCCGCCGTCAACGTCACCGGCGGCCATCCCGGCTTCGCCACGGACGTTTATCTGAGCGGCACCACGTTCTTCACGCTCGGCCTCGGCGACGTCGTCCCGCGTACCAGCCTCGCTCGCGCCCTCGTCGTCAGCGAAGCCGGATTCGGCTTCGGCTTTCTCGCCGCCGTCATCGGCTATCTTCCTTTCATCTACGGCTCTTTCTCGAAGCGCGAAGTCGATATCTCTCTCCTCGATTCCCGCGCCGGAACTCCTCCCGCCGCCGGCGAACTTCTCCGCCGCCACAGTTACGTAAACGGCCAGGACGCCCTCTACACTCTCTTGAAAGACTGGGAACACTGGTCCGCCGAGCTCATGGAGAGCCATCTCTCGTATCCCGTCCTCGCCTACTTCCGTTCGCAGCACGACAATCAATCCTGGATCGCCTCTCTCACCGCAATTCTCGATACCTGCGCCCTCGTCATGGCCTGCGTCGAAGGCGCCTGCGAACGCCAGGCCGAACTTACCTTCGCCATTGCGCGGCACGCCGTCGTCGATCTTTCGCAAGTCTTCGGCACGCCTCCGCGCGAGTTGCCCCAGGATCGCCTTCCTCCTTCCGACCTTCGCCGCATTCGCGACATCCTCGCGCAACACGGCCTGAAGCTTAACGACGGCGAGGCCGCCGACCTCCGCCTCGCCGAGCTCCGCCGCATGTACGAGCCCTATATCCACGCCCTCGCCAGCTATTTAATGCAACCGCTCCCGCCGTGGATTCCGCAAGGAAAGGGTAAGAAAGACAATTGGCAGACCACCGCGTGGGGCCACGCCGCGGGCCTGGTCAAAAAAGACCAGGTCATCGCCGGCGATGATCATTTCTAAATTTTGGGGAATTTGTAGCGCCGCGCTTCACCGCGGCATCTTTGTGGAAAGCATTTCCAATCGGAGGAGCAAGCACCACCATGAAAGCCATTCAAGTCCACGCCTTCGGCGGTCCCGACGAACTCAAGCTCGACGAAATCCCCACTCCCAAGCCTGCTCCCGGCCAGGTTCTCGTCAAGGTCCATGCCGCCGGCGTCAATCCTTATGACACGTACATGCGTGCCGGAACCTATCCCGTCAAGCCATCGCTTCCTTACACTCCCGGGTCGGATGCAGCCGGCACCATCGAATCCGTCGGCGAAGGCGTCAAAAAAGTAAAACCCGGCGATCGCGTCTACACCGCAAAAACCATCACTGGCGCCTATGCCGAATACACCCTCGCGCTCGAATCCCAAGTTCATCCGCTTCCGGCAAACATCACCTTCGCGCAAGGCGCCGCCATTTACGTCCCCTACGGCACCGCCTATTTCGCGCTCCACAATTCCGCCGCAGCCCGCGCTTCGGAAACTGTTCTGATTCACGGCGCCAGCGGCGGCGTCGGCACCGCGGCGATCCAGCTCGCTCGCTCCATGGGCCTCACCGTTTTCGGTACAGCCGGCACCGCAAAAGGTCTTGCTCTCGCCGGCAAAGAAGGCGCGCATCAAACTTTCGATCACACCAAATCCGGTTACACCGATGAAATCATGAAAGCAACCGGAGGCCGCGGCGTCGATATCGTTCTCGAAATGCTCGCCAACGTGAATCTCTCCGCCGACTTGAAACTCATCGCCACCAATGGCCGCGTCATCGTCATCGGCAATCGCGGCGAAATCACCATCAATCCCCGCGACATCATGGTCAAGCGCGGCTCCATTCGCGCCTTCACTCTGTGGGCCGTCACCGATTCCGAATCCGTCGACATTTTCGCCGGCCTCAACGCCGGCTTCGAAAACGGCACGCTCCGTCCCATCGTCGGCAAAGAACTCCCGCTAAAAGACGCCGCACAAGCTCATATCGACGTCCTCGCCCCCGGCGCCCACGGCAAAATCGCCCTGATTCCGTAACAATTTAGCTCTCATAGGTTCAAATCTTTGGTTTGTGTAGCGGAGGGGCTTTAGCCCCGTTGAACTAGCCAAAATCCCACAACGCACAAGCGCGACCTGTCGTCCGATGAACGCTCCAAACGTAGTCTTAGCAACATACGCCGTGCCACTCCTTCTCCGCCCTCAACCCAAATGCAACAACCGCATCCCCATTCCCACTAGCGCGCCACCCAAAACTAACCACGCCGAATTCACGCGAAATCTCATCACTAAAACCACCGCAACCAATGCCATCGCAATCGGAATCGCGCTCAACAACGTCTCCCGCGCAAATTGCCATCCCACAAACGCCATCAACGCCACCGCCGCCGCATTCACTCCATCCAAAAACGCGCCCGCCATCGGCGATTCCCGCAACTTTGGCAAATATTTCGCCGTCACCGCCACAAACAAAAACGCCGGCAAAAACATTCCCACCGTCGCCAGCACCGCGCCTTTCCATCCCGCAATCACATATCCCACAAACGTCGCCACCGTAAAAAACGGCCCCGGCGTTCCCTGACTCACCGCAATCGCATCCAGAAGTTGCTTCTCCGTCAGCCAGTGCAGCTTCTCCACCAAATCTGCCCGCAGCACCGCCAGCAAAACATATCCGCTCCCAAACAGCACCGCGCCCACTTTCAAAAAATAGAGAAACACGCCCGCCACCGTCGGCAACGAAACGCTCCCCGCCACCGCCGTCCCTCCCTGCAAAAAAATCCCGCCCGCGCTTTTCGCCGCCGCCTGCTTCCCCGCAAATCTCTCCGCCACCATCCACGCCACGCCTGTCCCAATCAGTAGCGCCACTGCCGACACATTCGTCGCCGCAAGCCCAAGCACCACCATCGCCAGAAACGCCAGTTCCTTCGACCGTAGCGCCACTCGGCCCAACGACCACACCGCCTGCACAATCAGCGCCACCACCACCGGCTTCACGCCATTTAGCAACGCGCCAATCTGCGGCGCGCTCCCATATTTTTGATAGATCCAGGCAAGCGTTCCGACCAAAACCGCCGAAGGCAAAATGAAGCAGCATCCCGCAATCATCAGCCCCGCCAAACCGCCGCGCAATTCCCCCAGATAAATCGCCAGTTCCGTCGAACTCGGCCCCGGCAGCAAACTCACCGCTCCCACGCGGTCCACAAAATCTTCCCGCGTCAGCCACTTTCTCCGCTGTACAAACTCTTGCTCCATCATCGCAATGTGCGCCGCCGCTCCGCCAAATCCGGTGAAGCCCAGCCGCAAAAATGCCGTCGCGATCTCTTTCCATCGCTTTTTTCTCTCGGAGCCGGTAGAAGTTTGTTCCGCCATTTGCGCCGCAGAATTATGCATCAATCGGCCGCAAGAAACGGTCGCGTTTCTCCGCACATGACTGCCCCTTTCGCCTTGCGCTCTTCATTTTGCCGCCGGACCCTCTCCCCGTATAATCAGTCTTCCCTGTGGCGCCCATGGCCTTGCTCACTACTCTTCTCTTTCTTTCGCAAAGCGGCGTGAGCCGTTATTGGCACAAGCTCACCGACCGCACCTTCACCGGCGTCTATCACGCCAACGCCTTCGATCTCATGATGATGATTCCCTACTTCATCATCCTCGTCATCCTCGCCGGTTACGGCCTCCATCGCTATTGGCTCGTCTACGACTACTACAAATATCGCAAAAACGTTCCCGGCCCTCCGCCGCAAGTCACCGCATGGCCCCGCGTCACCATCCAGCTCCCCATCTTCAACGAACGTTACGTCATCGAACGCCTCGTCGAAGCCGTCTCCCGCTTCGATTACCCGCGCGAACTTCTCGACGTGCAAGTCCTCGACGATTCCACCGACGAAACTCGCGAAGTCGCCAAAGCTTGCGTCGACCGCCACGCCGCCGCGGGCATGCCGATTTTCTACATTCATCGCACCAATCGCGAAGGCTACAAAGCCGGCGCCCTCGAAAACGGCCTCAAAACTTCGCAAGGCGAGTTCGTCGCCATCTTCGACGCCGACTTCATCCCCGAACCCGATTTTCTCCGCCGCACCATTCCCTATTTCTTAAACGGCGATGCAGGAAAAAACATCGGCATGGTGCAAACCCGTTGGACCTATCTCAATCGCGATTATTCCCTCCTCACCCAAGTCGAAACCATTCTTCTCGACGGCCATTTCGTCGTCGAACACGGCGCTCGCTCCCGCCGCGGCACTTTCTTCAATTTCAATGGCACCGCCGGCGTCTGGCGCCGCGCCGCCATTGACTCCGCCGGCGGCTGGGAACACGACACGCTCACCGAAGACACCGATCTTTCCTACCGCGCCCAACTCCGCGGCTGGAAGTTTTTGTATCTTCCTGATATCGAGTGCGCTTCTGAATTGCCCGTCGACATGAACGGCTTCAAGGCCCAACAAGCCCGCTGGGCCAAAGGCTTAATGCAAACCGCAAAAAAAATCTTGCCAAAGGTCTTCAGATCCGACGCGCCTTGGCACGTCAAAGCCGAAGCCTTTTTCCATCTCACCGCCAACATTAGCTATCCGCTGATGGTCGTCTTTTCCGTAACGCTTCTTCCCGTCATGATCGTCCGCTTCTATCAGGGCTGGTTCCAGATGATCGTCATCGACCTGCCGCTCTTTCTCGCCTCCACTTGCTCCATCTCCAGCTTCTACCTCGTCGCGCAAAAGGAAATACATCCCAAAACCTGGTGGCGCACTTTCTTCTATATGCCGTTCGTCATGGCCGTCGGCATCGGCATCTCCATTCGCAACGCGCAAGCCGTCCTCGAAGCCATCGTCGGCAAAAAATCCGAATTCGCGCGCACGCCAAAATTCAAAATCGAAGGCAAGAAAGGCACATTCGTCGCCAAAACGTACCGAAACAAAGCCGGTTGGATGCCCTTCGCGGAAGTTTTCCTCGGAATTTATTTTGCCGGCACCGTCGCTTACGCCATCGCCAACGAAAACTACGCCACGATTCCATTCCTCTTACTCTTCGTCTGGGGCTACCTCTACACCGGCTGCATGTCCCTCGGCCAAACTTACTTCGCCCATCTCCGCTTCGGCGTCAACGCCCCCGAAATGCGCCCCGCCGCCTCCGGCGCCCCCGGCTTTTAGCCACGCAAAGTCATGGCTATCGACAGCGGCATTGTAAACAAAGAGATTCGAGCACAGGTTATCCCACTACTCAAAAGAGCTGGGTTTACCTATTTCAGAAGTAGAACGAGTTGGCGGAATCGGACAAACCGAATCGATGTCATAAATTTTCAATCGTTCAATTCATATCTTGCGAGCTCCCTGCGCTGCACTACTTACTCCTTTGCTGTCAATCTAGGCTGCTACTTGAACTATATTCCGCCACACTTCGGGCGGGCGATCGCGTCCAAAGCGGGCACCCCTGTGCCGCGGGAGTATGAGTGTCATCTGCGCAAACCGTTGCTCAAATCGATTTCTCAGCCCGAATTTCCGAGAACCAATATCTGGTATATCGACCCGGCCGGGAAATACGTTGGCCCTGCAGTCTCGGATGCAAAATCGGTTATTTCGAATATAGCCTTTGAATGGTTCGAAAGATTTGCGGACGACGGCGAAGTTCTGCGCACTTTTCTAAATGACTCGGAGAAGAATAACGATACCAACGGATTTGGCGCCAATCCTAGCCCAATCAGATCATATCTAATCGGGTATACCGCCATTTTCCTCAAACGCAATGGCTTAGCCATTAAGCATCTGCAAACTGCCTTGGATTCTGGGTGTTTCAATGATGCGGAGCAAGCCATACAAGACTGCTTAGCTCAAGCGAGGGATCAAAAATAAAGAGACCCTTTATTCGTCGACGCTGAGGACAGCGTATTAGTTTTGTTGAAACACTTCAGATGTTAATTTTGGCCTAATTCCGAGACTCCTTCCCTAATTCACTCCTTGCGAATACCCGCCGCCCTTCGCCATCTCCGCCAATTTCGCCCGCGCCGCTCCCACTTCGAACCGTTCCTCACTCTTCGCCACTTCCATCAGTTCGCGAAAATACTTTACCGCCGCCGCATCATTCCCCGACCGGTTTGCCGCCACCGCCGCCCCATACAACGCATTAAAACGTTTCGGCGCAATCTTCAAAACGGCTTCATATTCCGCCAGCGCCTCCTTGTCCTTCTTCTGCGCGGCCAATAAATACGCCAGCATCTCCCTCGCGGGAGTCACCTCACCCGGCGTCACCGCATCCTTGTCCATGCTTTCTTCTAGCTCCACGGCGCTCCGCATTTTCTCCCGCGCTTCTTCCTTCTTTCCGCTCCGCGCCGCAATCCACCCGCTCACCTCGCGCCGTTCCACTTCAATCTGCTTTGACCAGTACGCGCTCTCCTTCTCCGCCTCCTCTCGCAATTCCGCCAGTTTCTTCTCGGCCTCCTCTGCTCGCTCCAAATTCCCCACCCGCGCACTCCCTTCTCCAATCGCCTCCCACTTGAGCGCCCGCGCCCACGGCACGCCGTCCGTCATCGGCTTCAACTCGCTCGCGTCCTTCCACTTTCCCAGTTCGATCGCATACCGCGCCGGTATCGCCCCCGTCGCGTAATTTCCGGTCAGCGTCAACCCATCCACGGGCGCCAAACCTTCCATTTCTTCCAGAATCGCTTTTGCCTTTTTCACTTCTCCTTCTTGCAAATACGCATATTCCAGATAATCCATCGCGTGCAGTCTTTGATCCCGTGCCTCGCCGTTCTTGGAATCTTTTTCTTGCGCCGCCGCAATCTCCGCCGACCTCAAATTCGACGCGATCGATTCGTCCCACGAACCCACTCTCGTAAAAATATGCGATGGCATGTGGTTCGCATGCGCGGAGGCCGGCGCAATCTTCGCGTACATCCTCGCCGCTCCCAGCCCGTCCTGCGCCAGCACCGGATTGTCGTAGCAATGAATAATGTAGTGCGCCACGCCCGGATGGTGCGGCTGCTCCTTGAAGATCGGCTCCAGTATCTCCCCGCACTTCTTCTCGTTCGAAAACGTCTTGTCCACGGGCGACGCGGCAAACTTCAGCGACAGCGCGTGAAAAATCTGCGCCTCGGTATCCGCCGGATTCGCCGCCGCCA
Organism: Candidatus Acidiferrum sp.; assembly: GCA_035310365.1. Lineage (GTDB taxonomy): Bacteria > Acidobacteriota > Terriglobia > Acidiferrales > UBA7541 > Acidiferrum. The sequence continues at coordinate 9,732 of DATGEI010000074.1, forward strand.
ATTCGCCCATCTTTTTTTCGAACGCCGCGCCCCGCGCTCCGTAATCTGCCTTCTCATCCGAGTACGCCGCCGCCAACGCTTCGATGTAACCCTTCTCCCGCTCCGAAGTTGCCACATTCTCCTTCGCAATCTCCCGCGCCTTCTGAATCGCCGCTCGCCCCGCCGCCGCGTTTCCGCTCCTCCACAATCCGTGGTAATGCGACATCGCAATGCCCCACTCCGCCATCGCGCATCGCCGATTCTCGCTCGCAATCCGTTCGAACGCCGCCCGCGTATCCTCATATTGAAACGAATGGAGCAGCGCCACCGCCTTATTGAACTTGCCGTCAAACTCCGCCTTCGCCGCCTCGTTCATCCCCGCACCGCACGTCGTCGCAAAATGCACCGACCCCACTTCTTCTTCACTCAGTTCATGGTGATGCCGTTCTTGCCCTCGCGCTGCCCAACCGCACACCAGCACGGCGACAAACGTAGCCATCGCTCTGCGCATCTTCGCACCTCGTTGCTTTCGGCAATTCCCGGGAGAGGCTTCGAGCCTATTCTCACCGCCTTCCACCGTCAATGCCGCTCTCGGTCGTGGGTCAGTTTGAATTTTCTTTTTCGTGTCGCAATCGGTCCAAAATTCAAACTGACCCGCTCCCCGCACTCTCCGCCCGCTTCGGTCCCCGCTCAATTTCGGTTACAATCCAGTGTTCACGTTGTCGCTGATTTTTGCACAGTGAGGTGATGGAATGATTCGTTCGCGTCGTATCCGTGCAGTCCTTGCGCTTGCCGTGCTCCTCGCTTCCGCATCTTTTACCGCCGCCCAGCAGCGCCGCGACCGCGAACCCAACGCCGTCTACTCCGCCCGCCGCGCCGCCCTCGCCGCCCAGGTTGACGGCCCCATCATCCTCTGGGGCTTCACCGGCCGCGAAGAAGTCGCACAAACCACCATTTTTTCCCAGGAATACGATTTCTACTATCTCACCGGCCACAATGAAGAAGGCGCCGGCCTCATCATCCTCCCCGCCAAAAACAATTCCTCCGCCGATGGTCCGAACGAAATTCTTTTTCTTCCCCCCAAGAATCCCGCCGAAGAGAAATGGAATGGCGTCCGTAAATCTCCCACCGATCCCGACATTTGCGCCGTCACCGGCTTCGCCGCCGTCAAGCCCTTTTCCGACATGCGCGCCGTCGTCGAAAATCTCGTCAAGCCTTACCCCGTTTTTTACACAATCCTTCCCTATCGCAAGGAACTCGGCGGCTTCCCGCACGAAAAAGCCGTCACCGACTGGCTCGCCCTCGCCGCTCCCCAAACAAAACTAAAAGACATCCGCCCCCAAATCGAAGCCGAACGCCAAATCAAGTCCCCCGGCGAAATCGCCTTCCTCCAGAAAGCCATCGACCTCTCGCTCGACGCCCACCTCGCCGCCATGAAAATGATGCGTCCCGGTCTGTTCGAATATCAGGTCGGCGCAAAAATGGTCGAAGTCCACGCCATGGGTGGCTCCGAATCCGAAGGGTACGCGCCCATCGTCGGCGCCGGCCCTAATTCCACCTCTCTCCATTACGATCGGCTCGACCGCAAAATTCAGGATGGCGACATCGTCGTAATGGACGTCGGCGCTCAATTCTCCGGCTATTCCGCCGACATCACCCGCACCATTCCCGCCAACGGCAAATTCACCCCGCGCCAGCGCGAAATTTACGCGATCGTCCTCGGCGCACAGAACGCCGCCATCGCCGCCCTCAAGCCCGGCGCCACTTTTTGCCGCGACGAAAAAGACAGCCTCTTCAACATCGCCTACAACTACATCAATTCGCACGGAAAAGATCTTCACGGCAAGCCGCTCGGCCAGTATTTCATTCACGGCCTCGGCCACGGCATCGGCCTCGACGTCCACGACCCCGGCGCACCCTGCAAACCGCTCGCGCCCGGCATGGTCGTCACCATCGAACCCGGCATCTACATTCCCGAAGAAAATCTCGGCGTCCGCATCGAAGACGATTTCCTCATCACCGAATCCGGCGCAAAATTCCTCAGCGAGAAACTCCCTCGCGATCCCGACGCCATCGAAAAAATCATGGCCGAAGCCGCCGCGCGCTCTGCCTCCTCCGCATCCGACGCCGGCCAGATCAAATCGCTCGTCGCCCAGTACACCCACTCCATCGATACGTGCGACACCACCCTCGCCGCCGAAGTCTGGCTTGACTCCCCTTCCGCAACTTTTATTCATCCCCTCGGCCACGAACGCGGCTTTGCGCAGATCAAACAGAACATCTACGAAAAACTTTTCGGCCAAATGTTCTCCGAACGCCAGCTCACCGCCCACGACATCACCGTCGACGTTTCCGGCGATTCCGCCGTCGCCGAGTTTTACTGGGATTTCGCCGCAAAATTCCGCAAAGACGGTTCGCCGCTCGCCACACACGGCCGCGAAACTCAGGTCTATTTCAAACGCGACGGCGCCTGGCGTCTCGCCCACGTCCATTACTCCGGCATGCCCGCCACAACACAGCGCGGATCCTTCTAACCGTCCCTTCACGGCATATTTCGCTGGCTTAAGGCGGCGGGCGGTTTGAATTTTTCGCATCGTGACACAAACGGTCAAAATTCAAACCGCCTCCCGCCTTCATCGCGTCGCCTCCATTGACCATCTCGAATCCCCGCCTTTATACTGTTTATTCGCACTGGACTCGTTTTTCCGTCCCGTGCGCCTCGAGTGATTCCGCGCTTCCCGCAGCTGCCGGAATTTCCGAAATCAACCAGAGAGCATTCCTTCGATTATGAGCAACCTGAAAGCAACACAACTACGCCCCGGCATGGTCATCAATCACGAAAAAGAACTCTACACCGTCTTCAGCACCGACCATCGCACTCCGGGCAACAAGCGCGGCTCCATGCAAACCCGCCTCAAAAGCCTCCGCACCGGCACCATGATCGATTATCGTTTCCGCGCCGAAGAATTCGTCGAACGCGCCATCCTCGACGAAATCGAATTCGAATACCTCTATCACGAGGGCGACGAATATCACTTCATGAACACCAAAGACTACGAGCAGATGCAAATGACCGCCGCCGAGCTCGGCGAAACCGTCTACTACCTCGTCCCCAACACCATCGTCAAAATCGAATTCTTCGAGGAAAAAGCCATCGGCGTCGATCTTCCCGACACCATGGACCTCAAAGTCGTCCAGACCGAACCCACCCTTCAGAAAGCCACCGCCAGCGCCGTCATGAAGCCCGCCACGCTCGAAACCGGCCTCGTCGTAAACGTTCCACCTTTCGTCAACGAAGGTGATAGAATCCGCGTCGACACTTCCGAAGCCCGCTACGTTCAGCGCGTCGAGTAGCTTCCGCTTCGGCAAACGTGGCTCTCGGCTGGTTGTCGTCTCGAGTTTTGTAGTGGAGGGTCTTCAGACCCGTTCTTTTTCGGTTTGCTTTTCGCTTTTGTAATGGCGGGGCTTTGGACCCGTTCTTTTGAATTTGCTTTTCGCAGAAACAGCGCCGCCATCCGGTACTTGCAGTCGGATGATGCTTGCGGTCGCACAGTGCCAGCATCATTCGAAAGGCGACATTACGCCGCCACGTTTCTCTCGGTTTTTGTTTCGCTTTTGCAGTTGTAGGGCCCGCTTTCCGAAGCGGGCCACACGGTGTCAACCGGAACCAAGGCCTCTAAAAAGGAGCTATTCGTCAGTTTTTGTTTTTACTTAAAACTTAAAACTTTCTCTTTCCGCCTTGGCCGTTTTTTGTAGGGGCCGACTTCTGAGTCGGCCCTCTCGGCAACCAATTTTCCGCCTCCGCAGCTGAATTCAGTCCCAGCCGAATTCAGAAGAGGCAAAAACAAAAGCGCCCCGATTCACCTCGGGGCGCTTCTTGTTTCTTATTTCCTTTTCCTGTTTCCAACTCCGTACTTCTGGTTCCAGTTTTCCTTGTCTTCGTGTTTTTCTCGGCGTCCTCTGTGCTCCGCCCTCAGTGAACTCTGCGTTAAACCGTTTTTCTTTCCGTCTTTTCTCCGTGCTCTCTGTGCCTCTGTGGCAAATCTTCTTTCTTCTTCTTCACGCCTTCTTCGCCGCCCTCTTCTCCCCAAACACCCGCGCAAAAATCGCATCCACAAACCGCAGCTGCCTCTTCAATTCAAACGTATGCTCCAGCGCCTTCCCATCCAGATATTTCGTAATCCGCGCATCGCGTCCCACGCGTTCCCGAAAACTCGTATCGCTTTCCCAAGCCGCCATCGCATTTTCCTGCACCGTCTTATAAGCCTCGTCCCGCGGCATTCCCTTTTCCACCAGGTCCTGCAGCAATTGCCCGGAAAACACCAGCCCCTGCGTCGCATCCAGATTCTTCTTCATCCGCTCCGGAAACACCCGCATCTCCGCCACAATCGCGGTCATCTTCGCCAGCATGTAGTCCACCAGAATCGTCGAGTCCGGCAAAATCACCCGCTCCACCGAACTGTGCGAAATATCCCGCTCGTGCCACAACGCAATATTTTCAAACGCCGCAATCGTGTTCGACCGCACCAGCCGCGCCAGCCCGCAAATCTGCTCGCACGTCACCGGATTCCGCTTGTGCGGCATCGCTGAACTTCCTCGCTGCTCCCCGCCAAACGGCTCTTCCGCTTCGCGCACTTCCGTCCGCTGCAAGTGCCGTATCTCCAGCGCAATTTTTTCCAGCGTCGCCGCAATCAGCGCCAGCGTGCTCACATAATGCGCATGCCGGTCCCGTTGAATCACTTGCGACGCCACCGGCGCCACATCCAGTCCCAGCCGCTGGCAAATTCGCTCTTCAATCTCCGGCCCCAGGTGCGACGCATTCCCCACCGCGCCCGAAATCTTTCCCACGCGCATCTGTGCCGCCGCATCTTCAAATCTTTCAATGTTCCGCTGATTCTCCGCGTACCAATTCGCCATCTTCAGCCCAAACGTAATCGGCTCCGCATGCACGCCATGCGTCCGCCCAATCTGCGGTGTATGCCGGAACTCCTGCGCCCGTTTCTCCAGCACGCCGGAAAATTTCGCCAGCGCCGCTTCAATCAATCGCGAAGCATCGCGCACCAGCAGCGATTGCGCCGTATCCACCACGTCGTTCGACGTCATTCCGTAGTGCAGCCACCGCGCCGTCTCCGCATCCCCAATCGATTCGCCCACCGCCATCGTGAACGCAATCACGTCGTGCTTCACGCGCGCTTCAATCTCATTCACTCGCGCCGCATCCACTTTCGCCTTCGCGCGAATCGTCGCCGCCGCCTCGCGCGGCACTTGTCCCGCTTCCGCCAGCGTTTCCGTCGCCGCCAGCTCCACGTCCAGCCAGCGCGCATACTTGTTCGCGTCACTCCACACCCGCCCCATCTCCTCGCGCGTATACCGTGAAATCAACTCGCTCTCCTCTGCGGCAGCGGGGCAGTTTGAATTTTCTTTGTTCGTGACACAACAAGATCAAAATTCAAACAGACCGCCGCATTCGCAAATCTCTTCTAATCATACGGCATTTCGCCGCAGCGCGTCCGCATGTACGCTCCTCAGCGGCGCCGCATATTCGCTCTTTTAGGAGGTCGGGGCTTTAGCCACAACGTAAACGCAAGCTAGCAAGGGGCTTTTTAGCCCCTGAAGAAAGTCTTGAACGCCATGCCATCTGATCTGCGAAATTCTCCTGCTCCCTCGCGCCTTCCTGCCACCTTCCTGGGTCGGTCAGTTTGAATTTTCTTGCTCGTGACAAACTAAGTCGAAAATTCAAACTGACCCTCGTGTTTGACCGACCGGTCTATCTAGTTCCCCCGCGCCTTTCCCGCCACCGTCGCCTTCCGCACCGTCACCACTCCGCCCACTTTCTTCAACAATCCCAGCGTGTCCCACACGCTGTACGTATCCATAATTTTTCCATTCGCAATCTGATGAATCGAAATCCCTTCCACCGAAATCTTCTTATTCGTCGGCTCCAGCCCGTTGTACTCCCCCGTATGCACTCCCGAAATCACCCACGACGCCACCACTTTGTCGTTCTCGCAAACCATGTCCTGCACTTCAAATTTCAAATTCGAAAACGCCCGCATGAACCGGCTCACCACCGCCTTGTACGCTTCCGGCCCCGTCAACGAATCCGCCGCATTCGGATCCACCAGCGCATGGCTCGGCGACAAAAACGCATCCACGACTTTCATCTTCCGCTCGTTCCAAACTTCCTCATAAAATTTCTTCACCAGCGCCTTGTTGGAAAGTGCCACGGGACATCTCCTAATCCGCTGCGTGTAGCGTACGCTTCAGCGTGCGTCTCCGTCTTCCCCATCCCGGCTCACGTTGTAGCGGCCACCCTCCGAGGTGGGCGCACTTACATCACAATCGCCAACGCATCCCATTTCTTGACCAGAGACTACTCCCAACCTCGCGCGCTGACAATGCGCCGTAAACTTATTTTGAGTGCGGCGGCTCGACGCAGCTTTTGCGGTGCAACACCGAAGGCAGTGGTACCGGGACCAGGAAATTCCAACATTCTCAAAAATCGATTGCTAAATGCCATCGCGCTCCGTGCTGTTTCGCAGTTTCCAAAACCCTTCGAAAATCCAGAAGATCTTTTCGCACAGCTTCGCCAGCGGAATCCCCTTCCATCTTCTCCAGCAGAAGATTTACCGTCTGTAGTCCTTCCTCGGCGACAAACCAAGTCTCCGCGATCTCGGTGCCGGTTTCGACACCCTCGCTGCCTGTAAACGCCAACAACTGCTCGCGAGACGAACTGAAGAAACTCATGAGCGGACGCACAGAGTGTTGTTTGGCAACGTAGTCCAATTTCTCAGCAGCCCTAGCGAGTGCTTTGCCATTCACAAAAGCATCGAAAACCGCAATTCGTTTTTCCAAGACGATGTACCATGCAACGGACATGCCCATCCTCCCCTTGCACAGCGACTCGCGCGAATTCCCATCGCAGACCTACACCGCTATCTTGCTGGTTTTACGTCACTTATTTCCAGTGTATCTTTGCTTGAATAAGCCGGATGCCTCCTAACCGCAAAGGCCAAATCCTGTCTAATGTCTCAGATGAACGCTAGCGTCGACTCTGCCCTAGTCCCCGACGCAGTCGCGGTCGAGCGCACCCTCGCCGGCGATCGCGACGCCTATCGCATTCTCGTCGAGCGTCACAGCCGCAACGTCTATCGCCTCGCTTATCGCATGGCCGGCAATTCTCACGACGCGGAGGAAATCGTTCAGGAGGCATTTTTGCGCGCCTATCAAAAACTCAAACAGTTCGCGGGGCAAGCCAATTTCGGCACCTGGGTCTATCGCATCGCCGCAAACTACGCCATCGATCGCCTTCGCCAGCGCAAAGTCGAAGACGCCCGCCGCGAACCTCCTTCTCGCGAATCCGAAGAAGGCGCCGAAATCGATCCGCTCGCGCAGATCAAAGATTCCGCTCCCTCGCCCGAACGGCTCGCCGGCAGCAGCCAGCTCGCCCTTCGCATGCAACAAGCGCTCAAGGAACTTACCCCTGCCGAACGCACCGCCATCGTCATGCGCCACTGGGACGGTTGCGGCATCGAAGAAATCGCCACGGTCCTCAAATCCAGCACCACCGCCGCAAAAAACACCGTTTTCCGCGCCGTGCAAAAGCTGCGCACAGCGCTCGAGCCGTTCGCCGAAGGCCGCCAATCGGCCAAAGCCATGGGGATGGAATAGCAAAATGACGCACCCGAAGGAACAAGAATTGATCGCATATCACGACTCCCGGGAACGCCAATCTCCCGATTGGCGCGACCTATCCGTACATCTCAATGACTGCGCCGAATGCCGCGCCGCCCTCGAAAAAATCGAAGCCGTCTTCGCCGCCATGGATTCCCTGCCCGTTCCCGATCCCGGCGAAAATTACGGCCAGCGCGTTTGGGCCGCCATCTCTCCGCGCTTGCCGGAAAAGCAGCCTCGTTGGTGGGCGAATTTATTTGCTCCGCGCCGCCTCGTCGCCGTCGGCGCGCTCGCCGCCATCATCGTCGCGGCGTACGTCGCCGGTCGATGGTCAAAACCGCTTCCGCCCTTCGAATCCGCCGACACCGCCAAAGTTCGCGAACGCGTTCTCGTCGTCGCCGTCGGCAATCATTTGAACAAATCCGAAATGTTTCTCGTCGAACTTTCCCACGCGCAGCCTAACTCCGCCTCGGGAAAACTCGTCAATATCTCAACCGAGCAGCGCCGTGCCGAAGATTTGCTCGAAGAAAACCGGCTCTACCGGCAAACCGCTCTCCAGGAAGGCGACCAGGCGATGGCCAGCACACTCGACGAACTCGAACGCGTCCTCCTCGACGTCGCCAACAGTCCCGAGCAGGTCACGCAAGCTCGTTTTGACGCCATGCAAAAAAAGCTCGAGTCGCGCGGCATTCTTTTCAAAGTTCGCGTGGTCCAGCAGGGCTTGCGGGACCGCTCCAATCCCGCAAAGCAGCCTGCGCAACAACCGCAACAGAAAAATCCAAAAACGCCGGCATCCCCGCGGCCAAACATTTCCCAGACAAAAAGTAAGGAAGGTAACAGAGCATGATCATCTCTCACTCATTCGATTCCGGTAGCGTAGCCGCTCTTGGCTGCGCCAACTTCAAAAGTACCGAGGTCTATCCGCGAGTATCGAAGCTTTTCAAACGCACCTTGATCGCAGGTCTCACCCTCAGCCTGTTGATTCTCCCTTCGTCCGCCGGCGCTCGCTCCGCGCATTTCCAGGCGCCAGAAGCGGACGCACAATCCGCCGAGGCACAGGAGAAGGCCGACGAAGCCCGCGAACAACAGCAGGAAAAAGAACAGGAACGCCGCGAGCGCGAACAGGAACGGCAGGACGAAAAGCGCGAGCGCCAGCAGGAAGCGCGCGAACGCGAACAGGAAAAACTCGACCGTCAGCAGGAACTCTACGACGACGGCCGCGAAGCCCTCGACGACGATCATTACGAAAAAGCGCTCGATAAATTCACCGAACTGGCCAGCCTGAATGGTCCGCAGACCGATGCCGCCCTCTACTGGAAGGCCTACGCCGAAAATCGCCTCGGCAAAAAATCCGCCGCGCTCGCCACCATCGCCGATGTCAAGGCAAAGTATCCGCAATCCCGCTGGAAGAAAGACGCCGAAGCCCTCGAAATCGAAGTCCGCCAGTCCGTTGGCGGAGCCGTCAAACCGGAAGAACACGGCGACGCGGAACTCTACAACCTCGCCCTGCAGGGCTTGATGAACAGTTCGCCCGACCGCGCCATTCCCTTGATCGGGAAAAAACTGAATGGCCCCGCGCCGGTGAAAGACAAAGCGAAACTCCTCTTTATTCTGGCGCAGAGCGGCCGGCCAGAGGCATTGGACATTTTGGCCAATATCGCCCGTGGACAGTCGAATCCGGAACTGCAACGCAAAGCCATCGAATACCTCAGCATGTTCGGTGGAGACAAATCCCACAAGCTGCTCGCGGACGTCTATTCCTCCAGCAGCGACGAATCCGTGCGCCGTCAGGTCATTAAAAGCTATTTGCTCTCCGGCGATAAGGCCAGCCTTTTCGCCGCGGCGAAAAACGAAAAAAATGAATCCCTTCGCCGTGAAGCCATTCGCACTCTCGGTCTCACCGGCGGCACTTCCGAGCTCGATCAGCTGTATAAAGCGGAAACGTCCACGGACCTGAAGCGCGAGATTCTCCAGGCATTTTTCCTCTCCGGCGATTCAACGCGCATGGAGCAGGCCGCGCTCAACGAGAAGGACGTCGAACTTCGCCGCACGGCCATTCGCAACCTCGGCCTCATGGGACACAGCGATCTTCTGCAATCCGTCTACGCAAAAGAAACCGATCGCGGCCTCAAGGATGAAGTTCTCAACGCTTACTTCATCTCCGGCAACGCCAAAGCGCTCGTCGCCATCGCCAAATCCGAGAAAGACCCCTCGCTGAAAAAAGAAGCCGTGCAAAAACTTTCTCTCATGGGCTCCAAGGAAGGCAACGACTACCTCATGGAAATTCTGGAAAAGTAATTTTCGCGCAAAGGAGAAACGTCATGAAAATGCAAAACGATTTGCCCCGCAAGTTTCTCTCCCTCGCCATGATTGCAACCGGACTCTTCTTCCTCCTTTCCCGCCACGCCCGCGGCGAATCCACTTTCGTCGCGCTCGGCGCCGAACTCCGCCATTCGCAATCCGCGCAAAACCCGCGGCAATCGGAAGGCATTCCTTCGTTCGAAAACGCAAAAGTCGCAACACGCGCGCTTTCCGGCGATCTCTCCGCCGAACTCGACGGCTGGGCCAAATCTTCCACGTCGCCCGAATGGCTCGGTTACGCCGTTCCCGCCATCGACGGCGAAAAAACAATCTGCTGCGGCGGCAACGGCGATTCGAACGGCTACCGCGATTGCGGCCCCTGCCACCTTGAAGACAACAAGCACGGAGAAAATTTCACTTCCGGCTCGCGTGAAACAAAACTCGAAGGCCCGCGCAACATTTTCGTCCTCTACCGCGCCGCCGAAGGAAAACTCTCGCGGATTCGCATCGTCTCCGAAGGCTGCAAAATCGACGCCGGCAATTTGCATTTCACCTTCCTCACCGGCGTGAACCCGCCAAGTAGCATTGCATACCTTACTTCATTGGTAACTGAACAAGACCTTCGCGACGCACGCGGGGAGCGCGTGCCGCAAGGCGCGCTCGCCGCCATCGCCATGCACGCCGACGCAAGCGCGGACAAGGCGATGAATTCCTTCGTCGCGTCTTCCCAGCCCGAATCGCTGCGCAAACAAACCGTTTTCTGGCTCGGCGAAGCGCGCGGCGCATCCGGATTCCAGACGCTGAAGCTGCTCGCGAAATCCGAAAAGAGCGCCGAAGTGCGCGCGCAGATTGCGTTTGCGCTTTCGCTGAACCGGGAGCCCGGCGCCATCGACGAGATGATTCGCATGGCGCGGGAAGACGAGAGCACGCACGTACGCGGGCAGGCGCTTTTCTGGCTGGCGCAGAAGGCCGGGCAAAAAGCGGCTGGCGCGATTGCCGGCGCGATCGAGAACGATCCGGACACCGAAGTAAAAAAGAAGGCGGTGTTTGCGCTGACGCAGATGCCGGAAGGCGAAGGCGTTGCGAAATTGATTCAAGTGGCGCAGAACAACAAGAATCCGGAAGTGCGGAAGCAAGCGATGTTCTGGCTGGGACAATCGAACGATCCGCGCGCGCTGGATTTTTTTGAAAAAATACTCTCCCGATAAAAACTAAAGTTCAAGCGGCCGCAGCGGAGCGTCTTGCGACGCGAGCAGGAGTTCGCCGCGGAAGGCGCACTCGGCGGGGCGCTTTTCGAGCGCTTGTTCCGCGGAGAGCCGCACGACTTCCGGATGATTATTTTCCTGGGAAATGTGCGCGAGGATGAGGTAGCGCGCGCGGGCGTCAAATCCTTCCGGATCGGAAAGATATTCGCTGACGGCCAAATTGGAGAGGTGGCCGGTGCGGGAGAGGACGCGCTGCTTCACGACCCACGGATACGGACCGACCTTCAACATGTCGAGATCGTGATTGGATTCGAGGACGAGACAATCGGCGTCGCGGAGATGGACTTTCACGAGTTCCGGCAAATAACCCAAATCGGTAACGAGGGCGAACTTCGCGCCGCAGGCCTTGAACGTGAATCCGATGGGATCGGCGGCGTCGTGCGGAATCGCGAAGGCATGGACGTCGATATCGCCGATCGTGAATTTTTGGCCCGCTTGAATTTTCTCAACGGCATTCAATCGTTTGCCAAAAGTGTCCGGCAAAGTTTTGTTCATGGCGTCGAGCGTGGGCTCGGTGACGTAGAGAGGAGCTTTCCAGAGGCCGAGCATTTGCGGGAGGCCGCTGCAGTGGTCGGAATGTTCGTGAGTGATGAGAATGCCGTCGAGGTGGTCGACGGACCGTTCGACGGCGGCGAGGCGGGCGAGGGTTTCGCGTTTGCCGAGGCCGGCGTCCACGAGGAGCCGGGTGCGCCCGGTCTCGAGCAACGTGATGTTGCCGGAGCTGCCGGAGGCCAGAATGGAAACGCGAAGGCCGATTGAAATCCCCCGAGAAACGGAAAAACTAATTTCAGAATGATGGCAGAGCGAAGTTAGAGCGTCAACAAGCGAGTCGTCAGCAAGACAAGCGGTCGCGGTCGAGGGAGAAGCCGTTGAGGGGGCCGAGGACGGTGGCGGAAATCTGTTCGGGACGGAAAAATTCCTGGGCGAGGGACTGGACGTCTTCGCGGGTGACGGATTCGATGGAGGCGAGAATTTCGTCGAGGGTGAAGAAGCGTCCGAAATAGAGTTCCTGGCGAGCGAGATTGGACATGCGGGAGCTGGTGGATTCGAGGGAAAGCATGAGCGAACCCTTGAGGTGATTTTTGGCGCGAAGGAGTTCTTCTTCGGCGACAAGGGATTCCTTGAGGGCGCGAAATTCGGCGACGGTGAGATCGACGACCTGGCCGATGGTTTCCTTGGCGCAGCCGGCGTAGACGGTGAACATGCCGGCGTCGGAGTATGGAGTGACTTCGCTGAAGACGGCGTAGGCGAGGCCGCGCTTTTCGCGAATATTCTGGAAAAGACGCGAAGACATGCCGCCGCCAAGAAGATTGTTGAGAACGGCGACGACGAAGCGGCGGTCGTGCGCGATGGGAAGCGAAGGAACGCCGAGACAGAGGTGAACCTGTTTGAGATCGGGTTTGCGGTCGACTTGAATGGGCGCGCTGGTTTCCGGCGCAACGTGATCTTCGAGACCGCCGCTGGGCTTGAGATGACCGAACTGTTGTTCGACGAGATCGGTGACCTGGTCGTGGGTGACGTTGCCGGCGGCGGTGACGAGAAGGTGATCGGGCGCGAACCATTCCTCGAAGCGATTGCGCAAAACTTTCGGGGAAAATTTTTCGACGGTTTCAGGCGTGCCGAGAATCGGACGGCCGAGGGGATGTTCGGGCCAGAAGCCGCGGGTAAAGGTTTCGTGGAGGAGATATTCGGGATTGTCCATGTCCATTTTGATTTCTTCGAGGACAACCTGCTGTTCGTTTTTGACGTCCGCGGAATCGAAGCGCGGATGGAGGCAGAGATCGCTGATGATGTCGAAGGCGATGGGAAGATTCTGGTCGAGAACTTTGGCGTTGAAACAGATTTGTTCTTTTGAGGTGAAGGCGTCGAGCATGCCGCCGATGGAATCCATTTCGCGGGCGATGGCTTCGGCGGAGCGCCTCTTCGTGCCCTTGAAGACCATGTGTTCGATGAAATGAGCGAGACCGTTTTCCGGGGGGATTTCGCGGCGTGAGCCGTTGCGAATCCAGACGCCGACGGAAACGGAACGGACGTGGGACATCGGCTCGGTGATGACAACGAGACCGTTGGGAAGAACGTGGCGCTGGATGTTGCGAATCTCAGGGGCCATAAAGGCATTGTGACACACGCGGAAGGAAAGTGGCGAGAGGCGAGTGAAGGGTGGGGAGCAAACAGGCGGTCGAAGGGGGGTGCATACACCCCCCCTACCATTTTGTAACTGCAGATTATAGAGGGTTTAGGCGTCGAAGACTGGCGAAGGGAGGGTGCTCTGTGTCGATTGTCGAGATTTCGGACCTGGATTGACACGGATTAGCGCTCCGCTGCCAACTGGGCGAGCCTTGCAGCGTTCTTGCTGGAAATGCGGCCTTCGATGAGGAGAAAGAGTAGACGCGACAGAGCGCGGTTGTCATTGGAGCCGGCGTGGAATTCGGCGGAGACGGAGGCGACTGCCCGATGCTTCGCTTCGGCTTCGAGGAGGATGCGTTCCTGGCGCGCGTGGAAGAGGCAGAAGGAGGGATGAGAGTCGTGGCGAAACATGGTGCAGCGACGATTGTCGGAAGTAGAGAAGGTGCAGCGAGGTGGGCGCCGGTTGTTTGCGATTTGCGATTCCGATTCGGCGGAATCGGATGACGGAATAGATGGAACCTGGGTACGAACGGACATGGAGATCTCCTTATGAAGATAAGGACCCTCCCGACCGGCACGGAAACAACCGCGCGAATCGCCTCACCCGAGAAAGAATTTTAAGTTGCGGCGAATTTGGATTGCGCCGCGTCTTTCACGTAAAAGTTTGGGCGGGAAATGGAGGGAGCGCAAGGGGAAAGAAGTGCAGCGGAACGTGAGGGCAGGAAAAGCTGTACTGAGGGTGAGGGATTCGAATGGCGGACGCGGATTGCATTTCACTGCTAATGATGTAGCGTCGAACTTGTCTTTTTGCACTTTCGTCTTTTCGTCGTGATATTATGGCGGATGCGGGGGGATTCGAACCCCCGAACGTGTTGGTAGCACGTTGCACAGATTGTAAGTCAGGCCCGATAAACCGCTCTGGCACGCATCCGCCGTTCGGTTGTTACTAAATCCGATGCCGTCGCAAGCCGTTATCGGACGGGTCAGCACCACACCACGGCGCACTCTGGGCACCTCGCGAAGGTACTTCCAGAGTGCGTTTTACTTTTTGAACTCTGAGCGCGGGTCAGTGCAGACGCAACTCAGAGCCCACGGTATTCTTTTCATCCGTAGCACCATTTCCTTTCTCCCTTGGGAATCGTTGAATGTGGTTGTATTTATAGCGCGAGGGCTGTTGACCGCCACCCTTGTAAATCAAAAGCAGGATTTTCTTTTGAACAAACCGACGAAGCACTGTATTTGCTGCGATTATTTTGTCTGCCGCGTTGAAGATATAGCCTCGGCTTTCGTAGGCAGAGATTACATCCTTTACTGTAAATTCCTGTGAGCCAAATGCTTCGCATGTAGAGCGGATATTCTTAGCAAAAAAACCCTTCTTTCCATTTTGTTCGCTTTTCGCTTGAACTGCTGGCAACGTCGCGTTGTGTTGCGCTTTAGCTTCGAAGTACTCTTGGAGGATGGCGAGTGCTTCAGGGTTAGCTAAGGCAGCCTCGGCAAGTTCCAATGCCTTGTATCGAGGCGCTAGAAACTTATTTACGTCATTTTTCCTAGTCATAGTGATCCCTCCGATTTGCATAGCATACCGCGCCCAGTTTAGCTAATCAAGTGCTTTCTAAGCGCTTAACTGAATTTTCTCCGCGTTGCGCGAGATCGCCGTTAAAGCCTTTAAAATCAATGCGTAATATAACGTAATGGGCATTCCTATCTCGCGTCCCAAACGCGGCGGGCTTTGACCGAGATTATGGCGGCCCCGGCTAGAAAAATATGAAGAAAAGTGCGAGCCGTACCGAGCTGGTCGAAGGACGGTGGACGCTATGACAACTGCACCTGTACGATAAATAGCCGCGAGTACCATTCGCACGCACGGGGGAGGACGAAAGAATGCACTCGTGCGACGGCTGGCCCTATTTACGGTTGCGTTTGCGTGCCTGGCGGTGATTCTGGGCGGGGCGGAGCATGCGGCTTCGCGGGAACAGGTCCAGCAAGTGGATTTGCAGCGGCTGTATCACGAGGT